>NZ_JBICZL010000002.1:559801-657362 GCF_043201875.1 Streptomyces sp. NPDC048248
TTCATCCCGGCCGCACGCGTGGCCCGGGGACCCCCGCGCGTCCCCCCCCCCGCGCCACCTGGCGGGCGGGGGGGGGGTCCCGCCCCACCAGGCCCCCCCCAACCCTCTCCCCCGTCCGGCATATAATCCTATTTATCCCGGTATAGGTCAGTCGTGACTCAACAGCGACTGGCCGCGATGGCGGCACTCACCCTGCTCGCGGCGGGCTGCGGAACGCAGCAGTCCGCCGGTCCCGCACGCTCCTCGGACCCGGCACCGCCGCATGTCGCCCGGGCCGCCAAAGGGCCCGGCTTCACCCTCCTGGCCACCGGGGACGTCCTCCCGCACACCGAGATAATCAAGCAGTCCCAAGCGGACGCCGGCGGCGACGGCCACGACTTCCGCCCCATGCTCGCCGGGGTCAGGCCGGTGGTCAGCCGCGCCGACCTGGCGATATGCCATATGGAGACGGTGTACGGCAAGGACGGCGGGCCGTTCACGGGCTACCCCGCCTTCAAGTCTCCGCCGCAGGTCGCCGCCGCCCTCAAGCACACCGGCTACGACTCCTGCTCCACCGCCTCCAACCACACCCTCGACGACGGCGCGGACGGAGTGCGGCGCACGCTCGGCGCGATGGACGCCGCGGGGCTGCGTCACGCCGGCTCGGCCCGCTCCGCCGCCGAAGCCCACCGAATACCGCTGATGCAGGCCGGTCCCGCCAAGGTCGCGCAGCTGTCCTACACCTACGCCACCAACGGCATACCGCTGCCCCAAGGACAGCCGTGGGCGGTCAATCTGATCGACCAGAAGAAGATCATCGCGGATGCCCGGTCCGCCCGTGCGGCCGGAGCGGATGTCGTCGTGGTCAGCGTCCACTGGGGCACCGAATGGCAGCAGGAGCCGGACGAGCAGCAGCGCACCCTGGCGCGCGCCCTGACCGCCTCTCGCACCGGGGGACGACCCGACATCGACCTGATCCTCGGCACCCACGCACATGTCCCGCAGGCCTACGAGAAGGTCAACGGCACCTGGGTCGTCTACGGCATGGGCGACCAGCTGGCGGGCTATATGTACAACCCGCCGGACGTGGTCGACGGGCGCGGCAACCAGAGCTCGATGGCCCGCTTCACCTTCGCCCGCCCGGCCCGGCCCGGTGACCGCTGGCCCGTCAGCAAAGCCGAGTTCATACCCCAGCTCACCGATCTCAAGGACCGCTTCCGGGTGGTGAACCTCGCCGACGCCCTGGCCCGGGAGCCCGGCCGGGCGGACTACACCGCGGCCCGCGACAGTATCCGGGACATCGTGCTCTCCCGGGGCGCGGCGAAGGACGGTCTGATCATGTCCAAGTGATCGCGCTCCCCGAGGCACGCCAACTAGGCTTGCCCGCATGGACATTCTGGGGACCTCATTGCGGGTGTGCGTCAGCGATCTCGATGCCGCGGTCGGCGTCTACGAACGGCTGACCGGCGCCGAGGCGGTCCGCTTCCAGCGCGGCGGCGTCGCGGTGGCTGCCGTCGGGTGCTTCTTCCTGATGAGCGGCCCCGAGGCGGAGTTGTCGGTACTGCGGAAGATCACGGCGACCCTCGCCGTCAAGGACGTGGACGAGGCGGTCGCCGATCTGTCGGCGGTCGGCGCGGACATCATCGCGGGCCCGCTGTCCACCCCCATCGGCCGCAACCTGGTGGCCCGCCACCCTGACGGCTCGGTCTTCGAGTATGTCGACCGGCGGCAGGACGCCTGAAAGCAACTCCCCCCGCGGCGCCCCGCCGTGTCGACGCCGGGCGCAGTGGCTCGCCGCGCGACTCGGCCGCTCTCCTCAAGCGGCCGAGTCGCCTGCCTCTCGGCAACGGCGGGCCCACCGGCCGCTGGTCAGGACACGTCCAGGACGATCTTGCCGCGGGTGCGGCCCGCCATGTTGCGGCGGAATGCCTCCGCCGCCTCGGACAGGGGGAACGTCGCGTCGACCGGCACGGTGAGCTTGCCGGCCTCCGCGAGGTCGCCGAGCGCGGTCAGATCCGCGCTGTCGGGGCGGACCCACACCATGTGCCCGCCCTTCGCCTTGACCTCGCCGTCCGCGACGGACGCCACCCGGGTGCGGTCCTTGAGGACCTCCTGCGAGACGTCCACGGCGCCGCCGCCGACGAAGTCGACCGCCACGTCCACCCCTTCGGGGGCCATCTCCCGCACCCGAGCGGCGAGGCCGTCGCCGTAACTCACCGGCTCGGCGCCGAGGGACCTCAGGAACTCGTGGTTGCGCTCACTGGCCGTGCCGATGACGCGAGCCCCCTGGGCCACCGCGATCTGCACCGCGAGCGATCCGACGCCGCCCGCGGCGGCGTGCGCCAGGACCGTCTCGCCCTGCCGGGTGCCGACCCTCTTGAGCGCCTGATAGGCGGTGAGTCCGGCGAGCGGCAGGCCCGCCGCCTGCTGCCAGCTGAGCGCGACCGGCTTGCGCGCGAGGGTGCGGACCGGCGCGGAGACCAGCTCCGCGAACGTGCCGTGCTGGACCTCGTCCTTGCGGACGTAGCCCATAACCTCGTCGCCCACCGCGTACTCGGTGGCATCCACACCGACCGCCTCGACCACGCCCGCGACGTCCCAGCCGGGGATGAGGGGGAAGTGCATGTGCATCATCGCGTCCAGATAGCCCGCGACGATCTTCCAGTCCACGGGATTGACGCCGGCCGTCTTCACCCGGACCAGGACCGCGTCGGGAGCCACCTTCGGGTCCGGCTGATCGGTGTATTCGAGGACCTCGGGTCCGCCATAGCTGTTGGTGATGATCGCCTTCATGATCGTGACAACGAGTGACGACTCGGGAACATTCCCTCACGGCCGGGACGGTCACCGAATGGCGTACGCGTCAGCACGGCGGCCGGGCGGGTGCGTTGGAGGTTCATCCCCCGTCGACAGCGGTGGACGCGCCCAGGGCGCGCAGCAGGAACGGGAGCAGCTCCCGTGCCATCGCCTCCCCGGACGAGGGGGCGCGGGACTCCGGTGACCGGGCGTCCGGGGTGAGGAAGAGACGGCTGACCATCGAGCCGACGACGAGGTCGGCGAGGACATGCGCGTCGTCCAGCGGCGGGATGTCGCCGCGGGCGACCGCGCGCCGGACCACGGTGGCCGCACGGTCGCGGACGGGCTGGACGATGGCGGTGTCCAGGACCCGGGCCAGCGCCTCGTTGTGCGCGGCCTCCCCGATCAGCACATGCAGGAGCCGGCCGCCCGGCCCTTCCAGTGTGTCGGCCTTGTCCCGCAGCAGTGCCGCGAGGTCGCCTTCGAGGCTTCCGGTGTCCGGCTGCGGGCCGAGGTCGGCCGCCCAGCGGACGGCGGTGCCCACGACCAGGTCCTCCTTGGAGCGCCAGCGGCGGTAGAGCGTCGCGGTGGACACCCCGGCCCGCTTGGCCACCGCCGCGGTGGTCAGCCCGCCGTAGCCGCTCTCCTGGAGGACCTGCACGGTGGCCTCCAGCAGGGCCCGGTCACGGCCGGCGTCGCGCGGCCGGCCGCGGGCGGGCTGCCGCTCGGCGGTCGCGGTGTCGTTGCTCTCGGTGCGTTCGGCCACACGGGGAGTCTAGCCACTTCAATACGAAACGAAACATTTTCGTTTCATGTAGCCTCGGGGGCATGGCACCTCTCACCCCCACCACTCCCCTGGACGCCGCCGCCGTCGTGGCCCGGCTCCGCGCCACCTTCGCCACCCACCGCACCAGGTCGACGGCCTGGCGGCGCGGACAGCTCGAGGCGCTGCGCACCCTGCTCACCGAGCACACCGACGACCTCGTCGCGGCGCTCCACGAGGACCTGGGCAAGGGCCCCAAGGAGGCCTACCGCACCGAGGTCGGCTTCACGATCAACGAGATCGAGCACACCCTCGCCCATCTCGACGACTGGCTGGCCTCCCGGCCCGCGGACCTCCCCGAGCGGCTGCTGCCGGCCACCGGCCATGTCGTCCGCGAGCCCCTCGGCGTCGTCCTGGTGATCGCCCCCTGGAACTACCCGCTGCAGCTGGCACTCGCCCCGCTGGTCGGGGCGCTGGCCGCGGGCAACTGCGCCGTCGTCAAGCCCAGTGAACTCGCCCCCGCCACCTCCGCCGCCCTCGCCCGGCTGCTGCCGCGCCATCTGGACGGCGAGGCGGTGGCCGTCGTCGAGGGCGCCGTACCGGAGACCACCGCACTGCTGGAGCAGCGGTTCGACCACGTCTTCTACACCGGCAACGGCACCGTCGGGCGGATCGTGATGGCGGCCGCCGCCAAGCACCTGACGCCGGTCACTCTCGAACTGGGCGGCAAGAGCCCGACCGTCGTCGACCTCGGCACCGACCTGGCCGCGGCAGCACAGCGGATCGTGTCCGGAAAGTTCCTCAACGCCGGCCAGACCTGCGTCGCACCCGACTACGTCCTGGCCGTCGGCGACACCGCCGAGGGCCTGGAGCAGCACCTCGACGAGGCCGTACGTGAACGGTTCGGCGCCGACCCGGCTGCCGCCCCGGAGTACGGACGGATCGTCAACGAGCGGCACTTCGACCGGCTGACCGCCCTGCTCGACAGCGGCCGCACGGTCGTCGGCGGTACCCACGACCGCGCCAAGCGCTATCTGGCACCCACCGTGCTCGCCGATGTCGCCCCCGACGCCCCGGTGATGCGGGAGGAGATCTTCGGCCCGATCCTGCCGATCGTGCCGGTGCCCGACCTGGACGCGGCGATCGCGTTCATCAACGAGCGCGACAAGCCGCTCGCGCTGTACGCGTTCACCGCGTCCGACGACACCAAGCACCGGCTGCTGACCGAAACCTCCTCCGGCGCGCTCACCTTCGGCCTGCCGGTGGCCCATCTCACCGCGCCGGACCTGCCGTTCGGCGGCGTCGGCGAGAGCGGGATGGGCCGCTACCACGGCGAGTACTCCCTCGACACCTTCAGCCACAGCAAGGCCGTGCTGGACAAGCCGTCGGCCTGACGCAGGCCCGGCCGGGACCGCGGGGCCCCGTCGACCCGGCCGGTCACGCGGCAGTCGTCACACCGGCCGCATCCGGTACTCGTACCGCTCCGGCAGCGGGTGCTCGGCACGGGCCGTGGCGCGTACCTCGTCGGTGACCGGCCCTGCACCGGCCACCAGGCGTTCCGCGATGGCGTACCAGGTGTCGCTCAACGTCTCGTCGCCCTCCCGCAGATCGGCGATCTCCACGCCCGCGTCGAAGATCTCGCGGGCCTCGGCGGTCCGTCCCCGGTCGAGCAGCACCTGGGCGGCCAGCAACCGGAACCGGCCGTCGGCCGACACCTCCTCGGGCAGCCGATCGAGGAGGTCCGCCGCCTCCTCGCTCCGCCTCGCCGCGAGCAGCGCCGGGACCGCCTCCCTGGCGAGGGCGGGCAGGGCCGCTCGCCAGACCCGGGCGGACGGGCCGGGCGTGACGGAGTGCGCGGCCCGGTCGGCGCAGGCGAACGCCTCCGCGAAGCGGTCGGCTGCCCGCGCCGTGTCGCCCGCTTCCCACTCGGCCACCGCCAGGCAGTACAGCGGCAGGCAGCCCGCGCCGTGCGACAGTGCACGCTCCCAGCTGCGGACGGCCTGCGCGCGGTCACCGGCGTGCCACTGGGCGAGGCCGAGGTGGTAGTCGGTCGCCGGGCCGGGCCGGGCCGACTCCAGCAGATCGCGCCAGGCCGGGGCGACCTGCGTGGCGCCGGGCGTTGGAGCCTCGGCGGGCAGGTCGCCGGAGGTGAGGAGGGTCAGCCACGGCTGCTGTTCCTCGCCCATGGTGTCCGCTTCGAAGGGCGTACCGGGCAAGTCGTGGCCGGCCCGCGCGACTTCGAGCGCGCCCCAGCCGGAGCCGGTGGCGAGCTGCTCCTTCGGTTCGGCATCGGCGTACGGCCGCCAGGCGGCGTGGGCGGCCTCGACATCGGCCCGCGGCAGGACCGTCTCCAGCCGGGCCGCGACCTCGCCGCGGGCCGCGCTCCAGTCGTCGCCGTGCACCGCCGCAGGATCTGCGGACAGCGGCCCGTACGCCTCCAGCCAGCTGAACTCGCCGCCGCCGTCGAGCTCCACATGCTCCAGCTGGGTACGGGCCAGACCCGCCTGGATCTCGGCGTACCCGCCGGTTCCCGGCTCGGTGAGCCAGCCCTGCCAGCGCCGCCCGGCCCGCTGGGCACCCCAGACGAAGAGCTTGCGCCCGCGGAGCGCGTCGGTGGAGGTCTGCACCAGGCCGCTGCCGCCCTCGTCGAGCGAGGTGATCCAGCGGCGGGCGCCGTCGGGGACCTCGTAGAAGTAGTCGGCGGGGACGTCGCTGCGCAGCGGGTAGCTGCGGTCGGCGCCGTTGAACTCCGGGGAGGGAACCCGGCGCAGAGTGTGCTCGTAGCCGAAGTGCCACGCCTCGTCGGCAGGGGCGACGACACGGGTTCCCTCGGCTTCGGGAACGGCGATGTTGGACCACCAGTAGACGGGCGCGGTGTGGTGGTGCGGATTGCGGATGCGGACGCCGACGTACAGGAAGTCCGAGCCCTCGGGCAGCCAGAGGTCCACCTGGAAGGGCAGGTCGCGCAGTCGTTCCCACTCCCACAGGCGGAGCATCTCGCCGCCGTCCGGGGCCGGGACCCGGGCGGCGTGCAGCGGTGCACAGGCGAGGGTGGTGTGGCCCGTGGCACCGATGTTCCACTCGATGCCGCCGGAGAACCAGGCACCGTTGAGGGCGAAGTTGGCGGGCTGCAGAACGGGGTTGCGGTAGAGCAGTTCGCGGTCGGTGGGCTTGTGGTGCAGGGAGTACACCCGGCCACCGAGGCCCGGCAGCACGGTGGCGCGCAGCCGTTCGTTCTCGATGACGAGCGCCTCGACATCGGTGCCGACGCGGTGGCGGCCGTAGCCGTCGCGCATTCGCGTCGGCAGGATCGTGCGCAGCGGCCGGTAGCCGATCTGGCGCGCCATGTCGGCGGGCAGCCCGGCGTCCTCGGGGATGCGGATGCGGTGCAGGTCTTCGGAGGCGCGCAGGGCGGGCAAGGGGTTGTCGGGGCCGATCGGCGCTGCGGGAAGGGTCAAGGTGGTGCGTCGCACACTCGTGGCCACGGCTGCCTCGCAAGGTTGGACCGGGCCACCTCTGCTGCGGTGGCCGCCTGTTGACCATGGAACATCGTCGGGGCCGGTCTGCACAGGGCGTGTGGCGCACGGGTGAGGTCAGGGTTGCGCAAAGACGCTCTCCAGGAGGTCGGCGAGCAGCGCCGCACCTGCTCCTTCGGGGTCGCGGTCCGGGTCGTAGATGGTGACGTCGACGCCGACGCACCGCGGCGAGGCGGCCAGGGGGCCGAGCAGGGCCCGGAGTTCGTCCGTGCGGAGGCCGTCGGGGTCGGGGCTGTCGACGGCCGGCATGACGGAGGGGTCCAGGACATCGGCGTCGAGGTGGAGCCAGAATCCGTCGAGCGGGGGGTGCTGGAGGCGGCGGAGCGCCTCGCGCGCCACCGTCCCCGCTCCGCGGCGGCGGATCACGCCGACCGGGGCGTGGCGGATGCCGAGGCCGGTCAGCTCCGGCTGGTCCTCGTCGGCGTCGCGGATGCCGAGGACGCTGATGTCCGTGTCCCGTACGTAGGGCCGCAGTCCGTCGATGTCCGTCAGGTCGGCCTGTCCGCGCCCGGTGATCTGCGCGACGCCCTCACCGGCGGCGGCTCCCACCGGTCCGGCCACCTCGGTGTTGCCGGGGTGGCGGAAGTCGCCGTGGCCGTCGAGATACGCCACGCCGTAGCGCCCCAGCCGGCGCAGCGCGAGGACGGCGCCGAGCAGGATGCTGCAGTCACCGCCGAGCAGCACCGGGAACGCGCCGTCGCGTACATGCTTCTCGACGCGCTCGGCGAGCCTTCGGGTGTAGCCGGCGATGGCGTCGGCGTGGAAGTCGCCTTCGCCCTCTTGCCACTGCCCGAGGTCGTAGCGCGGCGGCACCACCACTCCCCCCTCCTGGGCGCCGAGCCGCCGTAGCAGCCCCTGGTCGCGCAGGGCGCCGGCCAGCTTGTAGCAGCCGGGGACGGCGCCGGGCGCGGGCGGGCGCAGTCCCAGGTTGGAGGGAGCGTCGATGAGTACGGTGCGGCGCATGCCGGGATCGTAACGGGCCCGGTGCGCACGGCCGTTGGCTTTGCGCCAGTCGGGACTGTGCGGACGCGCCCTGCGGACCGCTCTAGGACTCTAGCTCGTCCTGGTGTCGCTCGTGGAAGCGCAGCCGGTTGCCGAACGGGTCGGTCAGGGTGAGCGACGTGCCCGTCCCGTCCTCCTCCAGACCGGGCCGGAGGTTGGGGTAGTCCTTGCCGGCCAGCTCGGCGTGCAGGTCGCGTACCCCGCTCAGCTCCAGGTAGACGGTCGAGCCGGGCGTCGCGTCGCCGTGGTGCTCGGACAGATGCAGGACCAGGCCGTCGCGCGAGATCTGGGTGTAGAGCGGCATGCCGGGCTCGTAGCGGTGCTCCCAGTCGACGGTGCAGCCGAGATAGCCGAGGTAGAACGCGTGCGCTGTGGCCAGGTCGAAGATGCGGAAGACGGGCACGGTACGGCGGAAGACGATTCCCATGATCCCACTCTGCCCGGTCGGCGCCGCACGGGTCACTCCTTCCCCGCCCCGTGCGCACCTTCCGCGGGCACCATCTCGCTGGTGATCGCCCAGCGTTCGTGGTCACGCCACGCGCCGTCCACGAAGAGGAAGTCCGGTGAGAACCCTTCCAGCCGGAAGCCGGCGCTCTCGACCAGGGCGATCGACCGGGCGTTGGCGGGCTGGATGTTGGCCTCCAGCCGGTGCAGGCCCATCTCGTCGAAGGCGTGGCGCAGCACCAGCCGGAGCCCTTCGGCCATCAGCCCGCGCCCGCCCGCGTGCGCGAAGGCGCCGTAGCCGATCGCACCGCACCGGAACGCGCCGTGCACGATGTTGTTGATCGTCAGGAATCCCGCGATCCGGCCGTCGGCGTGCTCCCGGAAGAGGAAGCCCTCGCGTACCGGTTCCGCCAGCCTGCGCAGGTAACTGTCGTACGCGGCGGGGGTCTCCGGCGGGAACAGCCACGGGTGGTGCAGGGACCTGCTCTCCCGGGCCAGCGCGGTGAACTCCCGCTGGTCGTCGGCGGTGAAGGGCAGGAGCGCCACACGGGGTCCGCGCGCGAGAGGGCGAGGGTTGGTCGTCATCGGCAGATCCTACGAAGGCGGGCGAACGCCTGGCCAGGCAGGTCTCCCACGGCGCCGCTCGTCGGGCGCCGCTGAACCGCTGACGCGGCGTCACCGGGCCGGATCGAGCGGCCCATCGCTCCTCGTCCGCCGCCACTCCCGCTCCCCCGCCGCGGGGGCGGAGAGTGCGCGGCGGCGGTGGGTCCTGCGCAGCATCGTCCGGGCCATGAAGGGGTGGACGAGGCGTACGGCGCGAAGTAGAGCCGACCGCTCAGGCGGTGGGTACGCACGACCGTGCCGAGCGTGACACGGCCGTCCGCGACCAGGATCGAGGCACGGAAGTCCAGCTGCTTCTGCTCGCTCCTCGGCGTGCCGTACGCCGATCACGAGATCTTCGAGGAACAGTCCCACCGCATCCTGCGCGGCCGTACCGGCGAGGAGGCGGAGTCCGCCCGCCAGAATCTGGAGACCTACTTCACCGGTCTGATCGCCCGGAAGGAGAAGGATCCGGGCGACGGGCTGCTGGGCGACCTGATCGAGGACCGGCTGCGAGCCGGCACGCTGGAGCACGACGAGCTGACCCGGATGGCCATGATCCTGCTGGTCGCCGGCCATGATACCACCGCCAACATGATCTCGCTGAGCACCCTCACGCTGCTGGAACACCCCGAGCAGCTGGCGCAGTTGCGCTCCCGGGATGACCTGATGCCCACCGCGGTGGAGGAGCTGCTGCGCTTCCTGTCGATCCTCGACGCCATCCTGCGGGTGGCGAAGGAGGACATCGAGTGGGGCGGGCAGACCATCAGGGCGGGCGAGGGCGTGATCTTCCCGGCCTCCCTGATCAACCGCGACGACACCGTCTACCCGGCCCCGGGCACCCTGGACCTGGGCCGTGCAGCCCGTCACCATGTGGCCTTCGGATTCGGTGTCCATCAGTGCCTGGGCCAGAACCTCGCGCGGGCGGAGCTGGAGATCGCGCTGCGTTCCCTCTTCACGAGGATCCCGGGGCTGCGGCTGGCCGTACCGGCCGGCGACCTCCCCATCAACCCCGGGGACACCCTGCAGGGCATGATCGAACTGCCACTGGCCTGGTGAACCGGATGACGACAGCATCGGGAAAGGAGTCCGGCGTGCGGATCACCGTCGACCAGGACATCTGTATCGGCGCCGGTCAGTGCGCCCTGACCGCGCCCCGGGTCTTCACCCAGGACGACGACGGTTTCGGCACGGTGCTGCCCGGCCGGGAGGACGGCGCGGGCGACCCGCTGTTGCGGGAAGCCGCCCGCGCGTGCCCGGTGGGGGCCATCGAGGTCGCGGACGGCTGACCGGGACCTGGGGCGTGTCCGCAAGGTCCCGCCTGGCCCGCGACGCCTGGCACGCACGCTCGCTGCGTTGTCGGGATCGCCCACGTGGACCCACTACGAGGACGACCCTCCGCCTTGCGACCGCGCTCGGCCTCCGAAGGCGACTCCGAGCCGAGACGGAGCGAGTGCAACGAGCGCAGTGCACCAGACGCCGCGGACCCCGCCCTACGGGCGGACGACGGGACTTCGCGGACGCCCCTAGCCCACATGCCCCCGCAGGACGGGCAGTTCGAGCACCCCGGTGTCGCCGGGGGCACTGGTGATCGTCACCGGCTTGATACCGCGGTTGCCCGTGTAGGCGGAGTCGCTCGCGGCGACGACGAAACGCAGCCGGTGCCCCGGCTGGTAGCGGTGCACGATGCCCGGGAGTTCCACGGTGAAGCTCCGCGTCACATCGGGCACCCTGGCCGGGGCCACCAGCCGGTGCACCAGTGTCTTGCGGCCGTCCGGCGCGACGTCGTAGAGCTTGGCGAACAGCACCAGCTTGTCGGCCGCGTCCGAGGAGTTCTGCGTCCGTTCGGCCGCGGGCGAGGAGACCTTGAGCGTCACCTTCGGGGTTCCCACAAGATCGGCCGGCCCGCCCGTCACCGGCTCGGACGTCCACGCCAGGTGGGTGCCCGCACCGTCGAACGGCGCGGTGTCCGGCATACCGAGCAGCCCGGCCAGCGAACTCTCCGAGTGGCTGCTGGCCACCGGGAGGTTGCGGTAGTGCCGGCTGCCGCGCGCCACCTTCGTCTGATTGTCGACGAGCTTGCCGTCACCGGAGAGGTACAGCCGCTGACTGCCGCTCGTGGGATAGCCGGAGGCGGTCGCGTAGCTGGAGCCCTCGGGCGCCCAGTCCTGGTGGTAGGCGAAGGCGGGCCCCGTGTCGGTGTCCGTCCTGCGGTGCAGATAGCGGTCGAACCACGCGAGGATCCGCCGTCCGACGTAGCTGGTCTCCAGATTCCCCTGCTTGAGGTCGAGTTCGCCCGCGACCGGCTTCTTCATCCCCCCGCTGTGCCCCCATGCCTGCCAGATCATCTTGGTCTCGGTGCCCTGGGCGGAGAGGGTGCGGTAGGTGGCGGCGGCCTCGTTGAGGTTGAACAGGCTGTCGGCCTGGCCCTGGACGAGCAGCGTCGGCGCGGTGACCGACTTGAGGTAGGAGACGGGGGAGACGCTGCGGGCGTAGCGGAGCATCGTCGCGGTGTCCTGGGCCGGGTACCGACCGGAGTCCAGCAGCCGCTTGGTCTGGCAGGCCGACGCGACGAAGTGCAGGCAGCCGGCGCCGCCGGTCCGTGAGCGGTCCAGACCCGGGTGCGCCAGCCCCTGGGCCTCGCCGATGAGGAAGAAGCCGTTCGTCCACTGGTACTTGTACGCCCCGGGCACCGGGCCGGGTGCCGCGCTGTCGCGGTCGGCGTTGTTCGGGGCGAGGGAGTACGCCAGGTCGTGCCAGGTGATGAGCGGGACCAGCGCGTCCACCCGGTGGTCGACGGCGGCGGTCGCCATTTGGATGGCACCGCCGTAGGACCCGCCGATCATGCCGACCCGTGGGTCCCTCGCACCGTCCTTGGTGACGTAGTCGATCCGGGTGCCGTCGTCCGCCGCCCGGACGCCCGCCAGGAGGTCGAGGAGCTGGGAGGCCGCCTTGCCGTCGGCCGTCGGGTCGTCCAGGGAGATCGGACAGCCGGTCTTGCCGAAGCCCAGACCCGAGTAGGCCATGGCCACATAGCCACGGGCGGCGAAGGACTTGGCGGTGACATCGGTCGAACCGTCCGCCTTGCTTCCACCGAAGCCGTTGGTGGTCAGCACGGCGGGTGCCGGGTGCGCGGCACTCACTCCGGCCGGGCGGTAGAGGTCCGCGTCCACGGTGCAGCTGCGGTCGCCCGCGCGGACGGTCACCTTCAGGGCGGTGACGGAATAGGGCGCGGCCGCGGTCGCGGGGGCGGCGGTCAGGGCCAGCGGCGCGGTGAGGGCGGCCCCGGCCAGCAGGGCGAGTGACCTGCGCAGTGCGGGGCGGGAGACGGCTCGGGACACGCTGGGCACGCAGACCTCCACAAGGACACGTCGTACCAACCAGTCGGTAACGGCGGGCTCATGCTGTGACACGAGTAACCCGCATGTCAACGCTTCTGACACGCGTCGCTGTTAGGACGTCAGTTCAGTGACCGACCCCGCCGCTCACCATGATGGGCACAGCATCCGGCGTGTATTTCATGAGACATGACGGAGTGTCACTCAAGTGGACGTGTCCGGACCGGCAGCCCTGCGCGCACGCGGTCAGCTCAGTGCCGGGATCTCCAGCGTCAGCGTCCCGGCCGTCGCGTCCAGCTCCGCCGGGACGCCGAGCGGCAGGGTCAGAGCGGAATCGCCGTGCCCGAAGCCGAACTCCTCCACCACCGGCACCCCGAGACCGCCGAGCCGGTCCCTGAGCACCTCCCGCACCTGGGCGTACGGGCCACAGCGGGCCCAGGAGCCGAGGACGATCTCGGCGACGCCGTCGAGCCAGCCGGCGCGCGACAGCTGAGTCAGCGCCCGGTCGATGCGGTAGGGAGGCTCCCCCACGTCCTCCAGGAGCAGCAGGCCGCCCGGGACGCCGCGCCGGGCATGCGCGGTGCCGACCTCGCTGGCGAGCATCGCCAGACAGCCGCCGACGGTGACTCCGCGGGCCCGGCCCGGCACCAGCGGCCTGGACGTCCCGGAGGCCAGGGTGCGGACCGTCTCCGGCGCGAAGAGGGTGCGCCGCAGATGCTCGCGGGTGGCCTCGTCCTTGAGGAAGACCTCACCTGCGACGGCCGGTCCGTGCAGCGAGGACACTCCGGCCCGCACCGCGAACGCCTCGTGCAGCACCGTCACATCGCTGAAGCCGACCAGCGGCTTGGGGGCCGCGGCGCGCAGGGCGTCCCAGTCCAGCAGGTCGACCATGCGCTGGGCGCCGTAGCCCCCGCGCGCGGCGAACACCGCGGCGACGGACGGATCGCACCAGGCCTGCTGGAGCTCGTGGGCACGGCCCTCGTCCGAGGCGGCGAGATAGCTCAGCGTGTCATGGGAGCCTCGGGTGCCGGGCGAGGCCACGGGGTCGAGGTCCCAGCCGCGCAGGATGTCCAGACCGCAGTCCAGCCGCTCCGGGGCGATCGGGCCGCTGGGCGCGACGACCGCCACCTGGTCGCCGGGCCGCAGCCGCGGTAGACGGATCAGCCGCGGCGTCGTCATGTGTGCAGCTCCAGCTCGGGGACGTCGTCGCGGACGAAGCAGAACGTCCGGGCGTACAGGGAGAGTTCCGCCTCGACGGCCCGGACCATGGTGTCCTCCCGGCGGAAGCCGTGTCCTTCGCCGGCGAAGGACAGATAGGCGTGCGGTATGCCGCGCCCGGCGACCTCGGCGAGGAACCGGTCGCACTGCGCGGGCGGGCAGATGACATCGTCCAGGCCCTGGAGGAGCAGGAACGGTGCCGCGATACGGTCCGCGCGGTGCAGCGGCGAGCGGGTGCGGTAACGGTCGGGGACCTCCGCGAACGGGCCGACAAGCGACTCCAGATACCGCGACTCGAAGTCATGGGTCTCGTCCGTCGCCCAGCCCGCCAGATCCAGGATCGGGTACTTGATGGTGCCGCAGGCGTAGAGGTCCGTGGAGGTCAGCGAGGCGGCGGTGGTCCAGCCGCCGGCGCTGCCGCCGCGGATGGCCAGCCGGGCGCCGTCGGCGGTGCCCTCGTCGGCCAGCGCGCGGGCGACCGCGGCGCAGTCCTCGACGTCCACGACGCCCCACTGACCGCGCAGCCGCTCGCGGTATTCGCGGCCGTACCCCGTCGAGCCGCCGTAGTTGACCTCGGCGACACCTATGCCGCGGGACGTGAAGTAGGCGATTTCCAGGTCGAGGACCAGCGGAGCGCGGGTGGTGGGGCCGCCGTGCACCCACACCACGAAGGGCGGGAGTTCGTCGTCGGGGCCGGTGTGGTCGGGGCTGTGCGGTGGATAGATGTGGGCGTGGACGTCCCGGCCGCCTGGGCCGGTGAAGGTGCGGGCCCGCGGGCGGGGGTAGTACGCGGGGTCCACGACGTCGGTGTGGCGGGCGGCGATCGCCCGGGAGCGGCCGGTGCAGGTGTCGAGTTCGACGACCTCGTAGGAGCTGTGCGGTCCTGCGGCGATCCCGAAGGCGCGGCTGCCGTGGGCGGTGAGCGTGGGCGCCCATTCCGTCCAGGGGCCCACGGAGTCGACCAGGTCACCTGTGACCGGGTCGAGGACCCCCAGGCTGGTGTCGCCGAGGCCGTGCAGGACCGCGAGGGTGCCGTTGTCCAGCGGCAGGAACCAGCGCTGGCCCACATTCCACAGCGGGCCGCCGAACTCCTCCTTGCGGGCGGGGCACAGGCTGCGGCGGGCGGCCGCGCCGGGCGGCGCCGCGGGGTCGATGCACTCCAGCTGCCACCAGCCGCTGAGGTCGGAGACGAAGAGCAGCGAGCCGTCCGCGGCCCACTCGATCTGCGCGATGGACTCGCCCCGCTCGCCCCCGCCCGGCGAGGTGGGGCCGAGATCCCCCACCAGTGGCCGGATGTCCTTGAACTCGCCCTCTGCGGTGACATCGGCGAGCATCACGAGGGTGCCGTCCCAGGGCATCTGCGGATGGTCCCAGGCGATCCAGGCGGCGCGCCGGCCGTCCGGGGAGATCCGCGGGCCGGTGACGAAGCGGTGCCGGTCGTCGCTCAACTCCCGGACGGCGCAGCGGTCTTCGGCCGCGGAGCCGTCGAGCGGCACGGCGGCGAGCACCCGGCGGACGTCGGTGGGGCGGTCGCCGGTGAACTCCTCCAGGACGCACCACACCTCCCCCAGCTCCGGGCGCAGGACCGGGTCGACCCACCGCAGACCGCCCCCGACGGCGGACAGCGGGGTGAGCGGGCGCGGGGGCTCACCGCTGTCGGGTGTGCAGGCGTACAGCCGCTGGTCGGCGAACTCGCTGAAGACGATCAGCGGTCCGCGCTCGGTGAGGGTGCCCGCCCAGGGCTGGCCGCCGTATTCCAGCACCCGGCTGCGGACGTCCCACGGGGCGGGCAGTACCGCCTCCTCGGTGCCGTCGGGCCGCCTGCGGACCAGTGCCCGGCGGCCACGCTCGACGGGCCGCGGCTCGGTCCACCAGACCTCGTCACCGACCCCGCCGATGAAGGCCGGACGGCCGTCGTGCGCGGCGACCGTCCGGGCGTCTATCGGGGATGGCCAGGCTCCGTAGGGGGCGGTGGTCACCATGCGGGAAGTCCTCCTCTGCCGGGCCGCCCGGCGGGTCGTGCGATCATGCCTGTCGCAGGAAGTGGTCGAGCACCCGGACTCCGAAGTGCAGCGCCTCGACGGGGACCCGCTCGTCGACGCCGTGGAAAAGGGCCTGGTAGTCGAAGCCCTCGGGCAGTTTCAGCGGCGAGAAGCCGTAGCCGGCGATACCCAGCCGGGAGAACTGCTTGGCGTCCGTGCCTCCCGACATGCAGTACGGCACGACATGGCCCTGCGGGTCGAACAGCTCGACGGCATCGCGCATCGCGACGAAGGTCGGGGAGTCGACCGGTGCCTGCAGGGCGACCTCGCCGTGGTGGTAGTCCCAGTCGACGTCGGGGCCGGTGAGTTCGTCCATCGTCGTCCGGAACTCCGCCTCGCCGCCGGGGACCACCCGGCCGTCCACATAGGCGACGGCACTGCCGGGGATCACATTGACCTTGTAACCGGCTTCCAGCATCGTCGGGTTGGAGCTGTTGCGGATCGTCGGCCGGACCAGCTCGGCGGACGGGCCGAGCTTGCTCAGCAGGGTGTCGACGTCGAAGTCGGGGGCCTCGACGTCGACATCGATGACGTGCAGCACGGCGAGTTCGCGCAGCGCGGCCCGCACCGTCGGGGTGAGGCGGACCGGCCATTCGTGGGCGCCGATGCGGGCCACCGCGGCGGCCAGCCTGCTGACGGCGTTGGCGTCGTTGACCTTCGATCCGTGGCCCGCGCGGCCCTGGGCGGACAGCTTCAGCCAGGCCGTGCCGCGCTCCCCCGCCGCGATGGGATACAGCTGCATCCCGCCACCGGCGTGGAAGGTGTAGGCCCCGGACTCGCTGATGCCTTCGGTGCAGCCCTCGAAGAGGTCGCGGTGGTGGTCGGCGAGGAAGCCCGAGCCGTCGTCGGCGCTGGCCTCCTCGTCGGCGGTGAAGGCCAGCACGAGGTCACGACGGGGCCGCACGCCGGTGCGGGCCCAGCGGCGGACGGCGGCGAGCACCATCGCGTCCATGTTCTTCATGTCGATGGCGCCGCGGCCCCAGACCACGCCGTCGCTGACCTCTCCGGAGAAGGGATGCACGGTCCAGTCGGCGGGCTCCGCGGGCACCACGTCCAGATGGCCGTGGACCAGCAGGGCGTCGGCTGCGGGGTCGGTGCCCGGGATACGGGCGACGACGTTCGTACGGCCCTTGGTGCGCTCCAGGAGCGTCGGTTCGATACCGGCCTCGGCCAGCAGCTCCGCGACGTACTCGGCGGCGGGGCGCTCCTGGCAGGTGCCGTCGCCCGTGTTGGTGGTGTCGATGCGGATCAGGTCGGAGGTGAACCGCACGACCTCGTCGAGGGCCTGCTGGTCGACCGGCCCGGTGAGGTCAGCCATATTGTTCCTCCACGGCGGACGAGACGACGGTGGTGACCGCCTTGAAGCACCGAATGGCTTCGTACATGTTCTGACTGGTATACGCGACGCGGCGCTCTCCGGTGCGCTCCACGCCGGGCACGCAGGTCGCCGCGCCCACCAAATGCTCCGCGTCGAACTCCATCTCGACGTGGAAGGGGCGGGCGCCGACCGGTTCGTGGCGCACCGCGAGGGACGCCGCCTGCTGGGCAGCGGCCCGGATGTCGGCCGCCGTACGGGCCGGGGGGCGGCACACCGCGGCGTAGCGCGAGACGTAGTCCTTGACGGCCACCGCGGGTGCCTGCGGGGCGTACCCCTGGGCGTCCCGGCAGGTGCGGTCGTCGCCGGTGACCAGGACCACCGGCACGCCGTACTCGGCGACGACGAGGGAGTTGAGCAGGCCCTCGCTCGCGCGGGTGCCGTCGACCCACACCCCGGTGAGGGAATTGGCGAGGTAGGTGTGCGCGAGGACGCCCTCGGCGCCGGCGCCGGTGTGGTAGCCGACGAAGGCGATGCCGTCCACGTCGCCGTGCTGGACGCCCTCGACCATGCTCAGCGACTTGTGGCGGCCGGTGAGCATCTGCGCGCGCTCGTCGAGCTGCTCCAGCAGCAGATTGCGCATCGTCCAGTGCGCTTCGTTGACCAGCACCTCATCGGCTCCGCCGGCGAAGAATCCGGCGATCGCCGCATTGACGTCGGAGGTGAACATATGGCGGCAGCGCTCCCACTGCGGCGTGCCGGGCAGCACATCGGCCGGCCAGGTCACACCGGTGGCGCCCTCCATGTCTGCCGAGATGAGGATCTTCATGCCGCGTCACGTTACGCGTTCCGCCCCGCGCCCGACAGGGCTGTGGATAAGTACAGAGGTCTACTCCACTGACGGCCTACACCGGTCCCCCGACCGGCCCTGACGCGGCCCGCGACACGCCCGCGTGTCCGCGGCCGCGCCCGGCGGCGGAGGACGGGCGGAAGGGTTGTGCGCGGGAGAAGGTGGACACAACGGCACGACGCGAGGTGGAGGCTCCCATGACGAGCGAGGACCCGGCACGTGGGCCGCACTGCCTGGTGACCGGAGCGACGGGGTACATCGGGGGCCGGCTGGTGCCCGAGCTGCTGGACGCCGGCTACCGGGTGCGGTGCCTGGCCAGATCGCCGGGCAAGCTGCGGGACCACCCGTGGGCCGGGCGGGCCGAGGTGGTGCGGGGCGACGTGACGGACGCGGCGTCGGTCGGCGCGGCGATGCGGGACATCGACATCGCCTACTACCTGGTGCACGCCCTCGGCACCGGCGCGGGCTTCGAACGGACCGACCGCGAGTCCGCCCGTGTCTTCGGCGAGCAGGCGCGCGCCGCCGGCGTCCGGCGGATCGTCTACCTGGGCGGG
Source organism: Streptomyces sp. NPDC048248 (assembly GCF_043201875.1). Classification (NCBI taxonomy): domain Bacteria; kingdom Bacillati; phylum Actinomycetota; class Actinomycetes; order Kitasatosporales; family Streptomycetaceae; genus Streptomyces; species Streptomyces sp. NPDC048248. The sequence goes on from NZ_JBICZL010000002.1 coordinate 578,239, forward strand.
CTCACCCCCGCGGATGTCGACGAACGGGCCCTGTCCCCGCATCTGCGCTCGCGGGCCGAGGTGGGCAGAACCCTGCTGGCGTCGGGGGTCCCGACCGCCGTGCTGCGTGCGGCGGTCATCATCGGCTCGGGATCGGCATCCTTCGAGATGCTGCGCTATCTCACCGAGCGGCTGCCGGTGATGGTCACCCCGAGCTGGGTCCGTACCCACATCCAGCCGATCGCCGTCCGCGACGTGCTGCGCTATCTCGTCGGCAGCGCCGAGCTGCCGCGGGAGGTCAGCCGGACCTTCGACATCGGCGGTCCCGAGGTGGTCACCTACCTGGACATGATGCGGCAGTACGCGTCGATCTCCGGACTGCCGCGGCGGCTGATCGTGCCCGTCCCCGTGCTCACGCCCCGGCTCTCCAGCCACTGGATCGGGCTGGTGACGCCCGTGCCGCCGGCCATCGCCCGGCCGCTGACGGAGTCGCTGCGGCACGAGGTGGTGTGCCACGAACACGACATCGCCCGGTACGTCCCCGACCGGCCCGGGTCACCGGTGGACCTGGCCACCGCGCTGTCGCTTGCGCTCCAGCGGGTACGGGAGGCCAATGTCACCACCCGGTGGTCCTCCGCCTCGGTACCGGGCGCGCCGAGCGACCCGCTGCCCACCGACCCGGACTGGGCGGGCGGCAGCCTCTACACCGACCGGCGTGAACTGCCGGTCGGCGCCTCGCCGTCGGCGCTGTGGCGGGTCATCGAGGGCATCGGCGGGGACAACGGCTGGTATTCCTTCCCGCTCGCGTGGGCGATTCGCGGCAGGCTGGACAGGCTGGTGGGCGGAGTGGGGCTGCGGCGCGGCCGCCGCGACGCCGCGCACCTGCGGGCCGGGGACTCGCTCGACTTCTGGCGCGTCGAGGAGATCGAACCCGGCAGACTGCTGCGGTTGCGTGCCGAGATGCGGATCCCGGGCCTTGCGTGGCTGGAGATGTACGCCGACCAGGACGACTCGGGGCGGACCCGCTACCGGCAGCGGGCGATCTTCCATCCGCGCGGGCTGCTGGGACATCTGTACTGGTGGAGCGTTTCGCCGTTCCATGCCGTCGTCTTCGGCGGTATGGCCCGTAACATCGCCAGGACCGCCGCCGAGGAAGAGGCCGCCCACCCGGAGCGGCAGCCGGCGCCGCCGTGAGAGCCGCCCCGCCGTGCACGTCACCGCTCGCCCTGGAGTGACGCCATGACAGTCGCCGTCGTCCTGTTCACCTCCGATCTGCGCTTGCACGACCATCCCCCGCTGCGCGCGGCCCTGCAGGCAGGCGATCAGGTCGTGCCGCTGTTCGTGCGCGATGAGGCCATCGCCTCGGGCGGCTTCGCCGCGCCCAACCGCCGGGCGTTCCTCGCCGACTGCCTGACCGACCTCGACGCCGGGCTGCGCGAGCGCGGCGGCCGGCTGATCGTGCGGTCCGGGGACGTGGTGGAGCAGGTGCGCAAGGTGGCCGCGGAGACCGATGCCGACGAGGTGCACCTGGCGGCCGGCGTCAGTGGTTACGCGCACCGCAGGGAGGAACGGCTGCGCGTGGCGCTGGAGACCGACGGCCGGCATCTGCACGTCCACGACGCCGTCGTCACCGCCGTCCCGCCCGGCGCCCTGACACCGGCGTCCTCGGACCACTTCGCGGTCTTCACGCCGTACTTCCGGCACTGGTCGCGAGAACGTCTGCGCAGTCCGCTGGGCGCCCCCCGAACAGTGCGCGTGCCGGACCGCGTCTCCTCGGAGCCGGTGCCGTCCCGCAAGGACGTCCCGGGGGTTTCGGCGGGGCTCGCCGCGGGAGGTGAGAAGGAGGGCCGGGCGCGCCTCTCGGCCTGGGTGCGCGGCGGACTCGCGGACTACGGGGAGCGGCACGACGACCTGCCGGGCGACGCGACGTCCCGGCTCTCCCCGCATCTGCACTTCGGCACCCTCTCCGCGGTGGAGGTCGTCCACCGGGCACGCCGGAGCGGCGGCCCCGGCGCCGAGGCATTCGTCCGGCAGGTGTGCTGGCGGGATTTCCACCACCAGGTACTCGCCGCCAGGCCCACCGCGGCCGCCGTCGACTACCGCACCCACCACGACCGTTGGCGCGACGAGCGGTCGGCCGCCGAGGAGATCGCGGCGTGGAAGGAGGGCCGTACGGGCTATCCGGTGGTCGACGCGGCCATGCGGCAGCTGGCGCACGAGGGCTGGATGCACAACCGCGGCAGGCTGCTGACCGCGAGCTTCCTGGCGAAGACGCTCTACGTGGACTGGCGGATCGGCGCCCGGCACTTCCTGGAACTCCTGGTGGACGGCGATCTCGCCAACAACCAGCTCAACTGGCAGTGGGTGGCCGGGACGGGCACCGACACCCGGCCCAACCGGGTCCTCAACCCCGTGACCCAGGGCAAGCGCTTCGACCCTGACGGGACCTACGTCCGCCGCTGGGTGCCCGAGCTGCGGGACATCGAGGGGCGCGCGGTGCACGAGCCGTGGAAGCTGCCGGACGCCGAGCGCGCCGCGTACGACTACCCCGAGCCGCTCATCGAGCTCTCCGACGGTCTGGCCCGCTTCAAACGGGCCCGCGGCAAGGACTGAGGAGAGAGGTATGGGCACCGCGCACTGGCTGTTCGGCGACCAGCTCGGCCCGCACTTCCTCGCCCCGGGGGACGGCGGCCCGGGCCGCGACACTCCCCTGGTGATGATCGAGGCCCGCTCGGTCTTCCGGCGCCGACGCTTCCACCGCGCCAAGGCACACCTCGTGCTCAGCGCGATGCGCCACCGCGCCGCCGAGCTCGGCGACCGGGTGCGCTACGTCCGTGCCGACACCTACCGGGAGGGACTGCGGGAAGCCGTCGGGGACGGCGAGGTGACGGTGCATCACCCCACGTCCCGGGCGGCGCTCGCGCTGACCGGGTCGCTCGGCAACGTCACGGTGCTGCCGGCCCGCGGCTTCCTCGTGCCGCAGGAGGACTTCCGGGCCTGGGCCGAGGCCCGGAGCACCGACACACTGCGCCAGGAGGACTTCTACCGCTGGGTCAGGCAGGGCCACGATCTCCTCATGGACGGGGACCGGCCGGCCGGCGGCCGCTGGAACTGCGACCACGACAACCGCGAACCACCGCCCCGGGACGCCCGCACCCTCGACGTCCCCGGACCGTACCGGCCGCGTGAGGACGCGATCGACGAGGAGGTGCGGCGGGACCTCGACCGCTGGGAGCGCGACGGGGACGTCGCCTTCGTCGGCCGGGACGGTCCCCGGCGCTTTCCCGCGAGCCGCCGCGAGGCCCTCGCGGCGCTGCGCCGCTTCCTCGCGCACCGGCTGACCGCCTTCGGGCCGTACGAGGACGCGGTGCTGACCCACGACCCTGTCATGAGCCACAGCCTGCTGTCCTCCTCGCTCAATCTCGGCCTGCTGGATCCGGCCGAGTGCGTGGAGCGCGCCGAGGCCGCCTGGCGGGCGGGCGAGGCACCGCTCAACAGTGTGGAAGGGTTCATCCGGCAGATCGCCGGCTGGCGTGAGTACGTCTGGCAGCTGTACTGGCACTTCGGCGCGGACTACCGGCGGCGCAACGCGCTGCGTCACCACGCGCCGCTGCCCGGCTGGTTCGTGGAACTGGACGCCGACGCGGTCACCGCGCACTGTCTGGCCACCGTGCTGCGGCAGGTCCGCGACACCGGCTGGACCCACCACATCCCGCGCCTGATGATCCTCGGCAGCTACGCCCTCCAGCGCGGCTGGGACCCCGCGGAGGTCACCGACTGGTTCCACCGCTCCTTCGTCGACGGCTACGACTGGGTGATGCTCCCGAACGTCGTCGGCATGTCGCAGTACGCCGACGGGGGCCTGATGACCACCAAGCCGTACACCTCCGGGGGCGCGTACCTGCACCGCATGAGCGACCTGTGCGGCCCGTGCGCCTACCGGCCGACCGAACGTGTCGGGGAGCACGCCTGCCCTTACACGGCCGGCTACTGGGCCTTCCTCGACCGGCACCGGGCTCGGCTGGAGGGCAACGGCCGGATGCGCCGCGCGGTGCGGGGCCTGGACCGCCTGGCGGACCTGGCGGAGCTGCTGCGCGAGGAGGAGCGCCGCGGGGACGGGCCGCCCTGAGGGCGGGCGGGGTCAGCGGGGCTGCCGGCCCAGGTCGCGGAGCATTTCACGGGCGGCCCTGGCGCCTGAGGCCAGCGCGCCCTGTACGGACCCGGTCGCCCGGTGGTCGCCGCAGACGTAGCGGCCAGGACCGATCCGGGACGGCCTGCTCAGCGGGTGCGGCGGCGGCATGGCCGGCAGCGCGTCACGGATGGTGCGCACCGTCACCAGCTCCCACCCCGAGGCGTCCGCGGCGTACGCCTCGGACAACGCGGCACGCAGGGCGCCCTCCTGCCCCGGGCTGTCCGTACCGAGGACCGAGGTGGCCACCAACGAGGTACCGGCGGGCGCGTAGCCGGGCACCACTTCGCTCAGCACACAGGAGTTGAGGAACCGCAGCCGCGCGTCGGTGAGCAGCGTCGGCTCCGCCAAGGGGGACGCCTGGGCCGCGTGGTAGTACGTCGTGACGGTGCGGTGCGCGGGAACCGGGAGGCCGGGCAGCAGGGAGCGGGCCGCGGCGGCGCCGGTGGCCACGATGACGGTGCGAGCCCTCAGGAGGCCGCCACCGTCGGACAGCTGAGCGCCGTCGTCGGTGAGCCGGTCGACGGGACAGCCGAGCCGCACGGTGCCCTCGGGAAGCCGGTCCGCGAGCTGTCGTGGCACCGCAGCGATGCCCTCGCCCGGGAGGCACAGGGTGCCGCGCAGCATGCTGCGCCAGACGAGGTGGAAGACACGGCTTGAGGTCTCCAGTTCGTCCTCCAGGAACACGCCCGACAGGAAGGGGCGGAAGAACCGCTCGACGAACTCCTCGGACACTCCGGCCGCGGCGAGCGCCGTCCGTGTGGTGCGGTCCGCGCCGCGGGTGAGCAGCCGGGCCGGGGCCAGCATGTCGCGGGCGGACAGAGCGCCGAGGGCGAACAGGTCGCGGGAGCGTGCCAGCCTGCCCGGCAGCAGATCGGCCGCCCTGCGGGGCACGCGGGTGGGGTCGGTGAAGCGGAGCCTGCCCTCGTCGGTGTGCACCAGCACCCCCGGGGTGAACGGACGCAGCCGCAGCGCACGAAGGTCCAGGCGCTTTCGCACCTGCGGATAGGAGGTGTTGAACACCTGGAACCCGCGGTCGACGACGAACCCGTCCACCCGGTCGGTGCGCATCCGGCCCCCGACCGCGTCGGAAGCCTCCGCGACACGGACCGTCAGCCCGGCCGACAGCAGGTCCTGAGCGCATGCGAGACCTGCCGGGCCCGCACCGATCACCAGGACGTCGACCGTGCCACGGTCCGGGGCCATCGGGGCACCGCCCTTTCGTTCGGGAGCGCGCCCGCGCGGGCCGGCGGACGCAGCTGATGAGCCGTCTCCTCATCCTTCCGGTTGTCCCGGGCCGGCGGCTGCCGCGGACCGCTCGGCGCCGACGCCGCGCACCGGGTTCCGGGGCGTGGAGCTGGGCGAACGGCCGTCCGATCCGGCGCGGCGGCGATAGGGACAGACGGGTGACGGCGCGGGGCGCGGCTCCGGGGTGCCCCGGCGCGATCAGCGGGCCAGGACCGCGATGACGGACTTGCCGCCGTGCGGGTGCGGCCGGACCGTCACCGTACGGGCCAGGCTGCGCACCATGGACAGGCCGAACCCTCCGGTGCTGCCGGTCAGGTCGGGGCTGCGTTCGCGCGGCTGGTCGGGGCTGGGGTCCTCGACGGCCACCCGCAACGCGTCGCCCTCCGCCGTCAGGCGCAGGGCCGTGACCTCTCCGGCGTACCGCAGGGCGTTCGTCACCAGTTCGGAGACGACGAGGAGCACGTTCTGTGTGGTCTCCGAAGAAGCCGGTGGCTGGAGCCCGGAGAGGAACGCGGCTACCGCGTGGCGCGCGTCCGCGGCCTGGCGTGGCCGAGCGGTGTACGCGTCGGCGTTGCCGTCCGCGCGACCCGCATGCGAGAGGCGGCCGGTGTCCTTCACTCCGTGGTCCATGCTGTTCACCCCGTCAGATCTCTCCTCGGCCCGTCCATTCCACTCCTCGCTTACCCGGAGTTCACCGGCCGAAAAGGCGGAGGACCGTCCGCGGATACACAAGGGCGGATGCCGACCTCGTTTGCCACCGAGCGGGTGCCTGCCGGTTTGTCGCCGATACCGTCGGGCACGCGCTCTCTCGTCAAGGAAACGGCTCAACAGCAAGGGAGCGCGACCATGACCTCGGACAAGAAGATGTCCGTCAAGGCCGAGCAGATCACGGGTGCGGTGAAGGAAACCGTGGGCCGCGCCGTCGGTAACGAGCGGATGACCGCGGAGGGCCGGGCCCAGCGCGCCGAGGCCGACATGCGTGAGGCCGGGCACAAGACCCGGGACGCCTTCCGACGCTGACCGCGCCCGACGCGGAAGCGATGGCGTCATCAGGCGGCATACGGCCGGAGTGACGCACCGCGCCGAGGGGCGAGCAGCCCCGGCAACGTCGTTCCGGCCGCCCTCCCTTTCGCTCCGGAGCATTTCACTTCGAGCAATCCGCTCACGAGACTCGGTTCCGAGGCTCCGTTCACGAGCTTCCGTTCCAGAGCGTTGCGGAACGAAGTATTTCGTTACCGATCGCGGTTGTGCAGAACATTCCGTGCCGGCAGTCCGTTGCCGTGCAGTCCGTCACAGTGCGCTTCGTGGCCGTGCGGAATTCGCAGTGCATTCCCTTGCGGAGCACGGCGAATACGGCGAGGAAGCGCTGTGGCGTCGAAGCGCAGGAAGTGGAGTAGCAATGAGTGGCAGCATCTGGGATTACCGGCCGTCGGTCGGCGACGCGGCGGGCGCCGACCTCGTCGGGTTCGCCGTGGAGGCAACGGACGGGCACATCGGCAAGGTTGACAAGCATTCCGACGAGGTCGACGCGGCTCATCTCGTCGTCGACACCGGAGTGTGGATCTTCGGCAAGGAGGTCCTGCTGCCCGCGGGCACCATCACACGGATCGACAAGGCGGCGGAGATCGTCCATGTGAACCGCACCAAGGCCGAGATCAAGGACGCCCCCGAGTACGGCACTTCGGGAGCCGACGGCAGCGCGGGATCCCGGCAGCAGGTCGGCGCCTACTACGAGGGCTTCCCGCTCATATGAGGCGCTCCCGCGCATGAGGGACTGCCGCGTCGTCAGGAGAATCCTGAGACGTGTGCGCGTGTGGCGGGCACCGATCCGGGTGCCCGCCACACGCACGCTGTGATCCACATCATCTTCCCGTTCAGGTGTTTCGCGACCCCCACAGGCATGAGTGGCCGATTCGGGGGAAGGCGCGCTTCTCGACACCGTTACCTGGGGAGGGTGAAGTCATGGCGGGGCTGATCACACGGACCACCGGTGTGGAAGAGCACGGGATCGCGCAGCCGGCCGGCGCATGCGCGCCGGTCACGGCGGAGGGCCTGCCGCGGCTGGAGGACGCGTCCAAGGTCGCTCCGAAGGACGCCCGCGAGCTGTCGCGGTTGTTCTTCGAGCGCCTTCAGGTCCTGGAGGAGGGCACCCACGCCCACCAGTACGCCCGCAACACGCTGGTCGAGTTGAACCTCTCCCTCGTGCGGTTCGCCGCGAACCGGTTCCGGCACCGCGGTGTCGAGGAGCGGGAAGACATCATCCAGGTCGGCACCATCGGGCTCATCAAGGCGATCGACCGCTTCGAGCTGTCCCGCGAAGTGGAATTCGCCACCTTCGCGGTCCCCTACATCCTGGGGGAGATCAAGCGTTTCTTCCGCGACACCAGCTGGGCCGTGCACGTTCCCCGGCGCCTGCAGGAGCTGCGGGTGGAGATCGCCAAGGCCAAGGAGCACTTCGCCGGCACGTCCGAGCGCGAACCGACGGTGCGTGAGCTGGCCGCCCACCTCCGGCTGACCGAGGAGGAGGTCATCGAGGGCATCGTCGCGTCCAACGGCTACACCGCCGGCTCCCTCGACATGCCCACCGACCCTGCCGACGACGGCCAGTCCGCCCACAGCGGCCGCAGCTACGCCGATGTCCTGGGCGAGCCGGACCCCGCGATGGAGGCGGTCGAGAACCTGCACGCCCTCGCGCCCCTGCTGGCGCAGCTCGACGAGCGCGAGCGCCGCATCATCGCCATGCGCTTCGGCGAGGAGCTGACCCAGTCGCAGATCGGCGCCGAACTCGGCATCTCGCAGATGCACGTGTCCCGGCTGCTGTCGCGCACCCTGGCCAAGCTGCGCACCGGCCTGCTCAGCAACGCCTGACCCCGCTCCTCGCCACGGGCCGCGATACGCTCAGTCGCCCCCCGCGGCCGTCAGCGGCACCCCGCAACCCACCGCCTCACGTTAGCGAAAGACATGAACACCACCTCGAACCCACCGATCTACGACCAGCTGATACAAGAGCACGGTGATGTCGTCTCACAGGCCCGCGAGGCCGCCGACCACACCCGCCGGGAAGCGGAAGACGCGCTGGACTGGAGCAGTCTTCGGCCCTACCGCTCCGAGGAGTAACCGCCGGGCCACCCGGGTGGAGGCGCGGCGCGAGCGCCTCCACCGGGCCGGGACCTCTTCGGCGGAACGGCGTGGACGTCTGAACAGACGCCTGGAGAACGGGCGTTGAGCGAGCCGGGCCGGTCAACGGCCCCGTCGCACCGGAAGGTGCGTGGCCGCGTCGGCGTCGCCCGATCGCCCCCAGCACCCGCACCAACCGAAGGGTTGGTCGGCGGGATTCCGAACCGCTTACCGCGGTGGTCGGCCGATGACGACAAGGCGAAATGCCCGCCTTCTGCCGTCCTCGCCCTTTCTGTACGCGGCCCGCCCCACCGTCGCGTCCGCACCCGCACCCTGATCACCGCACGTGCGCGCGTCCCGGGCATCGACGTCACCGAGGAACACCGCCGGGAGTCGCCGCGCTCCGCACCACCGAGCCGTGGTTCACTGCCGGGCACGCGGCGTACGAACGGGTCCGGGACGTGGCGCCGCGCCCGGCGGTCAGCTGAGCAGCATCGCGCCGCGCGCGCTGGAGGCACGGACGACGAGTTCGGGTGCGAGGCGGACGGCGTGCCGGGCACCGGGGTGCGCGGCGGGCGGCCGGGCGAGCAACCGGGCTGCCTCGGCGGCCAGTTCGGCGACGGGCTGCCGGACGGTGGTCAGGGCCGGGTCGGCCAGACCCGCGAGCGGGATGTCGTCGAAGCCGGTGACGGCCACCTCGCCGGGGACGTCGGCGCCCAACTGTCGCAGCCGTTGCAGCGCGCCGACCCCGATGAGGTCGTTCGCGCAGACGAAGGCGTCCGGCCGCGAAGGCCAGAGGCGGTCCACGGCGGCGCGCCCCCACTCCACCGAGAAGTCGCCGAGTTCGACGCGCCCGGGTGCCGCGGGGTCCAGGGCGCCGGCCCCGGCCTCGTAGGCCGCGCGGCGCTCCACCGCCGCCGACGCGGTGCCGGCCGCCCCGACGAAGCACGGCCGACGGCGGCCCTCCGCGGCCAGATGTGCCAGCACGAGGGCCATGCCGGCCCCGTTGTCGACGGCAACCGAGTCGGCGACGCCTGGTCCGCACCCACGGTCCAGCAGGACCAGCGGCACCCGGGCTGCCGCGCCGGCCACCGCGTCCCGGCTGCGGTGTTCGTCCACCGGTATCAGCAGCAGGGCATCGATCTGCCGGTCGAGAAGCGCGCTGATGCGGGCCGCCTCGGTCACCGGGTCGTCGTCGCAGTCGGCGAGCAGCACGGCCCGCCCCTCGGCGTGCAGCGCGTGCTCCAGCTCTCGTACGAGGGAGGGGAAGAAGGGGTTGGTGATCTGCGGGAGGACCAGGCCGACGGTGCCGGTGGAGCGGCTGCGCAGGGCACGGGCCACCTGGTTGGGCCGGTAGCCCAGGCGCTCGGCGGCCTCCCGCACCGTGCGCGCGGTCTCGGCGCCGACGGGTCGGGTGCCGGCCAGGACGCGGGACACCGTGGCGATGGAGCAGCCCGATGCGTGGGCCACCTCTCGCAACGTGACTTCTGCCACCGTCTCCCAGCCCCCTTCGTTCGGCTCGGCTGCGCCGGAGGGAGCATACGCCCCGGCAAATGCGCGGTAAACGTTGTCCCTTCACGGTGGCGGCCTCGGGCCCGTGCACCGATGTGCCGCTCCGCTTACGCACGGAAGGCCGGATATCGAACCATTGACAACGGCCGGTTCCGTGGGCGAAGTTTCCGGAGAACGTTTTCCAAGATGTGTTCCGAGGGAGGGGTGCGGTGGTCTTCGCACCGGCACGCGGCCACGGCCGCGCCGGTCCCTGAGCGACCTCACCGCGCGCTGGAGACCACCACCGCCGCGCCCGGCTCGTCACCACCGTGACGCCCGGTGCCGCCCGCCTCGCGGGCCCAGGGCCCTCCGTGCCCCGGGCCCGTCGTCGGTGTGCGCGGCGCCGGGCCGTCCGCGGTATGCCGCGCGCCCACCTCACCCGATCCACAGCACAGCAGAGCAAAGGGGCTCTTCCGTTGGCCAGAAAGATCATCCTCGACTGCGACCCGGGGCATGACGACGCGATCGCCATGCTCCTGGCCCACGGCAATCCCGAGATCGACCTGCTCGCCGTCACCACCGTGGTCGGGAACCAGACGCTGGAGAAGGTGACCCGCAACGCCCTGTCCGTGGCGCGCATCGCCGGCATCACCGGTGTGCCGTTCGCGGCCGGCTGCCCGCGGCCGCTGGTACGGACCGTCGAGACGGCCGTGGAGATCCACGGTGAGAGCGGTCTCGACGGCCCGGTGCTGCCCGAGCCGACCCTCGAACTGGACCGTCGGCACGCCGTCGATCTGATCATCGACACGGTGATGTCCCACGAGCCCGGCGAGATCACCATCGTCCCCACGGCGGGGCTGACGAACATCGCGATGGCCGTACGCAAGGAGCCGCGCATCGCCGAGCGGGTGCGTGAGGTCGTGCTGATGGGCGGCGGTTACCACGAGGGCAACTGGAGCGCGGTCGCCGAGTTCAACATCATCATCGACCCCGAGGCCGCGCACATCGTCTTCAACGAGCGCTGGCCGGTCACCATGGTCGGTCTTGACCTCACCCACCAGGCACTGGCGACCCCCGAGGTCGCCGCGAAGATCGCCGCGGTCGGCACCCGCCCCGCCGTGTTCGTCGGCGAACTGCTGGACTTCTTCCGCGAGGCATACCGCGAGAACCAGGGCTTCGACCACCCGCCGGTGCACGACCCGTGCGCGGTCGCGTACGTCATCGACCCGGACGTGATGACGGTGCGCAAGGCGCCGGTGGACATCGAGCTGACCGGCGGCCTGACCCGCGGTATGACCGTGACGGATTTCCGGGCGCCCGCGCCGGCCGACTGCACCACCCAGGTCGCGGTCCGGCTCGACCACGAGCGGTTCTGGAACCTCGTGGTCGACGCCCTCGAACGGATCGGTGACATCACGCCATGAGTGTCTCCACCAACAGCCGCCCCACCGGGGCAGCGGACGGATCCCGCGTGCGGGTCGGCGTGCTGCTCACCGCGCTGCTCGCGGCCTGCTTCGCCTTCCAGCTCAACGCCAGCATGCTCAGCCCCGCGCTGAAGAGCATCCAGGACACCCTCGGCGCCGACTCCGCGGAGATCGGTCTGACCCAGACCGCCTTCTTCACCTCGGCGGCGCTGTTCTCGCTCTTCCTGCCGAGGCTGGGCGATGTCATCGGGCGCCGCCGGGTGCTGGCCGGGATGCTGGCCCTGATGGTCCTCGGGTGTGTGGTCGCCGCCTTGGCGACGAGCGTGCCGATGCTGTTCGTCGGCCGCGTCATCCAGGGGGTGAGCGGTCCCGTCGTCCCGCTGTGTCTGATCATGCTGCGGGTGGAGGTGAAGGAGCCGAAGCGGTACGGGACCCTGCTGGGTGTGATCACCGCGGTCAACGGCGGCATCGCCGGTGTCGACTCCCTCGCGGGCGGCTACCTCGCCGACAACCACGGTTTCGCGTCCGTCTTCTGGGCGATGGCCGCCGTCGCGGCGGTGGCCACCGTCCTGGTCGCCACGCTCACCCCCGAGTCCACGGCCGGCGTCGCGACCCGGATGGACTGGCCCGGTGTCGCGCTGCTCGTCGTGTCGGTCGGCTCGCTGTTGATCGCGCTGAACGAGGCGGGGAAGCTGGCCGCCGCCAACTGGCCGCTCATCGCCGGTCTTGTGGTCCTGGCCGCGGTCGCCTTCGCGCTGTTCTGGCGCACCGAGAACCGCAGTGGGCATCCGCTGGTCGCCACCCGGCACCTCAAGCGGCGCGCGACCTGGGCGACGCTGCTGACCACGGTGCTCACCATGACCGGTGTGTTCGCCGTCATGAACGGCCTGATCCCGGCGTTCGCTCAGGACGCCGAGGCGGGGCTCGGCATGTCCGCGCAGCAGGCCGCGTGGTGGACGCTGACGCCGTACGCCCTCGCCGGTCTGGCGATGGGGCCGCTGGCCGGGCGCCTGGCCGCCACCTTCGGCTACGGCCGCATCCTGCGGCTCGGCCTCGCGGGTTCCGCGGCGACCGTCGTGCTGATGCTCTGGACTGTCCACAGCCAGTCGCACGTGCTGATGCTGGTGACCTCCCTCCTGGTGGGCGTGTCCTACGCGGGTGTGGCGAACATCGTGCTCAACGGGCTCGGCATCGTGCTCTCCCCGGCCGAGAACCCGGGCTTCCTGCCGGGCCTGAACGCGGGTGCGTTCAACCTCGGCGCGGGGCTCAGCTTCGCGCTGCTCTACGCGGTGCAGACCGCGGCCCTGCCCACGGATCCGACCTCGCCCGCCGGCTACGCCGCCGGCATGATCGCCGGTGTCGTCATCCTGGCCGCCGCCTTCGCGGCGTCCTTCCTGATCCCGAAGCCGGTGGCCGCCGAAGCACAGAGCTGACCGCGCCCCACGCCGCACGAGTGCGCCCGCCGACCGGAGCGGTATCCGGTCGGCGGGCGCACTCGTGCGGTCAGTCGGTGGCCCGGACCGGCTCGGGGCTGTCGGCGGCGGACGCGGCGGACGGCTCCTGGGCCGCGTGCTCGGCCAGTACGCCGGTGCGGTGGCGCTGGATGAACCAGTAGTAGGCGAAACCGCCGAGGGCGACCGCGCCGACGAACAGCACGGCGCCCCATCGCAGGTACCAGTGGTGGGGCGGTGTGGCGTTGTAGACCTCCTCGCGCGGCCAGGCGAGGTTGATGATCATTGCTGCGCCCCAGAGGACGCCGAGGATGTTGACCGGCAGGCCCCAGCGGCCCAGCGAGAACCTTCCGCCGTCGGCCGGGGTCCACTTCCCCCGCAGCCTGGCCACCAGCATCGGTGCGGTGACCAGGAGATAGGCCACGTAGATCATGATGATGCCGATGCTGGTGACCACCGAGAAGATCTGCGGCTGGCGGATGTTGAGACCCAGGACGCCCAGCGAGAGCACTCCGACGACGACTGCGGGCAGTACCGGCGTCTGGAAGCGGGGGCTGACCTTGGCGAGCAGGGACGCCGCGGGCAGGTTGTTGTCCCGCGCCATGGCGAACGCGAGCCGGATGGCGGCGGTGTGCACGGCCAGGGCGCACACGGTGACCGCGATCAGCACGCACCAGAGCATGGCCTTGCCGACCGTGTCGCCGAGGACGTCCAGGACGATGTACTGCAGGCCGTCGGTGGTCAGTCCCTCCCCGGTCAGACTGCGCACGCTCATCATCGCGAGCAGCAGGATCAGGCCGCCGATGACGAACGAGGCGATCAGCGCCCGCAGGATCGCCCGCGGCGCGTTGCGCGAGGGGTCCAGGGACTCCTCGCTGAGCGAGGCCGCGGTGTCGAACCCGTACATGACGTAGGCGGAGGCCAGCGAGGCGGTGAGGAAGGCTCCGAGGTAGCCGAGGTTCTGTCCGGCGCCGGTGTGGTGGGTCTCCAGCACCACGTCAGGGCCGCGCACCACGTGCACGGCGAACAACACGATCAGCACGACGGTGGCGACCAGTTCGATGAACACGCCCGCGGTGTTGATCCGGGCCATGAGCTTGACCCCGAAGGCGTTGACGAGGGTGGTGAAGACGATCAGCACCCCGGCGAGCAGTACGGCGTTGGTCGCGGTGTCGTACGGTCCGCTGCCGTCGCCGATGATCTGGAAGGACGAGGAGATCTGCGGCAGCGTCAGCTGGTAGGCGAGGGCCACCGCGGCAAGGGACACGATCGAGGCGACCAGCATCATCCAGCCGGCCAGCCAGCCGACGTGCGGATTGCCGATCTTCTTGGCCCAGTTGTAGACGGAGCCGGCCACGGGGTGCCGGGCGGCCAGTTCGGCGAAGCACAGCGCGATCATCAGCTGGCCGACGAAGACCATCGGCCAGGACCACCAGTAGGCCGGACCGCCGGCGCCGTAGCCGAAGTAGAAGAGCTGGAAGGTGCCGGTGAGGATGGAGATGTAGCTGATGCCGGCAGCGAAGGTGTGGAAGTTGCCGAGGGTGCGTTTGAGTTCGGGGCGGTAGCCGAACTCGGCGAGTTGGGCGTCGTCCTGCGGTGGCGATGCCTCGTCGGTGTCTGCCATGAGCGGCCTCCTGGGCAAGGGGCGGTGTGCGCCTCGCGCGAGGAGGGGATCAGGGGTGCACGAGGCCAGGTCCCGGCTCGGATGTGGTGGACAGGAAAGGGCTTTGGTAGGGCGTGCGGGGGGCGTGTGTCCTCTTCGAACGAGTGCGGTGCCATGGAGCGCGGGGTAACGCCGGACGTGTGTGACCTCGTGCTGTTCCGCCGGGCCGCCGGGCGGGCGCTCCCTGTCGGTCCCCGACGGCCTGAATCCGCCGCATCCGCCTGCGGCAGGTTTGGGATGGTAGTCGTTGATCCACGCGGTGCCCACCCCCGGGGCGGGCACGGTCCGACCGGCCCTGACCTGGTCGGTGGTCCGACAGGGCGCCGCCCGCCCCGCGCCGTCGGTGGCTACGGGCGGGAGCGGCCGGCGTCGGGTCAGGGGGCATCGGGCGGCGCTCCACCGGGGGTCAAGCCCCCTTGTCCGCCAGGCAGTCGGTCACCCATTGATGGAAGGCGCCGATGTGGTGCTCGCTCGGTACGAGCACCCCGCCGTGGCGGTAGGCGCGGGAGTCCATGGCCGGCTGGGTGCGCTCGCAGGCGTCGAAGTCCTGGGCGTTGACCCGGTGGAAGAGCTCGACGGACGTGGAGAGGTCCGCGCCGGAGTCGACGACCTCCGGCAGGTACAGCCAGTCGCACTCGACGACGGTGCGGTCGGCGGCCATCGGGAACATCCGGTGGACGATGACGTGGTCGGGGACGAGGTTGACGAAGACCTGCGGCCGGACGGTCATGGCGTAGTAGCGGCGGTCCTGGGTGTCCTCGATCCCCGGTAGCCGGCCGAAGCCCCCGCGGCCGTCGACGGTGAAGCCCTCGGCCTCCTCCGCGAACTGCGCGCCGTGCCCCACGTAGTACTGAGCGGCGAAGCCATCGGCGAACTCCGGCAGCACATCGGTCAGTTCGGGATGGATCGTGGCGCAGTGGTAGCACTCCATGAAGTTCTCGATGATGAGCTTCCAGTTGGCCCGCACGTCGTAGGTGATGCGTTTGCCCAGGGCGAGGCCCTCGGTGCGGTAACGCTCGATGGACGCCGCGTCGCCCAGCCGCTCGACGGCCGCGCCGATCACCGTCTCCTCGAAGGACGGCGGCTCATCGGCCAGGCACACCCACGCGTAGCCGAGCCACTCGCGCAGCTCGACCTGGACCAGACCGCGCTCGGTGCGGTCGATGTCCGGCATCTTCTGCAGGTTGGGCGCGGCGACGAGCCGGCCGTCGAGGTCGTAGGTCCAGGCGTGGTAGGGGCATTGCAGGTTGCGCCGGACCTCGCCGGACTCCTCGGTGCACAGCTGCGCGCCGCGGTGCCGGCAGATGTTGAGGAAGGCGCGCAGCCGGCCGGCGCGGTTGCGGGTGATCAGGACGCTCTCCCGGCCGACCTGCACCGTACGGAACGCGCCCGGCTTTTCCAGGTCCGCGCTGCGCACCGCGCAGAACCACAGCCGCTCGAAGATCTTCTCCTGCTCCTGCCGGAAGATGTCGGGGTCGGTGTAGGAGGGGCCGGGCAGGGTCGTGATCAGGCTCGTGCCGGGGGTCGGCGCGGATTCCGCCGAGGTGGTGGCGGCGGTGGCGGTGGCGGTGGCGGTGGCGGACGAGGGTGTGTGCGTCATGTGCGGTCTCCTCAAGCAGCCGCGGCGGCGGGCCGGCTAGGGGTCTCCCCGGCGAAGCGAGGGGAAGGGGCGAACAGCTCGATGGGTGCTCGGTGGCGCCGGTCGGCGCGAGGTCGGCGAGCTCCTCGCCGACCGGCGCCGGCGGGAAGCCGTGTGCACGGGCTGCGGTGGTGCGCCGGGTCGCGGCCGGCTACCTGCGGATGCGCGTCATCTTCGGGTCGAAGAGCGGTTCCTCCGCCACGGTGGCAGGGACCTTCTCGCCGAAGTACTCCAGGTGGACGGCGGTGCCGGGGACCGCGGCCGAGGCCGGTAGCCAGGCGTAGGCGATGCACCGGCCGATGGTGTAGCCGTAGGAGGCGGAGGTGACGTAGCCGGCGGGGGCGCCGTCGACGAACACCGGCTCCTTGCCGAGGACGACGGCGGCCGGGTCGTCGAGGGTGAGACAGGTGAGCTTGCGCCGGACGTTCTGCTCACTGATCCCTTCGAGGGCGGCGCGGCCGAGGAACTCGCCCTTGGCGGGACGGACCGCGAAGCCGACCCCGGCCTCATACGGGTTGTGTTCCGTGGTCATGTCATGGCCCCAGGAGCGGTAGCCCTTCTCCAGGCGCAGGCTGTTGAAGGCGCTGCGCCCGGCGGCGATCACCCCGTACTCCCGGCCGGCCTCCCAGAGCGTGTCCCACAGCCGCAGGCCGAGGTCTGCGGTGGTGTACAGCTCCCAGCCCAGCTCGCCGACGTAGCTCAGTCGCATGGCGGTGACCGGAACATGACCGAGGTAGGTCTGCTTGGCCTTGAAGAAGCCGAAGCCCTGGTGGGAGAAGTCGTCGCGGGTCAGCGGCTGGACGAGGTCGCGGGCCAGCGGGCCCCAGACCCCGATGCAGCAGGTGCCGGAGGTGATGTCGCGGATCTGCACCCCGGCCGGGGCGTGCCGCAGCAGCAGGTCCAGGTCGGCTCCGCTGTTGGCGCCGACCTGGAAGCGGTCGGGTGCCAACCGCGCGACGGTGAGGTCGGATCGGACGCCACCGGCCTCGTTCAGGAGAAGGGTGTAGGTGACCGCGCCGGGTTTCTTGTCCAGCTGGTTGGTGGTCATCCGCTGGAGGAAGCCGAGGGCGCCGGGGCCGGTGACCTCCAGGCGGCGCAGCGGGGTCATGTCGTAGAGCGCGACCTTCTCGCGGGTCGCCGCCGCCTCCGCGGCGGCGATCGGGGACCAGTAGCGGGCCGACCAGGGGTCGCGTTCGGGGAGGGCGAGCCCTTCGGCGAGCGGGGCGTTGGCCTCGTACCAGTGCGGGCGCTCCCAGCCGCCGGCCTCCAGGAAGTGCGCGCCGAGTTCCTGCTGGCGAGCATAGAAGGGGCTGACGCGGAGCGGGCGGGGGGCCTCGATGGGCTGGAGGGGGTGGATGACGTCGTAGACCTCGACGAAGCTCTGGGCTCCGCGGTCCTCGATGTAGGCCGGTGAACGCTGGGCGTCCTCGAAGCGGTAGAGGTCGCATTCGTGGAGGTCCAGGGAGGGCCGCCCGTCGGTCATCCACTCGGCGAGGGCCTTGGCGACGCCGGCGGAGTGGGTGACCCAGACGGCCTCGGCGAGCCAGAAGCCGCGCAGGTCCCGGGATTCGCCGAGCACCGGCATCCCGTCGGGGGTGAAGGAGAAGACGCCGTTGAAGCCCTCGGCCACCCGGGAGGCACCGAGTGCGGGGAGCAGGCCGACGCTGTCCTGCCAACTCGGGGCGAAGTCCTCCTCGGTGAAGGGCAGGGAGGAGGGCATGACCGGTGCTTCGTCGAAGGCGGGGACGGCGAAGGGGTCGACGGGCATCGGGCGGTGGGCGTAGGAGCCGATGCCGAGACGGGTCCCGGCGGAGTCCGTGTGCTCGCGGTAGTACAGGTCGCGGTCCTGGAACCGCAGGATCGGGCGTCCGGCTTCGGTGCGGACGTCGTCGCGCCCGTCGAGTTCGGGCAGCGGTTCGGTCGTGGCGTACTGATGGGCGAGCGGCAGCAGCGGTACGTCCACCCCGGCCATCGCGCCGATCACCGGGCCCCAGAAACCGGCGGCCGAGACGACATGGTCGGCGGGGAAGGTGCCCCGGTCGGTGACGACGCCGGTGACTTGGCCGTCCGCCCGCTCGATCCCCGTGACGGTGTGCCGCTCCAGGAAGCGGGCGCCCCGTCCCTCGGCCCGTGTCATCTGCGCCCGGCAGGCGAGCAGGGCCCGGGCCAGACCGTCGTCGGGGGTGTGGAAGCCGCCGAGGATGGTGTCCTCATCCAGCAGGGACCACAGCTGCTTGCACTGCTGCGGGGTGAGCAGTTCCCCGTGGACGCCCCAGGAGGCGGCGAGTCCGGCCTTGCGGTGCAGGTCGGCCCAGCGGGCTTCGGTGGTGGCGATCTCCAGGCCGCCGAGTGGGTCGAAGCAGGGCAGCCCGTCGGCCTCCAGCGCGCCGAACTTCTGGACGGTGTACTTCGCGAACTCGGTCATGGTCCTGGACGGGCCGGTACGGAAGACCAGCCCCGGCGCGTGCGAGGTGGAGCCGCCGGGGGCCGGCAGCGGCCCCTGCTCCAGGACGGTGACGTCGCTCCAGCCCCGGGCGGTGAGCTCATCGGCGAGCGAGCAGCCGACGATGCCGGCACCGATGACGACCACCCGGGCGTCGGTGGCGAGTGCAGGGGACATGTCCCTCCTTCGGGTTCAGGCGCGTGCGGGGAGCGGGGGAGAATCCGGCCGGTGGGGCGCTCGGATGCCGAGCGCTTCAGGCGGTGGGGACGTGCGGTCACCGGACCGCGATGGTGGCGTCCGGGCCAGATCCGCTGAACTCCCTTGTGATGGCGGCCCGTTGACTGTTCACAGGACCACGACCGAGCGCAGCACCGTGCCGTCGCGCATCTTGTCGAACGCGGCCTCCACCTCGTCCAGGGCGATGGTCTCGGTGACAAAGCCGTCGAGGTCGAGGCGCCCGCTGAGGTAGCGGTCGATGAGGACGGGGAAGTCGCGGCTGGGCAGGCAGTCGCCGTACCAGGAGGACTTCAGGGCGCCGCCGCGGGAGAAGAGCTCGATCAGCGGCAGTTCGATGCGCATGTCGGGGTCGGGGACACCGACCTGGACGAGGGTGCCGGCCAGGTCGCGCATGAAGAAGCCCTGCCGGTAGGTCTCCGGGCGACCGACCGCGTCGATCACCACGTCAGCGCCGTGCCCGCCGGTCAGGCCGCGCACCGCCTCGATCGGGTCCGTACCACGGGAGTTGACGGTGTGGGTGGCGCCGAAGCGGGTGGCGCCGTCCAGTTTCCTGTCGTCGATGTCGACGGCGATGATCCGGCGCGCCCCGGCGATCGAGGCGCCGGCGATGGCGGCGTTGCCGACGCCGCCGCAGCCGATGACGGCGACGGTGTCGCCGCTGCCGACGGCGCCGGTGTGCACGGCCGCGCCGTAGCCGGCCATCACCCCGCAGCCGATGAGACCGGCCGCCTCCGGCCGCGCCGAGGGATCGACCTTCACCGCCTGCCCCGCGGCGACCAGGGTCTTCTCCGCGAACGCGCCGATGCCAAGAGCCGTGGACAGCGGGGTGCCGTCCAGCAGGGTCATCGGCTGAGTGGCGTTGCGCGAGTCGAAGCAGTACCAGGGACGGCCCCGGCGACAGGAACGGCAACTCCCGCACGGCGCACGCCAGGCGAGCACCACATAGTCACCCGGCGCCAGATCGGCCACCCCCGCACCGACCGCCTCGACCACACCCGCCGCCTCATGCCCCAGCAGGAAGGGGAAGTCCTCGCTGATCGCCCCCTCCCGGTAGTGCAGATCGGTATGACAGACCCCGCAGGCCTGGACGGCGACCAGCACCTCTCCCGGGCCGGGATCCGGCACCACGATCGTCTGCACCTCGACGGGTGCGCCCCTTTTCGCCGCGACAACGGCACGGACCTCGTGTGGCATGCCCTACCCCTCAGTGTTGCGCAGTGCACGACTGGTTGCGCGATGAGAGACATACTGGGAACGCCACCTCGTCAGCGTCAAGGGGTGGGAGTTAGCTCTTGGTAAAGCACCGGTTACGGCCCCGGACACGCGAAAGCGGGGCCGGATCGCTCCGGCCCCGCACCCTTCCCCGCTCATGCGGAGGTCAACAGGCGTACCCCATCCGCCGCGAGAGCTCCCGGGCCGCCTCGACGGTGCGCTCGGCCACTTCGGGAAGCCGCTCCTCGTCCAGCCGGTAGACCGGGATCGACACGCTGATCGCCCCGATCACCGCGCCGTCGTGCGCTCGCACCGGCGCCGCGACGGCGTGCAGGCCGAGCTCCAGCTCCTCCGCGGCCACCGCGAAGCCCTGGCGCACCACCTCCGCCAGCTGCTCGCGCAGCGCCGGCGCCGAGGTGATCGTCCGCTCCGTCAGCCGCGGCAGCTTCCGCGCCAGGACCATGTCCTGGACCGGGGCCGGCTGGTACGCGAGCAGCGCCTTGCCACTGGAGGTGGCGTGCAGCGGCGTGCGCCTGCCGAGCCAGTTCTGCGCGGTGACCGAGGCCGGCCCGCGCGCCTGCATGATGTTGACCGCGGCATTGTGGTCGAGCACCGCGATGTTGACCGTCTCCCCCAGCTCGTCGGCCAGCACCCGGCAGAGCGCCGCGCCCTCCTGGGAGATGTCCAGCCGCACGGCCGCAGCGCCGGCCAGGCGCAACACCCCCGCCCCGAGGTAGTACTTGCCGCGCTCCTGCTCCTGGGCGACCAGCCCGCGATTCTCCAGCACGCCGAGCAGCCGGAACGCGGTGGACTTGTGGACGCCCAGCTCCTCGGCGACCTCGGTCACCCCGACATCGCCGTGCCGGGCCAGGATCTCCAGGACGGTCACGGCCCGGTCCACCGACTGCACTCCGCCGGCCGGCCCTCTGGGCGGCTTCTCCGCCGCCCTTTCCTCCGCCTTGTCGGTCATCTGCGATCTCACCACCTGGCGGCCCGATCGGGCCGACATTGAGGGGAGCGCTTGACGCGCGGGCTCCCCATCTGGATTCTGTTGCGCATAGCGACGTGCCGTGCGTATTAAGAAACTCTTCTCTACCGAACAGTAACAGGGGGGCTCCGTGATTCCCGTCTGCCACCTGGCCGATCTGCCCGCCGGCGAGTCCGTTCGTCTCGACACCGCACCTCCGATCGCCGTCTTCAACGCCGACGGTGAGCTGTACGCCATCGACGACACCTGCACCCACCAGGACGCCTCGCTCGCCGACGGCTGGCTGGAGGGGTGCCTGGTCGAATGCCCGCTGCACGCCGCGTCCTTCGACCTGCGCACCGGGGCGCCCACCTGCCTGCCGGCGCGGCGGGCGGTGCGCACCCATCCCGTCACGGTGGAAGACGGCATGGTCTACGTCCACCACGCAGCCGAGGAGGGCACCGCCGCATGAAAGCCATCGCAGTCATCGGCGCCTCGCTGGCGGGACTGTACGCCGCGCGGGCGCTGCGCTCACAGGGGTTCGACGGGCGCCTGACGATCGTGGGGGACGAGCACCACCGCCCCTACGACCGGCCGCCGCTGTCCAAGAACTTCCTCACCGGCGCAGCGAGCCCGGACCAACTCGCCCTGGCCGACGCCGAAGAGGTGGCGGAACTCGACGCCGAGTGGCTGCTGGGCACCCGCGCCACCGGGCTCGACACCGGCGGGCGCGCCGTCACCCTGGACAACGGCAGGCGTCTGGAGGCCGACGGCGTGGTCGTCGCCACCGGTGCCACACCGCGCCGCCTGCCGGGCCCCGCGCTCAGCGGGGTGCACACGCTGCGCACCCTGGACGACGCCCAGGCGCTGCGCGACGACCTGGGTCGCGGCCCGGCCCGGGTCGTGGTGATCGGCGGCGGCTTCATCGGAGCCGAAGTGGCCTCGTCCTGCGCCACGTTGGGGCATGACGTCACCGTGGTCGAGGCCGCCCCGCTCCCCCTCGTCCCCCAACTCGGCGACGAGATGGCGCTGATCTGCTCCGCACTGCACGCGGACCACGGCGTCACCCTCCTCATCGGCACCGGCGTCGCGGGACTGCACAGCGGCGGCACCGACCGGGTCACCGGCGTCGAACTGCGCGACGGCCGGGTACTCCTCGCCGATGTGGTGGTCGTGGGAATCGGGGTACGGCCCAACACCGGGTGGCTGGAGGGCTCCGGGCTGCCGCTCAACGACGGGGTGCTGTGCGACGAGGGCTGTGTGACCGCGGTCCCGCACATCGTGGCCGTCGGCGATGTCGCCCGGGTGGGCGGCTCGCGCGCGGAGCACTGGACCAGCGCGACGGAACAGGCCGCGGTCGCCGCGCGGAACCTCCTCGCGGGAAGCACCGTTGCCACCCACGGCGGCCTGCCCTACTTCTGGTCCGACCAGTACGGCGTCCGCATCCAGTTCGCCGGCCGACGGCTGCCCGGCGATATGCCCAGGATCGTCGAGGGCTCGCCCGAAGACCGCAGCTTCCTCGCCTGTTACGAGCGCGACGGTGCCACCACCGCCGTCCTCGCCCTGAACCGCCCCCGCCCCTTCATGCGTCAGCGCCGTGAACTCGCGCGCGCCACACAGCCGGCCACCACCTGAACTGAATCGCCTGGCGGGGAGGCCGCGAAGAGGCGGCCCCCGCGGACTCGCGTCAACATCATCGACCGGCGCGGTAGGGCGGGTCCGGGGAGGCCGGGCCTCACCGGGGCGACCGGTCAGCCGGCCTCGGCCAGATCCCGGTGGATGACCTCGGCGGCTTCCTCGACGGTGTCGACGCCGTAGTCCATGGTGCGGTTTCCCTGCGAGAGGACGGCCATGCCGTAGTCGTTCCCGCCGCCGGTGAAGGCGCCGACACTGTGCACCCGCCAGCCGTTGTTCTCGCGCGGCAGCCAGCCGTTCTTCACATGCGTCGTGGTGCCGCCTGGCACTCCGGCGGGCGTGCCCCAGCGCTGGTCGGGGGCGACCCGCTCCATGAGGTCGAGCGCGTAGCCGCGGGCGTGCGCGCTGAGCACCGTGTTCTTGCGGGTGAGCAGTTCCATCAGCTTGAGCTCGTCGCTCGCGGTGACCTGGGTGAGGCCCCAGGCCCCGTCGGCGCCGGGGACGGTGTGCCGCATTCCGGCCAGGGAGAGGAACCGCTTGATCCCGTCCTCCCCGATCTGCCGCCAGAGCGCGGAGGTGGCGTCGTTGTCCGACTTGGTGATCATGGCGGTGGTCAGCTCCACCTCCTTGGGCGTGAGCTTGCGGTGCGCCTCGTCGGCCTGCCGGAGCAGCGCGCCGAGCACCGTGACCTTCACCACGCTCGCGGAGTCGAAGGCGGTACCGGCCTGGTAGTCGCAGGTGGTGCCGGTGTCCCGGTCGTAGACGGCCAGTGCCGCCGCGCCCTGCCGCCCGTGCAGGGCGTGGGCGATGTCCCGGGAGAGCTCGGGCGCCAGGCCCGGCTTCTTCGAGGTGCACTCGACCTTCGCGCCGCCCACCGCGGCACTGGCGGTGGTCGGCGTGGCCGGGGCCGGTGCGGCCGAGGAGCGCGTCATGGTGAAGACGGTGCCGAGAGCCGCGAGCAGGGCGGCGGCAGCCACCAGCGCGGCCAGCCCGCGGCGCGTGCCGCGGCTCATCCGTGATGCGTGCATGATCCGTCCGTTTCCGTCCCACTGGGTGTCGCCAGGTCCGGTGCCGGGCCCGGCGCGACCGGTGACGGGCCGGCGTCGCGCGCCGTGCCTGCCGTCCTCTGCCGCCTTCGCGCCGCACTTCATCGCGCTTCGTCGCGCGGCGTTCCGCGAAGTGGGGTGCGGGCGGGCCGATCGATCCGGGCGCCTGTGCAGGGCCTCGGAAGTCGCTGAACGCGGGCCGGCCTCGATCTGCTCCGGGCTCGCGGCTGCGTTCATCGCCACGGAAGACCCTACGCGGCCCCTGCGGGAGCACTCCCGAAAACCAGGTAGAAATGTCCGTTTTGCCCGACCTGTTGGGCTGTGACATTCACCAACCCCGACAGCGGAAGGCTGAGGTGAGGAGCTCTGCCCGGCTGCCCGCGAGGCAGCGCGACCGGTGAGGTCAGTCGTGCGGCGGGAGGTGGCCGAGCTGGTGGTCGGCGACGCTCAACGCCTCCTCCACCAGGCGACGCAGATGCCCGTGGCGCAGGGCGTAGACGACCCGGCGGCCTTCCTTGCGGTGGGTCACGAGACCGGCCAGGCGGAGCCGCCCGAGGTGCTGACTGACGGAGGGGCGCGCCGCACCGCACGCCTCGGTGAGCGTGCTCACATCCGCCTCCCCCTCCGCGAGGCGCTCCAGGAGGGCCAGCCGGGTGCGGTCGGCGAGCAGGCCCAGCACCTCGGCGGCCACGGCCAGCCGAGCGCCCTCGTCTTGCTCTTGCGGACCGTGCGCATCTGATAGGTGCATGCGTGCGCTCATACGCACATAATGGTCCGAGGAGTCGACCGGTGTCCACCACCGGTGCCCCTGGAGCGGAAGGTGGGAACTGCCGTGAACGACGCGAGTGACCTGCACGACGACCCGGAGAAGGACCCGTCCGGCAAGGCGCACGGCCGCCTCCCCGCCGACGGCCACCGCCACGACAGGGCCACCCCGCACTCCCATGGACCCCACGAGCACCGGCACGGGCACGGCAGTGACCCCCAGGGGGAAAACTGCCCCGCGCAGGGCCGCTGGTCACGCTGGTCCCATCAGCTCCGGCACATGGTCACGCCGCACAGCCACGAGGCGTCCGACAAGGTCGACGCCGCCCTGGAGACCTCGGCGGAAGGCATGCGCACCCTGTGGATCTCCCTCGTCGTCCTGGGCCTGACCACCGTGGCGCAGGCGCTGGTCGTGACGCTGTCCGGATCGGTTGCGCTGCTGGGCGACACCGTGCACAACGCGGCTGACGCACTGACCGCGGTGCCCCTGGGCATCGCGTTCCTTCTGGGGCGGCGGACCGCGACGCGGCGGTTCACCTACGGATTCGGCCGGGCCGAGGACCTCGCGGGTCTGGTCATCCTGCTCACCATCGCCGCGTCCGCCGTGTTCACGGCCTGGACGGCGATCGACCGCCTGCTCCACCCGCGCGAGATCGGCCACCTCCCGGCCGTCGCCGTCGCCGCGGTGATCGGCTTCCTCGGCAACGAAGGGGTGGCGCGCTACCGCATCCGCACCGGTCGCAGGATCGGCTCGGCAGCGCTGGTCGCCGACGGGCTGCACGCCCGCACCGACGGCTTCACCTCCCTGGCCGTACTGCTCGGCGCGGGCGGGGCAGCCATCGGCTGGCGCCTGGCGGACCCGGTCGTCGGCCTGCTGATCACCGGCGCGATCCTGCTGGTTCTCGGCGGCGCGGCCAAGGAGGTCTTCCGCCGCCTCATGGACGCGGTGGACCCGGCGCTGGTCGACACCGCCGAGCAGACCCTGCGTCAGGTCCCCGGTGTGCTGGCGGTGGGCGAGTTGCGGATGCGGTGGATAGGCCACCGGCTGCGGGCCGAGGCCGCGGTCGTCATCGACGGCACACTTCCGCTGTCCGCCGCCCACCACGTCGCCGTGGCCGCCGAGCACGCCCTGCTGCACGCGGTCCCCCGGCTGGCCGGGGCACTCATCCATCCCGACCCCACCCGCACCGGCGGCGGCGATCCACACGCCGAACTCGCCCACCACGGGCGAGCTTTCACGACCTGACCGGCCGGGCACGGCATCACCGCCGCGGCACATCCCCGGGCGCGGGCCCTCCTCCGCGCCCGGGGCGGCAGGTCAGTCCTCGTGCCCCAACTGCAGGTCCCGCTCGGTGCGTCCGCCGCCGGCGACCTGGAGGACGGTGGCGACCGGCGGGTATCCGGCGGCGATGACGGTGTACTCGCCGGCCGACAGATCCACGAAACGGAAGAGGCCGTCGGGGCCCGTGGTCGCGGTGTCGACGACGTTGCCCGCCGCGTCCAGCAGCGTGACCCGGGCGTCCTCGACCGGCCGCCCGCCGCCCGCGCGTACCGTGCCGCGCAGCACGGCCCCGCCCGCGAGTTCGATGTCCTGGCGGGTCTCACGGGAGGCCTGGACGGTCACCGGCAGCGCCGCGGGCCGGAAGGCCGGGGCGCTTGAGGCGAGGGTGTACTCCCCTGCCACCAACTCCCCGATGACATAGCCGCCTTCGCGTCCGCTGCGGGTGCTGGCCACCACCTCGCCGCGCACATCGGTGAGGGTCACCATGGCGTCGCGTACCGGCGTGCCGTCGCCCGTGGTCACGGTGCCGGCGAGGCGGCCGGCGCCGCCGAGGACGACATCCAGGTCGACCGGCCGCTCGCCGACGGTGACGCTGACCGCCTGCGGCTGATGCCCGCCCGCCGCGGCGATCAGGACGTACGCTCCCGCGCCCGGCGTGCTCAGCGCGTACCGCCCGTCCTCACCGGTGGCGCCGCGGCCGATCTGCCGGCCCGCGACGTCGATGAGGGTCAGCGCGGCGCGCGGGACGATGGTGCCGTCGTGGTGTTGGACGGTGCCGCACACCGGGATCCCTGCCATCGCCGGGGGCTGGCCGGTCGCGGCGTAGGCGTTGGCGTGGGTGTAGGTGGTCGCCGAGCCGTAGGAGTCCGGCGCGGGGCCGAACCCGCCGGTGGCGGGGGCCGGGTCGGTACCGGGGGCGGAACGCGCCTGCGGCACGGCGGGGGCGTCCGGGTCGGCGTAGGGGGCCTGCGAGGTCTGCGGGGCGTGGGACACCAGAGGTTTCTCTTTCAGGAAGAGGGCGAGCAGGAAGCCCAGGACGAGCACCGGCACGAGGTAGAGGAAGATCCCCGGCATGGCCTGCGCGTACGCGGTGATGTAGCCCTCGCGCAGTGCGGTGGGCAGCTCGTGCACCAGTTGCGGGGTGATCGATTCGGGGTCGGGCAGCCGCGCGTCGCGCGGCAGTTCGCGGCCGAGCCCGTCCGCGAGCCGGCTGGCGAAGAGGGTGCCGAAGACGGCCGCGCCGACGCTGCCGCCGATCTGCCGGAAGTAGTTGTTGGCGCTGGTCGCGGTGCCGAGGTCGGCGGGGCGTGCGGAATTCTGCACGGCGAGCACGAGCACCGGCATGACGAAGCCGATGCCGAGGCCCAGGATGCCCATCCAGAGGCTGTAGACACCCCGCGAGGTGTCCTCCTCCATCCGCGACAGCAGCCACATGCCCTCCGCGGCCACCGCGCAGCCGAGGAGCGGGAAGACCTTGTAGTGACCGGTACGGCTGATGAGCTGGCCGGAGACGATCGAGGCGATCACCACGCCGCCCATCATCGGCAGCATCAGCAGCCCCGACTCGGTGGCGGTCGCGCCGTCGACCATCTGGAGGAAGGTCGGCAGATAGCTCGCGGCACCGAAGAGCGCGACGCCGACGACGGCGCCGATCAGTCCGGTGAGGTTGAAGATCGAGTCGCGGAACAGCCGGAGCGGGATGAGCGGTTCGGTGGCGAAGCGCTCGACGACGAGGAACAGCAGAGCCGAGGCGAGCGCTCCGGCGCCGAGCCCGAGGACGACCCGGGAGCCCCACGCGTATTCCGTGCCTCCCCAACTGGTCAGCAGCACAAGGCAGGTGGAGAACGCGGCGAGCAGCAGCGCGCCGGCGATGTCCAGTTTGGGCCGGCCCGCGGGCCTGGGCAGCTTCAGGACGACGGCGATGACGAGGAGCGTCAGGACGCCGAACGGGACGTTGATGTAGAAGCACCAGCGCCAGGAGGCGTGGTCGGTGAAGAAGCCGCCGAGCAACGGCCCGGCGACGGAGGCCAGTCCGAAGGCGGCGCCGATCAGACCCATGTAGCGGCCGCGCTCCCTGGGCGGTACGACATCGGCCATGATCGCCTGGACGCCGATCATGAGACCGCCGCCGCCGACGCCCTGGACGGCGCGGAAGGCGATCAGTTCGTCCATCGAGCGCGACCAGCCCGCCAGCGCCGAGCCGACGATGAAGACGAGGATGGCGAAGACGAAGACCGGCTTGCGGCCGAAGAGGTCACCGAGCTTGCCGTAGAGGGGCAGACCGATGGTCGAGGCCAGCAGGTAGGACGTCACCGCCCAGGACATCTTGTCCAGACCGTGCAGTTCGCCGACGACCTTCGGCAGGGCGGTGGCGACGATGGTCTGGTCGAGCGCCGCGAGCAGCAGCGTCAGCATCAGGCCGACGAAGACCAACCGCACCCGGCGGGGGCTGAGTTGGACAGTGGCTGCGCCGGGGGCGGGCGCCGTGGACTCGTCACCCGTCGCGGCCGGTCCGGCGTCCTCGCGGGCCGGGACGTGCGCCCCCGCCCCGATCTCCCCGGTATCGGGGCCCCGTTCGCGCGCCGGGTCCGCCGGGGTGCCGGAGGCAGGCGGATCGACCCGCTCGTCCCGCTCGGTCAGGGTGGTCCCGCCCACGTACTGCTCCCCTCGTCACGCCTGCTGTCGCCGCCCATTTCTCGCATCGGGCGACAACAGGGATCAAGCGCGGCGAATCGGAGCGTGCGGGGCGGGACGGGCGCCAAGTACGTTGCCCGGGGCGCCTATTGGGCCCCCATCAGGGGTTTCTGCCGAACGGGCCTGACGCGGTCAGGACACCCCGGCACATCGGAAACCACCCGAACCGGTGAGCACGCCGAAACCCCGAAAGGGTGACGGCGCGGCCGGCGTGACGCTCACTTCTCCATGTGGGTGGCGAGATTGGCGAGAATCGCGTCATAGATCCGGCCAAGCCCCTTGGGTGCGAACGTCCTCTCGAAGAAGCCGCCGACACCGCCGGCGCCTTGCCAGGTGGTGGTCACGACGACCTGGGCGCGCTTCTCGCCGGCCGGGGTGACGACCCAGGTGGTCACCATGGAGGAGTTGCGGTCCTTCTCCACGAGCTGGCCGTCGGTCGGCTCGTCGACCTCCAGCAGGCAGTCGCGCACCCGCTTGCTCGTCGCCTGGAGCTTCCAGTGGACGACGGTGCCCTTGCCGTCGCCGCCCTCACGGACCTCGTACTCGCTGAAGTGCTCGGGCAGCAGCTGCCGGCGCGTGCCG
This sequence comes from Streptomyces sp. NPDC048248, assembly GCF_043201875.1. NCBI lineage: Bacteria > Bacillati > Actinomycetota > Actinomycetes > Kitasatosporales > Streptomycetaceae > Streptomyces > Streptomyces sp. NPDC048248. Next base: position 607,303 of record NZ_JBICZL010000002.1, read on the forward strand.
TTGTAGTCGGCGAGCGCGTCGAACACGTCCTCCGGGTCCGCCGCGATCTCGCGCTGCGTGGTGGCCTCGACCTGACCCATGTGTGTCTTCCTCCAGTATCGGCTGCCGGTCCTGCGGTGCGCCGCCAAGCCAACCACCACCGGGCGGCACGCCCAAATTCCGGGTCGACGGACATTCAAGGGAACACCTGTTCTAATATGAACGGGGGGACTCGGCACGACTCAGGAGGAGGCCCGATGCGCTGGGACAATCTGGGCGAGAGCCCGTCCGCGCTGTTCGGCACGGACGTCGTCAGCCGGACGATCGACACCCCCGAATTCCGTGGGATCACCTTCCATGAAGTGCGGGCACGCTCGATCGTGAACCGTGTGCCGGGCGCCTCCCGGATGCCGTTCGAATGGACCGTGAACCCCTACCGGGGCTGCTCGCACGCCTGCGTCTACTGCTTCGCCCGCAAGACCCACAGCTACCTCGACCTGGACACCGGGCTCGGCTTCGACTCCCAGATCGTGGTGAAGGTCAACGCCCCGGATCTGCTGCGCCGCGAGCTGACCGCGCGCCGCTGGCGCGGCGAGCACATAGCCATGGGCACCAACGTCGACTGCTATCAGCGCGCCGAGGGCCGCTACCGCCTGATGCCCGGCATCATCGGCGCCCTCCGCGACCACGCCAATCCCTTCTCGATCCTCACCAAGGGCACGCTGATCCTGCGCGACCTGGAGCTACTGCGGCAGGCCGCCGAGGTCACCGACGTCGGCATCTCGGTCTCCGTCGGCTTCGTCGACCGCGAGCTGTGGCGCACGGTCGAGCCCGGCACGCCCGCCCCGGACCGTCGCCTCGACGTGGTGCGCACGCTCACCGCGCACGGCATTCCGTGCGGCGTGCTGATGGCGCCGGTGATCCCGTTCCTCGGCGACGCGCCGGACCAGCTGCGCGCCACGGTCCGGGCCATCGCGGAGTCCGGCGCCGGCTCCGTCACCCCGCTCGTGCTCCATCTGCGGCCCGGCGCCCGGGAGTGGTTCATGGAATGGCTGGGGCGCCACCACCCCCGGCTGGTGCCGCGCTACGAGCGGATGTACGCCGGCGGCTCGTACGCCCCGAAGTGGTACCAGCGCCGGATCACCCGCCAGGTCCACGAACTCGCCACGGAGTACGGCATCGGCCCCGCCCGCTCCGGTGAGACCCGTCGCCTTCCGCCGCCGGAGCCCGCCGGCCGGGACGAGCCCACGGCGGGGCCCACCCAACTGACCCTGCTCTGAGCCTCGTTGGCTGCCTCCGGGCGTCCACCGGCCCTACGCCACCGCGGTCGGAGCCGCGTCCAGGGCGCGCGCCAGACGATCGCGTGCCTCGGTCTGGGCGGCGATGCGCGCGTCGATGACGGCGAGCCGCTCCCGGGCGATCCGCAGGCCCTCGGCCGAGGGCGGGGCGGTGGCCATGTCGCCGTCCAGGCAAGCGGCGAAGCAGTGGACGTCGGCGAGCGTGAGCCCGGCTGCCAGAAGGTGCCGGATGTTCCGCACGCGGACGGCCGAGCCGCTGTCGTAGACGCGATAGCCGTTCGCCGCTCGCTCCGAATGAATCAGGCCATCGCTTTCGTAGCGCCGCAGCGCCCGCGGCGACGCGCCCGTGATCCGGGCCAGTTCCCCGATCCGCAACGAAACCACCTCCCCCTCCGGCTCCGTTTCTACCAGGGCGGTGGCGGGTCGTGGCGTCGTCGTGCCGACTTTTGCCCCGGCCGGTCGTGGCCGGCGGTCCGCTCAGCCGACCACCGCTCCCCCGTCGACCGGAAGGACCACTCCGGTCACGAACGACGCGGACGGCCCGGCCAGGCAGGTGACGGCCCGGGCGACCTCCTCGGGACGGCCCACCCGCCCCATGGGCGTGTGCTCGATCTGCCACGTGCGGACCGCCGCCCGCTGCTCCGCTGACCAGCCCTGGTGGAGTGCGATCGGGGTCTCGATCGCACCGGGGGCGACCGCCACCACCCGTACGCCACGCGGTGCCAGCTCCACCGCCCAGCTGCGGGTGAGGAGTTCGAGGCCGGTCTTGGTGGCGGCGTAGACCGAGTTGCCGGGCCAGCCCCGCTGGCCGACCGAGGTGCTGATGTTGACCACCACGCCACCGGTCCGCTCCAGGTGCGGCACGGCGGCCTGGGTCAGCAGGACCGGCGCGACGAGGTTCGTCGCCAGGAGCGGGGCCATCCCCTCCTTGCTGTAGGTGCCCAGAGCCCCGCTGCCCACCACCGCGGCGTTGTTGACCAGCACGTCGAGCCGCCCGTAGGTCTCGACCGCGTGGCGCACGATCTCCTCGGGTGCGCCGTCCGCGGTGATGTCGGCGACGTACGGAACGATCTCGCCGTCCCCGGTGGCGTTCGCCGCGGTCTCCGCCAGCGGCGCGGCCCGGCGGCCGACCGCCAGCACGCAAGCTCCCCGGTCGGCGAAGGCGTGGGCGGTGGCGCGTCCGATACCGGTGCCTGCACCGGTGACGATGACGATTCTGCGCGGGGTTCGGGTCGCGCCGGGCGCGGTCTGCGAGGTCCTGTCCATGCCGGGAGTGTCGAACCCTTACCCCTGGGGCAAGGTCAAGCGCCGCGCTGCCGGAGCGCGAAAAGCCCTTGACCCCTCACCCACGCTTCCTACCCTCTCGGACATGAAGGGGTCTGTGGAACGGATGCCGGCGCGGCCGCCGGACGGGGTACGGATACGCGAGATGACCGAGGCGGACATCGACGCCGTCTCGGCGCTCCGGGTACGGGGCTGGCAGGCGGCCTACCGCGGGCTGATGCCGCAGGCGTATCTGGACGCCATGAGCGTCGCGGCCGACGCCGAGCGGCGGCGCTCGTGGTTCGGGCGACGGCCGCCAAAGATGTCCGACCTGGTGGCGGAGCGGGACGGCGAGGTCGTCGGCTGGGCGTGTGTCGGACCCGCCCGTGACCCCGATATCGCCCCGCCCGAGGGCGCGTTGACCGGGGGCGAGCCGCCGGGGGAACTCCTCACCCTCTACGTCATGCCGGCCCTGATCGGCACCGGAGTGGGACGCGCCCTGCTGGCCGCGGCCATGGGCCGGGCCCGCGCCGCCGGTTTCGGCACCCTGTATCTGTGGGTGGTCCGCGGCAACGCGCGCGCCCGGCGGTTCTACGAACGGGCCGGGTTCGTGCCGGACGGTTCGGAGGAGGCGTACGAGGTCGGGGGCAGGAGCGTCCCCGAGCTGCGCTACCGGCGCCCGTCGGCGGCCGGCCCGCCGTCCGCCGGACCGTCGTGCACCGCTTCGTCCTCGCCCCTTCGGGGAGCGTGAACCCGGCCGCCCCCTCCGCCGGCATCGCCCGGCCGGGCCGTCGCCGCGTCCTCCTGGACCCCCAGCCGCGCCAGTGACGCCGCCGCGGCGGCCGCCAGCCGCGGATGTCCGGCGGCTGCGGCGAGGGTGGGGACGGCCCGCCGGTCGCCCAGCGCACCGAGACCCTCGACGCAGGCGAGCGCCACCCGCCAGTACGGGTTGTGCGGGGTGAGCAGCCGCTCCAGCGTCGCGACCAGCGCCGGCACGGACTGCGGCGCGCGCAGCTCGGCCAGCAGCCGTACGGGATGCAGGGCGTACGCGGTGCGCAGCGGGTTGGTTGCCAGGGCGGCGGCCGCGCGGGCGGTACGGGGGTCGCCGAGCCGGCCCAGGGCGTGGGCGGCGGTGGCGCAGCGCACCGGATCGCGGTAGTTCAGCAGCAGCACCAGCGTCTCGAAGGCCCGCTTGTCGCCCGCGCAGCCGAGCACGAAGGCGGCGATCTCCCTGGCCCACAGGGGGCGTTCGACCGCGACCAGCACCCTGGCCAGTTCCTCCCGGGCGGCCGGGGTGCTCTTGCGGGCCAGCCCCAGCAGCCGCTCGTAGGCGACCAGATCCTGTGGGGAGCGGAGTTCGGCCCGCACCCGGTCCGTCAACTCGTGGAATTCCTCTTCCATTTGTCGCTCCCCTCCCGCCGGGCCACCCCGGTCCGTGCGACGTGGCCTGCGCCACAGCCTAATGACCCCGACTACCCCTGGCGCTCCGGTTACCCACCGGTTAACCTGCTGGAACGAGCGGCACCCCTGCTCGGGCGGCCTGGTGACGCAGCCGCCATGAGTGACATCGGTTCGGCACCGCACAGCACGACACCTGTACGGAGAACACGGCACGGCCCCGGGACAGGGCTTGCCCGATCTCCCTTCCCGCCGGCGCTCCCGCAGTGCTGCGGCCCCCGCGGCTCACCGCCGCCCCCCGCCGTAGCGCATTGCTGCCCGCGTCCGCGGACTCAACCCCTCAGTCGTCACCTCTCCCCTGCCTCAGGGGAACACTCTCTGGAGTCTCGCGATGGGCCCTCAGTCCACACCGGACCTCTCAACTGAAGTCTCCCCCTCGTCCCTTTCCACCGTGGCCGTCGTCGGCCTCGGCACCATGGGCACCGGTATCGCCGAGGTGCTCACCCGGGCCGGCCGCGAGGTCATCGGCATCGACACCGACGAAGCCGCGGCCCGGCACGCCGTCGCCTCCCTCGCGGCCTCCACCGCGCGTGGCGTCGAGCGCGAGCGGATCACCGAGCGGGAGCGGCAGGACATCCTCGCCCGGTTCCGCACCTTCTCGGACCTGCAGGCCGCCGCGGACGCCGACCTCGTCATCGAGGTGGTGCCGGAGGACTACGAGCTCAAGCGGCAGGTGATCACCGCGCTGGACGACATCGTGCGGCCGGAGGCCATCCTGGCCACCGGCACCAACGCGCTGTCGGTGACCCGGCTGGCCGCCGACTCCCTGCGGCCCGAGCGGGTGCTCGGCGTGCACTTCTTCAACCCCGCGCCGGCGATGAAGCTGGTCGAGGTGGTGTCCTCGGTGCTCACCGCGCCGACCGCGGTCGCCGCCGTCACCGAACTGGCCCGCGACCTGGGCAAGAACCCCATCGCGGTCGGCGACCGCCCGGGTTTCGTCGCCGACGGCCTGCTGTTCGGCTACCTCAACCAGGCCGCCGCGATGTACGAGTCCAAGTACGCCACCCGTGAGGACATCGACGCCGCGATGCGGCTCGGCTGCGGGCTGCCGATGGGCCCGCTGGCGCTGCTCGACCTGATCGGCGTGGACACCGCGCGGACGGTTCTTGAGGCGATGTACGCCGACTCCCGCGACCGGCTGCACGCCCCCGCGCCCATCCTGGGGCAGCTGGCCGAGGCCGGGCTGACCGGCCGCAAGGCGGGCCGCGGCTTCTACAGCTACGCCGAGCCCGGCAGCGGCGAGGTCGTGCCGGACGCCGAGACCCCCGCGGCGGCCGACGAGGCCGCAGCCGGCCGCACCGTGCGCAGCGTCGGAGTCGCCGGCTCCGGGACGATGGCGAGCGGCATCGCCGAGGTCTTCGCGAAGGCGGGCTTCGAGGTCGTGCTGGCCGCCCGCAGCCTGGAGAAGGCGGAGAAGGCCAAGGCCAGGATCACCAAGTCGCTGGGCCGCTCGGTGGACAAGGGCCGGCTCGCCCCCGAGGCCCGGGACGCCGCCCTGGCGGCGATCACCCCGGCCGGTTCGCTCGACGCCTTCGCGGACGTCGATCTCGCCGTCGAGGCGGTCGCCGAGGACCTGGAGGTCAAGCAGCAGCTGTTCGGCACGCTGGACAAGGTCTGCAAGCCGGGCGCCGTCCTCGCCACCACCACCTCCTCGCTGCCTGTCGTGGCCTGTGCCCGTGCCACCTCGCGGCCGCAGGACGTCATCGGGATGCACTTCTTCAACCCGGCGCCCGCGATGAAGCTGGTGGAGGTCGTGCGCACGGTCCTGACGGCGGATGACGTGCACGCCACGGTGCGGGCGGTCTGCACGAAGGTCCGCAAGCACCCGGTGGACTGCGGCGACCGTGCCGGATTCATCGTGAACGCGCTGCTGTTCCCGTACCTCAACAACGCGATCAAGATGGTCCAGGAGCACTACGCGACCCTGGACGACATCGACGCGGCCATGAAGCTCGGCGGCGGGTACCCGATGGGGCCCTTCGAGCTCCTGGACGTCGTCGGACTCGATGTCTCGCTGGCCATCGAGAAGGTGCTGCACGCGGAGTTCCGCGACCCCGGGCTGGCCCCGGCGCCGCTGCTGGAGCACCTCGTCGCCGCGGGCTGCCTCGGCCGCAAGACCGGCCGCGGCTTCCGTGAGTACGCCCGGCGCTGACGGGTGGGGACATCCCCGGTCGAAAGACGGGGGAACGTGGGGCGGGCTGCTGGCACCATCCGGCGGCCCGCCCCAGGTCAGGGGGGCGCAGACGGCAGCCGATGCCGCAGGCCGCGTAAACATGCAGTACCGTCCCCACATGTCCCAGCCCGCTCGCACGCCGTCGACCGACACACCCGAGACCAGCACTCCCGGCACCCGCCGCGCAGCCGCCCAACGGCTGAAAATGCGCCGCGAATTGTCCGCTGCGGCGATGGAACTGTTCGCGACCAAGGGCTACGAGGCGACGACGGTCGACGAGATCGCGGCCGCCGCGGGCGTCGCCCGCCGCACATTCTTCCGCCACTTCCGCTCCAAGGAAGAGGCGATCTTCCCCGATCACGACGACACCCTCGTACGTGCCGAGGCCGTCCTGGACGCAGCGCCGCAGCACGAGCATCCGCTCGACACGGTCTGTCGCGGCATCAAGGAAGTCATGCGGATGTACGCGGCCTCCCCGGCCGTGGCCGTGGCCCGCTACCGCCTCACCCGCGAGGTGCCCACCCTTCGCGAGGCGGAGATCGCCTCGGTGGCCCGCTACGAGCGGCTGTTCACCCGCTACCTCCTGGGCCACTTCGACGAGGGCGCGCACCGCGAGGGCGACGACGATCCGCTGCTCGCCGAGGTCGCCGCGTCCGCCGTGGTCACCGCGCACAACCATGTGCTGCGCCGCTGGCTGCGGGCGGGCGCCGAGGGCGATGTGGAGGCCCAGCTCGACCACGCCTTCGAGATCGTCCGGGAGACGTTCGGCTCGGGCATCGGCGCGGGCCGCACCTCGGCCGGTGAGGCTCCTCCGGCGGCCGTCTCGCGGGAGGGCGAGGTCCTGGTCGCGGTGGCGCGGACCGACGCCCCGTTGGACGAGGTCATGCGCACCATCCGCAAGGCCATCAAGGACCGCAACTGAGCACTGATCCGGTGACGCGCTGACGCACCGATCCGCTCGCGTTCTTCACGACGGGGGAGAACGCGAGCGACGCGGCCGGAACGGCCCCATCGCCGCTCCCCGGCCGCTGCCGGACGGCAGCCCCTCGCAAGGACCCGCGGCTCCCCCGAGAGCCCGCCCACGCTCTTCCTCCGGCAAGGCGTGCCGGCCCGCGTTCCCTCGCTGAGAGAAATCCGCTCCATTGCGACCCGCATGGGCTAACCCACCCATGCCCACCTGACGCACGCATATCAATGCGAAGAGTGATGGTTGCCCTCCCCAGGAGCGGGTCTGTTGCTCATGCGTGCCCGCCGGATGACATCTGAGAGAAATTGTTGGCACTCAGTGTCTTGTCGAGTGGCACGCGGTGTCATACGTTGAGAGTGTCCGGGCGGCCGGCGTGCAGTGCACCTTCGTACGCCGGCTGTCCCAGCAAGCCAACCGTGGCTGCTCGCCCGGATGCCTGCGTCACCAGGCGACACTGCGCTCACCAGCGCTGCCAGGCGCCGCGACCGACGCCCCGCGACAACCGCGGGAGCCGAGGAAACGGAGCCACCCGGCCGAACCGACGGCACCACCTCCGCACCACCCCCGACGTTCCACCCAAGCGTTTCCCTCAACGCTTCCCCGAGCTCCCGGCCCGCCCCAGCTCTCGGCTTCCCGTCGAGCAGGGGGCGCCGACGAGCAGGGGAGATCCCACTCGCCGGAGGCACACCGTGAACGAAATCCTGGACGCAATCCTCGCGACCGACACCACCAGCGACGACTTCGCCGCGCTGACCATCCCCGAGTCCTACCGCGCGGTGACCGTGCACAAGGACGAGGCCGAGATGTTCGCCGGCGTGCCGTCCAAGGAGAAGGACCCCCGCAAGTCGCTGCACGTCGAAGACGTGCCGGTGCCCGAGCTCGGCCCCGGTGAGGCGCTGGTCGCCGTGATGGCCTCCTCCGTCAACTACAACTCCGTGTGGACCTCGATCTTCGAGCCGGTGTCGACGTTCGGGTTCCTCGAGCGCTACGGCCGCCTCTCCCCGCTCACCAAGCGCCACGACCTGCCCTACCACGTCATCGGCTCCGACCTCGCCGGTGTCGTGCTGCGCACCGGCCCCGGTGTCAACGCCTGGGGCCCGGGCGACGAGGTCGTCGCGCACTGCCTGTCCGTGGAGCTCGAGTCCTCCGACGGCCACAACGACACGATGCTCGACCCCGAGCAGCGGATCTGGGGCTTCGAGACGAACTTCGGCGGCCTCGCCGAGATCGCCCTGGTCAAGTCCAACCAGCTGATGCCCAAGCCCAAGCACCTGAGCTGGGAGGAGGCGGCGTCGCCCGGTCTGGTCAACTCGACCGCGTACCGCCAGCTGGTCTCCCAGAACGGCGCCGGGATGAAGCAGGGCGACAACGTCCTGATCTGGGGTGCCAGCGGCGGCCTCGGCAGCTACGCCACCCAGTTCGCGCTGGCCGGCGGCGCCAACCCGATCTGCGTGGTCTCCAGCGACCAGAAGGCGGAGATCTGCCGGAAGATGGGCGCCGAGGCGATCATCGACCGCAACGCCGAGGGCTACAAGTTCTGGAAGGACGAGCACAACCAGGACCCGCGCGAGTGGAAGCGCTTCGGCAAGCGCATCCGCGAGCTGACCGGCGGCGAGGACGTGGACATCGTCTTCGAGCACCCCGGCCGGGAGACCTTCGGCGCGTCCGTGTACGTCACCCGCAAGGGCGGCACCATCGTGACCTGCGCCTCCACCTCCGGCTACAACCACGAATACGACAACCGCTACCTGTGGATGTCGCTGAAGCGGATCGTCGGCTCGCACTTCGCCAACTACCGCGAGGCGTGGGAGGCCAACCGTCTGATCGCCAAGGGCAAGATCCACCCGACCCTGTCGCGTACCTACACTCTCGAAGAGACCGGTCAGGCCGCCTACGACGTGCACCGCAACCTCCACCAGGGCAAGGTCGGCGTGCTGGCGCTGGCCCCCGAGGAGGGCATGGGTGTGCGCGACGAGGAGATGCGCGCCAAGCACCTCGACGCCATCAACCGGTTCCGGAACGTCTGAAGCGTCTGAACCACGAAGATACGGGTCTCACATGACTGAGCGTCAGAAGGATCGTCCGTGGCTGATGCGGACGTACGCCGGACACTCCACCGCCGAGGCGTCCAACGAGCTGTACCGGCGCAACCTCGCCAAGGGCCAGACCGGTCTGTCGGTCGCGTTCGATCTTCCGACGCAGACCGGTTACGACCCCGACCACATCCTCGCCCGCGGCGAGGTCGGCCGGGTCGGGGTTCCGGTGTCCCATCTCGGTGACATGCGGCGGTTGTTCCAGGACATCCCGCTGGACAAGATGAACACCTCGATGACCATCAACGCCACGGCCATGTGGCTGCTGGCGATGTACGAGGTGGTGGCCGAGGAGCAGGGCGCCGACATCACCAAGCTGTCGGGGACGACGCAGAACGACATCGTCAAGGAGTACCTGTCGCGGGGGACGCACGTCTTCCCGCCGGGCCCCAGCCTGCGCCTGACCACCGACATGATCACGTACACGGTGGCCAACATCCCCAAGTGGAACCCGATCAACATCTGCAGCTACCACCTGCAGGAAGCGGGCGCCACGCCGGTCCAGGAGATCGCGTACGCGATGAGCACCGCCATCGCGGTGCTGGACGCCGTCCGCGACTCCGGGCAGGTGCCGGCGGAGAAGTTCGGGGACGTCGTCGCCCGGATCTCGTTCTTCGTCAACGCCGGCGTCCGCTTCGTCGAGGAGATGTGCAAGATGCGCGCCTTCGGCCGCATCTGGGACCGCATCACCCGTGAGCGCTACGGCATCGAGAACGACAAGCAGCGGCGCTTCCGCTACGGCGTTCAGGTCAACTCGCTCGGCCTGACCGAGGCGCAGCCGGAGAACAACGTCCAGCGCATCGTGCTGGAGATGCTCGCCGTCACGCTCTCCAAGGACGCCCGCGCCCGCGCCGTCCAGCTCCCCGCCTGGAACGAGGCGCTGGGACTGCCGCGGCCGTGGGACCAGCAGTGGTCGCTGCGCATCCAGCAGGTGCTGGCCCATGAGAGCGACCTGCTGGAGTACGAGGACATCTTCGCCGGCTCGCACGTCATCGAGGCCAAGGTCGACGCCCTGGTCGACGAGTGCCTGACCGAGATCGACCGGATCCAGGAGATGGGCGGCGCGATGGCCGCCGTGGAGTCCGGCTACCTCAAGTCGCAGCTGGTCTCCGCGCACGCCGAGCGGCGGGCCAGGATCGAGGCCGGCGAGGAGAAGATCGTCGGCGTCAACTGCTACGAGTCGACCGAGCCCAACCCGCTCACCGCGGACCTCGACACCGCGATCATGACCGTCGACCCCGCCAACGAGGCGCGCGTCGTCAAGGCCCTGCACGACTGGCGGGACAACCGTGACGAGGCACGCGCCCAGGAGGCGCTGTCGACACTCAAGAAGACCGCGGCGGGCGACAGCAACCTCTTCGCGGCCACCCTGGAGTGCGCCCGCGCCGGCGTCACGACCGGCGAATGGGCCTGGGCGCTGCGGGACGTCTTCGGCGAGTTCCGGGCACCCACGGGAGTCTCCAGCGCACCGGTGGCGGTCGCCGCCGAGACGGGCACCCCGCTCGCGGCCGTCCGCGAGAAGGTCGCCAGGACCGCCGAGGAACTCGGCAGCGGCAAGCTGCGCCTGCTGGTCGGCAAGCCCGGCCTCGACGGACACAGCAACGGCGCCGAGCAGATCGCCGTACGGGCCCGCGACGCGGGCTTCGAGGTGATCTACCAAGGCATCCGGCTCACGCCGGAGCAGATCGTCTCGGCGGCGGTCGCCGAGGACGTGCACTGCGTCGGGCTCTCGATCCTCTCCGGCTCGCACGCAGAGCTGGTGCCGGACGTACTGGCCCGGCTGCACCGCACCGGCGTCGACGACATGCCGGTCATCGTCGGCGGGATCATCCCGTCCGCCGACGCCACCGCCCTCCGCGAAGCCGGAGTCGCGGCGGTATTCACACCCAAGGACTTCGGTATCACGGAGATCATCGGCCGTATCGTCGACGAGATCCGGAAGGCGAACAAGCTCGACCCCCTGGAGGTCCCCGCATGAGCACCCCCGTCAACCGTCTGCGCCCGCGCCGCTCCTGCCTCGCGGTCCCCGGCAGCAACCCGCGTTTTCTGGAGAAGGCCCAGGGCCTGCCGGCCGACCAGGTCTTTCTGGACCTGGAGGACGCCTGCGCGCCGCTCGCCAAGGAAGGCGCCCGCCACACCATCGTGGACGCGCTGAACAACGGTGACTGGACCGGCAAGACGCGGGTCGTGCGGGTCAACGACTGGACCACGCACTGGACGTACCGGGACGTCATCACGGTCGTCGAGGGCGCGGGCCCCAACCTCGACTGCATCATGCTGCCGAAGGTGCAGGACGCCCAGCAGATCGTCGCGCTCGACCTGCTGCTGACGCAGATCGAGAAGACCATGGGCTTCGAGGTCGGCAAGATCGGCATCGAGGCGCAGATCGAGAACGCCAAGGGTCTGGTGAACGTCGACGAGATCGCCGGCGCCTCGCCCCGCCTGGAGACCATCATCTTCGGTCCGGCCGACTTCATGGCCTCCATCAACATGAAGTCCCTGGTGGTCGGTGAGCAGCCGCCCGGCTACGGCGCCGACGCCTATCACTACATTCTGATGCGCATTCTGATGGCGGCTCGCACCTACGATCTGCAGGCGATCGATGGCCCTTACCTTCAGATCAAGAATGTTGACGGATACCGCGAGGTCGCCGGTCGCGCCGCCGCGCTCGGCTTCGACGGCAAGTGGGTGCTGCACCCCGGCCAGGTCGACGCCGCGAACGAGGTCTTCTCCCCCTCGCAGGAGGACTACGACCACGCCGAGCTGATCCTGGACGCCTACGAGTGGCACACCTCCGAGGCGGGCGGCGCCAAGGGTTCGGCGATGCTCGGCGACGAGATGATCGACGAGGCGAGCCGCAAGATGGCGCTGGTCATCTCCGGCAAGGGCCGGGCCGCCGGCATGACCCGCACGTCCAAGTTCGAGGCCCCGGAGGCGTAAGCGCGATGCAGTTCGGCCGTACCTACGAAGAGTTCACCGTCGGCGATGTCTACAAGCACTGGCCGGGGAAAACCGTCACGGAATACGACGACCACCTCTTCTGTCTGCTCACGATGAATCATCACCCGCTGCACATGGACAGCAACTACGCGGAGAAGACCACCGACTTCGGAAAGAATGTCGTGGTCGGCAATTACATCTACTCCCTGCTGCTGGGCATGTCGGTGCCGGACGTCTCCGGAAAGGCCATCGCCAACCTGGAGATCGAGTCCCTCAAGCACGTCGCGCCGACCTTCCACGGCGACACGCTCTACGGCGAGACGACGGTGCTGGACAAGACGCCGTCGAAGTCCAGGACGGACCGCGGCATCGTGTACGTCGAGACCAAGGGCTACAAGCAGGACGGCACCCTGGTCTGCGTCTTCCGGCGCAAGGTGATGGTCCCCACCGAGACCTACATCAAGGAGCGCGGCGGCGAGCAGCCCGGCCGCCCGGAGATGCAGGCTCCTCCGGCCAAGAAGGAGAAGTAGCGATGAGTCGTCTTTCGCAGACCGAGGGCTTGACCGACATTCAGCGGGAAATCCTCTCCACCGTCCGTGACTTCGTGGACAAGGAGATCATTCCGGTCGCCACGGAGCTGGAGCACCGGGACGAGTACCCCACGCAGATCGTCGAGGGCCTCAAGGAACTCGGTGTCTTCGGCCTGATGATTCCCGAGGAGTACGGCGGCCTCGGGGAGTCCCTGCTGACCTACGCGCTGACGGTCGAGGAGATCGCGCGCGGCTGGATGAGCGTCTCGGGCATCATCAACACCCACTTCATCGTGGCGTACATGCTCAAGCAACACGGCACGCAGGAGCAGAAGGACCACTTCCTGCCGAAGATGGCGGCGGGCGAAATCCGCGGCGCCTTCTCGATGTCGGAGCCGGCACTGGGCTCGGATGTCTCGGCGATTTCCTCCAAGGGCGTGCGGGACGGCGACGAGTACGTCCTCAACGGCCAGAAGATGTGGCTCACCAACGGTGGCACCTCCACCCTCGTCGCGGTTCTGTGCAAGACGGACGAGGGCCACCCGGAGGGCACCGCGCCGCACAAGTCGATGACGACCTTCCTGGTGGAGAAGGAGCCGGGCTTCGGCGAGGTGCGACCCGGCCTGACCATTCCGGGCAAGATCGACAAGATGGGCTACAAGGGGGTCGACACCACCGAGCTGATCATGGACGGCCTGCGGATCCCGGCCGACCGGGTGCTCGGCGGCGAGACCGGACGTGGCTTCTATCACATGATGGACGGCGTCGAGGTCGGCCGCGTGAATGTGGCCGCGCGCGGCTGCGGTGTCGCGCAGCGCGCCTTCGAGCTGGGAGTTTCCTACGCCCAGCAGCGACACACCTTCGGCAAGCCCATCGCCCAGCATCAGGCTATCCAGTTCAAACTGGCCGAAATGGCCACAAAGGTCGAAGCGGCCCATGCAATGATGGTGAACGCCGCTCGCAAGAAGGACTCGGGTCAGCGCAACGACCTCGAGGCGGGTATGGCGAAGTACCTGGCCTCCGAGTACTGCAAGGAGGTCGTCGAAGACGCCTTCCGCATCCACGGCGGCTACGGCTTCTCCAAGGAGTACGAGATCGAGCGTCTCTACCGCGAGGCCCCGATGCTCCTGATCGGTGAAGGTACCGCCGAGATCCAGAAAATGATCATTGGTCGCCGGCTACTGGAGGAGTACCGAATCCAGGGGTGAACGCCCTGTTTGGGGCGCTTTCGTCTTGACGAAGATCACACCCCGTCATCGTTCTTCGGCCATGGATTGGCTCTGGCTCTTGGCCAGTTGCCGCCCGCAACCGATAGCATCCCCGGAAAGCCGCCGTCCCCCGTACCCATACGCGGCATCCTCCGCTACGAAGGTCATCCATGCCCCACAGCCAATCCTCTGCACAACGCGGTCGTGTCCGCCTCGCGCGCGGAGCGTCGCCGTGGCTCCTGCCGACCGTCGCCACGGCAGCGGTCAGCCTCGCCCGGTCCCGCCGGTCGGGCCGCTGGGCTGCTGTCGCCGTGCCCACCACCGCACTGGCGGCGGGCATGCTGTGGTTCTTCCGCGACCCGGAGCGGGAGATCGCTCAGGGCCGCGTCATCTCCCCGGCCGACGGCGTGGTGCAGAGCATCATGCCGTGGAAGGACGGGCGCACCCGCGTCGCGATCTTCATGAGCCCGTTGAACGTACACGTCAACCGCGCGCCGCTGGCCGGCACGGTGACGTCGGTGGAGCACATCCCCGGTGGATTCGTTCCGGCGTTCAACAAGGAGAGCGAGAACAACGAGCGGGTCGTCTGGCACTTCGACACCGAGCTCGGCGATATCGAGATGGTGCAGATCGCCGGCGCGGTCGCGCGCCGCATCGTCCCTTACGTGCCCCAGGGCACCAAGGTCGAGCAGGGCGAGCGCATCGGTTTGATCCGCTTCGGCTCGCGGGTCGACGTCTACCTCCCGGAGGGCGTCGAGGCGGCGGTCGAGGTCGGCCAGGCCACCACCGCGGGGGTGACTCGTCTTGACCGTGATTGATCCCGAGACGCAGGCGGGCTGGGCACCCGAGACCGAGGAAGAGGACGACATGCCGCTGTCCACGCGGCTGTCAATAGCGGACACCCTCACCCTCGGCAACGCGATCTGCGGCTTCATGGCCGTGTACTTCACGACCACCGGCGTCCTCATCCCGCACCTGACGGGGACCGAGGACGGCGGCATGGCCCGGCACAGCGCGGCCATGGCCGTGATCCTGATGCTGCTCGCTTCGGTGTTCGACCTCTTCGACGGACTGGTGGCCCGCAAGCTGCGCAGCTCCGCGATGGGGGCCGAGCTGGACAACCTCTCCGACCTGATCAGCTTCGGCCTGGCACCCGCCTACTTCGTCGTGACCTGGGGCATGGTCGCCCAGGACGCGCATCAGCGGGTGTCGGTGGTCGCGGCTGTCGTGGTGCTGCTCGCGGTGGTGCTGCGGCTCGCGCGGTTCTCGTGCGTCACGCTGCGCGACGGGATCTTCCAGGGCATGCCGAGTCCGTTCGGCGCCCTGACCGTCGTCGCCATCGTGCTGCTGGAGCTGCCGTTCCTGCCGACGCTGCTGGCGATCATCGGGGTGGCCTGGCTGATGGTGAGCCGGGTGGAGTACCCCAAGCCGCGGGGGCGGCTCGCGGTGGCGATGCTCAGCTGGATCGTGCTCAGCATGGGCATGCTCGCGGCCTGGGCGCTGGACGCCCCCGGCGGCCAGCTGCTGCTGCAGACCGGCTGCGCCCTGCAGGTGGTGATGGGCGCGATGATCCCGCTGTTCGCCACTGCCCGGCGGGTCAACACCTTCCGCGACAACCGGCGCGAGGCGCGTGCCGCGCAGCTTCCGTAGCGCACTCGCACCACAACGCCGAGAGCCCCGAGCGCATCCGCGCTCGGGGCTCTCGCGTTTCCGGGCGCCCACGAACGGCGCGTGGCAGGCCGTGTGTGGGCGGAGAGGGCTTTGTGCGACCCGGGGAAGTCGAGTGCGGCTGCGCGGGCCTCTGTGGACCCCTGGAGGGCCGGGAGAGCCCTTGAGAGCTTCTCCCGGCTGAGGGCTGGGGGAAGGCCGGTGCCGGCTCTTCCCGCCCGCAAGGGGCAGGGACGGCCGGTGCCGGGTGGGAATCACCCGGTGCCGGCCGTCCCTGCCGCTCGCTCAGAGCAGGAAGTCGCGGGCCAGGCTCTCCGCCGCCCGCTCCAGCAGGGGGCCTGCCTCGGCCATGCAGCGCGCCGGGTCCGGCTCCAGCTCCGTCAGCGCGTAGGCGCGCCGGATGCCGGCCGCGACCAGAGCGTCCTGCGGCAGCGCGAGCCGGCCGCAGACCGCGACCACGTCGATGCCCGCGGCCCGTGCGGCGGCGGCCACCCCCGCGGGCGCCTTGCCGTGCAGCGTCTGCTGGTCGAGCGAGCCCTCGCCGGTGATGACGAAGGTCGCGCGGGCCAGGGCGGGCGCGAAGCCCAGCACATCGAGCATGACGTCGATGCCGGGGCGGAACGCCGCGTCCAGGCCGACCAGCGCGCCGTATCCGATACCGCCCGCCGCGCCCGCTCCGGGCGCCAGGGCATGCTCCGCGGCCTTGGTGCCGACGGCGCGCTCCAGCACCTCGGCGTAGTGCGCGAGGGCGGCGTCCAGCGCCGCGACGTCCTCCTCGCTCGCGCCCTTCTGCGGGCCGTAGACCGCGGGCGCGCCCTTCGGGCCGGTGAGCGGGTTGTCCACGTCGCTGGCAAGCACGATGTCGGTGTGCGCCAGCCGGGGGTCGAGGCCCGACAGGTCGGCCGTGGCGAGAGCCTTGAGCGGGCCGCCGCCGGGTGCCACCGGCTGGCCGTCCGCGTCCAGGAACCGGGCGCCGAGCGCCGCGAGCATCCCGGCGCCGCCGTCGGTCGTGGCGCTGCCGCCGACGCCGAAGACGATCGAGGTCGCGCCCGCGTCGAGCGCCGCGAGGAGCAGCTCGCCGGTGCCGTACGTGGTCGCCGTGAGGGGGGTGAAGACGCCCTCCGGGAGGTGTTGCAGTCCGGAGGCCTCCGCCATCTCCACCACCGCGGTGCCGTCGGCGCGCAGCGCGAAGGTGGCCGTCACCGGACTTCCGGTGGGGCCGGTGACCCGGGCCTGGTGCCGGGTGAAGCCGGCCGCGAGCGCCGCGGCGACGGTGCCGTCGCCGCCGTCCGCGACCGGGATGGCCGCCACGTCCAGCGTGGGGATCACGCGTCGCAGGCCGGCCGTGACGTGCTCGGCGACCTCGACGGCCGTGAGCGAACCCTTGAACTTGTCCGCGGCGATCAGCACATGTGCTGTGTTGGTCCTTGCTGCGTCCGCCACCGTGTTTCCCCTTGCTTTCGAACTGGCAGTCGCGCCGCTGTGACCTTATCCGGGTTGCGGCCCGGCGAACAGGGCACACCGGTCGCAGGCGGGGTCGGACGCGTCCTCGTGCAGCTCGAAGATCCGCGGGACACGCTCTAGGCTCGCGCCGTGACGACCATGGATTACGCCACTTACCTCGCCGGACTGCCCCGTGTGCTCGCGGGTGCGGGTGCCGTCTTCCGGGATGCGGAGGGCCGCATCCTGCTGGTGGAGCCCAACTATCGGGACACCTGGCTCGTGCCGGGCGGGACCGTCGAGTCGGACGCCGGCGAGTCGCCCCGGCAGGCCGCCCGCCGCGAGACCGCCGAGGAGATCGGCCTGGACGTCGAGCTGGGCGCGCTGCTCACCGTCGACTGGGTGCGAGGGGAGGGGCGGCCGCCGCTGGTGTCGTACCTCTTCGACGGTGGGGTGCTGGACGCGGACCGGCTCGCCGCCGTCCGGCTCCAGGAGGAGGAGCTGCTGTCCTGGCGCCTGGTGCACTTCGACGAGGCGCAGACTCTGGTGAGCGCGCAGATGGCACTGCGCCTCGCTGCCGCCCTCAAGGTCCTCGCGGAGGGCGGCGGCCCCGCGGAGCTGGAGGACGGCGTGCCGCCCGCGGGTGCTTCCGGCCCATCGGCATGACCTGCGCTGTTCCGCGGCGGCTGCGAGCAGGGGCCACGCCGCCCGTGTGCCGCGGGGTGTGACGCGGCTCCCGCTCCTGGCTGCCGTGCCTCAGCCGCAGGTCTCCGCCGGGAACAGGGCGCTGTCCTCGCGCTCGAAGGCGAGCAGACGGCGCTTGCGGTCCAGGCCGCCGCCGTAGCCGGTGAGGCTGCCGTTGGCGCCGACGACGCGGTGGCAGGGGACGATGATCCCGACCGGGTTGCGTCCGTTGGCCAGTCCTACCGCACGGGCCGCCGTCGGGGCGCCGAGACGTGCGGCGAGCTGTCCGTAGCCGAGCGTCTCGCCGTACGGGATGGTGCACAGGGCTGCCCAGACGCGCCGCTGGAACGGCGTGCCGCGCAGCGCCAGCGGGAGATCGAAGGTGGTCAACTCGCCGCGGAAATATGCCGTGAGCTGGGCGATGGTGGCGGCGTAGGGCTCCTCGCGGGGGTCCGCGGGAAGGCCGAAGGCCTCCTGGGGCGGGCGGTGGCGCTGGTCGGTCATGTAGAGGCCGGTGAGGGCGGAGCCTTCGGCGACGAGGGTCAGCGGGCCGACCGGTGTGTCGTCCAGGACGGTGTGGGTGCGAACCGGCGCGTCGGCGCTGTGCTCGGAGTGCCGGTCGAGGTCGGAGTGCCGGGTGTGCCGGGGCATGGGAAGGGTCATGGCAGCGGGCTCAGTTCGTGGGGAGACGGTTGATGGGGTGGTCGTCCGTGGCCCAGAGGTACTGGACGGCGTAGGCACGCCAGGGGCTCCAGATCGCGGAGTGCTTGACGAGTGCCGCGGGCGTGTCGGGCAGACCGAGCCGTGCGGCGGCGCGGCGCAGACCGAGGTCGGTGGGGGTGAAGGCGTCGGGATCGCCGAGGGCTCGCATCGCGATGCATTCGACGGTCCACGGCCCGACGCCCGGCAGCTCCGCGAGCCGCGCGCGGGCCTCCTCCCGGTCACTGCCCACGCCGAGGTGCAGGCCGCCGGAGGCCAGGGCCGCGATGACGCCGGTGAGCGTGGCGCGGCGGGTGCGGGGCATGGCCAGGGATCCCGGATCCAGCTCGGCAAGTGCCGCGACGGACGGGAAGAGGTGGCTGAGGCCGCCGCCCGCGTCGTCGATCTTCTCGCCGTGGGCGAGGACCAGCCGGGCGGCGTGGGTGCGGGCGGCCGCGGTGGAGACCTGCTGGCCGAGGACGGCGCGGACCGCGAACTCGTCGGCGTCGACGGTGCGCGGGACGCGTCGGCCCGGCGCCTTGTCGACGAGCGGGGCGAGCTGCGGATCCTCGCGCAGCAGGGCGTCGACGGCCTCCGGGTCCGCGTCGAGGTCGAGCATCCGGCGGCAGCGGGCGATGGCGCCCGCCAGGTCGCGCAGATCGGTGAGGGACAGCCGGCAGTCGATGTGGTCGGGGCGGGGCGAGAGGGCGACGATGCCGTGGCCGTAGGGCAGCGTCAGGGTGCGACGGTAGGCGCCGTCCCGCCACTCCTCGACGCCAGGGACGGCGGTGGCCGCGAGATGTCCGAAGAGGTTGTCGGGGTTCAGCGGCTGCCGGAAGGGGAGCCGCAGCGTGAGCGTGCCGGGGGCGGCGGTGCGCGGGCCCGGCCTGGCGCGCTCGCGCAGCGCCGTCGGGGCGAGCGCGAAGACCTCCCGTACGGTCTCGTTGAAGGTGCGGATGCTGGCGAAGCCGGCGGCGAAGGCGATATCGGCCATCGGCAGTGGGGTGGTTTCCACCAGCAGCCGGGCGGTCTGGGCGCGCTGGGCGCGGGCCAGGGCGAGCGGCCCCGCGCCGAGTTCGGCGAGGAGCTGGCGCTCCACCTGGCGGGGGCTGTAGCCGAGCCTGCCGGCCAGGCCCGGGACGCCCTCGCGGTCGACGACGCCGTCCGCGATCAGCCGCATCGCGCGGGCGACGAGGTCGGCCCGCTCGTCCCACTGCGGCGAGCCGGGGCTGGCGTCCGGGCGGCAGCGCTTGCAGGCACGGAATCCGGCCTGCTGAGCGGCGGCGGCACTCGGGTAGAAGCTCATGTTCTCGGGCTTGGGCGGCACCACCGGGCAGCTGGGGCGGCAGTAGATACGGGTCGTGAGCACGGCGGTGTAGAACCAGCCGTCGAAGCGGGCGTCCTTGGACTGCACGGCGCGCACGCAGCGCTCGGTGTCGGTGTGCATGACCTCAGGATTCCTCAGTCGCCACCGCTCCGGCTGGCGAGAATCCGACATCGAGGTCGCGGCGCCCCTGGACCGGTCGCCCCCGCCGACGGGCGCCGCCGGGTCAGCTCCCGGCGTACCGGTCGAGCGCCGCGATCACCTGCGCCTGCGTGGCGTCGCTCCCCTTGTGCCCGGCGTCGTCGATGACGATCAGCCGGGCGTCGGGCCAGACCCGGGACAGCTCCCAGGCGGTGCCGAGGGGGCCGGCCATGTCCTGGCGGCCGTGGATGAGCGTCCCGGGGATGCCGGCGAGCCGTCCGGCGTCGCGCAGCAGGGCGCCCTCCTCCAGCCACGCGCCGTGGGAGAAGTAGTGCGAGCAGATCCGGACCAGAGCCATCCGGGCCGCGGACGGCCGGTCGCCGTACGGATGGGCGCTGCCGGACGGCTCCAGGGAGAGGACCGCGTCCTCCCAGGCGCACCAGTCGGCGGTCGCCCGCTCCCGGACGGCGGGGTCGGGGTCCGCCACCAGGCGGGCGTACGCCCCGACGAGGTCGCCGTCGCGGGGCGCGCCGCGGGCGCCTGCGGCGAAGCGCTCCCACTCCTCGGGGAAGAACCGGCCGACACCCCGGTAGAGCCAGTCGATCTCCGAGCGCCGGGTGGTCGTGACCCCGGGGACGACGATCTCCGACACGCGGTGCGGGTGGCGCTGCGCGTACGCCAGGAGCAGGGTCGAACCCCACGAACCGCCGAACAGCAGCCAGCGTTCGATGCCGAGGTGCTCCCGCAGCCGCTCCATGTCGGCGAGCAGATGACCGGTCGTGTTGTGCCGCATGTCGGTGGCCGGGTCGCTGGCGTGCGGGGTGCTCCGGCCGCAGCCTCGTTGGTCGAACAGGACGGTGCGGTAGCGGCCGGGGTCGAAGTGCCGGCGTGCGCCGGCCGTGCAGCCGGACCCCGGCCCACCGTGGACGACCAGGGCGGGCTTGCCGTCGGGATTGCCGCAGACCTCCCAATACACGAGGTTGCCGTCGCCGACGTCGAGCATCCCCGTGTCGTACGGCTCGATCTCCGGATACCGCAGCTCGCTCACCTTCTCTTCTCCTCCCACCCGCGCGGACCGGTCGGCCGGTGACGACGGGCGCCGACTGCCCGGCCCCCTCACCGCCACCGGTCGACCGCTAACTCCAGGTATCGAACAACAGCCATACGTCCGAGGGCAGTTCGGGCTTGCCGAGGACCGGACGCCGTTCCTCGCGCCAGGACGGGCCGACGGCCGCGGTGGCCAGCTTTCGCCAGAAATGCGCGGCTGCCGGGTTCTCTTCCTGAAAGGCGATCGCCCAGGGGCCGGGCTGCCGGCGCAGCAGTTCCAGGGCGGCCCTGTGCCCGACGCGGCGCCGGCGCAGGGCGCGGACGACGAAGAACGCGCTGACGGAGGTGGCGGTGTCGAGGCGCCGGGTCAGCGCGAAGCCGGCGAGCCGGGAGCCGTGATGGATGAGGTGGGCGGCGCGATCGCGCGCGGTGAAGAACAGCGGCAGCTCGCCGACGTGGAACCGGCCGTCGGCGTACGGCCCGGTCCCTCGGAACTCGGACAGGTCGTGGCGCTCCAACTGCGCCAGCCGTTCCACCACGGGCAGCAGGTCACCGGTGGCGGCGCGAACGGTGACCTCGGCTGAGTCCTCGACGGCGTTCACCCTGCCATGGTGACAGCCGTGCGCCTGCTTCCGCTGCTGCCCGCGAGCCGCCGCCGTGCCCGTACCCGATGCGGCGCAAGTGGCAGATCTTGCCGTCGACGCGACAAAGCAGCAGGTCAAAGGAGTGACTGGGGAACGTCAGGTGGCGCAACACTTCAGCAACACCATGTGCGCCCTCGCGTCGGTATGGTCCACCGCATGCCAGCCGAACGCATCCGCCAGCACACGAGCCAGGTCCCGGCCACCCGCCGCGGCCGGCTCCGCGCCGACCGCGCCCGGCAGCTCGCCTACCCGGCGACGCGCGGGCGCCCGGCCGGGTGTGCCGGCAGCCCCGCGCCGTACGGCTGTCCTGCTGCGGGCGCGCAGCAGGCACCCGGTCGACCTGCCCGCAGGCTCGAACTCCGTACTCCCCCAAGGTCGTAGGGGGCAAGGCGCCCCGGGAGAGCAGTAGCCCCCGGCGCGGGGACCGCAGCACGACCCGGGCGTGCCAGGTCAGCCCGCGCCCTGCCGACCGAGCGCACACCCTCCGACGGTGGACAGCGCGCTGCTTGCGATCCGTACGCGCCCGATCCCACCGCCCGGCCGGCCCATCTCGCCGCACCCGCCCCCCCCCGCTCTGCCCCCTCTGCGCTGCTCTGCCTACGCGCATCCGCCCATCCGCACCGTGTCCTGGAGACCGCCATGCCTCTCGCACCCCAACGCGCCGACGTGCCCGTGACCATCGACGAGTCCAAGTGCATCGACGGCTGCACACTCTGCGTCGACATGTGTCCGCTCGACTCGCTCGCCATCGACCCGGCCAGCGACAAGGCGTACATGCACGTCGACGAGTGCTGGTACTGCGGCCCGTGCGCTGCCCGCTGCCCCACCGGCGCGGTCACGGTCAACATGCCCTACCTGTTGCGATGAAAGGTCTCCCGCTCATGCTGCCGCCCCCGTCCGCGCCGGCCGCGCCGCCGCCGGCCGGCCGTCCGGCCCGCCGTGCCGCGCTCGCCGCCGCCCTGTCCACGGCCCTGCTGTCCTCGCTGACCGCCTGCGGCACCGCCGCCGACGCCTCGGACGGCAACACGGTCACGGTGACCGTCGGCTACCAGTCCAAGACCATCAACACCGTCACCGCCGGCACCCTGCTTCGCTCGCTCGGCTCCTTCGAACGCGAGCTGCGCGCCCAGGGCCGCCGCGACGGCACGACGTACGAGGTCGCGTGGCAGGACTACGCCACCGGCGCGCCGATCACGGCGCAGATGGTCGCGGGAAAGGTCGACATCGGCTCGATGGGCGACTTCCCGCTGCTGCTCAACGCGGCCCGCGGCAAGCAACTGGACGCCCCCACCAGGCTGATCTCCACCACCGGCTACAACCTGCGCGGCGCGCTCAACACCGTCGTCACCGCGCCCGGCTCCCGGCTGCGCTCGCTCGCGGACCTGCGCGGCAAGAAGGTCTCCACCAGCGTCGGTTCGGCCGCCGACGGCACCCTCGTACGGGCTCTCCAGCAGGCCGGGATCGACCCCGAGCGCGGCATCCGCAAGCTCAACCAGCAGCCCGCGGTGGGTGCTTCGGCCCTGCAGTCGGGCAGCGCGGACGCCCTCTCGCAGTTCGTGGCCTGGCCGGGGCTGCTCGCCTTCCAGGGCAAGGCGAAGGCGCTGTACGACGGTGGCGCGCTGAAGCTGCCCACGTTCCACGGCGTCACCGTGCGCGACGCGTTCGCCGACCAGCGGCCGGCCGTGGTCAAGGCGTTCCTGACGGCGCAGCGTGAGGCGACGCGCTATCTGCAGGACCATCCCGTCGACGCCGCCCAGCGGGTGGCGAAGTCCACCGGGCTGCCCCCTGAGGTGGTCTACCTCTACAACGGCGCGGGCGGCATCGCGACCTTCGATCCCACGCTGAAGCCGGCCCTCGTCGCGGCCCTGAAGAAGGACGTCGCGGTGCTCCGGGCGGCCAAGCTGACCGGCCCCGTCGACGTGGACGCGTTCGTCGACGACCACTACGTCAAGCAGTCGTACGGCAGCGGTTACGCCAAGGCGCGGCGCTCCACCGCCCATCCGTCGGCGCACGAGGTGTGGTTGCGCGGCGAGGACCGGACGCACTCCTTCGCCACACCGGCGGCCCTGCTGCGGTTCGCCGCCGCACACCCCGGCCGGGTCCGGGCCGCGTACGTCGCCGACGCGACGACCGGTACCCGCTGGTTCGCCAACCGGTCGGTCTGGGTCCGCGACGGCGAGCGGCTCCTGCCCTTCGCCACCGCCGCGACCGCCCGGCACTGGGTGGACGGCCATCCGGGCGCCCGCACCCTCGCTTACGCCGACGCGCTGGAGCGTGCCACGTGAGCGCCCCGACCGAGGAAGCAGCACCCGTGACGGGGGCTGAGAAGACCGGTGCTCCGGCGCGCAACGAGGGGCGGCGGCCCTGGGGCCGCCACGCCCGCCGTGCCGCCTCGCTCCTCACCGCGCTGGCGCTGTGGCAGCTGCTGACGCACTTCGGCGTCAACGGATGGCTGCGCTTCTCGCAGCTGCCGACCGTCACCGAGACCGCCCACGAGTTCGGCCTGCGGCTCGCCCGTGCCACCTACTGGCAGGACCTCACCGACAGCCTCACGCGCATCCTCAGCGGCTTCGCCCTCGCGGCGGTCCTCGGCGTCGCCGTCGGTACCGCCGTCGCCCGGTCGCCGCTCGCCGCCGATCTGTTCGGCCCGCTGCTCGAAGTCCTGCGCCCCATACCGGCGATCGCGCTCGTGCCGGTCGCGATCCTGCTGTTCCCCGGAAATGAGCAGGGCATCGTCTTCATCACCTTCGCCGCGGCGTTCTTCCCGGTCACCGTCTCCACACGGCACGCCGTACGGGCGCTGACGCCGGTGTGGGAGGAAGCGGTGCGCACCATGGGCGGCGGGCGGTGGCGCGTCCTGTGGTCGGTGGTGCTTCCGGGGGCACTGCCCGGCATCCTCGGCGGGCTCTCGGTGGGCATCGGCGTCGCCTGGATCTGTGTGATCTCCGCCGAGATGATCTCCGGCGAGTACGGCGTGGGCTACCGCACCTGGCAGGACTACACGATCGTCGACTATCCGGGCGTCTTCGTCGGCATGGCCACCATCGGGCTGCTCGGCTGGCTCACCTCCACGGCGGTGGAGGTGCTGGGCCGCCGGGTGACCCGCTGGCTGCCGCGCACCGCCTCCGGCCGTCCGGAGCCGTCCACCGGCCGCGCCCGCCGGCGGCCCGGCCGGACCGCCCCTACCCGTGGAGAGCGAGCACCGTCGTGACCAGTACCGACGTCACCACCTCCGTTCCCTCCCAGGCGCCGGGCCGCGGCGTGCGGCTGACGCTCCGTGACGCAGTGCTCGGCCGTCCCGGCAGTCCCGTACTGCGCGGCCTGGACCTCGATGTCGCCCCCGGCGAGATTCTGACCGTCGTCGGACCGTCCGGCTGCGGCAAATCCACCCTGCTGCGGACTCTCGCCGGCCTGCTGCCGCCCCTCGGCGGGCAGGTCGGGCAGGAGGGCGGGCCGATCGACCGGCCCGCCGCCGACCGGGCGCTGGTCTTCCAGGAGGACGCGCTGCTGCCCTGGCGCAGTCTGCGCGCCAACGTCGTCCTGCCACTGGCCATCCGGGGCGTACCGCGCGCGGAGCGCCGTGCGCGGGCGGACGACTGGCTGGCGCGGGTCGGGCTCGCCGAGCACGCCGCCCGGCTGCCGCACCAGGTCTCCGGCGGTCAGCGGCAGCGCGCGCAGCTTGCGCGCGCCCTGGCGGGGGAACCGCGCGCCGTCCTGATGGACGAACCGTTCGGCGCCCTCGACGCCCAAACCCGCGCCGGGATGCAGGAGTTGCTGGTGTCGGTGCTACGCGGCACGCACTCCACCGTCGTCTTCGTCACCCATGACGTGGACGAGGCGCTGTTCCTCGGCGACCGGGTCGCGCTGCTCGGCACCGGGCGGGTGCGGACGGTCCCCCGGCCACGGGAGCGCGCCGCACACCGTGACGCCGCGACGGTCGCGCTGCGCCGCGAGATCCTCGCCTCGCTCGGCGAGCGCACGACCGACTGAACGGCGCACCCGACCCGCGCCCCACGGACACCCGCACCGCCACCCGGCTCCCGCGCCCGTCAACGGGCCGGCTCGTCACACCCCCGACCGGCGTGACACGGCAACTGAAAGGCAACGCCATGGAGATCCCCGCCCTCGACAGCGCCGAGGAACTGTCCTGCGACGTCCTCGTCATCGGCGGCGGCACCGCCGGCACCATGGCGGCCCTCACCGCCGCCGAACACGGCGCGTCCGTCCTGCTCTTGGAGAAGGCCCACGTCCGCCACTCCGGCGCGCTGGCCATGGGCATGGACGGCGTCAACAACGCGGTCATCCCAGGACGCGCCGAGCCGGACGACTACGTCGCGGAGATCACCCGCGCCAACGACGGCATCGTCGACCAGTCCACCGTCCGCCAGACCGCGACCCGCGGCTTCGCGATGGTGCAGCGGCTGGAGTCGTACGGCGTGAAGTTCGAGAAGGACGAGCACGGCGAGTACGCGGTGCGCCAGGTGCACCGCTCCGGCTCGTACGTCCTGCCCATGCCCGAGGGCAAGGACGTCAAGAAGGTCCTCTACCGGCAGCTGCGCCGCCGCGAGATGCGCGAGCGGATCCGCATCGAGAACCGTGTCATGCCGGTACGTGTGCTGACCGCCGGCGGCCGGGCGGTGGGCGCGGCGGGATTCAACACCCGCACCGGACAGTTCGTCACCGTCCGCGCGGGCGCGGTGATCCTCGCGACCGGCGCCTGCGGCCGTCTCGGCCTGCCCGCGAGCGGCTACCTCTACGGCACCTACGAGAACCCCACGAACGCCGGCGACGGCTACGCCATGGCCTATCACGCGGGGGCCGAACTCACCGGCATCGAGTGCTTCCAGATCAACCCGCTGATCAAGGACTACAACGGCCCTGCCTGCGCCTACGTCGCCAATCCCTTCGGCGGCTACCAGGTCAACCGGCACGGCGAGCGGTTCGTCGACTCCGACTACTGGTCGGGCCGGATGATGGCCGAGTTCGCCGCCGAGGTCGCCTCGGAACGCGGCCCCGTCTACCTCAAGCTCAGCCACCTCCCGGAGGAATCCGTCGCGGCCCTCGAAGGGATCCTGCACACCACCGAACGCCCCACCCGGGGCACCTTCCACGCCGGGCGCGGGCACGACTACCGCACTCACGACATCGAGATGCACATCTCCGAGATCGGGCTGTGCGGCGGGCATTCGGCATCCGGCGTACGCGTCGACGAGCACGCCCGCACCACGGTTCCCGGCCTGTACGCGGCGGGCGACCTGGCCTGTGTGCCGCACAACTACATGATCGGCGCCTTCGTCTTCGGTGACCTGGCGGGCGCCGACGCGGCCCGGTGCACGCCGTACCGGGGCGCGTTGCCCGCCACCCAGCTGCGTGACGCCCACGAGCTGATCTACCGTCCGCTGCGCCACCCCGACGGGCCGCCGCAGCCGCAGGTCGAATACAAGCTCCGCCGCTTCGTCAACGACTACGTCGCGCCGCCCAAGAGCGGCGCCCGGCTGTCGCTCGCCGTCGAGCACTTCGAGCGGATGCGGGAGGACATCGACGGCATGGGCGCCCGCACGCCGCACGAGCTGATGCGGTGCGCGGAGGTCAGCTTCATCCGCGACTGCGCCGAGATGGCCGCGCGGTCCTCACTGGCCCGTACCGAGTCCCGTTGGGGCCTCTACCACGAGCGCACCGACCACCCGCACAGCGACGACACCGACTGGCTGCACCACCTGGACCTGCGCAAGTCGGCGTCGGGCGCCATGGAGTTCACCGCACGGCCGGTCGATCCCTATCTCGTCCCCGTCGAGGAGTACGCCCCGGTGGGCGGCGCATCCCGCTTCATCGGGGAGGTCCATCCCGAACAGGTCGCCACGGCCGGCCGTCGTGACGTCCCTCCGGTGGGATCCGGCGCGCAGACCGCGCCAGGTGCTTCCGGCACCACGGCGCCGGGCGGCGACGCGGAACCCCCGGCGGGCGCAGACGGGGAGAGCGAGGGCGCGCACGTCCCCGGCCGCAGTCCGCGCATCCTGGAGCTGCTCGCCCTCACCGAGGAGCAGCCCGGTCTCGCGGCGCTCCGCAGCTACCTCGACGACGCCGACCCGGCGGTCCGCCGCGCCGCCGTCGCCGCACTCACCGAGAGCCTCCCGGACGGCACAGGGCCGGTGCTCGCCGCGCTTCTCGCCGACGTCGATCCGGCCGTCCGCGCCGCCGCCGCCGCGTCCCTAAGGGAGCTGGTGGAGGTGCTGCCGGCGGAGCCCGCGCTGCGCGAACCGCTCGCCGCCGCCCTCGGCCGGGACGACCCGCGCGTCAGCTCGGCGGCCCTCGATGTGCTGCGCGCCCTGCGCCTGGGCGACGCCGCCCTGTTCACGGCCGCGCTCGACGATCCCGCAGTTGAGGTGCGCGTCCAGGCCGTGCGCGCCCTGGTCTCCGTCGACGCGGCCGGCGCCCTGGCCCGCGCCGCCGCGGACCCCGCACGCGAGGTACGGGTGGCCGTGGCACACGGCCTGGGCACCGTCGGCGGTCCTGAGGGGCTCAAGGACCTGGTGGACGACGGCGACATCCTCGTACGGGCCGCGGCCCTCACCGCCCTGGCGACCACCGGCTGCCCGCCGCCCTTCGACGCGGCGGCGGTGACCGCGCTCGGCGACCCGGCCTGGCAGGTCCGCACCGGTGCGGCCACCGCCTTGGCGGCCGCCGACGCCGACCCGGCCGCCCCCGCGTTGCTGTCCGCGCTGACCGACCGGCACGCCGACGTACGCAAGGCCGCGGTACGCGCCCTCGCGGCCCACGCCGGGCGGCCGGGCGTCCGCGAGGCCCTCGCGGGGATGGCGTCCGACGCGGACGCGGACGTCCGCGCCTACGCGCTGCGGGCGGCCGGCTGAGGGATGCGGGACGGGTCAGTGCGGGGCGGTACGGGGCGGGGGCTTCGCCCACGCCCCCGTCACCGGCCCGCGCCGTCCCCCAGGTTGCTGCTGATGGTTTCCAGCTGGGCCCGGATACCGGTCAGCTCGCGCAGCACCTCCCGCTGGTGGAGCGCCTGGGCGATCTGCGTCAACGCCGCAGCCTTCGCCCCCGGGTCCGTGATCTTGGTCGCCAATTCCTTGGCGTCTTCGAGCAACTGGCTGGTCTCCGCGCTCCAGTGCTGTTCGGACATGTCGCTCTCCTGCCGTTGCGGATCTTCGGCCGTTGCGGATCTTCTGCGTCACCTCTGCCCACCCGTTGGGCCGCGGAACCACGACGGGCCCCGTCCCTCGGATACGGACCGCATCGGACCAGGCCGCCACCGGCCGGGGCCGGCGAGGGAGACATCCGGCGTCAGCGCACCCGCGCGGCGAACGCCGCGTACGCGCGCTCGTCGAAGAGGACGAAGCGCACTTCCTCCACCGCCGTCCTCGCGTCCCGCACCGTTTCCACCGCGATCCGGGCGGCGTCGTCCAGAGGCCAGCCGTAGACACCGGCGGAGATGGCGGGGAAGGCGACGGTGCGGGCGCTCAGCTTGTCGGCGACCCGTAGCGACTCGCGGTAGCAGGAGGCCAGCAGGTCGCTGCGGTCCTCGGAGGCCGCGTACACCGGGCCCACGGTGTGGATCACCCAGCGGGCCGGGAGCCGGCCTGCGGTGGTGGCGACGGCCGCGCCGGTGGCCAGGCCCCGGCCGTAATGGGAGGCGCGCAGGGCACGGCAGGCGGCCAGGATCTCGGGACCGCCGCGGCGGTGGATCGCGCCGTCCACTCCCCCGCCGCCCAGGAGGGAGGAGTTGGCGGCGTTGACCACGGCGTCCACGGCCTGTTCGGTGATGTCACCCTGGACGAGGGTGAGGGCGACGGCGGAGTCGTGACCGGAGTCGGAGGCGCTCATGGTGCCGAGCCTAGGGCGTGGCCCGCGGAGTTGCCGGTGGACGACGCGTGGCCGGGTCGTCGGCCCGGCCCGCTGCGTCTACCGGCCCGTCGCGCGCAGGCGGCGCCACACCGCCTTGGCCGCGTGGTGCCCGGACATGCCGTGGACCCCGGGGCCGGGCGGGACGGCCTGGGAGCAGAGGAACACGGCGGGGTGGGCCGTCTCGTAGGGGACGCGGGTCAGCTTGGGCCGGACGAGCAGGCGCAGACCGGCCGCGGAGCCGGTGGCGGTGTCGCCGCCGACGTAGTTGGCGTTGCGGGACGCGAGTTGGGGCGGTCCTGCGACCGCGCGGGCCAGGACGAGGTCGCGGAAGCCGGGGGCGAAGCGCTCGATCTGTCGCTCGACGACGGCCGTGGCGTCGCCTTCCCAGCCGTTGGGGACATGGCCGTAGGCCCAGAAGACGTGCTTGCCCTCGGGGGCGCGGGTGGCGTCGGTCAGACTGGGCTGAGCGGTGATCAGGAACGGCACGGAGGGGTCCCGGCCCTGGGTGGCGGCGTCCAGCGCGGCGCCGATCTCCCCGCTGGTGGGGCCGATGTGGACGGTGCCGGCCCGGTGGGCCTCCTTCGCCGCCCACGGCACGGGACCCGACAGCGCGTAGTCGATCTTGAAGACACTGGCGCCGTACCGCACGTCGCGGTAGGCGTTGCCCAGGCCGGCGATCCTGGCGAGGGCGGTCGGCGAGGTGTCGAAGACATAGGCGCGGGCCGGCGGCAGATCGTCGAGGCGCTTGACCTCGAAGTCGGTGTGCACCACACCGCCGTGGGCGCGCAGCAGGCCCGCGAGCGCGTCGGAGATGGCCTGGGATCCGCCGCGCGGGATCGGCCAGCCGTGCGAGTGCGCGGCGAGGGCGAACATCAGGGCGATGCCGGAGGTGCCCAGACCGCCGAGCGGCGCCATGGAGTGCGCCGCGAGGCCGGCCAGCAGCCCGCGCGCCTTGTCGTCGTGGAAGCGGCGGTTCAGGAGGGGGATCGGCTGCATCGCGACCAGCCCGAAGCGGGCGTAGGTCAGCGGGTCACCGGGGAGGCCGAGCCACTGGGTGCGGAGGAAGTCGCGCGCCATGGCGTCCCATTTGCCGATGAACGGCGCGACGAGCCTGCGGTACGTCCCGGCGTCGCGCGGGCCGAAGGACATCGCGGTCTCGCCCACGGACCGGCTCAGTATGGCGGCCGTGCCGTCCGGGAAGGGGTGGGCCATCGGGAGGTCGGGCTGCAGCCACTCCAGGCCGTACCGCTCCAGCGGCATGGTGGCGAAGGCGGGCGAGCCGAGGCCGAGCGGGTGCACGGCCGAGCAGGGGTCGTGGCGGAAACCGGGGAGGGTCAGCTCCTCGGTGCGGGCTCCGCCGCCGATGGTGTCGCGGGCCTCGAAGACTTCGACGGACATTCCACGGCGGGCCAGTTCGACCGCCGCCGTCAGACCGTTGGGCCCCGCCCCGATCACCACGGCATCGAGCATCCTCGGCACCTGCGCCACTCCCCTCACGTCCGGCCCTCGCCGTCGAGGGTCAGTTGGCGGCTGCCAGCAGTCCGAGGATACGCCGCGCCGTCTCCTCGTCCCTCGCCGCGGTGAAGGGCAGCGCGTTGTCGCCCTCGATGCGGAACGGCTTCCCGGCGACCGTGCCGCTGGCGCCGCCGGCCTCGTGCACCAGGAGCAGCCCGGCGGCGTGGTCCCAGCAGTTCTCCCAGCTGAACGCGGTGGCGTCGATCTCGCCGCGGGCGACGTGCAGATACTCCAGGCCCGCCGAACCGCAGGGGCGCGGGGCGATGCCGCCGGTGTCCAGGGCGGCGAGCACCCGCTTCTGGTCGTCGTCGGTGAAGTCGTAGTGGGAGATGGCCACATCGAGGACCGCGCCGGAGGCGGCGGCACCGGTGCGCAGCGGGACGCCGTTCAGCTCGGCGCCGGCGCCGAGGCGGGCGATGGCCATCAACTCCAGTGCGGGGGCGTACGTCCACGAGGCGAGCACCTCACCGCGGTGGGCGAGGGCGACCAGGGTCGCGAAGCCGGGGTCGCCGTGGACGAACTGGCGGGTGCCGTCGACGGGGTCGACGATCCAGACCGGGGCGTCGCCGTGCAGCGCCTGGAGGACGGCGGGGTCGGCGTGGACCGACTCCTCGCCGACGACCAGGGAACCGGGGAGCAGGGCGGTCAGCGCAGCGGTGAGGTGCTCCTCCGCCAGCCGGTCGGCGCTGGTGACCAGGTCGTGCGGGCCGTTCTTCTCGATGATGTCGTCGGCGGCGAGCCGCCGGAAACGCGGCATGATCTCGTCGGCGGCGGCCCGGCGGATCGCGGTCTCCACGGCGGCGAAATCGAGCGCCGACAGGTCGGGGGCGGCGGACCGGGGAACGGCGGGGGTGGCGGCGGTCGGGGTGACGGCGGCCACGTCGGTGGTGTTCGCGGTTTCTCCCGAAGGTTGGGTACGAAGTGCATCGATCATGTATCCATCGAACCACGCCCCACTGACACGAGGTCTGGACGGCAGGTGAACTCCGGATGCCGCGGAAGGCACGGCCCGACGCCGCCGGGGCCCGCGGGGCGGGGCGTGCCACCCGCCGCCCCGGCCCCTTCCCCGCTTCCGTTCCTGCTCAGCGCCCCACCGCGTACCCCTGCATGCCCCTCGGATTCGCCCCGGCGGAGAGCACGCCGGTCTCCGGATCCCTCAGCACGGCACACAGCCGCCCTTCCGACCAGGCGTCACCGACCGTGACATGGTGACCACGCCGGCGCAGCTCCTCGATGGCCGGCGCGCCGATGCGGGACTCCACGGTGACGCTGCCGGGCCGCATGGCGCGGGGGAAGAAGGAGCCGGGGAAGGAGTCGTTGTGCCAGTTCGGGGCGTCGATGGCGCCCTGCAGGTCGAGCCCGCCGCGGACCTCCGGGCGGAGCACGGCGGCCAGGAAGAAGTGCACCTGCCACTGGTCCTGCTGGTCGCCGCCGGGGGTGCCGAAGGCCATGACCGGGATCCCGTCACGCAGCGCGAGAGAGGGTGTGAGGGTGGTGCGGGGGCGGCGCCCGGGCGTGAGGGAGTTCGGCAGCCCGTCCTCCAGCCAGGCCATCTGCAGCCGGGTGCCGAGGGGGAAGCCGAGGGCCGGAATCACGGGGTTGGACTGGAGCCAGCCGCCGGAGGGCGTCGCGGAGACGAGGTTGCCCCAGCGGTCCACGACGTCGATGTGGCAGGTGTCACCGCGGGTGGCGCCGTCCCGGTCGATCTCGGGGGCGACCTCGGAGGGCACGCCGCGGGCGACGGTCGGCTCCCCCGCGCCGCTGCCGCGGACCCCTGTCGCGTCGAACACGTCCTCGCCGGCCGCGACCGCCAGCGCGTGCTTGCTCAGCCGGGGGGTACGGCCGTCGGGGCTGCCCGGCCGCAGCGCGTACGAGGCGCGCTCACCGATGAGGGCCCGGCGGGCGGCGTTGTACTCGGCACCGAGCAGCGAGTCGAGCGGCACGTCGTCGGCGTCGCCGTACCAGGCCTCGCGGTCGGCCATCGCGAGCTTGGTGCCCTCGATCAGCAGATGGACGTATTCGGGGCTGCCGTACTCAGGCAACTCATCGGGAAGCAGGGCGAGTTGCTGGAGGAAAGACGGTCCCTGGGACCAGCCGCCGGCCTTGGCGAGGGTCCAGCCGTTCCAGTCATGGGTGACGGGGTCCTCGTAGGTGGCGGAGAAGGCGGCCAGGTCGTCGCCGGAGAGGGTGCCCGCGTGGCGCTCCCCGGAGGTGTCCTTGGCCGGCCGGGCGGCGAAGTCGGCGAGGGCCTCGCCGATGAAGCCCTCGCGCCATACCTGGCGGGCGGCGTCGATCTGCGCCTCACGGCCAGCGGACGCCGCCTGCGCCTCGGCGATCAGCCGGCGCCAGGTCGCGGCCATCGGCCGGTTCCTCAACAGGCCGCCCGGGGCGACGGACCTGCCGCCCGGGAGGTAGATCTCCGCGGAGGTGGTCCACTCCGTCTCGAACAGCTCGCGGACCGTCTCGACCGTCTCACCGATCCGTTCGACGGCGGGGTGCCCGTGCTCGGCGTAGCCGATCGCGTACCGCAGCACCTCGGCGAGGGTCTTGGTGCCGTGGTCGCGCAGCAGCAGCATCCAGGCGTCGAAGGCGCCGGGCACGGCGGCGGCGAGCGGCCCGGTGCCGGGGACCAGGTCGAGGCCGAGCGCCGTGTAGTGCGCCACGCTCGCACCGGCCGGGGCCGGGCCCTGGCCGCAGAGCACCCGCACCGGGCCTTCGGCCGGCGCCAGGATGATCGGCACCTCGCCCGCAGGCCCGTTCAGATGCGGCTCCACGACATGCAGCACGAACCCCGCCGCCACCGCGGCGTCGTAGGCGTTGCCGCCGTCCTCCAGGACGGCCATCGCGGACTGGGAAGCCAGCCAGTGCGTCGTGGAGGCCATCCCGAAGGTGCCTTGGAGAGTCGGGCGGGTGGTGAACACGGGGCTCCTCGGTCTGTGCGGGCGGGCGGGTCGGGCAGTCGCTGTGCGCGGGGGCGGCTTGGGCTGAGCGGGGGGGGGGAGGGTGGCCGTCGGGCCGCCCGCCTCCTCGTCGGCCCACCTCCCCGGTCGGCCGGATCGTATGCACACCCACGAGTCGCCGACACGGAGACCGGGCCCGCCGCCGCATTCGGCGTGGTTCGGCGGTGGCGGCCGCCCGAAGAGCCGCCCCGCGTCCGACGCCGGACTCGCCGCTTGCCGGACTCCCCCTCCGCTCGCTCCTCCCTCCGGGCGTCCCGACACCGAGAAGCGCGCAGAAGTGACAGGACGACAGGCACACCGGCTGCGTACGCTCGCGGCATGACCGGCACCGACCCGACTCCCGACCAGCCGTCGTCCCCGCAGCCGTCCCGCCGCCCGCTGGTGGCGATCCTGAGCGGGGCGGGCATCTCCACCGACTCCGGGATCCCCGACTACCGCGGCCCGAACGGGGTGTGGCGACGCGACCCGGAGGCGGAGAAGCTCGTCACCTACGACTCGTACATGGCCGATCCGGAGATCCGCCGCCGCTCCTGGCGGATGCGGCAGGACAGCCCGGCGTTCCGGGCGCGGCCGAACGCCGCCCACAAGGCCGTCGCCCGGCTGGAGCGGTCCGGTACGCCGGTGCGTGTCATCACCCAGAACGTCGACGGGCTGCACCAACTGGCGGGGGTGCCCCCGCGCAAGGTCCTGGAGCTGCACGGCACCATCCGTGCCGTGACCTGCACCCGCTGCCACGCCCGGTCATCGATGGAGGAGGCGCTGGCCCGGGTGACGGCGGGCGACCCCGACCCCGCGTGCCTGGTGTGCGGCGGCATCCTGAAGTCGGCGACGGTGATGTTCGGTGAGCGGCTCGACCCGCAGGTGCTGGGCACGGCCCTGGGCGTGGCGAAGGCCGCCGACGTCTTCCTGGCGGTCGGCACGACGCTCCAGGTGCAGCCCGCGGCCTCCCTCGCCGGGGTGGCGGCCGAGCACGGCGCCCGGCTGATCATCATCAACGCCGAGCCGACGCCGTACGACGAACTCGCCGACGAGGTGATCCGCGAGCCGATCGGCAGCGCGCTCCCGGGACTGCTGGCGGACCTCGCCTGACGCGCCGGCCCGAGCGGGGCCCGGCTGTTCCGGGGCCGGGGGCGCCGCGATACGGCGGGTCACGCTGCCGTACCGCGGGGCCCGTTACGTGCAGGGGCGTGGACGCCGGACGGGCTCAGTGCGGCGCTGCGGTCCGCGTCGCCGGCCTGCGGTGGGCGCGCGCCGTGGGCAGCATCAGCAGCGTGTAGAGGAGCAGTGAGGCGGTCAGCCCCACGGCCCAGCCGTAGTCGGCGAGCGGCTTGAGGGCGGGGACGAGCCCGTCGGCCGGGAACGGCCCCTTTCCCGGTTGGGAGTACGAGCCGCCGACGGCGAGCAGCCCGCCGACGCCGAAGGCGGCAACCGCCCGCCAGTTCCAGCCGCGCGCGTACCAGTAGCGGCCGTCGGGCCGGTAGAGGTCGGCGAGATCGAGCAGGGTGCGACGGACGATCCAGTAGTCGGCGATGAGGATGCCGGCGACGGCGCCGAGCAGACCGCCGACCACACCGAGCCACAGGAAGATGTACAGCTCGGGGGTTGCGGTGAGCTTCCACGGAAGGATCAGGACGCCGACGACGCCGGTAATCAGGGCGCCCCGGCGGAAGGTGAGGAACCGCGGGGCGAGATGGGCCAGATCGTAGGCGGGCGAGACGACATTGGCCGCGATGTTCACCGAGATCGTC
The DNA here is from genome assembly GCF_043201875.1 of Streptomyces sp. NPDC048248. Lineage (NCBI taxonomy): Bacteria > Bacillati > Actinomycetota > Actinomycetes > Kitasatosporales > Streptomycetaceae > Streptomyces > Streptomyces sp. NPDC048248. The sequence goes on from NZ_JBICZL010000002.1 coordinate 642,945, forward strand.
GCGATCAGGACGGTCACCAGCGCGAAGACCAGGCCGAAGACGTTGTCGGTCTTGCCGGCCAGGGCGACCGGGTCCCATATCGGGGCGCCGTAGACGGCCTGCGAGCCGGAGGTGACGAAGACCGACAGCAGCGCGAAGGCGGTCATGGTGGTGGGCAGGCCGAGCGTCTGGCCCCAGATCTGGGCCCGCTGCCCGGCGCCGAAGCGGGTGAAGTCCGGGATGTTGAGCGAGAGCGTCGCCCAGAAGCCGATCATGCCCATCAGGGACGGGAAGAAGACCGGCCAGAAGTCCTCGTCCCAGCCGAGGGTGCCGGGCTGGTCGAGGAGCGGGCCGAGGCCGCCGGCCTTGCCGGCCATCCAGATCAGCAGCACCACGGCGCCGACGAGGACGAAGGGGGCCGCCCAGTTCTCGAAGCGACGGAGCGTCTCCATCCCCCGGTGGATGATGGCGAGTTCGAGGGCCCAGAAGGCGAGGAAGCAGAGCCACAGCGTCCAGGGGTAGCCACCGATGACCGCGGCGTCCGCCCAGCTGCCGCCGGTTATCTTGCCCAGCAGGATGTAGATGCCCTGACCGCCGATCCAGGTCTGGATGCCGAACCAGCAGCAGGCGACCGCCGCCCGGATCAGTGCCGGGAGGTTGGCGCCGCGCAGCCCGAACGAGGCACGGGCCAGAACGGGGAACGGTATGCCGTACTTCGGCCCGGCGTGGCCGGTGAGCAGCATCGGCCCGAGGACGACGACATTGGCCAGGGCGATGGTGAAGACCGCCTGCTTCCAGTCCATACCGAGCGCGACCAGGCCGGAGGCGAGCGTCCAGGACGGGATGTTGTGGGCCATGCCGATCCAGAGGGCGGCGAAGTTGTAGGTGGTCCAGCGGCGTTCGGCCAGGGGCACCGGGCGCAGATCGGCGTTGACGTACCGGCCGTGCGGCTCGATCGCGCCGGGCGCCGGCTCCACGCGGCCGTCCGCGGGGCGTGCGTGCGTGGACGGCTCGGGAACGTCCGGCGGGACGGATGGCGAGGTGGCGGTCATGCGGAGACCTTTCGTCCGGACACGGGCCGCCGGCCGCCGGGGCGCGGCGGCCCTCCGCGCGGCGCCGGGCCGCCCCCGGCCACCGCGACGCAGGTCCGCAACTCCCCCCGGCCCGGGACCCGTTCAGTCGGCGAGTGCGGGAATGATCCGTTCTCCGTACGCGTCGAGGGTGGATTCCTTGGCGTCGTGCATGGCGTAGACCGCGAACTGGTCCACTCCCAGAGCCTTGAGTGCGCGGAGCTTGTCGATGTGCGCGTCGGGCGGGCCCAGCAGACAGAAGCGGTCGACGATCGCGTCCGGGACGAACGCGGTGTCCGGGTTGCCCGCCCTGCCGTGATGGGAGTAGTCGTAGCCCGCGCGGGCCTTGATGTAGTCGGTCAGTTCGTCGGGCACCATGCCGGAGTGCTCGCCGTAGCGGCTGACGAGATCGGCGACGTGGTTGCCGACCATCCCGCCGAACCAGCGGCACTGCTCGCGGGCGTGCGCGAGGTCGTCGCCGACGTAGGCGGGAGCGGCCACGCAGATCGTGACGTCGGACGGGTCGCGTCCGGCGTCCACGGCAGCCTTGCGGACCGCTTTGATCATCCATTCGGTGAGGAAGGGGTCGGCGAGCTGGAGGATGAAGCCGTCCGCCAGCCGCCCGGTCATCTCCAGGGCCTTGGGTCCGTAGGCGCCCATCCAGACCGGCAGTTTGCCGTCCTTGATCCAGGGGATCCGGATCCGGTGCCCGCCCACCTCCGCCTCCCGGCCCTCGGCCAGGTCGCGGATGACGCCGATCGCCTCACCCAGCCTGGCGAGGGTGTTCGGCGGCCGGCCGGCCACCCGCATCGCGGAGTCACCACGCCCGATGCCGCAGACGGTGCGGTTGCCGTACATCTCGTTGAGGGTGGCGAAGGTGGAGGCGGTGACCTCCGGGGCTCGTGTGGAGGGGTTGGTGACCATGGGGCCGACGATCAGACGCTCGGTGTGTTCCAGGATGCGGCTGTAGATGACGAACGGCTCCTGCCACAGCACCACCGAGTCGAAGGTCCAGCCGTAGCGGAAGCCGTTGCGCTCGGCGCGGCGCATCAGGGAGACGACAGCGGATGCGGGCGGGTCGGCCTGCAGGACAACTCCGAAGTCCACGGCGGCGCTCCTTAGATGAGGTACTGGCAGGTGCCGCGCGGGATGTACTGCCCGTGTCCCGCACGCCCGGCGAACTCCCGTCGGTCGATGACGAGTTCACCGCGCGAGAGGACCGTTTCGACCTGCCCGGTGAGCTGCTTGCCCTCGTAGGCGGAGTAGTCGACGTTCATGTGATGGGTCTCGACGGAGAGGGTCTGTTCGGCCGCGGGGTCGTAGATGACGATGTCGGCGTCGGTGCCGGGGGCGATGGTGCCCTTCTTGGGATAGAGGCCGAACATCCGGGCCGGGGTGGCGCAGGCGATCTCGATCCAGCGCCGGCGGCTGATCCGGCCCTCCACGACGCCCTGGTGGAGGAGGTCCATACGGTGCTCCACACCGGGCATACCGTTGGGGATCTTGGAGAAGTCTCCGCGGCCGAGTTCCTTCTGCCCCTGGAAGCAGAAGGGGCAGTGGTCGGTGGAGACGACCTGGAGGTCGTTGGTACGCAGCCCCCGCCACAGCGCCGCCTGGTGCTCCTTGGGCCGCAGCGGCGTGCTGCACACGTACTTGGCGCCCTCGAAATCCGGTTCGGCGAGGTTGTCCGTCGACAGGAAGAGGTACTGCGGGCAGGTCTCGCCGAAGACGTTCAGCCCCTTGTCCCGCGCCTGGGCGATCTCCGCGACGGCTTCCTCCGCGGAGACGTGCACGACGTACAGCGGCGCTTCGGCGACCCGCGCCAGCTGGATCGTGCGATGGGTGGCCTCGGCCTCCAGCAGCACGCGCCGGACCTCGCCGTGGTAGCGCGGGTCGGTCCTGCCCTCGGCCAGCGCCTGCTCGACGAGCACATCGATGGCGATGCCGTTCTCGGCGTGCATCATCACCAGCCCGCCGTTGCCCGCGGCGCGTTGCATGGCGCGGAGGATCTGGCCGTCGTCGCTGTAGAAGACGCCGGGGTAGGCGGTGAACAGCTTGAAGGAGGTGACGCCCTCGGCGACGAGCAGGTCCATCTCCTTGAGGGTGTGCTCGTTCACGTCGGAGAGGATCATGTGGAAGCCGTAGTCGATGGCGCACTGCGCGTCCGACTTGGCGTGCCAGAGATCCAGGCCCTCGCGCAGCGCCTGGCCGCGGGACTGGACGGCGAAGTCGACGAGCGTGGTCGTACCGCCCCAGGCCGCGGCCCGGGTTCCGGTCTCGAAGCTGTCCGAGGAGAACGTCCCGCCGAAGGGGAAGTCCAGGTGGGTGTGCGCGTCGAACGCCGCCCGGGATGACGTACCTGCCGGTGGCGTCGATGCGGCGGTCCGCGGACTCCCGCCAGCTCTCGGCGGCCGGGCTGCCCTCGGCCGCGAGGGCGGCGACCCGGCCGTCCTCGACGAGGACGTCGGCGTGGATCTCGTCGGCGGCGGTGATGACCAGACCACCGCTGATGACCGTACGGCTCACAATCCCTGCTCCCTTCCACACGAGCAACATCGGCGGCACCGGGAGGCGAAGCTCGACGCGCACCATCCCCTCGGCATGCCTGCTCCGCTGACGCCGCGCCACAACCGGTCTACACCCGTAGATTCCGGTCGAGAAGGAGACCGTAGAAGCATGTCACCCACGGTGGCAATACCGTGACCGTTAATCAGCGGAGACGTTCGTGTTGCCCTGATGATCGGCTGGACGGTTGAACCACGTGCGGGGCGGGGCGGCCCGGCCCGCACGCCGCCGGGCCGTCCGCTGAGGGGTGCGAGGGCGCCGCACTGGGCAGGTAATCGCCGAAGCCGGCCGAGCCCTCTCGACCGGAGCGGGATCGACGGACGGCACCGGCGGGCGCGAGTGGCGCCGCACCCCCGGGGCCACGGCCGCGCGACGGGCCCGGCGCCGGCCGCACGGACCGAGCCGGCCGACGGCGCCGGGGAGGTCTTCGGGACGAGGACCACAGGACGTCAGAAAGGCGACACGTCATGGAGCAGAGCACACCGTGGGAGTTCTCCGACGACCGCGGGCGCCTGGCGGTGGCCGGGGAGCGACCGTTACGGATCGTGGCGTACATACAGGCGGGGGCGACGCTGTGGGACCACGGCATCCGCCCCGTGGGGCTGTTCGGGTCCCAGCACGACGGCGCCGCCCCCGACCCCGCCAAGGGCGGAGAGCTGCCGCTGGCGGAGATCGCCTACCTCGGATCCGGCGGAGCGCTGCATCCGGACACCCTGCTGGAGGCGGAGCCCGACCTCGTGGTGGCCGTCACCTACGACGGCAACCAGGTCTACGGGCTGGAGCAGAAGACCGCGCTGGAGCTGGAGACACACGTCCCGGTGGCCTGCGTCGCGGTGGGCCCGGGGCGCGGGCTCGCGGAGGTGCGGGAGCGCTTCGCCGCGCTCGCCGGCTCCCTGGGGCAGGGTGAACCGATGTCCGTGGCGCGGGAGTTGGACGCGGCGGAGGACGCCCTTCGGCAGGTCTGCGCCGGCCCGGTGCGGCCGCGGGTGGTGGCGCTGTCCCCCGCGGGCCCGGACCGCGTGCACCTGGCCAGGCCCGGGGCCTGGCCGGACCTGCGGGCGCTCACCGAGCACGGCGTCGGCCTGGTGGAACCGGCGGCCGGGTCGGGCGCGAACTGGTCCACGGTCGGCTGGGCGGAGGCCGCGGCCATGGACCCCGACATCGTGCTGATGGACGTGCGGGTCAACGCCGCGCGCCCCGAGCGGCTGCGGACCGACGCCCACTGGAGGGCGATCGAGGCCAGGGCCCGGGTGCTGCCGTGGAACCCCGAGGCTCCGTGCAGCCGGAGCGCTCATACCCGATTCTTCACCCAGGTGGCGGACGCCGTGCGGGAAGCGGCCACCACGGGGTGAGGCTGCCGGCGGATCCTCGGTCCGTCGACGGTTCGTGGGCACTTCCTGCTCGCCGCCGCGCAGGACGATGGGCCGTGGGGCCGGTTGCACACTCCTGCCCCGCACGCCGCGGCCGGGACGACGCCCTCGCCCCGACCGCGGTCACCCCTCGCACCGCTTACGACGCGGCCGACTTCACCTGCGCCTCCTGCAACGCCTCGGCCAGCAGGTCCGCGCCCTCCTCGGCCTCGGCAACGTTCAGCGACATCGGGGGCGCGATCCGCAGCGACGCCCCGCCCCGACCGCCCTTGCCGATGAGCAGGCCGCGCTCCCTGGCGGCCTCCATCGCCAGGATCGCCGCCTCCGGCGACCGCTCGTCGGTGCCCGGCCGGACCATCTCGATACCGATCATCAGACCGCGGCCGCGCACCTCCCGTACGACGTCGAGCCGGGCGGTGATCGCCCGCAGCCGTTCGATGAGGAGGCCGCCGACCCGCCGGGCGTTGCCCTGCAGGTCGTGTTCCAGGAGGTAGTTGAGGTTGGCGAGGCCCGCGGCCATGGTCACCGGGCTGCCGCCGAAGGTCGAGATGGAGTTCGCGCTGAGCGAGTCCATCACCTCGGCGCGGGCCACCACGCCGCCGATGGACATGCCGTTGCCGATGCCCTTCGCGAAGGTCAGCAGATCGGGCGGGCCGTTGTCGGCGTGCGCCTGCCAGCCCCAGAAGTGGTCGCCGGTGCGGCCCCAGCCGGTCTGCACCTCGTCGCTGATCCAGAGGATGCCGTGCCGGGCGAGGACCTCGCGGAACGCCGCGTAGAGGCCGTCCGGCGGCGCGGTGAACCCGCCGACTCCCTGGATCGGTTCGGCGATCAGCGCGGCCACACCGCCAGCGGTCTGCTCCAGCATGTCCTCCAGGTCCGCGACGCAGGCAGCGATGTACTCGCCGTCGCCCAGGTGCGCGTACGGGCCACGGCTGCGCACCCCGCCATGGACGTAGAGGGTCTGCAGCGGCGAGAGGCTGGTCGGGGACCAACTGGTGTTGCCCGTGACGCCGATGGAGGAGAACGACCTGCCGTGGTAGCTGTTGCGCATCGCCAGGATCTGGTTGGAGCGGCGGTGCGTGGTGGCCAGCAGCAGGGCCGCGTCGTTGGCCTCCGTGCCGGAGGTGGTGAAGAAGACGCGGGCGTCGGGGATGCCGGAGAGCGCGGCGATCCGCTCCGCCAGGTCCACCATGGGGCGCGAGAGGTAGAGCGTCGAGGTGTGGATCATGCGGCCGGCCTGATCGCTGATCGCCTTGGTGACCTCGGGCAGCGCGTGCGCCGTCATGGTGGTGAGGATGCCGCCGAAGAAGTCGAGGTAGCGGTTGCCCTCGGCGTCCCAGACGTACCGGCCCTCACCGTGGGTGATCTCCAGGGGCCGCTCGTAGTAGAGGCACAGCCAGGAGGGCAACACCGCGCGGTGCCTGCTGTGCAGGCTCGGGGAGTCGTGCGTCACGGCTGCACCAGTCCCTCGTACGCGTCGGGGCGGCGGTCGCGGTAGAACGCCCATTGCCGGCGCACCTCGTCGATCAGCGAGAAGTCGAGGTCGCGGACGATCAGCTCCTCCTTGGAGTCGCTGGCCACCTCGCCGACGAACTGGCCACGCGGGTCGACGAAGTAGCTGCTCCCGTAGAAGTCGTTGTCGCCGTACTCCTCCACACCGACCCGGTTGATCGCCGCGATGAAATATTCGTTGGCGACCGCGGCGGCGGGCTGCTCCAGCTGCCACAGATAGGCGGACAGGCCGCGGGAGGTGGCGGAGGGGTTGTAGACGAGCTGGGCGCCGTTGAGACCCAACTGGCGCCATCCCTCGGGGAAATGGCGGTCGTAGCAGATGTAGACGCCGACCTTGCCGACGGCGGTGTCGAAGACCGGCCAGCCGGCGTTCCCCGGCTTGAAGTAGAACTTCTCCCAGAAGCCCTTGACCTGCGGGATGTGGTGCTTCCGGTACGTCCCGAGGACGGTGCCGTCGGCGTCGATGACGGCCGCGGTGTTGTAGTAGAAGCCGGACTGCTCGATCTCGAAGACCGGGACCACGATCACCATGCCGGTCTCCCGGGCGAGGTCCTGCATCCTGCGTACGGTCGGCCCGTCCGGCACCGGCTCGGCCCAGCGGTAGTGCTCCGGATCCTGCACCTGGCAGAAGTACGGAGCGTTGAAGACCTCTTGGAAGCCGATCACCTTCGCGCCCTGCGCGGCCGCCGCCCGGGCGTACTCCTCGTGCTTCGCGATCATCGATTCGGTGTCGCCGGTCCAGGTCGCCTGGACCAGTGCGGCACGCACAACATCGGCCATGAGCTGCTCCTTTGTCGGTGCGTCAGCCTGCAGGCCACGCGGGTCTACGCGTGTGGAGGTGACCGTAAGCCCCGTCACGCACGGTGGCAAGACCATCTCTCGCTGCGGCGCGTCCGCGCAGGCGCGGTCAGATGGGGCCGTCGTGACCTATGGTGCGCAGCGCGTGCGCGATGTCGCTGTGCCGGTGCGGCGAGACCTCGGTGGCCGCGTCCAGGAGCAGGGGCCCGAGCGTGTCGGGGGCGACCGCGGCCATGGCGGCGGACTCCTCCGGTGTGCGGGCACGGACGAGGGCGGCGAGCAGCTCGCGGGCCTGTGCCGTGCGGTTTCGCGCCAGCAGTTCCAGCGCGGCCCGGCCCACCTCGGCGACGGGACGGGCCACCCCTTGCCGGAGCAGCTTCGCGCTGTCCTCCGTACGGCCCGCGCCGGCCAGCGCGTCGGCGGCTGCGGCGAGCCCGTCGGGCGGCAGGCAGGCCGCTTCCCAGAGCAGGGTGGGCACATCGGAGCCCAATCCGGCGCGCTCCAGTTCGCCAACGAGGAGCGGGAGTTCGGGGGCGGGGCGGTTCGCAGCGGCGCACAGTTCGGCGTGCGCGAGGCCGCCGTCGCCGGCTGCGCGCAGGTGCGCGAGCCGCGCCACGGCGTCGGCGGCGGCCCGGTGCGCGACGGGATCGATGGCGGTGGGGGCGGCGTCCTCGGCCGGCGGCACGTCGTCGTACGCACCGGCGAACCGGGCTCCGCGTGGGGTAGCCGCAGCGGGTACGCCCTGCCCGTCGCCCTCCGCGGGACCGTCCGGCGCCGGGGCCGGCGTGGCGAACGGACCGATGGTCGGGAGCAGCGGCGCGGCATCCGCTGCCCCTGCGGCCTCCTCGGTCGGCTCCAGCCCCGCGAAACGTGCGCCACGCGGCCGTCCGGCCCCCTTGCCCTTGGGTGACTTCCTCCCTTTGCCCTTGGCTTTGGTCCGCGCGCCCCGCTCGGGCGCCTGCTGCGGTACGGCCGCCACGACGGTGTCCGCGGAAGCCTCCACGACGGCCCCCGCTGCCGCGACCGGCCCCACCGCCCGCAGCGGGGCCGGGGGCTCCGTCAGTGCGGCCGTGCCGCCCTTCGCCTCCGCCTCGGCCCTGCCGAGCGCCTCCAGCCGGGTGCCGAGCTCGCGGACGCGCACGCCCGCGCGGGTGTGGTCATCCTCGGCCCAGGCCAATTCCTCGGCCAGCCGCTCCCCTTCGGGCGTGCCCGTCGCCGCCCACACCGCGCCCTGGAGTTCGCGGGCGCGGAGCGCCGCCTGCTGGTGCTCGCCCCGCATGATTTCCAGACGCTCGCGCAGCGCGTGACGGCCGCCAGGCCCGGCGTCGTGGTCCGCGGACGCCCGTGCGTGCAACTGCCGGGCCCTCGGCCCCTCGGCCCCCAGGGACTGGTCGCCGCGCAGCCCCGCAAGGTCGTACAGCATCGATTCCACCACGTCCCACGGAGGCACGTCGCGCCCCTCCAGACAGGCGCGCAGACCCTCCGGGTCGCGGTGCAGGAAGACTCCGTACCAGCCGGCCGCCGGGTCGAGCCGGTGCGCGAGATCGGTCAGAAAGTGCGCGAACTCCACCACCGGCCGACGGAGTTGAGTCTCCGACATGCCTGCACCCCTCCCCTGCGACCGGACTCCGCCATCCCGCCCGCATTCGACACCAGCGATGTTTCCGCGAGGGTGACCGTCGTGCTACGGGGAGTTTTCCTGCGCCGCACATAACAGTCGAACTTGCAAGTTTAGCTGTTGAACTTTTAGGCTGGCGGCATGCCGGAAAACGAGCCGGAAGAGCTTGCCGCCGACGTGGGCGCCACCGTGGCGCAGCTGATGCGACACCTTCGCGCGGCGTCCCCCCAGGGCGAGTTCACCCCCACCCAGCGTTCGGTCCTCTCCCGCATCGACACCGGGGGGCCGGCCACCACCGCGGCGCTCGCCCGCGCGGAGCTGGTCCGCCCGCAGTCGATGCGGGTGACCCTCGCCGCGCTGGAGGAGCGCGGCGTTCTCGCCCGCAGCCCGCACCCGACCGACGGACGACAGGTCGTCTTCTCCCTCACCGACGAGGGCCGCAGGACGCTCGCCGCCGTCCGCCGCGCCAAGCACGACTGGCTGACCGTGGCCATCGCCGACCGGCTGACCGCCGAGGAACGCCGCACACTCGCCGCGGCGGCCGAGCTGATGCGCCGGCTGACACAGGAATGACCTGCCGCCGTCACCCGGCCAGCCGGACCGGGCGGCTGACCGCCACGGACCGTTCCGCGCACCGCCCCACACCCCCACGAGGAGCCACCATGCCCGCCACCACGCTCGATGCCAGGTCCGCGCTGGTCCTGATCGACCTGCAGAAGGGCATCGCCGCGCTGCCCACCGTCCACCCCGCCGACGAGGTCATCGCACGCGGCGCGCGGCTGGCCGCCGCCTTCCGCGCGCACGGGCTGCCCGTCGTCCTGGTGAACGTCACGGGCGGCGCCCCGGGCCGTACGGAGACGGCGGCGCGCGGTGGCACCCCGCCGGCCGACTGGGCCGAGCTGGTCGACGCACTCGACCGGCAGCCCGAGGACATCCAGGTCACCAAGAAGCAGTGGGGCGCCTTCCACGGCACCGGCCTCGACCTGGAGCTGCGCCGCCGCGGCGTGACGCAGGTGGTGTTCGCCGGCATCGCCACCAGCATCGGAGTGGAGTCCAGCGCCCGTGCCGCGCACGAGCACGGCTACCACGTCACGGTCGCCACCGACGCGGTCACCGACCTGGACGAGGAGGCACACCGCCGCGCCCTGGAGAAGATCTTCCCCCGGCTGGGCGAGACCGACACGACGGACGCGATCCTCGCCCTCCTCGACGGCGGCCGATGAGGCCGGTGGGGCGCTGAGACGGCCGACCCAACGGCAGATCAGCGCCGCCGGCGGCGCATCCCGCTTCACCGCGCCGGATGCACCGCCGGCCGGCGCTCGTGCCAGCGCATGTCGTCCTGGAGCTGCGCGGCCAGGGAGATCAGGTGCGGTTCACTGTGTGCGGGACCGAGGAGTTGCGCGCCCAGCGGCAGCCCGTCCGCGCTGAACCCGGCGGGCACGCTCATGCCCGGCCAGCCGAGGACGTTCCACGGCCAGGCGTACGGGCAAGCCGCGATCATGGCCTGGTCCGTGCGCCACCCGCTGAGCTTGGCGAGCGTGCCGATGCGCGGTGGCGGCGTTGCGGTGGTCGGCGTCAGCAAGACGTCGTAGGACCCGAACAGGGCCCCGATACGCCCCTGTTGACGCTTCTCCACGGCCCGCGCCCGGCGCAGCACCGGCCCGCCGAGCAGCCGCCCCAGCCGCACCGCCCCACGGGTGCGGCGGTCCAGCAGTGAGCGGTCGGGGACCCTGGCCGCCCACTCCCCCACACCCGCCGTGGCGCGAGGGACGAACGCCAGGCCCACCAGCCCGTAGTCCGGTTCGGCCTCCTCAACGAAGTGGCCGAGCCGGGCCAGGGTGCGGGCCAGCGCGGTGACCGCCGTCCGGACGTCGGGGTGCAGGGGTTTGGGTGTTCCGGTGAAGGCCGGCTTCCAGGACAGTGCGATGCGCAGCCGGCCCGGGTCCCGGCCGGCAGCCTCCCGTGCCGCGACCGCGGGCGGCCGGTGCAGATCGCCGTCGTGGTTTCCGCTCGCCGCGTCAAGCAGCAGGGCCGCGTCCTCGACCGTGCGGGCCAGCGGGCCGATGCCGGTGATGCCCTGGAACGCCTCCGCGTCCGGCCAGGTGGAGATGCGGCCACGCTGCGGCTTGATGCCGACCAGATGGGACCAGGCGGCGGGGATGCGGACCGAGCCGGCGCCGTCGGTGCCCAGCGCGGCGGGCACCAGACCCGCGGCGACGGCGGCGGCCGAGCCGCCGGAGGAACCTCCCGGCGTATGGCCGAGGTTCCACGGGTTGCGCGTCTCGCCGAAGGCCGGGCCCTCGGTGAACGGCCACTGCCCCAGCTCGCAGGCGTTGGTCTTGCCGACGATGACCGCCCCGGCGGCACGCAGCCGCCGGACCACCTCGGCGTCCCGCTGCTTCGGCGGGAACTCCCCGGCGCAGCCGAACGCGGTCGGCTCACCCGCCACATCGGTGTCGTCCTTGACCGCGACCGGCACACCGAGCAGCGGCAGCCGTTCGCCGGCCGCGAGCCGGCGGTCGGCTTCCTCGGCCTCCGCCATCGCCGCCTCGGCCCGTACCCGCCGGAAGGCGTTGACGCTGCCCTGGGTGGCCTCGATGCGGTCCAGTGACCGCAGGACCAGCGCGGTCGAACTCACCCGTCCGTCGGCCAGCGCCGGCGCCTGCTCGGCGAGGCCCTCGCACTCCCCGGCCCGCGGTGGGCCCGCCGACGCTGCTCCGGCCTTGCTGTCACGGCTGTCGTCAACGCTCATGGTGCGTGCCCTCCCTGGGACCGTCGCTGTTCGAACGAACGGTCCCAGGAGGCTAGTCGCCGGGGTGGGGGCCAGCAATGACGCCGCGCGGCGGGTGCCTCGACGACACACGGACGCCGCACACGGTGTGCGGGAGAGCAGTCCGGCTACGACCCGCGGACCACCATGGCCGATCCGCCGCCGCGCCGTACCTTCTCGGCCGCGGCCAGCCAGCGGCCGTCGGGCAGTCGCTGGATGCCGGTCGCCGCGCCGATCTCCGGGTTCTGCTTGAACGCGTGCCCGAGCGCTTCGAGTTGGCCGCGCACCGTGCTGTTCCACAAGCCCGGTTCGAGTTCGGTGGTCGCGGCGTTGCGCTGGCTGGCACGCGGTGCGGCGATGGCGTCGACCAGCGGCATTCCGCGGTCCAGGTGGTTGAGGAGGGTCTGCAGGACCGTGGTGATGATGGTCGCGCCGCCCGGTGAGCCGAGGGCGACCACCGGCCGGCCGTCGCGCAGGACGATCGTCGGCGACATCGACGAGCGGGGTCGCTTGCCGGGGCCGGGCAGGTTGGGGTCGTGCACGGTGGGGCTCGCCGGCGCGAAGGAGAAGTCCGTGAGCTCGTTGTTGAGCAGGAAGCCGCGGCCGGGAACGACCATCCCGCTGCCGCCGGTCTGCTCGATGGTCAGCGTGTAGGCGACGACGTTGCCCCACTTGTCGGCGACGGTCAGATGCGTGGTGTTCTCGCCCTCGTACGTCGTCGGCGCGGCCTCGCCCGTGCTGCCGCAACGCGCGGGGTGGCGCGGGTCGCCGGGTGCCAGCGGGCTGGTCAGCGCCTTGTCGTCGTCGATGAGGCACTCGCGCGAGTCGGCGAACCGCTGCGCGGTGAGGCCCTTGGTCGGCACGTCCTCGTGCGCCGGGTCGCCGACCCAGCGGCCGCGGTCGGCGAACGCGATCCGCCCGGCCTCGATGTAGCGGTGCAGGTACTGCTTCTCGCTCAGCCGTGAAACGTCGCTCCGCTCCAGGATGTTGAGCGCCTCGGCGACGCTGGTGCCGCCCGAGGAGGACGGCGCCATGCCGTGGACGTCCAGGCCGCGGTAGGCGGTGCGGGTCGGCGCCTGGCTGAGTGCCTCGTAGGTCCGCAGGTCGTTCGCGGTCAGGTCGCCGGGCCGCACCGTGCGCTCGGCACCGTCGCGCACCGGGGGCTTCCGGACGGTCCGCACGATGTCCTTGCCGAGCTCTCCTTCGTAGAGCGCTTCGACGCCACGGTGCGCCAACTGCCCGTAGGTACGGGCCAGATCGGGGTTCTTGAGGGTCGAGCCGACCACCGGCAGCTCGCCGCCGGGGAGGAAGAGGTCGGCGCTGGCCGGGAAGTCGCGGAAGCGGTCCTCGTTGTCCGCGGTCTGCCGGCGGAAGGTCTCATCGACCGTGAATCCTTGCCGGGCCAGTTTCTGCGCCGGCCGCAGCACCTGCCCGAGGGAGCGGCTGCCCCACTTGTCCAGGGCGGCGTCCCAGGTGGCCGGGGTGCCCGGCGTGCCGACGCCCAGGCCGCTGGTGACGGCGTCGTCGAACGGGATGGGCTTGCCGTTCTCCAGGAAGAGGTCCTTGCCCGCCGAGCGCGGCGCGGTCTCCCGCCCGTCGAGGGTCCGTACGCCGCGCGACTTCGCGTCGTAGTAGACGAGGTAGCCACCACCGCCGACGCCCGCGGAGTAGGGCTCGGTGACGCCGAGGGCGGCAGCGGTGGCGACCGCGGCGTCCACGGCGTTGCCGCCCTTCACCAGCACCTCGATGCCGGCGGCCGAGGCGTCCGGGTCGACGCTGGACACCGCCCCGCCGCGGCCGACGGCGACCGGGGTCTTGGCCGGTGTGGCTGTGGTGGAGCGGTCGTGCGCCGAGGGGCCGGGATGCGGGGACACCGACCGGGCACTGACCGGAACCGCCACCAGGGAGCCTGCCAACGCTGCGGCCGCTCCAAGGACGGTGAGACGACGGGCTTTCGACATACCGGAATGTCCTCCAGGGCGCGAGCGCGGCGGCGGCAGGGGCCGGAGCCTACTCGCGGGAACTGCGCGACGACAGAGGGCATCGCAGCACCCGTTCCGTTGGCGCGTACGGATATGCCCGCATGGATCAGGACAAGGGGGCCCAGGAGCCTCCCCCACAGCCCGCCCCACCCTCGAACACACACCCGTACAGCCGCTACGCTCCCCCGCCATGGACGACACCCTGCTGCTCCTGACCGCGGCCGGCGTGGCCCTCATCGTGGGCCTCGCGGCCGGCTGGGCCGCGCAATCGGCGGCGGCCCGCCGGAAGCTGACCCGCGAGCAGAGCTTCTTCGGGCTACCGTCCGGTTCGGAGTGCGTGCTGGTCACCCACCGGGACAGCACCTCGGCCCACTGGAGCATCCCGCGGCACGACGCGCTGGCGCTGCTCGGCCTTGCCGCGGTCATCGAGAACTGCGGGGCGCACCCGGAGGTCGCCCCGCACGACACCGGGCTGCAGGGCTTCGGGGCGCGCACCGAGTTCTGCGTCGGGGACCCGACGGCGCACCGCCGGCTGGCGGCCCACATCGCGAATCTGCTGCCGGGCGTCGCGGTGCAGCCGGGCGAGGAGTCCGGCGCCGACCGGGGCACCTTCACCATCGGCGGCTCGACGTACCGGATGGAGCCCGGCGCGGTCGAGACGATCATCACCGTCCACAGCACGACGGTGAGCCTGGCGATGTTCTCCACCCGCCGCCACAGCACGACGAGGACCCCGGCGGTGACGACGAGACCG
>NZ_JBICZL010000003.1:0-549027 GCF_043201875.1 Streptomyces sp. NPDC048248
CGGCTTGCCGTCCAGACCGGCCAGCGTCCCCAGCCACATATTCGCCTGATACGCCGAGGACGAACCCCCGGAGAAATACATCCCCACCGTCGGCCGGTACTGCGCCAGCCACTCATCCAGCCACGCAAGCGCCCGCTGCTCACTCATCACGCGGTGCTTGGGCAGCAGCCAGGTGCCCAGGTAGAGGGTGCCGCCGGCGGACAGCACCAGCGACACCGTCAGGCCGATACCGCCCCAGTAGGCGTCGGTGGTGATCGCGGTGAGCATCATGCCCAGCGTGCTCGGCACCGAAAAACGCAGCAGCCGCCGGCCCGTCTGCCGCGACAGGATCCGCGGCGGCGCATCCGACAGACCCAACGCCGACGCATCGATGTTCCGCGTCACGAACGGCAGACTCCGCGTCCTGCGCACCAGCACCGCCACCGCCTGACACACGAAATGCGTCCCGTAGAACAGCAGCAGCGTGATGGTGAGCGGGGCCTGCTCGTTGAGGGGATTGATCCCGTCGATGTGCAGCAGGCCGACCAGTATCAGCATGTCGCGCAGCAGCTGGCGGACAGTGACGTCGAAACGGACCCGGCCGAGCACGGAGAGCAGGCCGGGCTGCTTGTGCTGGAGGATCAGGTCGAGGCCCAGATTGACCACGGACGCGGCGATGAACAGCGGGATGACGGGCAACAGCGCACCGACGAGCTGGGCGGTGAACGCGACCATCATCGCGAAGAGTGCCGCGAGCTGGACGACTCGGCGGGGGGCGATTCCGGCGGAAGGCACGGGGGAGGGCTCCTGGCAGCAAGACGGTCAGGGGGAGGGCCGTGGGGGCGGCCGGGTCCCGCGCTGCGACGCCGCTGGGCGGCGAAACGGGACCGGTGGACACCCGACCGTATGACCTTGTTGGCCTCGGTGACAATCTGCTGTGGCTCTCATCACCGCGAATGCGGACCAATCGAACGCAACCTTTTGGACACCCGTCCCCTCTTAACGGAATCCGGCGATCGGACGGCTCCGGAACGTGAGGATGCCCGGCGCGAAGCCGTCCGGTGGAGCGTCCCGAAGTGTCCGGCAAGGCGTCCGTCAGGCGATATACCGGCGCACGTGTCGGCCCCGCTGCCGTAGATTGCGCCCGTAGGGCCCGTACGGATTCTCCGTGCGGCAGTGGGATCGGCGAGCACAGGGGTACGCAGGTGGCAGGCGCAAGGCAGGACGTGGCTCACGCCCGCAGGATCGTGGTGAAGGTCGGTTCGTCCTCGCTGACCACGGCCTCCGGGGGACTGGACGCGGACCGCGTCGACGCCTTGGTGGACGTACTGGTCAAACACCAGGACAAGGAGATCGTGCTGGTCTCCTCCGGTGCCATCGCCGCCGGCCTCGCGCCGCTCGGTCTGGAGAAGCGCCCCCGTGACCTGGCCAGGCAGCAGGCCGCGGCCAGCGTCGGCCAGGGCCTGCTGGTCGCCCGCTACACCGCGTCCTTCGCACGCTACGGCCGCCGGGTCGGCCAGGTCCTGCTGACCTCCGACGACACCAGCCGCCGGGCCCACTACCGCAACGCCTACCGGACTCTGGACCAGCTGCTGGCCATGGGCGCGGTGCCGATCGTGAACGAGAACGACACCGTCGCCACGGACGAGATCCGCTTCGGCGACAACGACCGGCTCGCGGCGCTCGTCGCCCACCTGGTCCGCGCCGACCTGCTGATCCTGCTGTCCGACGTCGACGGCCTCTACGACGGCGACCCGGCCTCCCCCGGCACCTCCCGGATAGCGGAGGTCAGCGGGCCGCAGGACCTGGTGGGCATCTCCATCGGCAGCGCGGGCAAGGCCGGCGTCGGCACCGGTGGCATGGTCACCAAGGTCGAGGCGGCCCGGATCGCGGCCGCGGCCGGCATCCCGGTGGTCCTCACCTCCGCCGTGCACGCCGCCGACGCCCTCGCCGGCGGCCCGACCGGCACCCACTTCCTGCGCACCGGGCGCCGCTCCGCCGACCGGCTGCTGTGGCTCGCGCACGCCTCCACGCCGCGAGGCGCGCTGGTGCTCGACGACGGGGCGGTCCAGGCCGTGGTCGAGCGGCACTCCTCGCTGCTGCCGGCCGGTATCGCCTCGGTCGAGGGGGAGTTCTCCGCAGGGGACCCGGTGGAGCTGCGGGACGGCAGCGGACGGGCCGTGGCCAGGGGCGTCGTCAACTTCGACGCGCGGGAAATCCCCCGATTGATCGGTCGTTCGACGCGGGACCTCGCCCGTGAGCTGGGGCCGGCGTACGAGCGGGAGGTCGTGCACCGCGACGACCTCGTCCTGCTGCACCACTGACCGCCGTCCCGCCGCCCTGAGGGCCGTCGCGGGCGGTGAACCCCTCCGGGACGCCGTCATATCCGCGGCGCGAAGACCAGCCTTTCCACGGAGACCTTCGCGAAAACGCCCCCGCGACGGCCCGCGGGCTGGTCAACTTTGTTGCGGGGGCGCCGTAGGGGAGCGGCGCCCGCAGCGCGAGAGCGCACACGCCGAAGTACGACCGCACCGATCGGCTCCGCACCCCCGAGGGCGGAGCGATTCGCATCACAGGAGGCCGCCGGTGAGACGAGGGCGCCCAGGGGCACCGCCCCGAGGGACGGCGGAGCGCACTTTGACCAGCGTCGGGACCGGCGATGCCGGCTGGACCGATGAGGACGAGCGCACGGAGCGGAGCAGGACCGCCAGGCAGGCACCCGAGGGCGAGCGCCGGGACGCCTCCCGGCTGTGGCACATCACCCTCAGCGTCTCGGGCGCCGAGGCTCCCCTGCAGGAGGTCAGACGGGCGCTCGAACAGCTCGCCCACGACCACCCCTTCCTGCTGACCAGTCGCTATGCCGACGACCACGCCGAGATCCGCTACTGGGAGGAGGCGCGGGACCTGCACGACGCCGCTGCGGTCGCGCTGCGGCTGTGGGGCGAGCACCGCTCGACGGCCAAGCTGCCGCCGTGGGAGATCGTCGGCCTGGAGGTCATCGACCGCGAGACCTACCACCAGCGCATCGCGGAGGGGTACGGCCCGCCGCCCGCGTCGCCGGTCGGCGTCCACCCCTACTGAGGCTGTGGTGGACCGTGCCCGCCGGGGGACGGTCCACCACCGTGTGAGCCGTGTCCCGCAGTGTGAAATAGGGCATGGCCGCTGCCTGCCACCGGGCTAGGCTGCGGCCATGACCAGCAGCACATCGCACTCCTCACCCGTCCTCGAGACCGCCCGCCGCGCCAGGGAAGCCGCCGCCGAACTGGCGCCGCTGCCGCGCACGGCCCGCGACGGAGCGCTGCTCGCCATCGCCGACGCCCTCGTGGCGCGGACCGACGAGATCGTCGCGGCCAACGCCGAGGACATCGCCAAGGCGCAGGCCGCCGGTACCGCCGCGTCCCTCGTGGACCGGCTCACGCTCACCCCCGAGCGGATCGCGGCGATCGCCGCCGACGTCCGCGATGTCGTGGCGCTGCCCGACCCGGTGGGCGAAGTCGTGCGCGGCTCGACCCTCCCCAACGGCCTGGACCTGCGACAGGTCCGGGTCCCGCTCGGTGTGATCGGGATCATCTACGAGGCCCGGCCGAATGTGACGGTGGACGCCGCTGCGCTCTGCCTGAAGTCGGGCAACGCCGTGCTGCTGCGCGGCTCGTCCTCGGCGTACGCCTCCAACAGCGCCCTGGTGGAGGTGCTGCGGGCTGCCGTCGAGAGCGCCGGGCTGCCCGCCGACGCGGTGCAGCTGGTGCCCGGAGAGAGCCGCGAGTCGGTCCGGGAGCTGATGCGCGCCCGCGGTCTTGTCGATGTGCTCATCCCGCGGGGCGGCGCGTCCCTGATCCGCACGGTCGTCGAGGAGTCCACCGTACCGGTGATCGAGACCGGCACCGGAAACTGCCACGTGTACGTCGACGAGGCCGCCGACATCGACACGGCCATCGACATCCTCATCAACTCCAAGGCGCAGCGGCCCAGCGTCTGCAACGCCGCGGAGACGGTCCTGGTGCACGCCGGGATCGCGGAGAAGTTCCTGCCGCGTGCGCTGGAGGCGCTGACGCAGGCCGGTGTGATCGTGCACGGCGACGCGGCCTGGCAGCAGGCCGGGCCGGGCATGGTCGCGCCCGCCACCGACGAGGACTGGGCGACGGAGTACCTCTCCTACGACATCGCGGCGGCCGTGGTGCCCGACCTGGACGCGGCGGTGGCACACATCCGCCGCTGGACCTCCGGTCACACCGAGGCCATCGTCACCACGTCGCAGGCCGCCGCCCGCCGGTTCACCCAGTTGGTGGATTCCACCACCGTGGCCGTCAACGCCTCCACCCGCTTCACGGACGGCGGCCAGTTCGGCTTCGGGGCGGAGATCGGCATCTCGACCCAGAAGCTGCACGCCCGTGGCCCCATGGGCCTGCCGGAGCTCACGTCCACGAAGTACATCGTCACCGGGGACGGGCACACCCGCTGAGCCGTCCCTCGGATTCCCCGTTCTCCCTGCCCAAAATGACGGGCCGGGGCTAATCTGGACGGGTGCCGGACGACGTGGGGGGCAAGCCGTTCCCGGACGGTGAGGACCCCAGCGAGCACCCTTACGGGAGCCACGGAAGAGCGGACGAAGAATTCGCCTCCGTGGTCTTCGACGAGGACTTCGTCCGGGCCGCGCGGATTCATGAGCCCTCCGCCGTCGATCGGATGCTGGCCGCCGCGGAGGCCCGTGCGGAGGCCGAGGCGGCCCGCTCGGCGTCCGCCTTCGGACCGGACGACGTGGACGAGCCCGAGGGCCCGGACGGCGAGGCAGGGCCGCGTACCCGACGGCGCCGGCGCCGCGGCCCGGAGGCCGACGACTACGACTACGACCCTTACGGCGAGTACGGGGAGTACGGCGAATACGGACCGCACGGCCCGTACGGCCCCTATGGCGGCGCGCTGCGTCCCTATCGCAGCAGCGCCCGCTGGCACCGGCCCATGGCGTGGGTGCTGGCCGTGGTGATGGGCGTCGGGCTGGTCGCGCTGGCCTTCAGCGCCGTCTACCGCGGTGCCTCCGGCCGGAACCAGAGCCCGGCGCCACCGCCCGCCACCAGCGGCGTCGACACCCCGTCCACCAGCGGTCCCGAGAGCGGCCATACGATGCCGCCCGGTGTGCTGCCCTCCGCGACCGCCGGATCGGCCTCCCCGTCGGCCTCGGCGCAGCCGCGCTCGCGCTGAGCCGGGCAGCGTCGCTCCGGCAGCGAACGTGCCCGTCCGGTGAAGTTGCCGCCCGTCGGCGCGTTTACGTTCCCCTCCTCAGACCTACTCTTGTTGTATGAGCGGGCCTGGTGACCCTCCCGAAGGGACGCCCAACGGCGCCCCGGGAGGCGGTGAGGACGAGTACCGATCCGTCGTCTTCGACGAATCGTTTGTGCGCGCTGCCCGTCTGCAGGAGTTCTCCGCCGATGAGCGCCTGGGCGAGCACCACGCACCCGCCGTCAAAGCCCGCCACCGCTCTTTTCTGAGGGCGGGCGGCCCGCGGCAGGCCATCCTGCTGGTGGTGTTGATCGTGCTGGCCTTCGGCACGGCCGTCTACATGGGTGTACGCCACCCTTACCGGACTCCTGATTCGGTCCGGGTGCAGCCGATGCGGTCCGCGGTGGTGCCGCTGGCGCCGGGCGGGGCCGTGCCGGGAGCGAAGCCCGACGATCTCTTCGCGCACAGCCCGGCCGCGGACTTCCGCCTCGGTGCGGCGGGGGTCAATCTGCCCGCCGTCACCCGCACCGCGCACTTCTCCGGCGGCCAGGTCGTCTCCGCGCTGACCATCGCCAAGGATTACCTCGTCCGCTCCTCGCTGGATCCGGCGACGCTCACCGGCGGTTCCCAGCGGCCTGTCCGGCTGCTGATAGACACCGGACAACTCGACCAGTTCGACCGGAGCCTGGCGCATCCGGACGACGACGGGGGGAGCGCAGCGACCGGCTGGCTGGTGCGTTTCGACCCCCGGCAGACTCAGCTCGCCGACCGGAACGTACGCGTCAACGGCACGCTCTCGGCAGCGGAGTTGAGCCCGGACGCGCTCGACGTCACCGCCGACTACACCTTCGTCTACGCGGTACGCCCTCCGGCGGGCGGGCAGCGCGGCGACACCGCGGGCCAGGACGTCGGCAAGGCCACGCCGGGCGCCGCCTCGCTGTTCACCGTCCGCCGGGAGCTGCACTTCCGCCTCGACCGCGAAGATCTCAACGCCCACCGCCTGGAGGTGCTGCAGAGCAACCTCCAAGCGGGGCCGCTGGCCTGCTCCTCGAAGCCGGCCGACACGCTGCGGCCGCTGCTCGCCGGACAGCGCGCGGGCAACGACCGCCCGGCCGGCACCGACCCCTACGCACAGGGCCGGACCAGTCCCTCGCTCTGCGGTGAGCTGGCGGCTACTTCCCAGCCGAGCCCGAGCCATCCGATCCGTTAGCGCCTCCGCCGTCGGTGCCGCCCGAACCCTCGGGGCGTCCGCCGCGGAAGACCGTGTCGCGCAGCTTGCCGCCCAGGTCACCTGCGCCACCGGCGATGTCGCGCACCAGGCCCATCAACGGGTCCTTGCTGTTGCGCACCGAGTCGGCGTAGTGGGTCGCGGAGTCCCGGAAGGAGTCGGAGACCGAGGTGTCCTTGTCCTCGTCGCGCCGGGGGTAGTGGCCGTCCATGATCCGCTGGTAGTCGCGGCTGGCCGCCCACTTCTTCAGCTCGGCGGCCCGCACGGTCGTGAACGGGTGGCTGCGCGGCAGCACATTGAGGATCTTCAGCACGGAGTCGCGCAGATCGCCGCCCGACTCGTATTCGTCCGCCTGCTTGAGGAAGGCGTCGACATTCATCTCGTGCAGGTGGTTGCCGCCGGCCAGCTTCATCAGGCCGCGCATCGACGCCTGCAGATCCTGCCCGACGAGCAGTCCGGCGCGGTCGGCGGACAGCTCCGACTTGCGGAACCACTCGCGCAGCGCCGTCACGATCGCCATGATCGCGACATTGCCCAGGGGGATCCAGGCGACCTTCATGGCGAGATTGGTCAGGAAGAGCAGGACCGTGCGGTAGACGGCGTGCCCGGAGAGGGCGTGTCCCACCTCGTGGCCGATGACCGCCCGCATCTCCTCCTCGTCCAGGAGCTCGACCAGGCCGGTGGTGACCACGATGATCGGCTCGTCCAGGCCGATACACATGGCATTGGGCTGCGGATCCTGATTGACGTACATCGGCGGGACCTTTTCCAGGTCCAGGATGTAGCAGGCGTCGCGCAGCATGTCGTTGAGGTGGGTGAACTGCTGGTCGCCCACCCGGACCGAATCCGACAGGAAGAGCAGCCGCAGGCTGCGCTCCGGCAACAAGCCGCTGAGCGTCTTGAAGACGGTGTCGAACCCGCTCAGCTTGCGCAACGCGACCAGCGCCGAGCGGTCCGCCGGGTGTTCGTAGGACCGCGACGAAATCCCGGGGAACCGCCTGCGGTCCCGGCTCGGTACGTTTTCGCTGCCGCCTGGGCTCTCCGTCATTGGGGCCTCCCCCTGTTCGACTGCGTGTGTTCAGACTAGAGGACGCCACCGACAGGCGATTGGATGCTCGGGCGTACGCTGGCGATCGCACCAATGACCGCACAAGCTCGCACAAAAGGAGCGCTCCGCCATGCTGGATCCGAGCGTGCTGCTCGCCGCCGCCGGGGAAACCTCCAAGGCCGACGGCCCCGGATGGATTCTGCGCGCGGTGATCATCGTCGGTGTCGTCGGCGCGGGCCTGCTCGCGTGGTTTCTGTTGCGCGGCTACAAGCAGGACTGAGCCGGCCGGCCGCCGGAGGCCGCTCAGGGCGGAGTCGCCGTGTGCCCGCGGTGCGGGCACGCTTACGATGTGGCGGAAGTCTCTGCCCGACCCCAGCCCGGATTGGTCCTGCTGACGATGAGCCTGCACTCCACCGCACAGTCCCTGGTCACCCTCGCCGAAAGCGGTCACGAGGGCGGCGGTCACGCCAGCCTGAGCCCGTATCTGACCGGCGGCGGCGCCCTGTTTGTCCTGCTTCTCCTGCTCTGGATCACCACTCGCTTCAACCGGGACCGCTGAGCCCGGACGCCCGGCCCCCGGCATCGCGTGGCGCCCAGTAGGGTCTGCACGCATGGGAGAGCACACAGGGCCCGTGAAGCGGCGACTCGGAGTGATGGGCGGCACGTTCGACCCGATCCATCACGGACACCTGGTCGCCGCCAGCGAGGTGGCCAGCCAGTTCCACCTCGACGAGGTCATCTTCGTGCCCACGGGGCAGCCGTGGCAGAAGAGCCACAAGACGGTGTCGCCCGCCGAGGACCGGTATCTGATGACGGTCATCGCGACCGCGTCGAACCCGCAGTTCTCCGTCAGCCGCATCGACATCGACCGCGGTGGCAAGACGTACACCATCGACACCCTGCGTGACCTGCGCTCCGAGCACGTCGACGCGGACCTCTTCTTCATCACCGGAGCCGACGCCCTCGGTCAGATCCTGACCTGGCACGACGCCAAGGAACTGGTCTCGCTCGCCCACTTCATCGGCGTGACCAGGCCCGGCCACGTCCTCGCGGACCCCGGGCTGCCCGCCGGTGCGGTCTCCCTGGTCGAGGTGCCGGCCCTGGCCATCTCCTCGACCGACTGCCGCGCGCGCGTGGCCCAGGGCGACCCCGTCTGGTACCTCGTACCGGACGGCGTGGTGCGCTACATCGACAAAAAGCAGCTGTACCGCGACGACAGCTGACGGGGCTGACGGAAAGGGGCACCGGTGAGCGACCGACAGGATCCGTACGGGCCGCAGGACCCGTATGCCCACGACCCCCATGCCCAGGAGCAGCAGGGGCAGCCGGGCTACGCCTACGACGCCTACGGGCAGCCGGTGTACCGCGAGGCGTCGCAGCCGTCGTACGAGCAGCAATACGACCAGTACGGCCGCCCGATGCCTCCGGCCTCCGCGGCCTACGACGGCTACGACCCCTATGGCGGGCAGCCGGCCGCAGGACAGAGCGCGCCGGCCCAGGAGCAGTACCGGGGCCAGGAATACGGCTACGACGCGTACGGCAGCGGTCAGTCAGCGCAGCAGGGCTACGCCCCGCAGTACGACCCGTACGCGCAGCCTCAACAGCAACCGCAACAGCAGGACTGGATTCCGCAGCAGGCGCAGCAGCCGCCCTACGAGCAGACCTCGTACGACGAGCGGTCGCGCTATGAGCAGGCCGTGCCGCAGCAGTACGAGCAGCCGAGGCCCCCGGCGCAGCGCAGCGGGTCCTCGGACGGCGGTCCGGGCTCGCCTTCATCGCCCGGTTCGGCCTCGTCGGCGGAAGACGAGTACCGCACCGAGCAGTTCTCGTTCATCGAGGAGCCGGACGAGGACTCCGAGGATGTCATCGACTGGCTGAAGTTCACCGAGAGCCGCACCGAGCGGCGCGAGGAGGCCAAGCGCCGCGGACGCAGCCGGCTCGTCGCGCTCTCCGTCGTGCTGGCCCTGCTGGTCGCCGGCGGCGTCGGCTACCTCTGGTGGGCGGGCAAACTGCCGGGGCTGGCCGGCGCGGACACCGGCCAGGCCGCCGCGAGCGGCGGGCAGAAGCGGGACGTCCTCGTGGTCCACCTGCGCGACACCGCGACCGGGAACAGCTCCACGGCGCTGATGGTGGACAACGCCACCACCGGCAAGGGCACCACGGTCCTCCTGCCCAACAACCTCGCCGTCTCCAAGGAGGACGGGACCACCACCACGCTCGGCAAGTCGGTCAAGGACGAGGGCGTCGACCCGACCCGGGACTCCCTCAACACCCTGCTGGGCGCCGACATCAAGGCGAGCTGGCGGCTGGACACCCCCTACCTGGAGAACCTCGTCGAGACGGTCGGCGGCATCACCCTCGACACCGACGCCGCCGTGCCCGGTGAGAAGAAGGGCGACTCCCCGGTGGTCAAGCGGGGGCGCGGGCAGGACCTCAACGGACAGGCCGCAGTCGCCTACGCCACGTACCAGGGGCCCGGGGAAGCCCAGGCGAAGCAGCTCCAGCGATTCGGACAGGTCATGCAGGCGACCTTGAAGAAGGTCTCCAGTGAAGCGGATGGCGCCACCGCCACCGTCAAGACGCTCCTCCAGGTGCTCGATCCGCCCCTCACCGAGGCGCAGCTGGGCAGTTCGCTGGCGCAGCGCGCTGAGCTGGCAAAGACCGGGGCCTACCGCACGACGACCCTGCCGGTGCAGGCCGACGGCACGCTCAGTCCGACGGCGTCGCAGGCCGTGGTCAAGGATGTGCTCGGCGGCACGGTGAAGAAGACCAGCCCCGACGTCACCGCCCGGGTCGCCGTCCGCAACGCCAGCGGCAGCGCGGGCGCCACGGGCAAGGCGCAGGTCGCCCTGGTCAACGGCGGCTACACGTTCGTCAACGACGGCAACGACACGGCCGCGCGGTCGGTCTCGCAGGTCACGTACGCGGACGCGGGCCACAAGGCGAAGGCCGCCGAGGTCGCCAAGACGCTGGGGCTGCCGGCGGGCGTGGTCAAGCAAGGCAAGGGCGTGTCGAACGCCGACATCACCGTCGTGCTCGGCCAGGACTTCAAGGGCTGACCGGCAGGAATCCCGCGGCGCCCGCCGGAAGGTTCGGCGGGCGCCGCGGCGGCATTCGAGGCGGGCCGGAGCGGGACGGGAGAAGCCCGCCGGGAGTGTCGGTGGGCCGTGAGACCCTTGAGGCGTATCTGATCGCCGATCCGGCCACCCAAGGGGGCGTCGGCGCGCCGCGGCCCCGCCGCGAGCCGCGTGCCCCGGCCGGAGAAGCTGCCCTCGAACCGGAAAGCCGCTTGTGACCGCCACGGACCGCTCCATCGAGCTCATCAACGCCGCCGCTCTGGCAGCGGCCGACAAGCTCGCGCACGACATCATCGCGTACGACGTCAGTGACGTCCTGTCCATCACCGATGCCTTCCTGCTGGCGTCGGCGCCCAACGACCGCCAGGTCAAGTCGATCGTCGACGAGATCGAGGAGCGGCTCAACAAGGACCTCGGCGCCAAGCCGGTGCGCCGCGAGGGCGACCGCGAGGCCCGCTGGGTGCTGCTCGACTACGTCGACATCGTGGTGCACGTCCAGCACAGCGAGGAGCGCGTGTTCTACGCGCTGGAGCGTCTGTGGAAGGACTGCCCCGAGATCGACCTCCCCGAGGAGGCCAAGGCCACCCGCGGCAAGGCCGCAGCGCACGCCGAGGCAACGGCCGCCGAGCAGGACGGAGAGCTGCGCTGAACGGCACCAAGAGCGGCCGGGGCCGCCGCGTCGTCCTCTGGCGCCACGGCCAGACGGCCTGGAATCTGGAGCGACGCTTCCAGGGCACGACGGACATCGAACTGACCGAGACGGGCGTCGGGCAGGCGCGACGCGCGGCCCGGCTGCTCGCGGCCCTCAAGCCGGACGCGATCATCGCCTCCGACCTGCAGCGGGCCGCGGCGACGGCGGCCGAGCTGGCCGCTCTGACGCACCTCGACGTGACGCACGACGCGGCGCTGCGGGAGACCTACGCGGGCGCCTGGCAGGGGCTGACGCACGACGAGATCCTCGCGCAGTACGGCGAGCAGTACTCCGCCTGGAAGCGCGGTGAGCCGGTGCGGCGCGGCGGCGGGGAGCTGGAGACGGAGGTCGCCGACCGGGCCGCCCCGGTCGTGCTGGAGCACGCCGACAAGCTGCCCGACGGCGGCACCCTGGTCGTGGTCAGCCACGGCGGCACGATCCGCACCACCATCGGGCGGCTGCTCGGCCTGGACTCCCACCACTGGGAGGGCCTGGGCGGCCTGTCGAACTGCTGCTGGTCCGTTCTGGGCGAGGGGGCGCGCGGCTGGCGCCTGCAGGAGCACAACGCCGGCACCCTGCCGGAGCCGGTGCTCGGCGACGACGACTGAGCCCCGCGGCCGGGGCCGGCCGACCGGATTTCACATCCGGGCAGGTCGCAGGCTAAAGTTCTTCTTGTTCGCGGCGCCGCCGGGGGAAACCCGGAGGAGCGGAACAAGACCCGGGGCTATAGCTCAGTTGGTAGAGCGCCTGCATGGCATGCAGGAGGTCAGGAGTTCAATTCTCCTTAGCTCCACAGCCCGGATGATCCCGTCTCCTCGCGGAGCCAGTGCCCGACACTGAATCGCGAGGCGGCGGGATCTCTGTATTTGCGGTGGCGCACGGTGGCGACGCCACGTTGTGTGGCGGACGTCACTCCGGGCCCGTGGGTCTGTGGACCCGGCGGTTGGCGCAGCGCGGGTGCCTGGAGGCGTTTCCCTGTGGAGCGCGTGGAGTGTGCGGCCGCTGGGACGTGGGCGTTCCGGGCGGTCCCTGTTGTCCTTGCGAGTGGGGAGGAGCGAGCGTGTCCGGCTCCGAGCTCCCGGTTCGCCTGGCTGTCCGATGCTTCCCCCGCCTCCGGTGTTCCGGGCAGAGGGCGCCCGGCGGAGACGCGAGAGCCCGCAGTGACCGTCCCTCAGTTCGAACTGCTCCCGGGCGGGGGGCTTTTCAGGGCACTCTCCCCGAAACAGCCGTCGGGAACGCCGTCGAGAGAGCGTCGCGCCCACGGTGGGTGAGCAGGTTCGCTCCCGGGGGCGCGGGGGTGGCCGAGGGGCGGCCGGTATGGCGGGAAGGCGGGCCTGACCCGATGCGTGGTCCGTGGCAGAATCGGACGGCGCCGGCAGGGGAGGAGACATCGCGATGCCCACGAGCATCCTCGAGGAGGTCAATGACCTGCTCGAAGTGGCCGAGGCGCAGGGGTATGACTGGCTGCCGGAATACGCGCTCCGCTTCACCTGCCCGGTCGACGGTCCTGGATCCGCAGATGGCGGGAGCGAAGGTTCCGCTTTGCAGTGCCCTTCTTGCGGGTCATCCCACGTCGCCCAGGTGTTGGGCGACAACGGAGGAATCTCCTTCGTCTGTACGGCCTGCGGCCACAGTTGGAGCTGACTGATGGGCGCCCACAGCAGGAAATGCGACTGGTGCGGCAGCGGTACGCCGATCGTCCGCGATATGGAGCCGGTCAATGCCGAGTACCAGTACTGGTGCGAGGAATGTGCCCGGGCCCTCGTCATAAAGGGCGACCCCATCGAGACCTACCGTGAACTCGACGGGGAGCCGATCTACGGTCGGCTGCTGGACGAGCACTGCACGCTGAAGCGGTTCTACTCGTTCGCCACTGCCTGATCATCGCGGGCCGCGTGCGGCCCCGTCGGGCGGTCGGGGGCACTCCTGGGCGCGCGTTGCGACCGACGAGCCTGGAGTCTGTGTGTCCTGAGGGTGGCGGCCCGATGCACGGTCGTGAGGTGACATTCAGCGCCCGTCCCCCGGTTTTTCTGGCTCACGCCACCTGACCGGCTGGACCTGGCCCTCGACCTGCCGGCCGCCGACGGTCCCGCCGCACCATCCCGCCGCTCCATTCCTGCTCGTCAGCGCCGTACCCACCGACCGGTTTCAAGATTTTTCCGGTGGATTCAGGCAGAACGGAACTCCACTGCGTCTGCCGGGCGTTGGGGGACCAGGAGCTGCCGCCGGAAACGGCCGGCGGCACGGGGGAAGCGACACGGGGGTCGCATCATGACCGATACGACGATCAACCCTGCCCGCACGCCGGCGGACGGCGGCGCCGAGCGGACGCAGAAGCGGGAAGCGGCGGCCGGACTGACGCCGTTCTCCGACGCGCTCCGGGTCCCGCCGGTCCTGCGGCCCGGCCGCAAAGGTGCCCGGCGCGGTATCGACATCGAGCTGAAGACCACCTGGGTGCGTCTGCACAGCCAGCTCCCGCCGACCAAAGTGTGGGCGTACGCGGGTCACTTCCCGGGCCCGACCATCGAGGTGCGGCGCAGCGAGCGGCTGCGCGTCGCCTGGGTCAACCGTCTGACCGGTGGCCATCCGGTGACCGCGGCCGAGGCAGTGCCCGTCCCCGGAGCGCCCCTGCCGACCGACGTGGCGGGCAGGGCGGACGCCACCCTCGTCGAGGGGGTGGACCGCCTGCCGGCCTGGGTCGTGACCCATCTGCACGGCGCGGTGACCGGCGGCGGCAACGACGGCTGGTCGGAGAACGCCGTGGCCCATGGCGACGCCCAGCTGTCGGAGTACCCGAACGACCATCGCGCGGCCGCCTGGTGGTACCACGACCACGCCATGGACATCACCCGCTGGAACGTCTTCGCGGGACTGGCCGGGATGTACCTCATCCGGGACGAGGAAGAGGACGCACTCCAACTCCCCTCCGGGGAGCGCGAGATCCCGCTGATCCTCCAGGACCGCAATCTCGACACCGACGAGCACGGACGACTGACGGGGCGACTGCTCCACAAGACCCTCGTCGTCGGCACCGACCCGCAGGGCAAGAACGTCGCTCTGCCGTTCTCCGGCCCGTACACCCTCGTCAACGGCACCATCTGGCCGTACGCGGACGTCGAAGCCCGCTGGTACCGCTTCCGTCTGCTGAACGCCGCCAACGCCCGTACGTTCACGCTGCGGCTGGTCGACGACAGGACCGGAGCCCCGGTCACCGGAGCGGTCCACCAGATCGGTTCGGACGGCGGGCTCCTGCCCCGGCCGCTGCCGGTCGACGGCGGACTCTCGGTCGCCCCGGCCGAGCGGATGGATCTGCTCATCGACTTCGGCATGCTGCGCGGTCGTACGCTACGGCTGGTCAACGACGAGCCGGGTGTGCGCTATCCGCAGGTGATGCAGTTCCGGGTGGCCAAGGAGAAGTCCGTCGACCCGTTCGTGCTGCCGTCCGTGCTCTCCTCGTCGTTCGAGCGGCTCACCCACGACAACGTTCCCTCGCATCAGCACCGGCTGGTCGTCCTCACCCCGCCGGGGCCGCAGGGCAACGGTCACCCGGAGATGTGGGAGATGCAGGAGGTGGAGCCGGACGCCGTGACCATCCCGGGGGACGGTGTCATCCAGGTCAAGGGCGTCGGCGGAACGGTGCGCACCTACCGCCGCGGAGCCCGGATGTTCGACGACGCGTTGGGCTTCATGGTCCGCTACGGCGACTGGGAGCAGTGGAGCTTCCTCAACCTCGGCGGTGCCGGGATGCACCCGGTGCACATCCACCTAATCGACTTCCAGGTCCTCAGCCGCGACATCTATCCGGCGGACCCGCAGAGCCCCTTCGACAAGGAACTCGGCGGCACCCTGGCGCCACTGGAGTACGGCGGCCGCGCCCCGACAGCCCCCTGCGACCAGGGCTGGAAGGACGTCATCCAGGTCCCGCCGGGACAGATGGTGAACGTCATCGGCCAGTTCCGCGGCGCGCGGGGCCGGTTCATGTACCACTGCCATCTTCTGGAGCACGAAGACATGGGGATGATGCGGCCCTTCGCCGTCATGCCGCCGGAGGTACTGGCGTTTCATCACCATCGGCCGGGCGGCGGCCACGGTCACGACCACGGCGCTCACTGAGCCGCCACAGCCGGGCCGCGGTCAGCGCGAGGAGCACCAGACCGGCGAGCGGATAGACGCCGGAGAGCAGCATCTGCCCGCAGTTCTGATGCAGTTCCTCGTGCTGGTGCCAGCGGTGTGGCACCCACCACAGAGCGAAGGAGCAGAAGAGGAGGGCCAGGAAGGCGGTCGTCGCCCACCAGCGGCGGGCGGCACTGCCGGTGCGGCGCATCGCCTCGGAACCGACCAGGATCAGCATCGGCACGCCCCACACCCAGTGGTGCGACCAGGAGATCGGGCTGACCAGCAGGGCGGTCGCCGCGCAGGCGACGGCCGCCCAGGCGCGCTCGCCGCGCAGCAGGGACGCGGTCGCCAGCCCCAGGCCGAGCACGGCCGTCAGGCCGGCGGCCACGAGCCAGGCCGCGCCCGGGTCATGGGTGTGCAGCAGCCGGGCGAGGACGCCGCGCAGCGACTGGTTCGCGGTGATCTCCACCTCGCCGACCCGGTCCGCGGCGAACACGATCTCGGTCCAGAAGCGGTGGGAGTCGCGCGGCAGCACGAGGGCGGTGAGCAGGACGGTGGTGAGGAAACCCGCGATGGCCACGGCCGCCTGCCGTAGCCACGGGTCCCGGGCGGCCCGCGCCCCGGCGCCGGAGCGGATCAGTTGCCCCGCACGGACCGCTCCGGCGAGCGCGAGGAAGACGGCGAAGAGCGCAGGGGTGAGCTTGATGCCCGCCGCGATGCCGATGCCGAGGCCCGCCCAGCGGTGGGTGTCCCTGCGGGTCAGGTCCCACAGGACCAGTACGGCGAGGAGGAGGTTGATCTGTCCGTAGCGCAGAGTCGTCCACACCGGCTCGCACCACACCAGCAGCGCGGACAGCGCCAGGGTCGCGGCGGGGCGGGGCAGGCGCCGGGGCAGGCCGACCAGGCGCAGCGAGAGGTGCACGGTGGCGACGACCAGGAGGAGGTTGCCGGCGGTGGCGAGGGTGCGCATCGTCGGGACCCCGAAGAGGGTCAGCGGGGTGAACAGCAGCGCAGCGAAGGGCGGGTAGGTGTTGGGCAGGCGCGCCGAGGTCGCCACCATGTCGTAGAGGTCCTCGCCGTTGCGGGCGGTCCAGCCCTCGGCGCGGTAGACCATCAGGTCGATCATCGTCACGTGCGCGAGGCGCTGGACGACCCAGAAGGCGGCGAAGGAGACGACGCAGGCCAGGGCCGCGAACGCGGTGGGGTGCCGGCGGATGAAGCCGCCGTGGGGGCCGGGGCCGCCGGCGTCGGTGGACTGTTCCAGCTCCAGCGCGGTCACAGCGTTCGGCTCCCCAGGACGAATCGGGCACAGATCGCCGACAGTACCGCGCGTCGCGCCGCGGAGCCTCCGGCAAACCGATTTGGCAGAAGGCCGGGCGGGCCGTGTAATGTAGGCGATGCCGCAGCGGGGAACCGCGCGGAGCAAGACCTGGGGCTATAGCTCAGTTGGTAGAGCGCCTGCATGGCATGCAGGAGGTCAGGAGTTCAATTCTCCTTAGCTCCACAGAAATCAGAGCGGGTCGTCCGAATCGGACGGCCCGCTTTGTTGTGTGTCGGCGGGGCAGTGGTCGGTGATCTTCGTGCGGCGGGTCTGACTGGTCCGGCGGGCTCCACGGGCCCGGCCGGGCTTCCGGGTGCACCGGTGTCCCGTTCCTCTGGGGGTGCAGTGGGCTGCGGGTGCCCGCCGGGAGGGGGCGGCAGTCGTGGGAGTCGAGAGGTGGCGGGGAACGCGCGGCGCGCGGCACCCGAGCTCCGGCTGGGCGGTCGCCGACCGGGCTCGGACCGCCTGGTCTCGGGCTCTCGGGAAGCGGGCAGCCGGGTCCGGTCCCGACATGGCGCCCTGCCGCGCCGGGACCAGCCGCGTCCGCAAAGCGCCCCGCCGCCGAGGCTGCCGCTCTTTCCTCCGCCCTGATATCCGATCAACTGGCCGACATCACAGGCCATATGGCGGCGGTCGGGCCACTTGCATCCGTTCCCGGCCGTCCTGGTTCGTACCTGGTGCGCACCTGGTCGTTTCTTGTCGTTCCTTGGCTTCTTCTTGGTGAGCGCATGTCCCTGGCATGGACAGATCACCGAGAGAGTGACGCAGCGCGTGAGTGCCACATCCATCGCATTCACCACTCGTGTGCCACGCAACGGCGTACCGCCGGATTCGCGGCCTCGCGCGCCTCGGCCCGTCGCGCCTCGGGCGGGACCGGCGTCGCGGCACCACGCACAGCGTCACCACGCACCGCACCGCTTCGTGACAGCAGGGGGTTACATGAGATCAAGTCGCTCCAGAACACTGCGCACCCGCGCCGGTCTGGCCTGGGCAGCCGCGCTGCCGCTGGTCGCCGGCGCGCTCGCGCTCGGTGCACCCGCCGCCGACGCCGCCGGACACGACGGTGGTCGGCACGCACTCCAGGGCACCAAGCCCCTGTGGGCCACCCGCCAGGCCGATCAGGGCGCCACCTCCGCCGGCACCGGCGTCGCCGCCCGCGTGTACTTGGCCGGCCGTGACGCCAAGGGTCTCGCGGACCACGCGCGTGCGGTCTCGGACCCGCACTCGGCGGCCTACGGGAAATACCTGAGCCCCGCCCAGGTGCGCTCCCGCTACGGAGCCACGCGCGAGCAGATAGCCGAGGTGGCCCACTGGCTGAAGGCATCCGGCCTGAAGGTCACCGGCACCACCAGTCGCTATCTGGCGGTCAAGGGCGACGCGGCCGCCGCGGAGCGTGCCTTCGCCACGGACCTGCACAACTATCGCAAGAGCGGACACACGTACCACGCGCCGTCGGCCACCGCGTCCGCCCCCGCATCCCTGGCCGACGCGGTACTGACGGTCACCGGTCTGGACAACGCGCCGCGGCTCGCCGAGCACCACTCCGCCGAACTGCCGCCGCCGTCCGCGGTCTTCCGCAACTCCGGACCGTTCTCCTCGTACTACGGCTCCCGTACCGGCAAGGGCCTGCCCTCGGCCTACGGGAGCAAGGCGCCGTACGCCGTCAAGGGCTACACCGGCAAGCAACTGCGCGCCGCCTACGGAGCGAAGGGCTGGACCGGCAAGGGCGTGACCGTGGCGATCACCGACGCCTTCGCCTCCCCGACCATCGCCAAGGACGCGAGCAGGTACGCGGCCCGCAACGGTGACCCGCGCTACCGCAGCGGCCAGCTCTCCCAGGTGCTGCCGGAGAAGTACTCACACATCGAGGAGTGCGACGCGGCGGGCTGGTACGGCGAGGAGACCCTCGACGTCGAGGCCGTGCACGCCGTCGCGCCCGCGTCCGACATCGTCTACGTCGGTGGCGCCTCCTGCATGGACGACGACCTGCTGGACTCCCTCGGCAAGATCGTCGACGGGCACCTCGCCGACATCGTCTCCAACTCCTGGGGCGACATCGAGGCGAACGAGACCCCGGATGTGGCGGCCGCCTACGACCAGATCTTCCAGCAGGGTGCCGTGCAGGGCATCGGCTTCTACTTCTCCTCCGGCGACAACGGGGACGAGGTCGCCAACACCGGCACCAAGCAGGTCGACACCCCAGCGAACTCCGCCTGGGTGACCGCAGTGGGCGGCACCTCGCTGGCGGTCGGCAAGCGCGACACGTACCGGTGGGAGACCGGCTGGGGCACCCAGAAGGCCGTTCTGTCCAAGGACGGCAACAGCTGGGACGGCTTCCCCGGCGCCTTCACCAGCGGTGCGGGCGGCGGCACCAGCAGGACCGTCGCGCAGCCGTACTACCAGCGCGGAGTCGTCCCGGACGGACTCGCGAAGGCGGGCGGCGCGGGAGCGATGCGTACCGTCCCGGACATCGCGGCGGTCGCCGACCCCAACACCGGGTTCCTCGTAGGCCAGACTCAGACCCTGCCCGACGGGTCGCTCGGCTACGACGAATACCGGATCGGCGGCACCTCGCTCGCCGCGCCGGTGATCGCCGGCGTACAGGCGCTGGCCCAGCAGGCCCGGCACGGCGTCGCCATCGGCTTCGCCAATCCCGGTATCTACCAGCGCTACGGCACCGGCGCGTACCACGACGTCACCGACCATCCGCTGGGCGCGGGCCGTGATCTCGCCGTGGTCCGCGTCGACTACAACAACGGCATCGACGCAGGTGAGGGCACCACGACCTCCCTGCGCAGCCTGGGCAAGGACAGCAGCCTGCACGCGGTCGTCGGCTACGACGACGTCACGGGTGTCGGCTCGCCGAGCGCCGGATACGTGAGGTCCTACCGCCCCTGAAGCGCGTCCGGATCTTCCTGAGGCCGCTCCTGGGACCGTCCCGGAGCGGTGCCTGAGGCGGTCCTCCCCTCGTCTGCCGCAGTCGGGCCCGCGACAACCGGGGCCGGCGGCGGCGGACGGGGGCGAGTGCGCGGACCCCGCCAGGGGGCGGAACCTGAGCGCGGGCGCCGCACGCCCTGCGGTACCCTGACGCCATGCGTGCCGTACGCCTTCTGCTTAGCGGGCCGCGCTGATCAGTTCCGACCGGGCCATCCGCTGTGGCCGCCCGGGTCGGCATCGGCGTGGCGTCCCCTCCTGTGCGAGGGGCATTTTTGTTTCCGCAGAAACCGTGTCCGCAGCAGCCGCAGGCAGAGACGATCGATGGAGCTTTGAGGACGATGAGCGAGACGACCACCTCCCCCGCCGCTGACGGCGCGGGCGGCACCCCCACCGAGGTGGCGGCGCCGCACCGCTATACGGCGGCGCTGGCCGCAGACATCGAGGCACGCTGGCAGGACTTCTGGGACTCGGCGGGGACCTACGAGGCCCCGAACCCCAGCGGTGACCTGGAAGGCGACGCCGCTCAGGTGGCCCGCCCCAAGAAGTTCATCATGGACATGTTCCCGTACCCCTCGGGTGCGGGCCTGCACGTCGGCCACCCGCTGGGCTTCATCGCCACCGACGTCTTCGCCCGCCACCAGCGCATGACGGGCCACAACGTCCTGCACACCCTGGGCTTCGACGCCTTCGGCCTGCCCGCCGAGCAGTACGCCGTGCAGACCGGCACCCACCCGCGGACCTCCACCGAGGCCAACATCGTCAACATGCGCCGCCAGCTGCGTCGCCTGGGCCTGGGCCACGACCAGCGCCGCTCGGTCGAGACGATCGACCCGGCGTACTACAAGTGGACGCAGTGGATCTTCCTGCAGATCTTCAACTCCTGGTACGACCCGGAGGCGGACGCCGCCCGGCCGATCGACACGCTGATCGCGCAGTTCGAGGCCGGCAGGCGGCCGACCCCCGACGGCCGCCCCTGGGCCGAGCTGAGCAACGCCGAGCGGGCGGGTGTCCTGGGCGAGTACCGCCTGGCGTACGCCTCGGACGCGCCGGTCAACTGGTGCCCCGGGCTGGGCACGGTGCTGGCCAATGAAGAGGTCACCGCCGACGGCCGCTCCGAGCGCGGCAACTACCCGGTGTTCAAGGCCAAGCTGCGCCAGTGGAACATGCGGATCACCGCCTACGCCGACCGGCTGCTGAAGGGCCTGGACGCGCTGGACTGGCCGGAAGCCATCAAGCTGCAGCAGCGCAACTGGATCGGCCGCTCCGAGGGCGCGCGCGTCGACTTCCCGGTCGGCGACGACAAGATCACCGTATTCACCACCCGCCAGGACACCCTGTTCGGCGCGACGTACATGGTGCTGGCGCCGGAGCACGAGCTGATCTCCGGCTCCGAGGACGGCAGCGGCTCCATCGTCCCGGCCGCCTGGCCCGAGGGCACCCACGACGTGTGGACCGGTGGGCACGCCACCCCGGGCGAGGCCGTCGCGGCGTACCGCAAGCAGGCCGCGGCCAAGTCGGATGTCGAGCGACAGGCCGAGGCCAAGGACAAGACCGGCGTCTTCACCGGCGCCTATGCGACCAACCCGGTCAGCGGCGAGCAGGTCCCGGTCTTCATCGCCGACTACGTCCTGATGGGCTACGGCACCGGCGCGATCATGGCGGTCCCGGCGCACGACAGCCGTGACTTCGCCTTCGCGCGGGCCTTCGAGCTGCCCATGCGCTGCGTCGTCGAGCCGTCGGACGACCGCGGCACCGACCCCTCCACCTGGGATGACGCCTTCGGCTCGTACGACGCGAAGATCGTCAACTCGTCCGGTGCGGAGATCTCGCTGGACGGGCTGGGCGTCACCGAGGCCAAGGCGAAGATCACCGAATGGCTGGCCGCCGCGGGTATCGGCAGGGGAACCGTCAACTTCCGGCTGCGCGACTGGCTGTTCAGCCGGCAGCGCTACTGGGGCGAGCCGTTCCCGATCGTCTACGACGAGGACGGCGTGGCACACGCGCTGCCCGAGTCGATGCTGCCGCTGGAGCTGCCCGAGGTCGAGGACTACTCGCCGCGCACCTTCGACGCCGACGACGCCGACACCCAGCCGGAGACCCCGCTGTCCCGTAACGAGGGCTGGGTCAACGTCGACCTGGACCTGGGGGACGGCGCCGGGGTCAAGCGCTACCGCCGCGAGACCAACACCATGCCCAACTGGGCGGGTTCGTGCTGGTACGAGATGCGCTACCTGGACCCGAACAACGACGACGCGCTGGTCGACCCGGGCATCGAGCAGTACTGGATGGGTCCGCGGGACGGCCAGCCGGCCGGTGGCGTGGACCTGTACGTCGGCGGCGCCGAGCACGCGGTGCTGCACCTGCTGTACGCCCGTTTCTGGTCCAAGGTGCTGCACGACCTGGGGCACGTCTCGTCCTCCGAGCCGTTCCACAAGCTGTACAACCAGGGCATGATCCAGGCATTCGTCTACCGGGACAGCCGCGGTATCGCGGTGCCGGCGGCCGAGGTCGAGGAGCGCGACGGCGCGTACTACTACCAGGGCGAGAAGGTCAGCCGCGTCCTGGGCAAGATGGGCAAGTCCCTGAAGAACGCCGTCACCCCGGACGAGATCTGCGCCGAATACGGCGCGGACACCCTGCGGCTGTACGAGATGGCGATGGGCCCGCTGGACGTCTCCCGCCCGTGGGACACCCGCGCGGTCGTCGGCCAGTACCGGCTGCTGCAGCGGCTGTGGCGCAACGTCGTGGACGAGGCGACCGGTGAGGTCACCGTCGTCGACGACGAGCCGGACGAGGCCACGCTGCGTGCCCTGCACAAGGCGATCGACGGTGTCACCCAGGACATGGAGAACCTCCGGTTCAACACCGCCATCGCCAAGGTCACCGAGCTGAACAACCACCTGACCAAGGTGGGCGGCCCGGTGTCGCGCACGGTCGCCGAGCGGCTGGTGCTGCTGGTCGCCCCGCTGGCCCCGCACATCGCAGAGGAGCTGTGGCGCAAGCTGGGCCACACCGACAGCGTGGTGCACGCGGACTTCCCCGTGGCCGACCCGGCGTACGTCGTGGACGAGACCGTGACCTGCGTCGTGCAGATCAAGGGCAAGGTCAGGGCCCGCCTGGAGGTCGCGCCGTCGATCTCCGACGCGGACCTGGAGGCCGCGGCGCTGGCCGAACCCGCCGTCCTCGCCGCGCTGGGCGACGCGGGCATCCGCAAGGTGATCGTCCGGGCGCCGAAGCTGGTCAACATCGTGCCGGCGTAGCACCGGGACGTCGCGGCCCGCGGCCGTCCGCCACGCAGGTGGGGGGCGGTTCGCACCGCATCGCGCTCATCTGTCATGGGATGCATTCCATGGGTGCTTTCCCCTACGGGCAGGTTGGGGGTTCGAAGGGAACCCCTGACCTGCCCGAGCCGTTTACGGTGGAAGTACAGGGCGCGGGCTGCGGACCGTGCCGCCGACACCTCTGGGGAGAGCCCATGGAAGCTGTTGTCGCCATCCTCGGGCTGCTCTTCGTGCTGTTCGTGGCGGCCGGGGTGTTCGCCGCGGTCAAGGCGGTGCAGGCGACCAAGCGGGGCGTGGACAGGACCGTCGCCCAGGCCCGCAGAACCGTCGAGGAGACCGGTCTGCGGGCGCGCACGCTCGCCCAGCCGGGTGTCGTCGGCGAGCTGGCGCAACTGCGGCTGTCGCTGCGGACGTCGATGCGCGCCACTCAGGACGTCCTGCGCACCGGCTCACCGGACGACGCCTCGCTCAGCGAGGCGGTCGGCCTCTTCGAGCGGCTCAGCGCACACGGCCATGAACTGGACGACGAGCTCAGGCGGCTGGAACGCGAGCCCGACAGGTCGACCATCGGCGCAAGGTTGCCGGACCTGCGGGAGCGCACGGAACAGATCACCCGCTCCGCGGAGGCGCTGCGGTGGGCGGCGCGCGACCGGGCGCGGAAGTTCGCCGAGGACGATCTCGCGGCGCTGAGCGACCAGATCGACGTCGAGGCCGGGGCGCTGCGCCACTGGACTCGGGATACGACCGGGACGCCGATGGGGGAGCCGTCGATGGGCGGGGCCGCTGGGGCGGGCGATACCTTCGGCGCCGTTGCTGGTGGCGGGGCGCGGCAGGGGGCGGTTTCCGAGGCGTCCGAGGGGCGCTCGTGGGGGCCGTCGCCGGAGGAACCGCAGGCGATCACCGCCCGGGACCCGCGTGCGGAGCGGTCCTACCCATGGCAGAAGACGCGACGGCCCGAGGAAACGACCTGAGAGCGCTCGGGGGCCACGGAGATCGGCGGAGCGGGCAGTATTGTTCCGACGGCCTCCTGGGCACCGGTGGACGTTGGGTAGGGGCCGCGCTGTCGGGCTCCGGGCTCCCCGGATAATCTCCCAGTCATGTCCCGCCATGTCGCGATCGTCACCGATTCCACGGCCTACCTGCCACGGGCGGCACTTGAGCGCCACCAGATCACGGCCGTGCCGCTGACCGTTGTCCTGGGGGACCAGGCCCTGCAAGAGGGCACCGAGATCTCCGCGAGATCCGTGGCGCAGGCGCTGCAGAAGCGCAGGTCGGTGACGACTTCCCGGCCGAGCCCGGCCACCTTCGCCGACACCTACCGGGCGGTCGCGGAGTCCGGTGCGAGCGGCATCGTTTCGCTCCACCTCTCCTCGGAGTTCTCCGGCACCTATGACGCGGCGGTCCTCGCGGCCAAGGAAGCCCCCGTTCCGGTGCGCGTCGTGGACACCGGCATGGTCGCCATGGCCCTCGGGTTCTGCGCCCTGGCGGCAGCGGAGGCGGCGGAGGCCGGCGGGGACGTGGACGAGGCGGTGGCGGCCGCGGAGAAACGCGCGGCGGGCACCTCCGCCTACTTCTACGTCGACACCCTGGACTACCTGCGGCGCGGCGGACGGATCGGCGCGGCGCAGGCACTGCTCGGCTCGGCACTCGCCGTCAAACCTCTCCTTCAACTGGCCGACGGCCGTATCGAACTGCTGGAGAAGGTCCGTACGGCGTCCAAGGCCATCGCCCGGCTGGAGGAGATCGCCGCGGAGCGTGCGGGGGAGGGGCAGGTCGACATCGCCGTGCACCATCTCGCGGCGGCCGAGCGGGCGGACGCGCTGGCCGAGCGGCTCCGGGAACGGGTCCCGGGGCTGCAGGAGCTGCATGTGAGCGAGGTGGGCGCGGTGATCGGCGCGCATACGGGGCCTGGGCTGTTGGGGACAGTGATCTCACCGCGCTGAGCGGGGTGTGGGAGAGCCCTGTGAGTGACGGACTTATCCACAACTGGCCCGCTATCCACGGAATGTGACGAGGCTCAGCGGGATCTGGCCGGGGTGCTTAGCGTCGGGCGGTATGAACTCTGGGTTTCTTTCTTCGGGTGTGGCGGCTTCGGCAACTTCAGCGGCTTCGGCAACTGCAGCGGCTTCGGGGGATTCGGCGGATGTAGCGAATTCATCGGCGGGTTCGGCGGGTTCGGTTGGTTCGGTGGTGGGCGCGGGGGCCGGGCCCGGTCGAGCGGTGGGATCCGACCTGCGGAGCCGGGATCGCAGGCGCAGGCTCAGGCATGAACGCGTTCGGGACCGTGGGCGGGCGCGATTGCTACGTCGGCAGCGTGCGGCCGGGTATGACGATCGTCGCCCCGACGCTGCTGCGGTGTTACGCGCACGGGCCGCCGCGCTGTTTCCCGACGCGGACACCGCACGCCCGCCTCTGGGGCCGTTGACATCGCTCGCCTCACCCGATCCACCACGTCCGATCGCGGACCCAGCGGGACGGGCATCAGCCTCTGACCCGCCAGGCCCTGACTCCGACTTCGTGGGTCCTGGCCCTGGCTCTGAGGCGGAGGCGCCGGCCCTTGACCCGCCGAATCCGGACTCCGAGTCAGCGGGCACCGATCCCGACTCGGTGGGCACTGATCCCGACTCGGTGGGCCGGGCGAATCCGAATCGCTCTGCGGACGGGTATCGCTGTGCGGACCCGCTACGCCGCGCGGACGGGTTGCGCCGGGGTCGCGAACTGCCGTCCCCCGACGTACCGCACGGCTCGGGCGGCCGGTGGGAGCGGGCGCGGCTGGCTGCGTCTGAACGGCTGCCACTGTGGGTTCAGTCGCGGTGCGGCACGAACCCGAGAGCGCTGGCTGCGCTGCTTCTGGTGCTCGTACTGGCCGTGGGCTTCGCCGTACAACACTTCTGGGCAGGGCGACCCGAACCGATGCGGGCCCCAGCGCTCGAACGGGCCGAGGCGGCTCCCGGACCCCGCTCCGGGCCACCGCTGTCGACGTCTCCGTCTGCGACCGCTGCGGGGGCGAGTGCTCCGGCGGGCGCCGCGAGCCGGCAGTTGGTCGTCGATGTGGCGGGGAAGGTCCGGCATCCCGGCATTCACCGGCTGCCCATGGGATCGCGCGTGACCGATGCGCTCCGAGCTGCGGGGGGTGTGCTGCGCGGCGCGAGTACTCGTGGCCTGAACCAGGCCCGGCTGCTGGCCGATGGTGAACAGATCGTGGTCGGCGCTGAGGGTGCTCCGGGAGGCGCCGCGGAGGCTGGCGGTGCGAGTGGGGTAACCGGTGCCGGTGGGGCGTCAGTCGGTGACGTCGGAAATGGCCAGGGCTCCGGCGGCGGACCGAGTGCACCGATCAGCCTCAGCACGGCGACCGAGGCGCAACTCGACACCCTCCCTGGCGTGGGCCCTGTGCTCGCTCGGCACATCATCGAATACCGGAGCGCTCATGGTGGGTTCACCTCGGTGGATCAGCTTCGTCAGGTGACCGGGATCGGTGATCGCCGGTTCGCGGATCTGCGTCCGCTGGTGCAGCCATGACCGCCACACGCGCCACCGTGCACGCCTCCGCGGCGTCGCCGCACGGTGCATCGGATCCTCGCCAGGAAGGCGCCGCCGATTTGCGCCTCGTGGCACCGGCTCTGGCGGCCTGGGCGGCCGCGGCGATCGCTCTGGGAGCCCCGGGTGGCGGGGTGGCGGCGGCCTGTGTCGTGGCCGTCGTCCTCGCAGCTGTGTCGCTACGAATGGCCGTGGGCAGGCGCAGGGCGGAGACCGGGGAGCCGGACGCGGCGGCAGCGGGTGCTCGGGCAAGAGGCCCACGGGGCGCCCCGGCGGTGGAAGCCAATACGCGGGGTGAGGCTGAGACGGGCAGAGGCAGGGGGGCCCAGGGGGAGTTGTCGCAGGCGGACCTGTCAGCGGGGCGCGCTACCTCGGAGCCCTCACCAGGGCCCCGTTCCCGTCCACTACGCCTCTGGTCGGCGGGGACGCTGGTTGCTCTGGCGGCGCTGTTGTTGAGCGCTGCGGCCGGAGCGGCTTCGGCAGCGCTGCATGCGGCGGATCTGCGACGTGGGCCCCTCCCAGGCTTGGCGGACCGCTATGCACAGGTCACGGTCGAGCTGGAAGTGACCGGTGATCCGCGGGTGACCCGTCCCAGGGTGCGCGGATCCCAACGCACGCCTTCCGCCCTGGTCTTCAGCGGCGACGCCCTCCGCGCCACGGCCCCTGACGGGACGATCGAGGCCGTACGAACGCCTGTCCTGGTCGTCGTCCAGCAGCACGGCGCCGGTGGCGAGGAGAGCGGCGGGAAGACAGACCACGCTGCAAGCCACGAACTCTCCTCGGGAGATAAGCCCTCCTCCGGAGATTCGTCCTCCTCCCGGAACGGACCGGGTAACCGGCCCGGTGCCGAGGCTCATGGCGGGTGGTCATCGGCATGGCGTGAGCTGCTGCCGTCGACACGTATCCGTGTGGTGGCCCGTGCCGCGCCGCCGGCCTCGCCGGCAGACCCGGTCGCCGCGGTCCTACGGGTGACAGCTGACGCGCCGCCCCGCAAGGTCGGGCAGCCATCGGTCCTTCAACGGATGGCCGGAAGCCTGCGCGCGGGGCTCCGCGAGGCCACCGACGGCCTGCGCCCTGACGCCCGCGCCCTGCTTCCCGGCCTCGTCGTCGGCGATACCTCTCGGGTGTCCCAGGAGCTGGATGACGCCTTTCACTCCACTGACCTGACGCATCTGCTCGCTGTCTCCGGCAGCAACCTGACCATTGTCCTGGCTCTGCTGATCGGCCCGCCGCACCTCGCGGTGCGTGCCGAACGCCGAGGGCTCGCGCCGCGCCTGGGCCTGTCGCTGCGGGGCACGGCTCTGGTCGGGGGTGCGCTCGCGCTCGGCTTCGTGGTGGTGTGCCGACCGGACCCGAGTGTGCTGAGAGCCGCCGCCTGCGGGCTGATCACGCTTCTGGCGATCGGTACGGGGCGCCGCCGCTCCTTGCTCCCCGCGCTTGCCGCGGCGGTGCTGCTGCTGATCCTCTACGACCCTTGGCTCGCTCGTAGCTACGGCTTCCTGCTGTCCGTCCTGGCGACCGGAGCGCTGCTCCTCCTCGCACCGCGCTGGAGCGCCGGGCTCCAGCGGCGCGGGGTGCCGCCCCGTCTCGCCGAGGTGGTCGCCGCCGCAGCCGCCGCGCAGGCCGTCTGCGCACCGGTCGTCGCGGTGCTCGCCTCCCGGGTCGGGTTGGTCGCCGTGCCCTGCAACCTGCTGGCCGAGCTGGCCGTGGCGCCCGCGACCGTCCTCGGCTTCGCCGCACTTGCCGCCGCCCCGCTCGCCCCACCGCTCGCCCACGCGCTGGCGTGGGGCGCCGGGTGGCCCACAGAGTGGATCGCAGGGGTCGCCCGTACGGGGGCGGCACTGCCCGGAGCGGAGTTCGGCTGGCCGGGCGGCTGGGTGGGCGGTGTCCTGCTGGCCGCCGCCACTGTCGTGCTGGTGCCGGTCGGGCGCAGACTCCTTCGCCGCCCCTGGCTGTGTGTGGTCTGCACCCTCGCGCTGATCGTTGCGGTCTGGCGCCCTGCCCCGTTCACCCGCATTCTCACCGGCTGGCCGCCGCCCGGATGGCGCGCCGTGGTCTGCGATGTGGGGCAGGGGGACGGCCTGGTTCTCGCGGCGGGCGACGGTGCGGCGTTGGTGGTGGACACCGGCCCGGAGCCCCGCGCCATCGACCGCTGCCTCTCCAACCTGGGAATTCGCCGCATTCCGTGGCTCGTTCTGACGCATTTTCACGCCGATCATGTAGACGGTCTCCCGGGTGCTCTGCGAGGTCGTTCGGTCGGCGCGATCGAGACGACGACGCTCCAGGAGCCGCCGGGCCAGGCCGGATTCGTGCGAAGCAGGGCGGCGGCCGCCGGTGTGCCGGTGCTTCACCCCGAACCGGGGGAGCGGCGCTGGCTGGGCCCGCTCACCTGGGAAGTCCTCTGGCCGCCCGCCCCGGTGGGCCCCTTCCCGGCGGGCCCAGGAGCCCCTGCCTCCCCTCCACCGCCCTTCACGGACGGCCCGAACGATTCCAGCGTCACCTTGCTCGTCAGGACGGGCGGACTCACGATCCTCCTGCTCGGAGACCTCGAACCTCCCGCACAGCAGGCATTGTTGGCAGCTCACCCGGAGCTGGCCGCCGTGGACGTCCTCAAGGTGGCGCATCACGGCTCCGCCTACCAGGATCCGCAACTGATGCGCCGCTTGGCGCCCCGCTTGGCGCTGATCTCCTGTGGCGCGGACAACCCGTACGGTCACCCGGCACCCCGCACGATCCGGGCGCTGCGTGCCCAGGGCGCCCGGGTCCTGCGTACCGACACCGATGGCGCCATCGCGGTCCTGGGGGCGCGAGACGAGCTGTCCGCTGCGGTGAAGGGCCCACGACCCGCTACCCGAGCGGGAGGCAGGCACGCGGTAGGAAGCCCTCTGCCCGAGGGCCGGGGACCATCCAGAAGGCGTCCATCCGGGAGGAAGCTGCTCAGAAGCCGCCCACCCAGAAGCCACCCGCCCGCGAGGAGAGCACCCGCGAGGAGAGCGGCCGTGAGGAGTGCAGACGCAAGGAGAGCGTCCGCGAGGAGTGCGCCTGCGAGGAGTCCGCCCCAGGGGGCGTCGTCCGGGAGCGCGCCGCGCAGCGGGCCCAGCGGGCGGAAGGCGTCTCGGGCACAGGGCGGCGTGGCCGCCGGGGCTCCCGGATGAGCCCTCGCTCTGGGCGCACCAGGCTCGCCGTGACGCGCTGACCGGCTGTTGACCTGCACCGGAGCCAGCAGGCGCACATGCCCGCGTCACCCGGAGTCGCTCCCTGCTCCCCGCAACCTGGATTTGTAGACTCCAGATTATGAGGATGAGTGAAGGCGTCGAGTGGGGGTTGCACTGCTGTGTGACCCTGGCTTGGCTCGATGGGGAAGGGCCCGTGTCGACCGCGCGACTCGCGGCTTCCCTGGAGCTGCCGGCGGCTTATCTCAACAAGCGACTGCAAGCGCTCGTACGCGCCGGAATCCTGAGTTCCACGCCAGGGGCCCGCGGTGGATTCCGGTTGGCGCGGCCGCCG
The DNA here is from genome assembly GCF_043201875.1 of Streptomyces sp. NPDC048248. Lineage (NCBI taxonomy): Bacteria > Bacillati > Actinomycetota > Actinomycetes > Kitasatosporales > Streptomycetaceae > Streptomyces > Streptomyces sp. NPDC048248. The sequence continues at coordinate 29,937 of NZ_JBICZL010000003.1, forward strand.
GAGCGGATCACCCTGATGGATGTCGTGGCGGCGATCGAGGGCACCGATGACGCCTTCCGCTGTGCGGAGATCCGCCGCCAGGGTGCCGGCGCGGAGGCACCGGCGCGGGAGTTCCGCAGGCCGTGCGGTATCGCCGCGGCCATGAGCAGAGCCGAACTCGCCTGGCGCCGCGAGCTCGCCGCGCAGACCGTCGCCGACGTCATGACGGGCCTTCCCGACTCGGCCGCCGACCGTACCCGCCGCTGGTTCGCCTCCGAGAGGACGCAGGTCTGATGGACTTCGCCGCCACCGAGGCATATCTCCGCCGCATCGATGCCGCCCGCCCGGCGTCGCGGGACGCCAATGCGCTGCGCAGCCTGCACCTCAGCCATCTGCGGAGCGTCCCGTTCGAGAATCTCTCCATTCACCTCGGTGAGGAGATCGTGCTCGCGGAGCAGCCGCTGCTGGACAAGCTCGTCGGCGCCCGACGCGGTGGCTTCTGCTACGAACTCAACGGCGCCTTCGCCGCCTTGCTCCGAGCGCTCGGCTACGAGGTCGAGTTGCTGTCCGCCCGTGTCTTCGGCCCCGACGGCCCCGGAATCCCGTACGACCACATGGCACTGCGCGTTCATACGCCCGCCGGGCCATGGCTCGCTGACGTCGGCTTCGGACGGCACAGCCACTATCCGCTGCGGCTGGGCGAGCGCGGAGATCAGCCTGATCCCGGAGGGGTCTTCCGTATCGAGGAGACATCCGAGGGTGATCTTGATGTCCTCCGGGACGGCGATCGGCAGTACCGCCTCGAACAGCGCCCACGGGCACTTGCCGACTTCGAAGTCGGCTGCTGGTGGAATCGCACCTCTCCCACCTCCCACTTCACGCAGTCCCTGGTCTGCTCGCGGCTCACGGAGACGGGCCGGGTCACGCTCTCCGGCCGTACGCTCGTGATCACCGAACCAGAAGCCGAAGCAGAAGCCGAAGCAGAAGCCGAGGCCGAAGCGGGGGCCGTGGCCGAGGCCGGAGCGGCAGCCGGAGCCGGAGTCGGCGGAGAGGGCGGATCCGGCGGCGCGCGGTATGAGCGCGAGTTGGAGGCGGCCGAGGTCCTTCCGGCCTACGCCACCCACTTCGGCATCACCCTGGACCGGGAGCCGATCGTGCGTCCCGTGCAGCGCCGAGTGGGCCCACCGGCGGGCTCGTAGGAAGCCGCCCAGGGCCGAGCCGGAACGCTCCCAGGGCCTACCTCGGGGAGCGGAGCAACGGGGCAACCGGGAGGTCCGGCCACGCGGCTGCTCCGGCCCCGCCGCTACTCCGCCTCGCGCCAGCCCTCGTACTCCGCAGCGAGGCCGTCCAGCTGGGCCGGGTCGTGCGCGGCGTCCGGGTCCTCGACGACCACCAGCCACTGGGCGTCCTCCGCGTCGTCCTCGCCGGCGAGGGCGTCCCGGACGAGTTGCGGTTCCTCGGCGAGGCGGAAGCGCTCAGCCAGCGCCTCGGCCACTTCCTCCGCCGCATCGCGGTCGGGCAGTACCAGTACGTGTCGCAGGTGTTGTGCATCATTCACGGGTCCATTGTCCGGCAGTCGCCGACCCACCTCGCCGACGGGCCCCAGCTGCCATTGCGCTGCCGGTCCGCCACCGGGCCCTTTGTCGGCCACGTCCCCGACCACGTCCACCGGTCCCGCGCACTGTCCTGGAGGCCGGCCGGGCCGCGGTGTCAGTGGCGCGTGGGATGCTGGACCGCGATGGCCAGGAAGACAGCTAACGACGACCCGCTCGCCCCCGTGACACTCGCGGTGGGCCAGGAAGACCTGCTGCTGGATCGCGCCGTGCAGCAGGTGGTGGCGGCCGCCCGTGCGGCCGACGCGGACACCGACGTGCGCGACCTCACCTCCGATCAGCTGCAGCCCGGCACTCTCGCCGAGCTCACCAGCCCCTCGCTCTTCGCCGAGCGCAAGGTCGTCGTGGTGCGCAACGCCCAGGACCTCTCCGCGGACACCATCAAGGACGTCAAGGCATACCTCGGCTCACCCGCCGAGGAGATCACGCTCGTTCTGCTGCACGCCGGCGCGGCCAAGGGCAAGGGTCTGCTGGACGCGGCCCGCAAGGCGGGTGCGCGCGAGGTGGCCTGCCCCAAGATGACGAAGCCGGCCGACCGGCTGGCCTTTGTGCGGGGCGAGTTCCGTGCGGTGGGACGCTCCGCGACACCGGAGGCATGCCAGTCGCTGGTCGATGCGATCGGCAGCGATCTGCGCGAGCTGGCTTCTGCTTGTTCGCAGCTGACCGCCGATATCGAGGGCACGATCGACGAGGCGATCGTCGCGCGTTATTACACGGGCCGGGCCGAGGCGTCGAGTTTCACGGTCGCGGACCGCGCGGTGGAGGGCCGCGCCGCCGAGGCGCTGGAGGCGCTGCGCTGGGCGATGTCCACGGGCGTGGCGCCCGTGATGATCACGAGTGCGCTGGCTCAGGGCGTCCGGGCCATCGGCAAGCTGGCCTCCGCCCCGCGCAACGCCCGTCCTGGTGACCTCGCCCGTGACCTGGGCATGCCGCCCTGGAAGATCGACCGGGTGCGCCAGCAGATGCGCGGTTGGTCGGCGGACGGTGTCGCGACGGCCCTGCTGGCGGTGGCCGAGGCTGACGCCGGTGTGAAGGGCGGCGGGGACGATCCCGAGTACGCCTTGGAGAAGGCCGTCGTGACGATCGCCCGCGCGGCCCGCTCCCGCTGACGGCCGCCTCCCGCTGACCGTCAGCTCTCTCACCGGCGTGCCCCTCGCACGCCTGCGCTCTCCAAGACCATCGGGCCCCGGTGTCCGGGCCGGTGCCCGCGCCTCAGCGTTAACACCAGGCGAGCGGTCGGTCTGAGGCGACCGCTACGACCCCGTTCCTGCGGGCAACCACCAAGCCGCCCGGCCTTCCGGCAGTGGCGGCTGCCAGGGCCGCAGCCCAGATTCGGTCACGCGGTCCTCGGCGTACGGCGCCAACTCCCGCGCCCTCCCGGCCCACAACGAGAGCTCCGACGGAAGGCAACACCAACCCGGCGGAACAGCGACAGCAAGCAGTAGCAGCGTGCAGTAGCGACAGCCGTAGTCGCCCCACTCGCAGAAACTGCCACTCGGGTCAGCCCGCCGCCCTCACCATGGCCGCCGCTACCGGGAGCTGTTCAGCCGCTTGAGCGTTTCCGTGGCGCTGGTCTTCAGCATCGTCGCCACCTCGGATGAGGTCGGCTGCTTGGTGGAGCTGCTGCTCGACGCGTAGCTCGACCAGGTCGACTGATACGTCATCCATCCGTCCCGTACGCCGAGGATCACGTACGAGCCGCTGCTACTGCTGCCCTCGTCCTTGCGGGTCACCAGATACGCCTCGTCGCCGATGCCCTGGACCGACTCGACCCGGTAGCCGACCGTGCTGTCCTGCTTCTCGTACGAGCGGTAGCTGTCCGCGAACTCCGGGCCCGGGTCGGTCTTCTTGTGCAGGGCGGCGGTGTTGTAGATCCAGGTGGAGGAGTAGTCGGAGCTGCTCGCGTTCCTCTGCTCCAGCGCGGTGTTGCACCACATGGAGTCCATCGAAGTCTGCTGGGCGCCGCTGTGCTGCGGGTTGGTGCGCGCCGAGGACGAGCCGCTGTTGTCCTTGGTCTTGAAATTGGCGTTCTCGAAGGGCGTCATCGAGGTCGCCGCGCACAGGTCACTGGTGTAGGAGTAACCGGCGAGGTCGGGGCTGGGTTCGGATGCGCCGAAGCTGCCGGTCGCGAACATCACCGATGCCCAGATGGCGGAGGCGGCCACCGCCCCGCCGACCGCCCACCACCAGCCGGACGCTCCCCTGCCCGTGCCACCCGGAGCGCCGGGCGGCGCTCCGACGGGTGCGGCGGGCACTCCGGAGCCCGGGTAGCCGTAGCCGCTGGGGCCTTGGGGCGGGACGGGCTGTGCGTACGGATTCTGCTGCGCGGGCACCGGGCTCTGCGGCGCCGGCACCTGACCGTAGGGGTTCGGCTGCGGCTGCGGGTACGGACTGTTCTGATCCCCCGAGATGGACATGGCGGCAGCGTAGCGGACCCGCGGGTCGGTTAACCCTAGGTCGACAGCTGGTTACCCGGTGGTCGCAGGGCTCGCCGTCCGGCCGTTCGGCAGCAAGCCGGAAGCGGGACGGGGACCCGGGACCGAAAACAGAACGCCGGAACCGGGGCCGGGGCAGACCGCCGGAAGGGGAACCGGGACGGGGACCCGGGCGGATCGCCGGAACCGGAACCGGAAGCCGGCGCCAGAGCAGCCCCGGACCGGAACCGGAACGCCGGAAGCAGGACCCGTCCGGACCGGACCGGACCGGATCGGACCGGATCGGACCGGACCCACTCCAGCTTCCCAAGACGAACGCCCTCAAAAGACGTACGGCCCCAAAGCGAACGGCCCCCCAGGGCGAGCGGCCCTCAAAACGCAAGGCCCCAGACGCAAGGCCCCAGACGCAAGGCCCCCAAGACGAACGCCCCCAAGACGAAAGGCCCCGCCTTCGCCCCGGGGAAGGGGCGGAGGCGGGGCCTTCGCATCGAGCTTTGCGGCTGTTTCGGCGGGAAATCCGCCGGGTGAGCCGGGTGCGCCGCACCCGCGTGGCGAACGCAGGCCGTGTGCGGCGCTGTGGTGCACCGTTCAGGGAGCGGAGAGAGGGGCCGCTGGGTCCCTGACGGCAGGTGTCTTACGGGTACTGCGGTAGTCGAAGGTCAGCCCTGGAGGCCGGCAACCTTCTTGGCCAGCGCCGACTTCTTGTTGGCGGCGGCGTTCTTGTGGATGACACCCTTGCTGACAGCCTTGTCGAGCGTCTTGGCAGCGGCGGCCTGTGCGGCGGTGGCCTTCTGCAGGTCACCGGCCTCCACGGCCTCGCGGGTGCGACGGATCGCGGTCTTCAGAGTGGACTTGACAGCCTTGTTGCGCTGACGAGCCTTCTCGTTGGTCTTGATCCGCTTCATCTGGGACTTGATGTTCGCCACGAAAGAGCCTTTTCAGGTTCGTTGGAGTTCGAGTTGCGCCGCGCACTTGAGAGGGCACGAAGCGCAGTGGACCAGGCTACCAGCACGCTTCACGGCGTCCCAAACCGGACCGGGGCCGCCGCTCATGGGACGATGGGGGAGACGTCACACCCGCGGGTGCGTCCTACGGACCACGGCGGGTCCGCGGCGTCCGGCACGGTACCTCGCGGCATCGTCGGAACTTTCCGGGTAGGCCCCCTGCACGGAGAGTCCGTCGCCGGCGACGTGCCGTACCGGACGACGCGGCCCCGTTCCGCCCTGATCCGTAAGACCGCCCGAGTTCCGCTTACCTGCGTTCACTGAATGGACCCTGCGTGCCCGCGACCCCAACGAACGTGCCGGAGCCGAGCCGTACCGACCCGGCTCTCCTCCGTAACTTCTGCATCATCGCGCACATCGACCACGGCAAGTCGACGCTCGCCGACCGGATGCTTCAGCTCACCGGTGTCGTCGACCAGCGGCAGATGCGCGCGCAGTACCTCGACCGCATGGACATCGAGCGCGAGCGGGGCATCACGATCAAGTCCCAGGCGGTCCGTCTGCCCTGGTCCCCCAGTGAGGGGGAGGAGAAGAGTGGGACAACCCACATTCTCAACATGATCGACACCCCGGGCCACGTCGACTTCACCTACGAGGTCTCCCGCTCGCTCGCCGCGTGCGAGGGCTGCATCCTCCTGGTCGATGCCGCTCAGGGCATCGAGGCCCAGACGCTCGCCAACCTCTACCTGGCGATGGAGCACGACCTCACGATCATCCCGGTCCTCAACAAGATCGACCTGCCGGCCGCCCAGCCGGAGAAGTTCGCCGCCGAGCTGGCGAACCTCGTCGGCTGCGAGCCCGAGGACGTGCTGCGGGTCTCCGCCAAGACCGGTGTCGGCGTGGGCGAGCTGCTGGACAAGGTGGTCCGCGAGGTGCCGGCCCCGGTCGGCGTCAAGGACGCCCCGGCCCGCGCGATGATCTTCGACTCGGTCTACGACGCCTACCGAGGCGTGGTGACGTACGTCAAGGTCGTCGACGGCACGCTCGGCAAGCGCGAGCGCATCAGGATGATGTCGACCGGTGCCACGCACGAGCTCCTGGAGATCGGCACGAACTCCCCCGAGATGAAGCCCGCCGACGGTCTGTCCGTCGGTGAGGTGGGCTATCTCATCACCGGCGTGAAGGACGTCCGCCAGTCCAAGGTCGGCGACACCATCACCCAGCTCAACAACGGTGCCACCGAGGCGCTGGGCGGCTACAAGGACCCCAAGCCGATGGTGTTCTCGGGGCTGTATCCGCTGGACGGCTCGGACTACCCGGAGCTGCGTGAGGCGCTGGACAAGCTCCAGCTCAACGACGCCGCGCTGGTCTACGAGCCGGAGACCTCGGCGGCTCTGGGCTTCGGCTTCCGCGTCGGCTTCCTGGGGCTCCTGCACCTGGAGGTCATCCGCGAGCGCCTGGAGCGCGAGTTCGGCCTGGAGCTGATCGCCACCGCGCCCAACGTGGTCTACCGCGTGGACATGGAGGACGGTGCCGAGCACATCGTCACCAACCCCAGCGAGTTCCCGACCGGCAAGATCGACAAGGTGCACGAGCCGGTTGTCCGGGCCACCCTCCTGGCGCCCAGCGAGTTCATCGGCTCGATCATGGAGCTGTGCCAGAACCGCCGCGGTGTGCTGCTCGGCATGGACTACCTTTCCGAGGACCGCGTCGAGATCCGCTACACCCTGCCGCTCGCCGAGGTCGTCTTCGACTTCTTCGACAGCCTCAAGTCCAAGACCCGCGGCTACGCCTCCCTGGACTACGAGCCCACCGGCGAGCAGATCGCCGACCTGGTGAAGGTCGACATCCTGCTGCACGGCGACAAGGTCGACGCGTTCTCCGCGATCACGCACAAGGACAAGGCGTACGCGTACGGCGTGCGGCTGGTCGCCAAGCTGCGCGAGCTGATCCCGCGGCAGGCGTTCGAGATCCCGGTCCAGGCCGCCATCGGCAGCCGGGTCATCTCCCGCGAGACCATCCGCGCCATCCGCAAGGATGTCCTCGCCAAGTGCTACGGCGGTGACATCTCCCGTAAGCGGAAGCTGCTGGAGAAGCAGAAGGAAGGCAAGAAGCGGATGAAGATGGTCGGCAGCGTGGAGGTCCCGCAGGAGGCCTTCATCGCGGTGCTGTCCTCGGACTCCGACGGCGACGCCAAGGCGAAGAAGTAGTCCGCCGGGAAAGCATCGCCGTACGGCATTTCATCAGAGTTGAGCAGGGCGCAGGTCCCCGGTGGGCCTGCGCCCTGTCGGCTGTCCGGGTGGGCTCCGGAAGAAATACGGAGCGTTACGTTCCGGCGACGCTTTCCTGGTGCTACCTGTCGTGACCTGCGATTTCCCGGGAGTCGGGGCTCTCTGTCGGGCCTCAAGGTTGCCCTGTACACCTATCGCACTGGTCACATCGTGAACGAGTCGGCCGTAGCCCCTTACGTGTCGGCGCAACGCGCTCTAGTCTGATCACTGCTCAAAGGTTACTCGCGAGTCACCAGCAACGAAGCGGGCCCCGGAGGATGCCGTGACGGACACCCACACGCTGATCGAAAACCGGCCGCCTTCGGTGGCGACCCTGTTCCTGGAACGGGTCGCGGCCACGCCCGATATCGAGGCCTATCGCTATCCGGTGCCGGCCGCCTCGGGCGAGGGGCCGGACGACTGGAAGACGATCACCTGGGCGCAGGCCGCCGAGCGGGTCCTCGCCACCGCCGCCGGTCTGATCGCCTTCGGCGTCAACCCCGAGGAGCGGGTGGCGCTCGCCTCCTCCACTCGCGTCGAATGGGTCCTGGCCGACCTGGGTGTGCTGTGCTCCGGCGCCGCCACCACGACGGTCTACCCCAGCACCAACGCCGAGGAGACCGCCTACATCCTCGCCGACTCCGGCAGCCGGGTCCTGATCGCGGAGGACGCGGGGCAGCTCGCCAAGGTCCGCGAGCGGCGGGCGGACCTGCCCGATCTGGCCCATGTCATCGTCATCGAGGAGGCGGACGCGCAGCCCGCCGAGGAGGACCCCGACGGCTGGGTGCTCTCCCTCGCTGACCTGGAGAAGCGCGGCGCCGCCTACCTCCAGGAGCATCCGGACTGTGTCACCGAGCAGGTCGCCGCGCTGCGCGCCGACCAGCTGGCGACCCTGATCTACACCTCCGGCACCACCGGCCGGCCCAAGGGCGTACGGCTGACGCACGACTGCTGGTCGTACATGGCCCGCGCGATCCAGTCGACCGGGATGGTCGCCGAGGAGGACGTGCAGTACCTGTGGCTGCCGCTCGCCCACGTCTTCGGCAAGGTGCTCACCGCGGGGCAGGTCGCGGTCGGTCATGTGATCGCTGTCGACGGCCGCGTGGACAAGATCATCGAGAATCTGCCGGTGGTGCAGCCGACCTACATGGCTGCCGTCCCCCGGATCTTCGAGAAGGTCTACAACGGCGTCGCGGCCAAGGCCCGGGAGGGCGGCGGCGCGAAGTACAAGATCTTCCAGTGGGCGGCCGGAGTGGCCCGCGAGTACGCCAAGGTCTCGCAGGACAACTTCCGCCGCACCGGCAGTGCCTCGGTGCCGTTCGCGCTCGGTGCCAAGCACAAGGTCGCCGACACCCTCGTCTACGGCAAGCTGCGGGAGGCCTTCGGCGGCCGGCTGCGCGCGGCGGTCTCCGGCTCGGCCGCGCTCGCCCCGGAGATCGGCTACTTCTTCGCCGGCGCCGGCATCCACATCCTGGAGGGCTACGGCCTGACGGAGTCCAGCGCCGCCAGCTTCGTCAACCCCGGTGAGGCGTACCGCACCGGCACCGTCGGCAAGCCGCTGCCCGGTACCGAGGTGCGGATCGCCGAGGACGGCGAGATCCTGCTGCGCGGCCCCGGCATCATGGAGGGCTACCACGGGCTGCCCGAGAAGACCGCCGAGGTCCTGGAGTCCGACGGCTGGTTCCACACCGGTGACATCGGGGAGCTGTCCGACGACGGCTACCTGCGGATCACCGACCGCAAGAAGGACCTCATCAAGACCTCCGGCGGCAAGTACATCGCCCCGGCCGAGGTGGAGGGTCAGTTCAAGGCGGTCTGTCCGTTCGTCTCCAATGTGCTGGTGCACGGCGCCAACCGGAACTTCTGCACCGCGCTGATCGCCTTGGACGAGCCGACGATCATGGGCTGGGCGAAGGACCACGGCCTGGAGGGGCGGAGCTACGCCGAGGTCGTCGCCTCTGAGCAGGTCCGCGAGCTGGTCGACGGCTACGTCGAGCGGGTCAACGAGGGTCTGCAGCGCTGGCAGCAGATCCGCAAGTTCCGGCTGCTGCCGCGTGACCTGGACATCGAGCACGGCGAGGTGACTCCCAGCCTCAAGGTCAAGCGGCCCGTGGTGGAGCGGACGTTCAAGGACCTGCTCGACGACATGTACGCGGGATCGGTTGAGGCGTAGCGGCGCCCGACGAACTGCCGCGCGGGGCGGTGCGGGTGGCGGGAGCCGCTCCGTGCCGCCCCGCGCGTACGGGTGACCGGATCCGCCCGGTTCGCCCCTGCTCCGTCGGGCCCTGCCGGACCCCGTTCGGCGCTGCACATCCGTCCCGTCCACCCCGTCCGCCGCACATGCCCCGTCGCGCCTGTGCCCGTACGGGTGGTTCGTCCCCGCCCCGCGGTCCCGTCGCCCCGGCCCTCGGCACCCCCTGTGACCACGGACTTCGGTCACTCGGTGCTTATGGGTGCGCTCGTTCTGTCACTCTGTCGGTGGCGCATCCGGCGCCGTAGCGGAGCTGCTCGGGAGTTGCGCAATGCGGACGACAACTTCATCCCAGCGGGACGACGTCACAGGGGCGGGTGCGGTGGCCGGCAGCGGCTCCCGCGGGGCGCCGCCTGCGGAACCCGCCGGTGCGGTCTTCCAGGGCCCTGTGCTGGGCGCCGCCCGTTCCCTGCGGGCCCGCCTCCCCGGGGATCCGCGGGCCGCGGCCGATGCCCGGCAGTTCATCAGGACCGCGTTCGACGACTGGGCCGCCCAAGGGCTGCCCAGCGCGGACGGACTCACCGGCCGGCTGGCGGACGAGGCCGTACTGCTGGTCAGTGAGCTGGTCACGAACGCCGTGGTGCACGCCGGTACGGCCGTGGAGCTGCGCTGCCGCCTGGAGCCCGGGGTTCCGGAGGAGCCGACGGCGTCCGGGAGTCCGCAGGCGTCCGGCGGGCCGGGGGACGGAGGACCGGCGGCGCACGCGGGCGCGCAGGCCACCGAGGGCGCGCTTCCCGAGGGCGACAAGGAGGAGGGCGATCGCGCGGGCGTCGTCATCGAGGTCTCCGACCACCACCCGGCGCGGCCGGTGCGCGGGCGGGAGGACGGCGCGGCCCAAGAGGGCGGCGGGCACGGCTTGCAGCTGGTCAGCGCGGTTGCCGAGTCCTGGGGCATCACCTACCGCCGCGCCATGAAGACCGTGTGGTTCCGCCTCCCCGTCGGGACGCTGGAGGGCGCGGGGCGGCCCGAGCCGGAGATCTTCTTCGACCACCAGATGCTGCAGCGCGAGCTGCGGGCCGCCGAGCTGCTGGCCCCGGCGCCACGCCGGACCGCCCGGCAGCACTCCGACGCGGACTGGATCCACCACGGCGCGCTGTCCTTCCTCGCCGAGGCCTCCGACCTGCTCTCCGGCCAGCTGGACGCCGATCAGGTCGCCTCGCTCGCCGCCCAGTTGAGCGTGCCGCGGCTCGCCGACTGGTGCGCGGTGTGGCTCTACGACGGCGACGGCGGCGCTCCCGGGCGGGGCATCGACGCGGCGGGGGAGACGCAGCGGCTGGCCCGCGTCTGGCACTCCAACGAGAGCCGCACCGACGCGCTCCGAGCGGCCCTGGAGAAGGATCCGCCGCCGGCGGCGGCCCGCGGCGGCGCCCTCGATCAGCTGCCCACCGCTGTGCCCTGGCCGCACGAACCGTACGGCGAGGGCGGTGCGGCCCTGGCCTGCCCCCTGGTGGCCGGCGGCCGTCGGCTCGGCACCCTGCTGCTGGGCCGCGGCGGCCTGCCGCGGTTCCCCGACGAGGTGGTCGGCCTGATCGAGGACCTCTGCCGCCGGGTCGCCCGTGCCGTCGCCACGGCCCGCGCCTACAGCCGGCAGGAGCGCATCAGCCAGGTGCTGCAACGCCGTCTGCTGCCCCGTGGGCGCGCGCAGGTGCCGGGGGTGGAGTCGGCGGTCGTCTACGAACCGCGTGAGGGCGCCTGGGCGGGCGGGGACTTCTGGGACCTGTTCGACGCGGGCGACGGCCGCTGGTGCTTCGCGCTCGGTGATGTCTGCGGCAGCGGGCCCGAGGCGGCTGCCGTCACCGGGCTGGCGCGGCCGGTCCTGCGGCTGCTGGCCCGGGACGGCTTCGGTGTCGCCGAGGTGCTGGACCGGCTCAACAAGACCATGGCGCGGGAGGCCGCGGATTCGGTGGCGGCGGTCGCGGCCGCGGTGGCGGCGGCCGGTGCGGGTGCCGAGGCGCCGGTCGAGATCCGCGACGAGGGCGAGCAGGCCCGCTTCCTCTCGCTGCTCTACGGCGAGATCGTGCCGTACCGCAACGGCTCCGGCGGTGCCCGCTGCACCCTTGCCAGCGCCGGCCATCCGCTGCCGCTGGTCCTGGGGGCGGACGGTGCGGTACGGGTCGTCGCGGTGCCGCAGATGCTGCTGGGCGTGGTGGAGGACGCCTCGTATGTGAGCGAGTCGTTCGACCTGTGCCCCGGTGAGACGCTGCTGTGCGTCACCGACGGGGTGACCGAGCGCCGCTCGGGGCGGCGTCAGTTCGACGACGAGGAGGGTCTGACGACCGCCCTCGCTGCCTGTACCGGCCTCGGCGCCGGTGCTATCGCCGAGCACATCCGCAGCACGGTCCACGCCTTCGCACCGACACCGCCCGACGACGACCTGGCCCTGCTGGTGCTCCAGGCGGCGGCGGTCGCGCCGGCGTAGGCGGGCGCGCGGACCGAGCCCGTGTGCGGATGACGGACAATGGACTCCATGCCTTCCGCACTGCCTGATGGTGAGCCGATGCCCGAGGACGGGGCGCTGCCCGGTCATGCGCTGGCGGGGGCTGCCGGGCGACCCCTCGGCTTCTATCTGCACGTGCCGTACTGCGCGACCCGCTGCGGCTACTGCGACTTCAACACCTACACCGCGAGCGAGCTGCGGGGCTCCGGCGGCGCCCTCGCCTCCCGCGACAACTACGCCGACCACGTCGTGGCGGAGATCCGGCTGGCCCGCAAGGTGCTGGGGGACGACCCCCGGCCGGTCGAGACGGTCTTCGTCGGCGGCGGCACCCCGACGCTGCTGCCCGCCGCCGACCTCGGAAAGATGCTGGCGGCCATCCGCGAGGAGTTCGGCCTCGCGCCGCACGCCGAGATCACCACCGAGGCCAACCCGGAGTCCGTCGATCCGCGCTACCTCGCCGAGCTGCGGGAGGGCGGCTACAACCGGGTCTCCTTCGGCATGCAGAGCGCCCGGCAGCACGTTCTGAAGGTCCTCGACCGCACGCACACCCCGGGCCGCCCCGAGGCCTGTGTCGCGGAAGCGCGCGCGGCCGGTTTCGAGCACGTCAACCTCGATCTGATCTACGGCACGCCGGGCGAGAGCGACGACGACTGGCGGGCCTCGCTCGACGCCGCGATCGCCGCAGGTCCCGACCATGTCTCGGCCTACGCGCTGATCGTCGAGGAGGGCACCCAGCTGGCTCGCCGGATCCGCCGGGGCGAGGTCGCGATGACCGACGACGACGTGCACGCCGACCGCTATCTGATCGCCGAGGAACGCCTGGCCGCGGCCGGTTTCACCTGGTACGAGGTCTCCAACTGGGCCACCTCCGAGGCCGGCCGGTGCCGTCACAACGAGCTGTACTGGACCGGCGCGGACTGGTGGGGGGCAGGCCCCGGGGCGCACAGCCACGTAGGCGGCGTGCGCTGGTGGAATGTCAAGCACCCCGGTGCCTACGCGCAGGCTCTCGGGGAGGGCCGCTCCCCGGGCGCCGGGCGCGAGATCCTGCCGGACGAGGACCGCCGGGTGGAGCGCATCCTGCTCGAACTCCGGCTCTCCGACGGCTGCCCGCTGGAGCTGCTCGCCCCGGCGGGTGCCCGTGCGGCCGCCCGCGCCCTGGCCGACGGCCTCCTGGAGTCCGGCCCGTACGAGCGCGGCCGCGCCGTGCTGACCCTGCGTGGACGCCTGCTGGCCGACGCGGTGGTGCGCGACCTGGTCGACTGATCCGGGGGCGAGCCGGGCGCTACCGCCTCATGTCCGGTTCCGTCACGAAGTCGATCAGCTCCTCGACCCGCCCCAGGAGGGCCGGCTCGATGTCCCTGTACGAGCGGACGCAGGACAGGATCCGCTGCCAGGCGGCGCCGGTGTTCTCCGGCCAGCCGAGGGCGCGGCAGACCCCGGTCTTCCAGTCCTGGCCGCGGGGCACCGTCGGCCAGGCGGGGATGCCGACGGACGACGGCTTCACGGCCTCCCAGACGTCGATGTAGGGGTGGCCGACGACGAGGGTGTCGGCGCCGGTGACCTCGGCGGCCAGGCGGGACTCCTTGGAACCCGGGACCAGGTGGTCGACGAGGACGCCGAGGCGGGCGTCGGGTCCGGGCGAGAAGCCGCGGACGATCGCCGGCAGATCGTCGATGCCCTCCAGATACTCCACGACGACGCCCTCGATGCGCAGGTCGTCGCCCCAGACGCGCTCGACCAGCTCGGCGTCGTGCCGTCCCTCCACGTAGATCCGGCCCGCCCGCGCGACCCGGGCCCGGGCACCGGGGACGGCGACGGAGCCCGACGCGGTTTGCGCCGGGGCGCTCGCAGCGGGCCGCGACTGGGGCCGTACCAGGGTGACGACCCGGCCCTCCAGCAGGAAGCCGCGCGGTTCCATGGGGAACACCCGGTGCTTGCCGAACCGGTCCTCCAGGGTCACCGTCGGGCCCTGAGAGGTCTTCTCGCAGCGGATCACCGCTCCGCAGAAGCCCGAGGTGACCTCCTCGACCACCAGATCGGGCTCTGCGGGCACCTCGGGGGCGGGCCGCTGCTTCTTCCAGGGCGGGGTGAGGTCGGGGCTGTAGCGCTTGCTCTGCATGAGGACCTGTTCTGTGACGCACGGCCGGTGAGGGGAGGGACGGGACGGAAGATAGAGGCCGCGGGCCGGTCAGCCGGGGGACACGCCGAAACGGGTGGCCAGCGCGTCACGTTGGTCACGGACGAACCGGGCATTCACCACGGCTCCGTGCCCCGGCACGTACACCGCGTCCTCGCCGCCGAGGGCGAGCAGCCGGTCCAGCGCCGCCGGCCACTGCGCGGGCAGGGCGTCCCGGCCCGCGTTCGGTTCACCGGACTCCTCGACGAGGTCGCCGCAGAAGACGACCTCGGGTTCGCCGGGGCCGCCGGGTGCCAGGACGGCCATGTCGTGGGCGGTGTGGCCGGGGCCGACGTTGGCGAGCAGCACCTGCCGGTCGCCCAGGTCGACGGTCAGTTCGCCGTGGACGTGGTGGTGCGGGGAGACGAGCAGATCGGCGGCCTCGGCGGCGGCGTCCCGGTCGACGCCGTGGTGCACGGCGGACTGCCGCAGCTCGTCGCGGTCGCGCCGGAGCAGGTCGGCCAGCCCGGCCGCACCGAAGACCTCGACGCCGGCGAAGGCCGCGGTGCCCAGCACATGGTCGAAGTGCGGGTGGGTGAGAGCGACATGCGTCACTTCCCGGCCGAGCAGGCCGCGGATCGTGCGGCGCAGGTCGGCGCCGTCGCGGAGCGTCGCGCCGGTGTCGACGATCATCACGCCGGTCGCACCGGCGATCACCCCGACCGTCTCGTCCCAGCCGGGCATGCGGCGTCGGGCAAGACCGTCACCGAGCCGTTCCCATCCGGCCTCTTCCCAATCAATGCGCATACCGAGACGCTAGCTCCATCGCGATAGCGTTGCCCGGCAGACCTGATGATCACCGCCCGGGGGTAGGGACTCGGTACGGCCGGCCTTGCCCAAGCCTTGCTACCCGGCCGTACACTGGCTCAGGGCCTGGCACTCGGCCCGTGTGAGTGCCAGGGAAGACGAAGCGGCAGGACGCCCGGACAGGAGGTGCGCGGGATGCTCAGTGAGCGCAGGCTCGAAGTGCTGCGCGCCATCGTTCAGGACTATGTCGGAACGGAGGAGCCGGTCGGCTCCAAGGCGCTCACCGAACGCCATCAGCTCGGGGTCTCCCCGGCCACGGTCCGCAACGACATGGCGGCCCTGGAGGACGAGGGATTCATCGCCCAGCCGCACACCAGCGCGGGGCGGATTCCCACCGACAAGGGATACCGCCTGTTCGTCGACAAGCTGGCCGGCGTCAAGCCGCTGTCCTCCCCGGAGCGGCGGGCGATCCAGAATTTCCTGGACGGCGCCGTCGACCTCGACGACGTGGTGGGCCGCACGGTCCGGCTGCTGGCGCAGCTGACCCGGCAGGTCGCGGTCGTGCAGTACCCGTCGCTGACGCGGTCCACGGTGCGGCATGTCGAACTGCTCTCGCTGGCGCCGGCCCGGCTGATGCTCGTCCTGATCACGGACACCGGACGCGTCGAGCAGCGCCTGGTCGACTGCCCCTCGCCGTTCGGTGAGGCATCGCTGGCGGATCTGCGGGCGCGGCTGAACAGCCGGGTCGTGGGGCGCCGATTCGCGGATGTGCCGCAGCTGGTGCAGGATCTCCCGGAATCCTTCGAGCAGGACGACCGCGGCACCGTCTCGACAGTGCTGTCGGTCTTGCTGGAGACTTTGGTGGAGGAGACCGAGGAGCGACTGGTGATCGGCGGAACCGCCAATCTCACGCGCTTCGGTCACGACTTCCCCCTGACCATCCGGCCGGTGCTCGAAGCCCTTGAGGAGCATGTCGTGCTCCTCAAGCTGCTCGGGGAGGCCAAGGACTCGGGCATGACCGTACGTATCGGGCATGAGAATGCCCATGAAGGCCTGGCGTCCACATCGGTCGTCGCGGTCGGCTACGGTTCGGGCGACGAGGCAGTCGCCAAACTCGGCGTGGTCGGACCGACCCGCATGGACTACCCCGGAACGATGGGAGCGGTACGCGCAGTGGCACGTTACGTCGGACAAATCCTCGCGGAGTCGTAAGTGGCCACGGATTATTACTCGGTCCTCGGCATCAGCCGTGACGCCTCGCAGGACCAGATCAAGAAGGCCTTCCGCCGGCTGGCGCGCGAGCTGCACCCGGATGTGAACCCGGATCCGAAGACCCAGGAGCGGTTCAAGGAGATCAACGCCGCTTACGAGGTGCTGTCGGACCCGCAGAAGAAGCAGGTCTACGACCTCGGTGGCGACCCGCTCTCGCAGGCGGGCGGCGGCGGTGCGGGAGCGGGCGGCTTCGGCGCCGGCTTCGGCAACTTCTCCGACATCATGGACGCCTTCTTCGGCACGGCCTCGCAGCGCGGACCGCGCTCGCGGACCCGCCGCGGCCAGGACGCCATGATCCGCCTGGACATCGACCTCAACGAAGCCGCCTTCGGCACGACCAAGGACATCCAGGTCGACACCGCCGTCGTCTGCACGACGTGCAGCGGCGAGGGCGCGGCGCCGGGGACCTCGGCGCAGACCTGCGACATGTGCCGCGGTCGCGGTGAGGTCTCGCAGGTCACCCGCTCCTTCCTCGGCCAGGTCATGACGTCCCGGCCCTGCCCGCAGTGCCAGGGCTTCGGCACGGTCGTACCGACGCCGTGCCCGGAGTGCGCGGGCGACGGGCGGATCCGCTCGCGCCGCACGCTCACCGTCAAGATCCCCGCCGGTGTCGACAACGGCACCCGCATCCAGCTCGCGGGGGAGGGCGAGGTCGGCCCGGGCGGCGGCCCCGCCGGTGACCTCTACGTCGAGATCCACGAGGTCTCGCACCCGGTCTTCCAACGGCGCGGCGACGATCTGCACTGCACGGTCACCATCCCGATGACAGCGGCTGCTCTGGGCACCAAGTGTCCGTTGGAGACGCTGGACGGGATGGAGGAGATCGACGTACGGCCCGGGACCCAGTCCGGCCAGTCGATCCCGCTGCACCAACGCGGTGTGACCCATCTGCGCGGCGGCGGCCGCGGCGACCTCATCGTCCACGTCGAGGTGCAGACTCCCTCCAAGCTCGACCCCGAGCAGGAAGAGCTGCTGCGGCGGCTGGCCAAGCTCCGTGGTGAAGAGCGCCCCACGGGCACCTTTCAACCGGGGCAGCAGGGGCTCTTCTCGCGGCTGAAGGATGCCTTCAACGGCCGCTAGGCCGACGGCGGCACACATGCGAAGGACCGCGCCGGTCCCGGGGGGAAACCCCTCCGGGACCGGCGCGGACCCGGTTCTGGACGCGGTCGTGAGCGTGGCACGATGTGGTCATGCCCACCGCGCTGACCGATCTTTGCCGCCATCCGATCGTGCAGGCCCCGATGGCGGGCGGCGTCGCTTGTCCGGAGCTCGCCGCCGCTGTCTGTGAAGCCGGTGGTCTCGGCTTCCTCGCCGGCGGCTACAAGACCGCCGACGGGATGTATCAGGAGATCAAACAGCTGCGCGGGCTGACCGACCGGCCCTTCGGCGTGAACCTCTTCATGCCGCAGCCGGCGCTCGCCGACATGGCGGCCGTCGAGGTCTACCGCGAGCAGCTCGCCGGCGAGGCGACCTGGTACGAGACGCCGTTGGGCGAGATCGACCCCTGCGGTGGTGGGGACGACGGCTACGACGCCAAGCTGGCGATCCTGCGCGAGGACCCGGTGCCGGTGGTCTCCTTCCACTTCGGCTGCCCCTCCCGCGCCGTCTTCGACGCGTTCGCCGAGGTCGGCACGGCCACAGTCGTGACCGTCACCACCGCCGCCGAGGCGCAGGCCGCGCAGTGGTCGGGAGCGGACGCGGTCTGCGTCCAGGGCGTCGAGGCGGGCGGCCATCAGGGCACCCACCGCGACGACCCGCAGGCCGACGGGACCGGTGCCGGCATCGGGCTGCTCTCCCTGGTCGCGCAGGTCCACGAGGCGGTGCAGATCCCGATCATCGCGGCGGGCGGGCTGATGCGCGGGTCGCAGATCGCCGCCGTACTGGCCGCGGGCGCGGACATGGCGCAGCTCGGCACCGCCTTTCTCGTCACGCCCGAGTCGGGTGCCCACACCCTGCACAAGCAGGCGCTGACCAACCCGCTGTTCACCCGTACCGAGCTGACCCGCGCGTTCTCCGGACGACCGGCCCGCGGCCTGGTGAACCGCTTCCTGCGCGAGCACGGCCCGTACGCCCCGGCGGCCTACCCCGCCGTGCATCACCTCACCTCCGGACTGCGCAAGGCCGCGGCCAAGGCGGGCGACGCCCAGGGCATGGCGCTGTGGGCCGGACAGGGGCACCGGATGGCACGCGAGATGCCCGCCGGCCGTCTGGTGGAGGTGCTGGCGGACGAACTGGTCGCCGCGCGCGCCGGGTTGCCGCGAGGCGCTGCGGGGGCCGCATCATGACGGCGCCGGTTTTCCTCGTCGACTCCCTCGCGGAGGTACGGGCCGGCCGCGCGCTGACCGTGGACGGGCCGGAGGGCCGGCACGCGGTGTCGGTTCGCCGGCTGCGGGTCGGCGAAGCGGTCGTGCTGACGGACGGCCGTGGGGCCGGCGCCGAGGGCACGGTCACCGCCGTCGAGGGCAAGGACCGTCTCACCGTCGTGGTCGACGACCTGCGCACGGAAACGCCCGCGGCGCCACGGATCACCGTTGTCCAGGCCCTCCCCAAGGGGGACCGCGGAGAACTGGCCGTCGAGACGATGACCGAGACCGGTGTGGACGTCATCGTGCCGTGGGCGGCGGCGCGTTGTGTCACGCAGTGGAAGGGCGAGCGGGCCGCCAAGGCGCTCGGCAAGTGGCGTACGACCGCCCGGGAGGCCGGCAAGCAGTCGCGGCGGCTGACGTTCCCTGAGGTCACGGACCCGCTGTCGACCAAGCAGGTGGCCGCGCTGCTCGCCGGTGCCGACTTCGCTGCCGTCCTCCACGAGGAGGGCAGCACCCCGCTGGCGACCGCCGAACTCCCCGCCACGGGCGGCATCGTGCTGGTCGTGGGCCCCGAGGGCGGTGTTTCCCCGGAGGAGCTCGCGGCGTTCGCGGAGGCCGGTGCCGCGCCGTACCGCCTCGGCAGGAGTGTGCTGCGGACCTCCACCGCCGGCACGGCCGCGACGGCGCTGCTGCTGGGGCGTACGGGGCGCTGGAGCTGAGCGGACGTCCAACGGGCCGCCGGCGCACCGCCGTTCCGGAGCGGCCTGCCCGGCACCGCGCGGCGCGGCCGCGCACGTGCGGGAAACGGCCGGCCCGCCGTGTGACGGGCCGGCCGCCGGCTCAGACCAGCTGAGCGTTGAGCCTGATGTCCTTGACGCCCGTCAGCGCCTGGCTCACCGGGCAGTTGGCCTTGGCGTCCGCGGCGGCGGCCTGGAAGTCGTCCTCGGACAGGCCCGGCACGGTGGCCTTCACCGTCAGGACGATGGACGTGATGCCCTCGCCCGGCTTGAAGGTGACATCGGCCTGGGTGTCGAGGGACTGGACGGTGTACCCCTTGCCGGCCAGGCCGTGCGAGAAGGCCATGGAGTAGCAGGAGGAGTGGGCGGCCGCGATGAGCTCCTCGGGGCTGGTGACGCCGTTCGGCTCCTCCGTACGGGCGGGCCAGCTGACGTCGTAGGTACCGATCTTGGAGGAGTCGAGGGCGACGGTGCCCTTGCCCTCCAGGAGGTTGCCTTCCCAGTGGGTCTTGGCGGTGCGCGTGGTTGCCATGGTGCATAACTCCCGGTTGTGGGCGAAAAGCGGTCTGCGGGCCCCAGCTTAGTGATCCGCAGGGCAGATGGCCGAAGGTCCCGGACGGCCCCGTCCGACCCCGTCAGGCCCGCCCGACCCGCCCGGCCGGTCCTGCGCGGCGGACGCCGGGGCCCGTCGGCCCTGGTCGCTGCGACGCCCGGTGGGGGCCGCCCGGTAGCATCCAAGGCCGTACGCACCGTGCGTACGGCGCATGCTGCACAGGCCGCGACGTGATCGTGCCGCGGCCCGAGACGTAGCTCGACACGGCCCGCCCGGCGCGACGCGGCGGCGGCCGAAGACCCGGGAGGAGCCCACCGGTGGCGGGAGAACCGCAGGCCGACTGCCTGTTCTGCAAGATCGTGGCGGGGGAGGTGCCGGCAACCATCGTCCGGGAGACCGAGACCACCGTCGCCTTCCGCGACATCAACCCCCAGGCCCCGACCCACGTCCTGGTGATCCCCAAGGTCCACTACGCCAACGCCCTGGAACTGGCCGCGGCGGAACCGGCGATCGCCGGCGACGTGCTGCGCGAGGCGGGGGTGGTGGCCGGCGAGGAGAAGGTCGACTCGACCGGCTACCGCATCGTCTTCAACACCGGCCCCGGCGCGGGGCAGACCGTCTTCCACGCCCATGCGCACCTGCTGGGCGGCCGCGACCTCCAGCGACTGGTCTGACGGGGCAGAGGGTCGACGTTGTCCGTACGTGAGCTGGTCGTCCTCGGCACCGCGAGCCAGGTGCCCACCCGGCACCGCAACCACAACGGCTATCTGCTGCGCTGGGACGGCCAGGGGCTCCTCTTCGACCCCGGGGAGGGGACGCAGCGTCAGATGCTGCGCGCCGGGGTCGCCGCACACGACCTCAACCGGATCTGCATCACCCATTTCCACGGCGACCACTCGCTGGGGCTCGCCGGGGTGATCCAGCGGATCAACCTCGACCGGGTGCCGCATCCCATCACCGCTCACTACCCGGCCACCGGTCAGCACTTCTTCGACCGGCTGCGCCATGCCACCGCCTACCGCGAGACGGTCAGCCTGACGCAGCTCCCGGTGAGCGCCGACGGCGAGCTGGACCGCACCGCGGCCTACGTCCTGGAGGCGCACAAGCTCTCGCACCCGGTCGAGTCCTACGGCTACCGCCTCGTGGAGCCCGACGCACGCCGGATGCTGCCCGACCGGCTCGCCGCGCACGGCATCTCCGGGCCGGACGTCGGCCGCCTGCTGCGTGCGGGCGAACTCGACGGCGTCACCCTCGACGAGGTCAGCGAGATCCGCACCGGCCAGCGGTTCGCGTTCGTGATGGACACCCGGCTGTGCCCGGGTGTCCACGCCCTCGCCGAGGGCGCGGACATGCTCGTCATCGAGTCGACGTTCCTCGACGAGGACGTGCAGCTGGCGGTCGATCACGGCCATCTGACCGCCGGCCAGGCCGCGGAGGTGGCGGCCGGGGCGGGCGTGCGGCACCTGGTGCTGACGCACTTCTCGCAGCGCTACTCCGACCCGCAGGAGTTCGAGCGGCAGGCACGCGCGGCGGGCTTCACCGGCGAACTCACCATCGCCCGTGACCTGATGCGCGTGCCGCTGCCCAAGAGGGCCTGACCGGCCTCCGCCGGATCACGGCAGGTAGTACATCGGGTTGGGCAGCTTGAAGGTCCGGTCCGCGGCGCCGCCGCGCAGATCGCTGTACTGGTCCCCGAAGTTGGCGACGATGTCGTAGCCGAGGGACTCGATGTGCGTGCGGGTGCCGGACTTGAACTCGATGGTCGAGCAGGTGGCGCCGCAGGGCAGGTACGCGGGCGGGTGCTCCTTGTCCCGCAGGTACACGTGCGTACGGTCCAGCGGGACGTCGTAGCCCACGTTGTCGAGGTTGCGCACGCTCCACTCCCGCTGCGCTTCCTTGCGGCCGGTGAGGAAGAAGACCTCGGCGCCCTTGTCGTGGGCCCAGTTGACCAGCCGGTTCATGCCGAAGACCGGGTCCATGTCGGTGTTGGCGAGGTACTTGTCCTGGCTCTCCGGGGTGAAGTGGAAGCCGACCTGGAGCTCGTAGTTGTAGGTCAGCAGGGTGGTGTCGTCCATGTCGAGGACGATGGCGGGCTTGGCGGGCTCGGCGTGCTTCGTGCCGGCCGGGTCCGCGGCCGGCCGCTGCCGGGTGAGCTGCTTCGACAGGTAGGCGCGCGCCTTTGCCTCGATGCCGTGCACCTGGCGGGCGTAGTTGCTGTCCGGGGAGGCGTAGTGCTCGCCGTCGGCCGTCACCGTGTCGCCGTAGTAGGCCTTGATCTTGTCCTGCACCTGCGTGAGGTTGGGTATCTCCTGGTCCGTGCGGGGCACGGAGTGTTCGGCGGTGGCCTGGCCGATGCCGAACACGGCGGTGCCGGCGACCAGGGTGGCGACCACCGAGGCGCCCAGGCGGACACGACGGGAGGGGGCGGGGACGGGCATGCGCGGCTCCTTCGGGAGGCATGGGGAGACCCGGGGGTGGCGTCGGACGCGGCACTCCCCAGGGGGTCCAAGGGGGGTCCCAGAAGGTCTAACAGAGCCTCATTTCCGTTATCTACGCGCGGAGATTCAATGCTTGGTAAAGGTTGCGGGCAGCGGTGCGGGGTGTGCGCCGCCGGGTGGGGCCGAGGCGCGGGCCGCGGCGGGGTGGTGTCAGCGCCAGTCGGGGGTGCCCGGGCCCTGTGCGTGCGGCACGATCGCCTCGATCTTCGCCCGGATCTCCCGCATGACCGCGACGATCCGGCTCTCGTGCGCCGGGGTGAGCCGGGCGACCGGCACCGAGCAGCTGATGGCGTCCGTGGCGGGGGTGTCGCAGCGCAGGGCGAAGCCGAAGCCCGTGATGCCGGTGACGCCCTCCTCGCGGTCGATGGCGTAGCCCCGCTCGCGCACCGCCGCCAGATCCTCGGCGAGTGACGCCGGATCGGTGTGGGTGTTCTCCGTCAGCCGCTCCAGCGGTCCTGCCGGGAGCGGGAGTTCACCGGGGGCGCGGTCGGCGAGGAGTGCCTTGCCCAGGGCCCCGGCGTGGGCGGGCAGCCGGCGTCCGACGCGGCTGAAGGTACGCAGGTACTCGTGCGATTCACGGGTGGCGAGATAGACGACGTCCGCGCCGTCCAGGCGGGCGAGGTGGATGGTCTCGCCCAGCGTCTCGGACGCCTCGTCGAGGTACGGCCTGGCAGCCCGCACCCGGGGATCGCTGTCCAGATAGCTGGTGCCGGTCAGCAGGGCGCGGATGCCGATGCCGTAGAGCGAGCCGGTCGCGTCGGTGCGCACCCAGCCGCGGTCGATCAGGGTCTGCAGCAGCGCGTACATGGAGCTGCGGGGGACGCCCAGTTCCTCGGCGAGTTCGCGCAGGCGGGCCGGGCGGTCACCGCGGGCGGCGAGCACCTCCAGCAGCTCGACGGTGCGCGCCGCCGACTTCACCTCGCGTACGCCACCGGTCTCCGTCATGGCCCGATCGTAAGCGCAGCCCGGGATCCGGGGCGGCCGTGGGTCTTGACGCCGGGAGGCGTGCTTCCTAGCCTCCATCTTCAAGTGTAGACGCTATATACATACGGAGACGGATGTTCGTGAGGTATCAGCATGGCGCGCAGGCTGCCTGACGGCTTCCACGCGCCGCGGGTCGAACTGCGTGACCGGGCGCCTGAATACGCGGTTTCGCCGGTGGGGGCCGCGGCCCGGCCGCGAGGTCTGCCCGTCCACCCGGTCCGCGGGCCGCTCACCGACCCGGACCCCGAATGACCTCACCGATCCGGCGGCCGTGCCCGACAGCGGCCTCGACCTCGTAGGAGCCACCCGATGAACCACCCCGCCGGCACCTCTGCCACGGCGCACGCCGGCACCGAGGGCCTCACCATCACCGAGGTCCGGCTCACCCCCGTCCTGGTCGCCGACCCGCCGCTGCTGAACACCCAGGGCGTGCACCAGCCCTACACCCCGCGGCTGATCATCGAGGTGGTCACCGCGGGCGGCGCCACCGGGCTGGGCGAGACGTACGGGGACACCAAGTACCTGGAACTGGCCCGCCCGTTGGCCGGCGCGCTGACCGGCCGCGCGGTCACCGATCTGAACGCGCTGCCCGCTCTGGCCGCTCAGGTCTGCGGCGACCCGATCGCGACCGGCGCCGAGGCGGTGGACGTCGGCGGGCTGCGTGGTGTGCAGACCGCCGACAAACTGCGGCTCTCGGTGCTCTCCGGCTTCGAGGTCGCCTGCCTGGACGCCTGGGGCCGCGCCACCGGCCTGCCGGTGCACGCCCTGCTCGGCGGCAAGGTCCGTGACCGTGTCGACTACAGCGCCTACCTCTTCTACCGGTGGGCGGAGCATCCCGGCGGGCGCGGCGAGCGGGACGACTGGGGCGCGGCCCTGGACCCGGCGGGCGTCGTGGCGCAGGCCCGCCGGTTCGCCGACACCTACGGCTTCACGTCCTTCAAGCTCAAGGGCGGCGTCTTCGCACCCGCGCAGGAGATCGCGGCGATCAAGGCGCTGGCCGCCGAGTTCCCCGGGCAGCCGCTGCGTCTGGACCCCAACGGGGCCTGGAGCGTTTCGACCTCGCTGGAGGTCGCGCACGAGCTGCGGGACGTCCTGGAGTACCTGGAGGACCCGGCGAGCGGTACCGCGCGGATGGCGGAGGTGGCGGCGGGCGCCGGGCTGTCGCTGGCGACCAACATGTGCGTCACGACGTTCGACGAGATCGCGGAGGCGTTCACCGGCGGCGCCGTCCAGATCGTGCTCTGCGACCACCACTACTGGGGCGGCCTGCGCAACACCCGTGAACTGGCCGCCGTCTGCCGCACCTTCGGCGTCGGCCTGTCCATGCACTCCAACACCCACCTGGGCATCAGCCTCGCCGCCATGACCCATGTCGCGGCGACCGTGCCCCACCTCGACCACGCCTGCGACAGCCACTACCCCTGGCAGACCGAGGACGTCCTCACCGAACGCCTCACCTTCCGCGACGGCCGGATCGACGTGGGCGACGCCCCCGGCCTGGGCGTCGAACTCGACCGTGACCGGCTCGCCGCGCTGCACCGCCGCTGGCTGGCCGACGACGGCACGCACCACGACCGCGACGACGCCGCCGCCATGCGGGCGGCCGACCCCGACTGGGTCACCCCCGCCGTTCCGCGCTGGTGACCCGGGGCGGCCCGGACCCGGCCGGCGGGCCGGGCCGCCCACCCATCCGGCACGGCGCCCGCGGAGGCAGGGACGAGCCCCCGCACGCCGGGCCTCCCCAGCCGCCCGACGGCGGGCGGCCGGACGACAACGGAGTCGCACGTGAGCCACGAGCCCGCGCACCCCGCACCACCGGACCCCTCGCGCGACCCCCAGGCGCCCGAGGCCCCCCAGGACCCGGTGGTGCGCAGCGCCGTCGGGAAGATCTTCAAGCGGGTCGTGCCGCTCTTCTTCGTGATGTTCGTGGCCAACTACGTCGACCGTGTCAACATCGGCTTCGCGCAGGACCAGTTGCGGGCCGACGTCGGCATCTCGGCCGCAGCCTTCGGCTTCGGGGCGGGCCTGTTCTTCGTCGCCTACGCCCTGTTCGAAGTGCCCGGCAACATGCTGATGGAGCGCTTCGGGGCGAAGATCTGGCTCACCCGCATCATGATCACGTGGGGCCTGGTGGCCACCGCCATGGCATTCGTGACCAGCACCGAGATGTTCTACGCGCTGCGCTTCCTGCTCGGCGTCGCCGAGGCCGGCTTCTTCCCGGCCGTCATCTACCACTTCACGCGCTGGCTGCCGGACGCCGACCGCGGCCGGGCCACCGCGGTCTTCCTGATGGGCTCCGGCACCGCGTCGGTCATCGCCGGCCCGCTGTCCGGCGCCCTGCTGCAGATGCACGGACTGCTCAGGCACAGTGGCTGGCAGTGGATGTTCTTCCTGGAGGGCCTGGCGTCCGTACTGCTCGGGCTGGTCGTCTTCCGATTTCTGGACAACCGGCTGGAGGACGCCACCTGGCTCACCGCGCCGGAGAAGACTGCCCTGGCCGCGGCCATCGACGCCGAGCAGGCCGCCCGCACCGCCGCGCGTGGCACCGCGAAGGTCTCGCGCCTGCGGCTGCTCACCGACCCGCAGATGCTGCTGTTCTGCTGGCTCTACTTCGCCATCTCCATCGCCCTGTACGCCGTCACCTTCTGGCTGCCGAGCATCGTCGACGACATCGGCGGGCTCTCGGAGTTCGAGGTCGGACTGCTGGTCGCGGTGCCGTGGCTGTGCGCGATCGCCGCGGTGTACGTCACCGGGCGGGCCTCGGACCGTACGGGCCGTCGACGGCCCTTCCTGGTCGGCACGCTGCTGCTCGGCGCGCTCGGCACCCTGCTCGCCGCCCTGGTCTCCCCGTGGTTCGCGCTTCTCGCGCTGTGTCTGGCGGCGACGGGCTTCAAGACGTCCTCGCCCGTCTTCTGGACCATTCCGCAGAGCTACCTGGACGCCCGGGTCGCGGCGCCCGCCATCGCGCTGGTCAACTCCCTGGGAAACCTGGGCGGTTTCGTCTCACCGACGGCGTTCGGAATCCTTCAGGACGCCACCGGCTCGACCCGCGGCGGGCTGATCGGGCTGTCGGTGGTGGGTGTGGTGGCGGCGCTCAGCGTCGCGCTGGTCCGCGGTGGCGGGCGCAACGACCGGCCGCGCGGCCGGCGCACGGCCACCGAGCCCGCTCCGGCCGTCAAGAGCGCCACCGCCGGGGCGGGGGCCGCCGGTTCACCACCGGACGCGGCGCCCGCGGGCCCCGGGTCCCCGGTTCACCGGACCGGCGGGCAGTAGCCGGTCTCCTCGCCGATGGTGTTGATCTCGGCGTTGGGCCGGGTGTCGCCCGCGTAGTCGATCTGGTCGGTGCAGCTCGTTCCGGGCTTCTTGGGGGTGCCCTTCGGCTTGTCGCCCTTTTCCGGTGTCGGGCAGTGGCCGGTCTCCTCGCCGATGGTGTTGATCTCGGCGTTGGGCCGGGTGTCGCCCGCGTAGTCGATCTGGTCGGTGCAGCTCGTTCCGGGCTTCTTGGGGGTGCCCTTCGGCTTGTCGCCCTTTTCCGGTGTCGGGCAGTGGCCGGTCTCCTCGCCGATGGTGTTGATCTCGGCGTTGGGCCGGGTGTCGCCCGCGTAGTCGATCTGGTCGGTGCACTTCGTTCCGGACTTCGCGGGGGTGCCCGCCGGCGCGTCGTCGGCGGAGCCCTGGGCGGCCTTGGTCTCGGAGGAGGGTGGCTTGGTGGCCTGTGTGGAGGCGGCGGAAGAGGAGGCGCCGGTGCCGCCGTCCTGGCATGCGGTGAGCCCGAACGCGGCGACAGTGATCACCATGGCGGCGGCGGCCTTGCGGGCGAGGCGGAGTGTGGTCTGCGACATGGGTCTTCCCGTTCTCTGTGAGGAGCGCTCGGTGTTCGTGGAACAAGACTGTCGGCCGTCGCTGATGATCTGTCACCGTACGACTAACGTCCCGTTAACGTCCGAGGTGGACCGCCGGTCCTGCGGTCCACCGGCCCCGAGGGATCACGGCAGCGGCCGCGGTCCTGTGCCGGGTGGGTCCGCGCGCGTACGGTGTGGCACGGCTCAGTGGCAGCGCGCCACAGTGGTCCCGTAAGTGATCTTTGAGAGGGGCTGTACCGATGGCACAGGAAGTGCGCGGCGTCATCGCGCCGGGGAAGAACGAACCGGTCCGGCTGGAGACGATCCTGGTGCCGGATCCGGGGCCGGGCGAGGCCGTGGTGAAGGTCCAGGCGTGCGGGGTCTGTCACACCGATCTGCACTACAAGCAGGGCGGCATCAACGACGACTTCCCGTTCCTGCTCGGGCACGAGGCGGCGGGCGTCGTGGAGTCGGTCGGCGCCGGTGTCACCGACGTCGCGCCCGGTGACTTCGTCGTCCTCAACTGGCGTGCGGTGTGCGGACAGTGCCGGGCGTGTCTGCGCGGCCGCCCGCAGTACTGCTTCGACACGCACAACGCCGAGCAGAAGATGACGCTCAAGGACGGCACGGAGCTGAGCCCGGCGCTCGGCATCGGGGCGTTCGCCGACAAGACGCTCGTCGCCGCCGGGCAGTGCACCAAGGTCGACCCGGAGGTCTCGCCGGCGGTCGCCGGGCTGCTGGGCTGCGGTGTGATGGCGGGGATCGGCGCCGCCATCAACACCGGCGGCGTGGGCCGCGGCGACTCCGTCGCGGTCATCGGCTGCGGTGGCGTGGGGGACGCCGCCGTGGTCGGGGCCCGGCTGGCCGGAGCCGCGCGGATCATCGCGGTGGACATCGACGACCGGAAGCTGGCCACCGCCCGCTCCATGGGCGCCACGCACACCGTCAACTCCCGTACCGACGACCCCGTCGAGGCGATCCGCGAGCTGACCGGCGGCTTCGGCGCGGACGTCGTCATCGAGGCGGTGGGCCGTCCCGAGACGTACAAGCAGGCGTTCTACGCACGGGACCTGGCCGGCACCGTCGTCCTGGTGGGCGTCCCCACCCCGGAAATGACCCTGGAACTTCCCCTGCTGGACGTCTTCGGACGCGGCGGCGCCCTGAAGTCCTCCTGGTACGGCGACTGCCTGCCCTCCCGGGACTTCCCGATGCTCGTCGACCTGCACCAGCAGGGCCGCATCGACCTCGGAGCGTTCGTCACCGAGACCATCGGCATCGACGGCGTCGAGGAGGCCTTCGAGCGGATGCACGCGGGCGACGTCCTGCGATCGGTGGTGACGCTCTGATGGCGGCCCGCATCGACCACCTCGTCACCTCCGGCACCTTCTCCCTCGACGGCGGTACCTGGGACGTCGACAACAACGTCTGGATCGTCGGGAACGACGACGAGGCGATCGTCATCGACGCCGCGCACGACGCCGACGCCATCTTCGAAGCGCTCGGCGGCCGGACGCTGCGCGCCATCATCTGCACCCACGCCCACAACGATCACATCGACGCCGCCCCCGCGCTGGCCGCGCGTACCGGTGCCCGCATCCATCTGCACCCCGACGACCTGCCGCTGTGGAAGCAGACCCACCCCGGCACCCCGCCGGACGCGGAACTGGCGGACGGTCAGGTGCTGACCATCGCGGGGATCGACCTGACCGTGCTGCACACGCCGGGCCACGCGCCGGGCGCGGTCTGCCTGTACGCGCCCGACCTGGGCACCGTCTTCACCGGCGACACCCTCTTCCAGGGCGGCCCGGGAGCCACCGGCCGGTCCTTCTCGGACTTCCCGACGATCGTCGCTTCGATCCGGGACCGGCTGCTGTCCCTGCCCCCGGAGACGGTGGTGCGCACCGGACACGGCGATCCGACGGCCATCGGGGAGGAGGCCCCGCACCTGGAGGAGTGGATCGCGCGGGGGCACTGAGCCGACGCACTCAGTCCGTCGTGGCCGCCCGCTGCAGGATGCGGGCGGCCACCGCGGGGGAGTCGACGAGCGGATGCAGCGCGAGCGCCCGCAGCGCCGCGCCCCTGTCCTTGAACGTCGCCGCCTCCACGGCCGCCTTCTCGACCGCCTTGATCTGCAACATCAGCCCCAGCTGGTCCTCGCGCAGCGGCGCGCACGGCAGCGGGCGGGCCCCCTTGGCGTCCACCTCGCAGACCGTCTCCACGATCGCGTCCGGCGCCAGCTGCGGCACCGTCGTGCCGTTGCGGACGTTGAGGATCAGCCGTGTGCCGCTGTCGCCCACGATGGCGTGCATCAGGGCCAGCGCCACCCGGTCGTAGCCACCGCCCTCCAGGTCATGGCTGTCGCGCTGCCAGCCGCCACCGGCCTCGCGGCTGTGCGCCATGTAGGTCTCCTCGCGCTCCAGCCGGGTCCGCTCCCACAGCGCGTACGCCGCGTCCGGTCCGCCGGCCGCCGCGGCCCGCTCGAAGAACCCGCCCTGCTGCTGGTCGAGGAACTCCCCCCGGGTCTCCCGGGTGTCCCGTACGGAGTCCAGGGTCTCCCGGCGGAAGTAGTAGTAGTGCAGATACTCGTTCGGCAGGGCACCGATCGTGCGGAGCCAGTCGGCGCCGAACAGCCGGCCCTCCTCGAAGGAGCCCAGGGCCCGGTCGTCGGCGAGCAGCCGCGGCAGCAGTTCGTCGCCGTCGACAGTCAACGACCTGAGCCAGCCGAGGTGGTTGAGGCCCACGTAGTCGTACGCCGCCCGCTCCGGGGACGCGAGCGCCGAAAGGTCCGCGCCGGCCGCGCGGGCCGCGCGCCGTACCAGTCCCACCGGGGAGTCGCAGATGCCGATGACGCGGTCGCCGAGCACCTGGGCCATCGCCTCGGTGACCATGCCTGCCGGGTTGGTGAAGTTGATGACCCAGGCACGTGGCGCGAGGGCGGCGACCCGCTCGGCGATGTGCAGGGCCACGGGGATCGTCCGCAGGCCGTACAGCACACCCCCGGCGCCGACCGTTTCCTGACCGAGCACCCCCTCCGACAGCGGGATCCGCTCGTCCCGGATGCGGCCGGCCGTGCCGCCCACCCGGATCGCGGAGAAGATGAAGTCGGCGCCGGTCAGCGCGTCGTCCAGACCGTCCGCGATCCGCACGGCCACCGGTGCGGGGTGCCCCTGCGCCAGCTCGGCGAGGACCTCGGCTATCACCGCCACCCGGCGCGCGTCGGTGTCGTGGAGCGTCACCTCGGAGACGGAGCGTGCCGGGTCGTCCAGGAGCGCGCGGTAGACCAGCGGCACCCGGAAACCGCCACCGCCGAGAATCGTGAGCCTCATGGGGCGGAACGTACCCCAGCATCAGGCACACTGGCCGCACGTGCCGGAACGAAAGGGGCGAGCACGGTGAACAGTGGCCGACGCGATGTCCGACCGCCCGCGGGCCCCGGTACCGGGTCGCCGGGCCTCGATCCGCTGGCCGCGGTGCGCGCCGACGGCGACCCCCACACCGACGTCTATCTGACCGGCACGGTCTTCCTGGACATCATCTTCACCGGCCTGGACTCCGCACCCGTACGCGGCACCGAGTCCTGGGCCCGCGGCATGGGCTCCAGCCCCGGCGGCGTGGCCAACATGGCCACCGCCCTGGCCCGCCTGGGACTGCGCACGTCCCTGGCCGCGGCCTTCGGCGACGACATGTACGGCGAGTACTGCTGGGAGGCGCTGGCCCAGGGCGAGGGCATCGACCTGGCACTGTCGCGTACGGTCCCCGGCTGGCACTCCCCGGTCACCGTCTCCATGGCGTACGAGGGCGAGCGCACCATGGTCTCGCACGGCCACGAGGCGCCGCCGCCGGAATCCGCCTTCAACGGCAGGCACGCGCCGGGCTGCGCGCCGCCGTCCCGCGCCTGCGTCGCCTCGCTCGTGCCCGGCAGGCGGGAGGGCTGGCTGGGCTGTGCGGCGGAGCGCGGCAGCCGCATCTTCGCCGATGTGGGCTGGGACGACAGCGGCCGCTGGGACCCGGCCGACCTCGCCGGTCTCGAACACTGCGAGGCGTTCCTGCCCAACGCCGAGGAGGCGATGCGCTACACCCGCACGAGCAACCCGCGCGCCGCGGCCCGCAAACTCGCCGAACGGGTCCCGCTGGCCGTCGTCACCATGGGCGCGGAGGGCGCCTGCGCGGTGGACGGGCGGACCGGCGAGAGCGCCGAGGTGCCCGCGATCGCCGTCGACGCGCTGGATCCCACCGGCGCGGGGGACGTCTTCGTCGCCGGGTTCGTCACCGGCACCCTCGCCGACTGGCCGCTCGCCGACCGGCTGGCCTTCGCGGGCTTGAGCGCCGCACTGTCGGTGCAGGAGTTCGGCGGCTCGCTCTCCGCACCGGGATGGGCCGAGATCGCCGCCTGGTGGCAGCAGATCCGGGCCTGCGAGGCGGGCGCGCCCGCGGCGCTGCGCCGCCAGTACGCCTTCCTCGACGAGGTCCTCCCCACCGCCGGGCGGCTCTCCCCGCTCGCCCGCGCCGTGCCGACGATCGGCTTCCGCCGCCCGGCCTGAGCAACGCCCCGCCGGGCGGGCGGCGGGCGGCGGAGGTGCGGCCCCGCGGACCGCCACCCGCGCGGCGCGGGAAAACCCCTCGGGCCTGTCAGTGCACCGTCGTACCCTTGGTATCCCAAGGAGACGAGTCAGAGAGGGTTGAGCAGGCCACAGAGCCGGCCCATGACGCAGACACCTATGCAACCGCAGGCCAGCGCCCAGTTCACCGTCCCGGCCAAGCACCCGATGGTGACGGTGCTGGGATCCGGGGACTCGCTACTGCGCGTGATCGAGAATGCCTTCCCGGCGACCGACATCCATGTCCGGGGCAACGAAGTCAGCGCTGTCGGCGACGCTCACGAAGTCGCCCTCGTCCAGCGCCTGTTCGACGAGATGATGC
Organism: Streptomyces sp. NPDC048248; assembly: GCF_043201875.1. Taxonomy (NCBI): domain Bacteria; kingdom Bacillati; phylum Actinomycetota; class Actinomycetes; order Kitasatosporales; family Streptomycetaceae; genus Streptomyces; species Streptomyces sp. NPDC048248. The sequence goes on from NZ_JBICZL010000003.1 coordinate 61,901, forward strand.
TGGTGCTCCGCACCGGACAACCGATGACGGAGGACGCCGTGGAACGCTCCATCGCCATGCTGCGCTCGGCGGATGACGGTGAGGGCGTCGAGGGCGAGACCCCCGCGGAGGTGCTCACCCAGAACATCCTCTCCAACCGTGGCCGGACGATCCGCCCCAAGACGCTCAACCAGAAGCGCTACGTCGACGCCATCGACCAGCACACCGTCGTCTTCGGCATCGGCCCGGCGGGCACCGGCAAGACCTACCTGGCGATGGCCAAGGCCGTGCAGGCGCTCCAGGCCAAGCAGGTCAACCGCATCATCCTGACCCGGCCGGCGGTCGAGGCGGGTGAGCGGCTGGGCTTCCTGCCCGGCACCCTCTACGAGAAGATCGACCCGTATCTGCGCCCGCTCTACGACGCGCTGCACGACATGCTCGACCCCGACTCCATCCCGCGCCTGATGGCCGCGGGCACCATCGAGGTCGCGCCGCTGGCGTACATGCGGGGCCGGACGCTCAACGACGCCTTCATCATTCTCGACGAGGCCCAGAACACCAATCCCGAGCAGATGAAGATGTTCCTCACCCGCCTCGGCTTCGAATCGAAGATCGTCATCACCGGTGACGTCACCCAGGTCGACCTGCCGGGCGGCACCAAGAGCGGTCTGCGCCAGGTCAGGGAGATCCTGGAGGGCGTCGATGACGTGCACTTCTCCTACCTCACCAGCCAGGATGTCGTCCGGCACAAGCTGGTCGGCCGTATCGTCGACGCATACGAGAAGTACGACAGCCGCAACGGCCAGTGAGCCGCACGGCCGCCCGACGCGGCCGTAGGCAACTGCCGGCAAGCCCAAGAAGCGAGAAGCAGCCCTCCCCATGTCGATCGACGTCAACAACGAGTCCGGCACGGACATCGACGAGCAGGCCGTCCTGGACGTCGCCCGCTACGCCGTGGCCCGGATGCGCATCCACCCGCTCTCCGAGCTGTCCGTCATCGTCGTGGACGCCGAGGCCATGGAGCAGCTCCACATCCAGTGGATGGACCTGCCGGGCCCGACCGATGTCATGTCCTTCCCGATGGACGAACTGCGTCCCCCGGCCAAGGACGACGAGGAGCCCCCGCAGGGGCTCCTCGGTGACATCGTGCTGTGCCCCGAGGTCGCCAAGAAGCAGGGCGAGGAGGCGCCGACCGGGCACTCCATGGACGAGGAGCTGCAGCTGCTCACCGTCCACGGCGTCCTCCACCTCCTCGGCTACGACCACGAGGAGCCGGACGAGAAGGCCGAGATGTTCGGCCTGCAGGCGGCGATCATCGACGGCTGGCGCGCCGAGAAGGGCCTGACCGGCCCCTCGCCCGCCCCCACCGTGACCTGACCGGACGGCCCCTGATGACCACCCAGCTGATCGCGGTCGCGGTCCTGCTCGTCGTGATCGCCTGGCTCGCCGCCTGCGCCGAGGCCGGTCTCGCACGCACGACGAGCTTCCGCGCCGAGGAAGCCGTCAGATCCGGCCGCCGCGGCAGCGCCAAGCTCGCCGCCGTCGCCGCCGACCCCACCCGCTACCTCAACGTCGCGCTGCTGGTGCGGGTCGGCTGCGAGATGGCCGCGGGTGTCCTGGTCACCTACGCCTGCCTGCGCTCCTTCGAGGAGACCTGGCAGGCCCTGACCGTCGCCATCGCCGTGATGGTGCTGGTCTCCTATGTCGCCGTCGGCGTCTCGCCCCGCACCATCGGCCGCCAGCACCCGCTGAACACCGCGACGGCCGCGGCGTACGTCCTGCTGCCGCTGGCCCGGGTGATGGGCCCGATCCCGCCGCTGCTGATCCTCCTCGGCAACGCCCTCACCCCCGGAAAGGGCTTCCGCAAGGGCCCGTTCGCCTCCGAGGCGGAGCTGCGCTCGCTGGTCGACCTGGCCGAGAAGGAATCGCTGATCGAGGACGAGGAGCGCCGGATGGTGCACTCCGTCTTCCAGCTCGGCGACACCCTCGTGCGCGAGGTGATGGTGCCGCGTACGGACCTCGTCGCCGTCGAGCGCTACAAGACCATCCGCCAGGCGCTGACTCTCGCGCTGCGCTCGGGGTTCTCGCGTATCCCGGTCACCGGCGAGAACGAGGACGACGTCGTCGGCGTGGTCTATCTCAAGGACCTGGCCCGCAAGGTGCACATCAACCGGGATGCCGAGACCGAGCTGGTCTCCTCGGCGATGCGCCCGGCGGTCTTCGTGCCGGACACCAAGAACGCCGGTGATCTGCTGCGCGAGATGCAGCAGGACCGCAACCACGTCGCGGTGGTCATCGATGAATACGGCGGCACGGCCGGCATCGTCACCATCGAGGACATCCTGGAGGAGATCGTCGGTGAGATCACCGACGAGTACGACCGTGAGCTGCCGCCCGTCGAGGACCTCGGCGACGGCCGCTACCGCGTCACCGCCCGGCTCGACATCGGCGACCTCGGCGAGCTGTACGGCCTGGCCGAGCTCGACGACGAGGACGTCGAGACGGTCGGCGGCCTGCTCGCCAAGCTCCTCGGCCGGGTCCCGATCGCCGGCGCGACCGCAGAGGTCGACCTCTTCGCCGACGCCTCGGCCGGGTCCGGGGGCGCCCCCACCGATCCGGGCCTGACCGGGCTGCGGCTGACCGCGGAGTCGCCGGGCGGCCGCCGCAACAAGATCATCACGGTGCTGTGCGAACCGATCCGTGCGACGGCGGACGCGGGACGCGGCGCGGACGAAGGCTGAGCGCGCGGCGTTGCGCAGCACCGCCCGCAAGAGGGCCCCGGACGAGCCGTCCGGGGCCCTCTTCGCGGTCAGCCTTGCCGCGCGCCACGTGCCGCCCGCAGTCCGAACGTCACCAGCACGGCGACCACCGCCACCAGCGCCGCGTCCAGGCCCAGCGCGAGCTTGATACCGCCGAGCGTGGCCTCGGCGAAGCCACTGCCGTCGGCGCGCAGCGAACCGATGTGGGCGGCGGCGACCGCGCTCAGCAGCGGGATGCCGATGGTGATGCCGACCTGCTGGGAGCTGGTGACCAGGCCGGTGGCCAGGCCCTGCTCCGCGTCCGGCACACCGGACGTGGCGGTCACGCCGTAGGAGATGATCGCCCAGAGGTGCCCGAGGCTGGCGAAGGTCACGCCGATCAGGGCCAGCCACATGCCGGACCCGGTGCCGAGCCCGAGCAGGGCGGCGGTGAAGCCGGCCTGCAGCAGCATGCCGACCAGCAGTGTGCGCCGGGCGCCGAGCCTGCCGATGACCTTCGGGGCGACGATGCCGGCGATCGCGGAGACGACTCCCTGCACGCCGAAGAGCAGACCGGTCTCGAAGGCCGACAGCCGCAGCACCTCCTGCAGATACAGCGTCAGCAGGAAGACCACGGTGCTCATCATCGAGAAGGTGGTCAGCCCCGCCAGATTGCCCCAGGCGACCGTACGGCGGCGCAGCATCGGCAGGGACACCAGGGGCTGGGCGGCCCGCGACTCCACGACCACGAACGCGACCAGCAGGGCGAGGCCGACGAGCAGCGTGACGAGCACGTCCGGGCTGCCGAAGCCCTCCTCGGCGGCGGTCGACAGGGCGTAGATCAGGCCGAGGAGCCCGCCGGTGACGGTGACCGCGCCGGGCACGTCGATCCGCGGGCGCTGCGGGTGCCTCGACTCCGACAGCAGCGCCGGGGCCGCGGCCAGCACGGCCACGCCGGCCAGGCTCAGCAGGCCCATGGTGGAGCGCCAGCCCAACGCGTCGGTCATCACTCCGCCCAGCACCATGCCGATGGTGAAGCCCATCGACAGCACGGTTCCGCTGATGCCCAGGGCGCGTTCGCGCTGCGGCCCCTCGGCGAAGGTGGTGGTCAGCAGGGACATGCCGGTGGGCACGATGACCGCTGCGCCCAGGCCCTGGAGGGCCCGGCCGGCCAGGAAGGCGGCCGGTGACCAGGCGAGCGCGGCCAGCACCGACGCGGCGGTGAACAGCGCCAGGCCGATCAGGAACAGCCTGCGCCGGCCGAAGAGGTCGGCGATCCGGCCGAACAGCAGCAGGAAGCCGCCGGAGGGCAGGGCGAAGGCGGTGACGGCCCACTGGAGGTCGGCCTGGCCCATCCCCAGGTCCTTGCCGAGCACCGGCAGCGCGACGTTCAGGATGGAGAAGTCCAGCGCGATGATGAACTGCGCCGCGCAGAGCAGCAGCAGGATGAGCTTCGCGCGGGTGGTCATGCGTGCGGTGGCCGGACCGGCGGGGGCGGTGGTGGCCGCGGTGGTCGGTGCCGGGGGAGCGGCCGGGCCGGCCGGCCGGGGTTCGGGACGCAGTGAGGTGTCGGTTGGCATGCAAGGAGCTTGCGGCCGCGGAATACGGCGTGGGGAGCGGGAACTTATCGTGGTGTCCGTACCACCAGCCACGCCGACAGGGGGAGAAACGTGGCCGTGAGCAATGCCGTACCCGACACTTCGCGCCGCAGGCAGGAACTGCGCGAGTTCCTGATGAGCCGCCGGGCCCGGGTCACGCCGGCCGAGGCGGGCCTGCCCGACGGCGGCCGGCGTCGCACGCCCGGCCTGCGCCGCGAGGAGGTCGCCGTCCTCGCCGGGGTCGGCGCGTCCTGGTACCAGTGGCTGGAGCAGGGCCGCGACATCACCGTCTCGCCGCAGGTGCTGGATTCCGTCGCCCGCGTACTGCGGCTCAGCGGCGCCGAGCGGCGGCATCTGTACGTCCTGGCGGGGCTCAACCCTCCGCGGCGGCAGGACTCCGAGGAACTGGAGATCACGGATGTGTGCGCCGGTCTGCAGCGGCTGATCGACGCGTGGATGCCGTTCCCCGCGCACATCATGGACACCTACTGGAACACCATCGCCTACAACGAGGCGGCGCATCTCGTCCTCGGCCACGGCAGCCCGGGCGTCTCCCTGAACTGCCTGATCGCGTTCTTCACCGATCCTGTCTACCGCGCGCGGGCGGCCAGCTGGGAGGCGAACGCCCCCTTGGTGGTGGCGCAGTTCCGCGCCGCGTGCTCGGAGCGGCCCGGGGACGAGGGGTTCGACGAGGTCGTCCGTGAGGTCGCGGCGGCAAGCGAGGAGTTCGCCGCGCTGTGGGCGCTCGGCGATGTGCAGGACGGCGGTCAGCTGCACAAGGAGATGGACCACCCGCTGGTGGGCGCGCTGCTCTTCGAGACCACCCAACTCCGCGTTCCGGTACGCCCCGACCTGACCGTGGTGCTGCACAACCCGCGCCCGGAGACGGACACCGCCCGGAGGCTGGAGTGGCTCACCTCGCCGGAGGGGCGGCGGGGCGGTATGTCCTCGGTCGCGGGCTGAGCGCCCGTCGCGCTGGGCGTACGGTGCGCGGGCCCGGGCACCTGCCCTCGCAAGCCCGTGCCCCTTGAAGTCGTTGTGCGGCGTCCCGCATATGCTCGCCCGTATGAGCGAAGCCGCACCGCTGGACCCCGAAGACCGCAAGATCATCACGCTCGCGCGCTCGGCGCGGGCCCGTAATGGCGTGCCCGAGGGGGCAGCCGTACGCGACGAGACCGGACGCACCTACGTCGCCGGTACCGTCGCCCTGGACTCGTTGCAGCTCAGCGCGCTGCGTACGGCCGTGGCGATGGCCGTCGCCAGTGGCGCCACCTCCCTGGAGGCCGCGGCCGTGGTCACCGAGTCCGAGAGCGCCGACGACGCCGACCGCGCCGCCGTGCGGGACCTCGGCGGTCCCGAGACGCCGGTCCTGGTCGCCGGCCTCGACGGCACCCTGCGCGCCACCGTCCCGGCGGGCACGCCGCGGGGCTGAGCGTGCGCGCCGTCGGCCCGCCGGGGTCGTACCGAGGTGGCGCCGACGGGCACCGCGTTCGACCGCGAAGGCCGTGATCGGCGACCGAGCCGAGGGGCCGCGCCCCGCCGGGTGCGGCCCCACGACCGGCCCGTGTGGTCGGAGGGGCCCCGGGGATCGGGGAGAATGGGCGCCATGAGCGTTCGTACAGACTCCTCCGCCCCGCACCGTGCCGGCTTCGCGTGCTTCGTCGGCCGCCCGAACGCGGGCAAGTCCACCCTCACGAACGCTCTCGTCGGTACGAAGGTGGCCATCACCTCCAACCGGCCGCAGACCACCCGCCACACCGTGCGCGGGATCGTGCACCGCCCCGAGGCGCAGCTCGTCCTCGTCGACACCCCGGGTCTGCACAAGCCCCGCACGCTGCTCGGCGAGCGGCTGAACGACGTCGTGCGGACCACCTGGTCCGAGGTCGACGTCATCGGCTTCTGCCTGCCCGCCGACCAGAAGCTCGGCCCCGGTGACCGCTACATCGCCGCCGAACTCGCCGGCATCAAGAAGACCCCCAAGGTCGCCATCGTCACCAAGACCGACCTGGTCGACTCCAAGACCCTCGCGACCCAGCTGCTCGCCATCGACCAGCTCGGCAAGGAGCTCGGCATCGAGTGGGCCGAGATCATCCCGGTCTCGGCCGTGGACGCGGAGGGCGCGGCGCGCAACGCCTCCGGGGAGGACGGCGCGCGAGGGGCGGGACAGGTCTCGCTGCTGGCCGATCTGCTCGTCCCCATGCTGCCGGAGAGCCCGCCGCTCTACCCCGAGGGCGACCTCACCGACGAGCCCGAGCAGGTCATGGTCGCCGAGCTGATCCGCGAGGCCGCGCTGGAGGGCGTACGCGACGAGCTGCCGCACTCCATCGCCGTCGTCGTCGAGGAGATGCTGCCGCGTGAGGACCGGCCGGCCGACAAGCCGCTGCTGGACATCCACGCCAACGTCTACATCGAGCGTCCCAGCCAGAAGGGCATCATCATCGGCCCGAAGGGCCAGCGGCTGAAGGAGGTCGGCATGAAGTCGCGCAAGCACATCGAGGCGCTGCTCGGCACGCCGGTCTACCTCGACCTGCACGTCAAGGTCGCCAAGGACTGGCAGCGCGACCCCAAGCAGCTGCGCAAGCTCGGCTTCTAGGCCGCCGGGCGGCGGCATCAGGCCACGCCGCGGATCCGCCGCACCAGCAGCGCCCCCAGCAGCCCGATGGCGGCCGCGACCAGGTACAGCGCCCGGTAGCCGCCGAGGTGGCTCACGAGCGGTGCGGCCAGCACCGGTGCGGCCACCTGCGGCAGCGAGTTGGCGATGTTGAGGATGCCGAGGTCCTTGCCGCGGTGCGCGGCGGCCGGCAGTACCTCCGTCATCAGCGCGAAGTCGACCGACGTGAAGACGCCGAAGCCGACCCCGAGCAGCGCCGCGGCGCACAGCGCGCCGGGCCAGGTCTGCCAGCCTGCGAGCAGCGCGGTGGCCACCGCCATGACGACGCCCGCCGCCAGCACGAACGGTTTCCTGCGGCCGGCCCGGTCCGAGCGGATCCCGCCGAGGACGACGGTGCCCAGGAGGGTGACGCCGTTGACGGCGGTGAGGATCAGCACCCCGCCCTCGGGGTCGGGGTGGTGCAGGGCGTCCCGCAGGTAGTACAGGAGATACAGCAGCGCGAGGGCGTTGCCCAGGTTGATCAGGAAGCGGGTCAGCCAGGCCCAGCCGAGGTCGGGGTGGCGGCGGGGGCTGAGCCGGAAACCGGCGAGGAAGGCCCGCCAGGTGAACGGCGGCCGGTGGGCGGCCGGCAGCGGCGGGTCCCTGTGCAGCAGCAGGTGGGGCAGGGTGGCCAGCACGGTGAAGCCGGCGCAGGCCAGATAGCCGGCGACGACCCCGCCGGCGAGGGTGGCGAGCCCGGTACCGGCGAGGACGCCGAGGATCTGCGCGGCGCCCAGCCAGCCGCCCACCGCGCCGCGCTGCGACCGCGGCACCCGGTCGGGCACCGCGGCGGTGATCGCCGCGAAGGCCGCGTTGAGGGTGAGCTGCACCAGGCACCAGCCGAGCGCCATTCCCGCGACGGTGCGCGCCCCGGCCAGCAGCGTGAGGGCGGCGGCCCCGCCCAGCACCCCGGCGAGGATCCATGGGCTACGGCGCCCGAAGCGGGACACCGTACGGTCGGAGAGGGCGCCGAAGAGCGGGTTGGCGACCAGCGAGACGGCTGCGCCCAGGCCGGTCACCCATGCCAGGACGGACTCCTTGGAGGCGCCGGGCGGTGCGAGGGCGGCGGCCTGGAGGGCGAGCAGGATCTGGATCGGCCCGTACCAGCCGGCCCAGATCGCCCCGTTCGCCAGCGACAGTGACGCCGTCCAGCCGTGCCCCGCCCGCTGCTGCGGCTCGGCCGCATCGGCGGGCCCCGGCGCCGGTGCCGCCGCCGCATCGCTCATCCCCGCGCCTGGTCGCGCAGCGCGTCCCGCAGCCACCGGTAGGAGCTCTTCGGCGTCCGCGTCAAGGTGGCACGGTCCACATGCACCAGCCCGAAGCGTCGCGCGTAGCCCTCCGCCCATTCGAAGTTGTCCAGCAGCGACCAGACGAAGTAGCCGCGGATGTCGATGCCCGCTTCGAGCGCCTCGTGCAGGGCGCGCAGATGCGCGTCCAGGAACGTGATCCGCTCGCCGTCGTCGAGGCCGTCGTAGGAGCAGCCGTTCTCGGTGATCACGATCGGCGGCAGGCTCGCCCCGTACCGCTCGCGGAACGTCTCCAGCAGCTCGGTGAGCGCCCCGGGAACCACCGGCCAGCCGAAGTCGGTCCGCGGATAGCCCTCGATCTCCCGTGGCGCGAAGGGGAGTTCGGGCGGCAGGAGGATGCCGCCGAAGTCGGCGGGGCCGGCCGCTCCCGGGTCCGGGGCGCCCACCAGGGTCGGCTGGTAGTAGTTGATCCCGTACCAGTCCAGCGGCTCAGAAATGATCTTCAGGTCGTCGGCGACGGGCCCCGGCAGCAGGGCCGCCAGCCCCTCGTCCGGGTAGCGGCCGAGCAGCAGCGGGTCCGCGAAAAGCCGGTTGAGCAGCAGGTCGTACAGGTCGGCGGCGGCCGTGTCCGCCTCCGACGCGCTCGCCGCCCAGGTGGGCCCGTGCGAGTTGGCGATGCCGATGTTCCCCGCCCCGCGGGCCCGCAGCGCCTGCACCGCGAGGCCGTGGCCCAGCAGCTGGTGGTGTGCGGCCGGCAGGGCGTCGAAGACCAGCTGCCTGCCCGGGGCGTGCTGTCCCAGGCCGTAGCCGAGCAGTGTCAGTTCCGCCGGTTCGTTGAGGGTGATCCAGCGGCCGACGCGGTCCCCGAGTCGGGCCGCGACCGCGTCCGCGTACGCCGCGAAGTGCTCGGCGGTCTCCCGGACGAGCCAGCCGCCGCCCTCCTCCAGCGCCTGGGGTGTGTCCCAGTGGAACAGCGTGGGGACCGGGTCGACGCCCGCCGCCAGCAGCGCGTCCACCAGCCGGTCGTAGAAGTCGAGACCCGCCGCGTTGACCGCGCCGCTGCCGTCCGGCACCACCCGCGGCCAGGCCACCGAGAAGCGGTACGCGCCGACCCCGAGCTCCTTGAGCAGCGCCACGTCCTCGGGATAGCGGTGGTAGTGATCGATCGCGATCCGCGCGTCCGAGGCGTCCTTGATCCGCCCCGGCTCCGCCGCGAACACATCCCAGGCCGACCGCCCTCGCCCGCCCTCCTCCACCGCGCCCTCGATCTGCGGGGCGGACGTCGACACCCCCCAGACGAAGTCGCGGGGGAAGCGGGGCAGGGGCTTGGGGGAGACCGGCGCCGTTGTCATGGGCCGGATCTTCTTAACCGCCGGTAACAGTGTCAAGAGGTAGGGATGACAGGCCAGTTGGGCATCGGGGAACGCCGCTTCGGCCCGCTACGCCCCTTCCTTGAGCACCTTTGTGATCAACTCGCGCTGCTCGTCCGAGAGCCGGGGATCGGAGCAGTACACCGTCCGGTCGTCGACCGTGATGCGGTAGCTGAAGCCGTCCGGCACCCCTGCCGGAGGACTGTCGGAGGCGGCGGCGAGGCAGTTCTCGGCCAGGGTGTGCCAGTCGTCGGCATCGGGCCGCCCCGAGGTCTCGACCTCGGCGCGGCGCTCGATGCCCGCGAAGCCACCGGTGCGACGGATCTCAATACGCATGACGGCTTCCTACCCCGTGGGGCGCCGGGAACAGCCGTGCCGCGCTACTTCGCCTTCACCCCGACCTGCGACCACGCCTTGACCAGCGCCTCGTGCTCGTCGCCCGCGCCGAAGCGGGCCCGGGCGGCGGCGATGGTGAGGCCGGCGAAGTCGGCGAACCGGGCGTCGGTGGCGAGATCGCCGCCGGTCAGTACGTCGTACCAGACCTGCCCGGCCCGCTCCCACGCCTTTCCGCCGAGCGCGGTGGCGGCCAGGTAGAAGGCGTGGTTGGGGATGCCGGAGTTGATGTGCACGCCGCCGTTGTCGTCGGACGTGTCGACGAAGTCCTTCATCGTCGCGGGCTGCGGGTCCTTGCCCAGCACGTCGTCGTCGTACGCCGTGCCGGGCGCCTTCATGGACCGCAGGGCCGTGCCGGTGACGTTCGGGCCGAGCAGCCCGGCGCCGATCAGCCAGTCGGCCTGGTCGGCGGTCTGGCCGAGGGCGTACTGCTTGATCAGGGCGCCGAAGACGTCCGAGATCGATTCGTTGAGCGCCCCGGACTGGTCCTTGTAGGTGAGGTTGGCGGTGTACTGCGTGACGCCGTGGGTGAGCTCGTGGCCGATGACGTCGACCGGGATGGTGAAGTCCAGGAACAGGTCGTTGTCCCCGTCGCCGAAGACCATCCGCTCGCCGTCCCAGAAGGCGTTGTCGTACTTCTCGCCGTAGTGGACCGTCGCGTCCAGCGGCAGGCCGGCGCCGTCGATCGACTTCCGGCCGTAGGCCTTCAGATACAGCTCGAAGGTGGCGCCGAGACCGGCGTGGGCGCGGTTGACGGAGGCGTCGCGCGAGGGGCCGTCGGACTCGGAGTGGACCTTGGTGCCGGGCAGGTTCTCCTGGTGCTCGGCGTCGTAGATGGTGCGCTCGGGCTTGTCGGCCCCGGCGGCGGGCCGGGCAGGCGCGAAGGTGCGGGCGGCGTTCTCGCGGCGCCGGGTGCGCTGGACGGCGTCGTGCTCCAGGGTGCGGCGGGCGGGCTCGTGTCGCGCGGGGTCATCGGACTGCGCCAGCTTGTCGAGGACGTGCGGCGGGACGATGGTGCAGAAGACCGGGTGGGCCGGCGTGACCGGCGAAGTGGTGAGAGCCATGGGAAAACGGTCGCATTGCGTGACGCTCCTGTCACTGCCTGCCGCCGAGATTCCTGAAAACGTGTGGTTGCTCGCACTTCGACCGTTACGTCCGTCCGGTCCCGCATACTGATACGGGCCAACCATTCGCCGCGTTCCTCGGCTACGCTGCTGTGCATCATGCGTTTCGGGCTGCTTCTCCTTAGCTGCCGCGGCGAGGGCCTGTAGTCGTAGGCCGACCCCCTCCCCGCGGAGTTCGGTGTTGCGATTTTCGCCCCGTCGGCCTCTTCCCGCTCTTGAAGAGCAGGGTGGACCCCCATGCGGACACACGAGGAGCCCTACGCATCATGACGAACCCGTCGAGCCAGGCAGCGAACGCCGTCGGTCGCCCCACCCCGGTCACCAACGGCACTCAGACGCAGAAGCCCTCGGGGATGCCGATCCGCAAGTACGGCAGCTACGAGGCCGTGGACATCCCCGATCGCACCTGGCCGGACCAGCGCATCACCAAGGCCCCCCGCTGGCTGTCGACCGACCTGCGCGACGGCAACCAGGCGCTGATCGACCCGATGTCGCCGGCCCGCAAGCGCGAGATGTTCGACCTCCTGGTGAAGATGGGCTACAAGGAGATCGAGGTCGGGTTCCCCTCGTCCGGTGAGACCGACTTCCAGTTCGTACGCTCCATCATCGAAGAGGGCGCGATTCCCGAGGACGTGACGATCTCCGTCCTGACGCAGGCCCGCGAAGAGCTGATCGAGCGCACCGTCGAATCGCTGCGCGGCGCCCACCGCGCCACGGTCCACCTGTACAACGCCACCGCGCCCACCTTCCGCCGGGTCGTCTTCCGCGGCTCGAAGGAAGAGGTCAAGCAGATCGCGGTGGACGGCACCCGGCTGGTCGTCGAGTACGCCGACAAGATCCTGGGCGACGAGACGATCTTCGGCTACCAGTACAGCCCGGAGATCTTCACCGACACCGAGCTGGACTTCGCCCTGGAGGTCTGCGAGGCGGTCATGGACGTCTGGCAGCCCGAGGAGGGCCGCGAGATCATCCTGAACCTGCCGGCCACGGTGGAGCGCTCCACGCCCAGCACCCACGCCGACCGCTTCGAGTGGATGTCACGCAACCTCTCCCGGCGCGAGTTCGTCTGCCTGTCCACCCACCCGCACAACGACCGCGGTACCGCCGTCGCCGCCGCCGAGCTGGCCGTCATGGCGGGCGCGGACCGTGTCGAGGGCTGCCTGTTCGGTCAGGGCGAGCGCACCGGCAACGTCGACCTGGTGACGCTGGGGATGAACCTCTTCTCCCAGGGCGTCGACCCGATGATCGACTTCTCGCAGATCGACGAGATCCGTCGCACCAGCGAGTACTGCAACCAGATGGAGATCCACCCGCGCCACCCCTACGCGGGCGATCTGGTCTACACCGCCTTCTCCGGCTCCCACCAGGACGCCATCAAGAAGGGCTTCGACGCGATGGAGGCCGAGGCGGCCGCCGCCGGGAAGACCGTCGACGACATCGAGTGGGCGGTTCCGTACCTGCCCATCGACCCCAAGGACGTCGGCCGCTCCTACGAGGCCGTGATCCGCGTCAACTCGCAGTCCGGCAAGGGCGGTATCGCCTACGTCCTGAAGAACGACCACAAGCTGGACCTGCCGCGCCGGATGCAGATCGAGTTCTCCCGGATCATCCAGGAGAAGACCGACACCGAGGGCGGCGAGGTCACGCCGACCGCCATCTGGTCCACCTTCCAGGACGAGTACCTGCCCACCCCCGAGAACGCCTGGGGCCGGATCGCGCTGCGCTCCGCGCAGACCTCGACGACGAAGGAGGGCACCGACGCGCTGACCGTCGAAGCCGTGGTGGACGGCGTCGACACGGTGCTGACCGGCAGCGGCAACGGCCCCCTGGCAGCCTTCTTCGACGCGCTGCACGCCATCGACGTGGATGTGCGCCTGCTGGACTACAGCGAGCACACCCTGAGCGAGGGCGCCGGCGCCCAGGCCGCCGCGTACATCGAGTGCGCCATCGGTGACAAGGTGCTGTGGGGCGTCGGCGTCGACGCCAACATCGTCCGTGCCTCGATCAAGGCGATCGTCTCCGCGGTCAACCGCGCGGGCCGCTGATCCAGGCCCGCTGACCGGCTGGCCGCCGGTCCGGCTCTCCCGGCGCCCTCGCCGCTCCCACCGAGCGGCGGGGGCGCCGTGCTGCGGGCGGCGGCACCGTGCGTTCCGGTCTTCTTCCGGCCAAGACGGCGCTCTCCTCCGCGCTGCCCGTCCCGCCCCCGGGCTCCGGCGTCCACGACCGGCCGGAGCCACGCCCGGGCACTGCAACAGGCTTGCAGGGGGCGGCCGAGGCGGCAGGTGACGCCCGAGCCGACCTTCTCGCCCTCAGCCACCGCCCGGCCCGCACCCGCTCCGTATGGACCGGTCGCACCAGGAACCTCGCAGGTGACCCGGCCGGAGGCGGCGGGCGACCGCGACCGGGCACGGCGCGCGGCCGTCGCACGGGAGATCGCCGGGGGCGCCCGCGCCGGCCCCGGGGAAGGCGTTGCCGCCGCTGTGCCGGGGCCGGACGTCCCGCCGGGAAGCGTCTCCCGCCGGCCGTCAACGGGCCCCCGGGCCTCACTCCGAAGGGTGGGCGCCCTTCACCATCCGGCCAGTTGTCCGGTACGAGGTACTGACGTCACATCACCTGTGTGGCTAACATCACGTCCAATGCGGCGATGGGGCCGAGGCGTTAGGGAGGCTGACGTGATGCACAAGATGTGTGTGATGGGCGTGCGCACGTCCTGGCGGACCGTCGCCGACGGCGAGTTCTTCTGCCCGGAGTGCGGCGGGGACCGCAACTACCTCCGGCAGACGGGACGCCGCCGCCTCACCCTCCTCGGCGTGCCCCTTCTCTCGCGGGGCGACGCGGGCCCGGTCCTGGAATGCTCCGCCTGTCAGGGCCACTTCGGTCTGGACGCGCTGGACCACCCCACCACCGTCCGCTTCTCCGCGATGCTCCGGGACGCCGTCCACACCGTCACGCTGGCCGTGCTGGCCGCCGGCGGCACGTCCTCCGGCACCGTACGCGACACCGCCGTCGCCACGGTCCGCGCGGCGGGGTTCGCCGACTGCTCCGAGGACCAGCTGCTCACCCTCCTCGCCGCGCTCGCCGCCGACACCGGCCGGCTCACCGGCACCTACGACGCGGTGACGGGCGGCGACTGCGCCCCCAACGGCCTCGACCCGTGCGGCACCGCGCTGGCCATAGAGCTCCACGAGTCCCTGGAGCCGCTGGCCCCGCACCTCGCCCCGGCCGGGCGGGAATCGGTCCTCCTCCAGGCCGCCCGTATCGCCCTGGCCGACGGCTCCTACACCCCCGCGGAACGCGAGGTCCTCACCACGGTCGGCGCCGCCCTGATGCTCCGCCCGGCCGATACGAACCGGCTGCTGGCGGCGGCGCGCACGCCGTCCTGACCGCCCGCCCGAAGACACGCACCCCAAAACCCCCACGACCCCGCCACCGAGACGGTGGCGGGGTCGCGGCGTCGAGGCCGGGTCGATTCAGGCAGGGGTCAGCCGGATCGGGAGGCTGCGCAGACCACCGGAGATGAAGCCGCCGGAGGGCTCCAGTTCCTCGGCGGGGACGGCGAGTTCGAGGTCGGGGAAGCGGGCGAACAGCGCGGGCAGCGCGATCCGGGCCTCCATCCGGGCCAGCGGGGCGCCCAGGCAGTGGTGCACGCCGTGACCGAAGGCGAGGTGCTCGGTGGCCTGCCGCTGGATGTCGAAGTGGGACGCGCTCTCGCCGTGCTGCTCCGGGTCCCGGCCGGCGGCCGCGTAGGCGGGCAGGATCGCCTCGCCCTTGCGGATGGTGGGGCCGTCCGGGATGTCGATGTCCTCGACGGCGAAGCGGAGCGGGAGCGCGGCGATGCTGGGCGCCCAGCGCAGGGTCTCCTCGATGACGTCGTTCCAGGACGACGCGCCGGAGAGGACCATCTTGAGCTGGTCGGGGTGTGTCAGCAGCGCGTGCACGGCGTTGCCGAGCAGGTCGACGGTGGTCTCGTGGCCGGCGCCGATCACCAGCAGGAGGGTGTCCAGCAGCTCCTGCTCGGTCATCCGCTGACCGTCGTCGTCCCGCGCCGACACCAGCAGGCTGGTGAGGTCCTCGGCGGGCTCCTCGCGCTTGGTGGCGACCAGCCCGCTGAGCAGCGTGTGCACGGCCGCGCCGGTGGCGGCCGCCTGCTCGGGCGTGGCAGTGGTGTCCATGATGGCCTGGACCAGGCCGGCCAACTCGGCCCGCTGCTCGCCCTCGGGAACGCCGAACAGCTCGCAGATGACCTGCATCGGCAGCGGGTGGGAGAACGTCTCGCGCAGGTCGACGACGCCCCCGGCGGGCACCGCCGCGAGGTCGTCGAGCAGGCCGGACGTGACGCGCTCGACGCACGGGAGCATCGCGTCGGTGCGCCGCGCGGTGAACGCGGGGGCGATCAGCTTGCGCAGCCGGCGGTGGTCGGCGCCGTACGCGGTGAACATGTTGGTCACGCCGATCCAGGACTGCAGCCAGCTGCCCCGGACCTCCTCGCGCTGCCACTCGGGCCAGTGCTCCCGGGGGTTCTTGGAGACGCGGGGGTCGGTCAGCAGCTGCTTGAGCAGGCCGTGGCTGGTGACGGACCAGGCCGCGATGCCGCCGGGCAGCTCGACGAGCGCCGCGGGACCTAGCGCGCGGAGGCGGGCTGCCTCTCCGTGGATGTCCGCTCCGACGGGGTCGATGACGACGGGCTGCTGTCCCATGGCGTGGCTCCTGCCTGGTCGGGAGTGATGGGGGAGAAGCGGGCGGGGAGCGCCGCGAGTGCTCGGTGGAAGGCGCCGTTGCGCCACACCAACTCATCGCGGTCCACGGCGAGTTCGATGTCGGAGAGCCAGGCGGTGAGCCGCTCGATGGCCGTGGTGGCGATCAGCAGGGCGTCGCGCTGGACCGGGCATCCGTGCGGACCCGCGGACCAGGACAGGTGCGAGCCGCTGCCCGAGCGGGTCCGCTCCAGGGGCGCGACGCCGAACTGGCTGTTGGCGGCGGCGTAGGACACCATCACCAGCTGCCCCGCGCGCACCCACGTGCCGTGGAAGAAGACGTCCCGGACGGGGAAGTGCGCCGAGTAGTTCCCCAGCGGCGGGTCGTTCCACAGCACCTCGTTGATGGCGTCGTGCGCGGTGAGCGCGCCGCCGGAGAGGGTGTTGTAGTAACGGTCGTCGGAGAGCATCCGGGCGAGCGCGTTGCCGATGAGGTTGGCGAGCGGTTCGTTGCCCGCGCCCATCGTCAGGATGATGTTGTGGATCAGTTCCTCGTCGGACAGCCCGTTGGGGTGGTCCATGAACCACGAGGTGAGGTCCTTGCCGCGCTTGGCCTTCTTGGAGCCGACGAGCTCCATGATGTAGCTCTCGTACGCGGCGTTGGCGGCAGCGGCCTCCTCGGGGGAGTTGCCTTCCAGCATCCCGGAGAGGGCCGCGATGAGCTGATCGCTGTAGGAGTCGGGCATCCCGAAGAGGTTGTTGAACATCAGCAGCGGGATCAGCCGGGCGTAGTCGGCGATCAGGTCGACCCGGCCCTCCGCGCCGAAGCGCCGGATCAGGGTGTCCGCGGCGTGGTGGACGCGGGCGCGCAGCTCGTGCGGCTCGACGAGGCGGAAGCCGTCGGTGATGACCTCGCGGTAGCGCTCGTGCGCCGCACCGTCGCTGAAGAAGACGTTGGGGCGCCAGCCCAGCATCGGCATGATCGGCGAATCGGCCGGGACGGTCTGCATCCAGGCGCGGGAGTCCTTGGACCAGGTGGTGTCGTCGTGCAGCAGGTCAAGCGCGGCCCGGTAGTCGGTGACAAGCAACGCGGTCACGTCGGGGGCGATCTCGACAGGCGCCAGCGCGCCGAACTGCCGCAGGTGCCGGTAGAAGCGGTGCGGGTCGGCGGCGAAGTCCGGGCCGTACAGCTTCACCGGCGCGGAGGCGTCGGGCTGGGCCGGGGAGTGGCCGGCGGGGGCAGGCGGCACGGCGCCCGCCGGGCAGCCCGGGGGCGGCTGGGGCACGGCCTGGGCCGGGCAGCCGGGGGGCGGGGTGGCGCCCGGCTGGTGCGGGGAGGTCACGGGTTCTCCTCGGGCGTGTGGGCCAGGACATGGCCGACGAGCGCGATCAGCGCGTCGACGGACTGCTCCCGGTCGCGGGCGTCGCACAGCACGAGCGGCGTCTCGGGGTGCAGGTCGAGGGCGTCGCGGAGCTTTTCGACGTCGTACTGCGGCGCGTCGGGGAAGGTGTTGACGGCGACGGCGTAGCGCAGACCGGCCTCCTCGACGATGTCCATCACCTCGAAGGAGTCCGCCAGCCGGCGGGTGTCGGCGAGGACGAGGGCGCCCAGCGCGCCGCGGGCGATGTCCTCCCACAGGGGCCTGAAGCGCTTCTGCCCGGGGGTGCCGAACAGGTAGAGCACCAGGTCCCCGGGGAGGGTGAGCCGCCCGAAGTCGATGGCGACGGTGGTGGTGGTCTTGTCCCGGACACCGGCGAGGTCGTCGACGACCGCGCCGGTCTGCGTCATGACTTCTTCGGTGTGCAGCGGCGGGGTTTCGGAGAGCGCACGGATGAGCGTGGTCTTGCCGACTCCGAACGGCCCGGCGACCAGAAGCTTGACGAGCGTCTGGTCGGCACCGGAGAGGTACATGTTGCCGGTGTCAGGACTTGAGAGAGCGGAGTCCATCGAGAACCCTCTCCAGGATCTGCCGGTCGAATTGCTCGGCTTCGGGAATGGGGACACGGGCGTGCAGACGGCCGGCATCGACAAGGTCGGCCACCAGCACCTTCACCACGCTGACGGGCAGGTGAAGGTGGGCTGCGACCTCGGCCAGAGACAGCGCGCCGGGCTGGAGCAGCTCCAGGATCCGGTGCTCTTCCGGTCGTACATCACTGGTGACCGGCATCCCCGAGCTGTGCAGCAGGGAGAGCCGGTCCAACGTGTTGCGGCTGGGGCGGGCGCGTCCGCCGGTCGCCAGATAGGCCGGTACGAGGCGCCTGTTGCTCTGGCGCGGGGTCATGCCGGGCTGCCTATATCCCGAGCCGGGCTGCTCATGACCTTCTTGCCCAGCGTGGTCACCTGGATCTGCATGTGGTGCGCGACGACGCCCATGTTCACCTCCGGTGCGCAGAAAACGGCCAGGCAGGTGTTCTCGCCTGCCGGGATGGCGAAGACGAAGCCCTCGTCGGACTCGATGACGGTCTGCCGCAGCTTGGCGTCGTCCCGGCCGGCGAACGCCGCGGTGACGGCCCGGCCCGCGCCCTGGAGGGCGGACATCATCGCGGCGACACCCTCGGCGGAGTCGCGCTGCAGACCGGGCGAGCAGCCCTCGATGAAGCCGTCGCCGGAGATGACGGCTGCGTGGATAACATGCGGCAGCTCCAAGAGGGGTGCCAGCACCCAGGTCTTGTCCTCGGTGACACGGCGGCGGGTGGGGCTGTTCATGAGTGTGCGTTCCCTTCAGGACTGCGAGGGGGGTCAGGCTGCGCTGCGGCCCGGCCGGATTCGGTGCCTTGCTGGAGCGCGGCCCAGCGGGAGGCGGTCTCTTCCGGGGAGCGCGGCGGGTTCGGTTCGGTGCGCGGGGCACCGCGGTCGAGTTCCGACGCCGGCTGACGGCGGCGCCGGCGCGGCAGTTCGCCCTCGGCGGCGGGCTCTGCGGGCGGCGCCTCGGCGGGCGCGGGCTCGGGCTCGGGGGCCTGGGACCGGTGCCGGGCAGGAGCCGCACCACGGGCCGCGTCCGCCGTGGGGGCGGGCGCCGAAGTGGTGGGCGCCGCTCCGGTCGGGAGCATGCTGGAGGAACGGTCCGGCACGCCGGCACGGCGCGGCAGCGGAGCCATGACAGACATGGGTTGGGCGCTCTCGTCGAGGACGGTGAGGAGGGGGTCCCCCGGGATGTAGACGACCGCGCGCACACCGCCGTACGGGGACGACTCGACGTGCACGCCGTAGCCGTACTGGCGCACCAACTGGCCGGCGGCCGCGAAACCGGACCGCGGCGGGTCACCGAGCTGGGTCAGCAGCACGTCGTCCTCGCCGGACAGCAGCTCCGTCGCGCGCTTGATCTCGTCGTCATGCATGCCGACTCCGTAGTCGTCGATGATGACGGAGGCGCCGCGGTTGCCCTGCTGAAGGGTGACGATGACGGGCAGTTCCTGGTGCGAGTGGTGCAGCGCGTTGGCCAGCAGCTCGGTGACGGTGATCGCGATCGGCTCGACGGCGCGGGCGACGACGGCGACCGGGTCGCGCAGCTGGTTGCTGACCTGCACGCGCTCGTAGCCGCGCAGCCGGGAGGTGGCGCCGACGACCAGCTCGGCGAGGTAGGAGTCCTCGCGGGTCAGTCCGGGCCAGGCGCCGCAGACCACACCGGTGGCCTGGACGCGGCGCAGCGCCTGCTCGTTGAGGAAGTCCGCGGTCAGCAGGTCCTGGGCGACGTTGGGGTCGTCGTAGCGGTGCTGCATGTCCTGGAGCGCCGTCTGAAGCTGGTAGAGCAGCGCCTGGATGGTGGTGGTCGCGCCCCGCAGGGTGGACTGGGCGGCGGCGTCGACGCGCTGCCGCTCCGAGGTGACCGCCTCGCTGATCTGGTCCAGCACCGCGCTCAGCGCGTGGTCGGTCTCCGACCCGGCGAAGCGGGAGTCCAGCATGCCGCGTACGGGCACGTGCGGGTGGGCGAGGGCCATCGTGAGGTCGGGGATACGAGCCCCGGCCAGATGCCGGATCTCGGCCTCGGTGGCCCGAAGCCGGGCCGACAACTCCGTGTTGCTGTGGAGCGTGGCGCTGTGCTGTTCCTCAGCGGAGGTCAGGCGCGCTCTCAGGTCGACGCGCTGCTTCCATGCGCGGACCGAGAACGCCGCCAGGACCACGGCGGCGGCCGTACCTGTGCTGAGGCACCACAACAGCGCCTCCGGTATGGATGTCATCGAGATCCTCGTGTGGGGTACTGACTGGGTCGGCCGGCCGTCACGGCGTCGTGTTGCCGATCATCACCGGATGCTACCGGGGAGTTGACGTCCCGTGAGGGCCAGTTGGCCGGGGCGACGGAGAAGTACGGAAGGTCACCTTCCGCCCCCGATGACCGGACGATAACGTGATGTGGCCCTGCCAACCAGGGGGTGGCAGGGCCGATGATCAGGTGAGGCGAAGTCAGGTCGCCCGCAGCGATCCGCCTTTGACGCCTTCGACGAAGGCGGTCCACCCGGCGGCCGGCACGACCAGCACGGGACCGAGCGGATCCTTGCTGTCCCGGACGGGGACGACACCGGGGAGGTCGTCGACGACCTCGATGCAGTTGTCGGAGGCGGCGCTGCTGTGACTGCTCTTGCGCCAGCGGGCAGCGCCTGGAAAGTCGTAGGCAACCTCGATGCATTCGCCGCCGTCGCCGTTGCTGTAGCCGCTCTTGCGCCACCGGGCAGTGCTCAGGTCGTACTTGCGCATCGCCTGTAGTCCTCCGCCGCCGACTCGATCAGGGCCAGGGACGCCTCCGGCGACAGCGCGGCGGCCCTGAGCAGATCGTAGGCGTCCTGTGCCCGCTTCACCAGCGCCGGATCGTCAAGCAAGTTGCCGGAAAACACCGACTCTGTATAGACGGTCGGAGGTGCGTCATCGAACTCCATGAGTCGCATCATCCCGGCCATGGCGGCGTGAGCCCCAGCTGAGTCCGGAAGAACCTGCACGAGCACCGTGCATTCTCGCGTGAGGGACACGACCTGCTCCAACTGCTCCGCCATGCCCAAAGGCCCGCCGACGGGGATGCGCAGCACCGGCTCGTGCAGGATCACCCAGAACGCCGGCCTCTTGGCGCCCCTCAGGAGGTGTGCGCGGTCCATTCGGGCGGTGACCTTCTCCTCGACGTAGTCGAAACTGGCGAACGGGTTGGTTGCACGTGTGACAGCGCGGGCGTAGTCAGCTGTTTGCAGGAGGCCTGGCATGACTGTCGGCGCGTAGTCACAGATCTTGGTCGCCATGCCTTCCAGCTCGGCGACCGCGGCAAAGTAGTCCGCGTAACGCTTGTCATTGATCAGCTCGCGACACATCCGCTCGAAAAAACCATCGGTTTGCAGCACCTCATCGATGCGCATGGCCACGTCTATCTGCGGCTTACGAATCGCCTGCTCGAACTGGCCGATATAACCGCCGGATACGAATACCCGGCGGCCTAAGGCGTCCTGGGTCAAGCCCGCGTCCTCCCGTCGCCGCTTGAGTTCCGAGCCGAAAAACTCCCACGCCGCCTGCCGTTGACCATTGGCCATGGCTGACCCCCTTGTCCTGCCCCACAGTTGTAGTGCCGACCTCGTTGCGCAGCCTAGTTCCGTGCCGTCACGCTCTGAATGCGAACGGTAGGAATCCTCACGGAAAGTGTGACCGGTGATGCAGCGGATCAAGGCAGTGGAAAGTGCAACCAAGGAATTGCGTGAAGCCCTGGAACGCGAAGGCATCGTGCTGCCTTCGCTGCGCCCCGACCCCGTCTCGTGCGCGAATGAGTACATGCTCCCGCTCGTGGAATTGGGACGGTGCACGATCGCGGTCGCGCAGCGGCTGACCGCCGCACTGGGGGAGCGGTGAGCGTGAACCGCCCCCCGCTCGGCTCGTTCGTCATGGACACCCTCAGGGCGCGGGTCGGCAAGGTCGTGGCGGCCGACGGCGACCGCCTCCGGCTGCTGCCGATCGGGGGCGGTGGGAAGTGGGACTGCGCCACAGGGGCCGCCCGCCCGGCGACAGTGACGGAACGGCTGAGCGCGGCCACCGCGTACCTGAACGCCCGCAGCAGAGGGGAGGCGGTCTGAGGTCAGTGCTGCCGCATGACGGCCTGGACGCGATTGGTGACGCCCAGCTTGCGGAGGATGGTGCTGACATGCGTCTTGACGGTGGTCGGACTCAGGTGCAGCGTCTCGGCGATGCGTACGTTCGTGAGCCCGGCCGTCATGAGCCGCAGCACCTCCCGTTCGCGGGGTGAGAGCCGGGGCGAGGTGTCCGGCCGGTCGCTCGGGTGCGGGTGAGCCGGCACGGTCGTCGTCGCGCGGGCCACCTCGGGTACGTCAGTGGCCTTCCGGGCGCGCGGCGCCACCACGACATGCCCGGAGGCCAGCAGCCGGGCGGCCAGGCCGAGTTCGCCGCCGCTCATCGCGAAATCCAGGAAGCCGGAGGCGCCCGCACTGCGGGCCTGGGCGGTGGTCTCGGTGACCGGGTCGTCGGTGAAGACGCCGAGCGGCACCCGGTCCGCGAGGCGCCGCCCGGACTCCGTCCAGCCGGGGGAGCGGCGCGCGCCGGGGGCTCCGGCGAGCACCACTTCGGGGCGGTGGGTCTCCAGTTGGCCGAGCGCTTCGCGTATGCCGCACATGGCGACGACGGTGACTCCGTGCGCCTCGGTGAACCGGCCGTAGAGCCGGGATCTCTCAGGTGAGTCGTCCATCGCGAACATGACTCTGGTCATGGGTCGATCCCCCGTTGTGCCAAGTGAAGTCAGTGGTCGAAGGCCCGGTCGGCGGGCCGGTGGTCAGCCGGTCCGCGGGGCAGGGCGGGTAAAGATTATGCAATGCGGACATCGAGAGCAAAGGGTGTGAGGGCGCTCACGGGCGGAGATTGCGGAGAGGGGAACGGTCCGCGATCCGGTGGCGGCGTCCCGGGATTCGGGGCGTCATCCCCCATTGGGAGGGGGTCTGTTGGCGGATGGTGGGCTCTGCCCCGCGATGCCAAGATCGTTTTCGGCCCGCTGTGGACGCCCAGCGCGGCCTCGTCCCGCCGCTAACGAGACGAGACCGCTGTCCGTGGACACGTGTGGGCCGTGTCTGCCGCGAACTACCCCATGACGCGGCGCTTATTCATCCACGGAGGAACCCTATGACCAGAGGCCAGCGTCTGCTCGCCGCCACCCTCATCACCGGTGCGCTGATCGGCGTCGGCGCCCCCGCCGCGTCGGCCGCCACCGCCGCGCCGCACGCGGCGACCGCTGCCGTACGGACCGTCGACCGCGCCCCGGCCGCCGTCTCGCACACCGCTCCCGCCTCGCAGTCCGCTCCCGCCTCGGCGGCCGCGGCCGCCGACGTCAAGGCGGGCGTGCAGGCGCGCGGCATCAGCTCCGCGGCGAAGAAGCTCGCGGAGAAGATAGCCAAGAGCAAGTACGGCAAGAAGGCCATCGCGGCGGCGAAGAAGGGCCGCAACTCCTTCAAGTCCTGGGTGAACGGGCTCTCCAACTTCAACCCGCTGAAGTGGGCGATCAAGGCCGCGCCCGCATACATTCTCGATGAGGTCATCAGCTACCTCGTCAACCACTTCTAGGAAATTTCGCGTTCGCCACCCGCGGCCTCCTTCTCCCGTGAGGAGGAGGCCGCATCGTGATGGGAAGTCAATGTCGCAACAGCGGGCAGTCGTCATCGAGCGGAACATATGGGCCTCGCCGGTGCTCTTCGTGATGGTTGCGTGGGTGCTGTTCAAGGCGGGCCAGGGGCCGGCCGGCTGGCTCGTCTACGGCGCGGGCTGGCTGCCGGCGCTGGGCATGCTCGGCTGGTGCGCGGCCCGGCGCCGTGCGCCCGGCATCGGCGCCGTCGTCGGCTTCGGACTGCTGCTGGTCCTGGGCGGCCTGTTCTGGCTGAACCACGGGTGACCGCGCGATGATCGAAGTCGTGGGGCTCACGAAGTCGTACGGCGGCAAGCGCGTCGTGGACGACCTGTCGTTCACCGTGCGCCCGGGTGCCGTCACCGGATTCCTCGGGCCGAACGGCTCGGGCAAGACCACCACCCTGCGGATGCTCCTGGGCCTCACCCGGCCCGACTCCGGGCGGGCGCTGATCGACGGCAGGCCGTATCACGCACACCCCGAACCCCTGCGCGTCGCCGGCGCCTTGCTGGAGGCCGGCTGGGCGCACCCCAAGCGGTCGGCCCGCGCCCACCTCACCTGGCTCGCGCACACCCACCGGATCCCCCTCTCCCGGGTCGACGAGGTACTGGCGGCCGTGGGCCTGGCCTCGGTGGCCGCACGGCGCGTCGGAACGTACTCGCTCGGCATGGCCCAGCGCCTCGGACTGGCCGCCGCCCTGCTCGGCGATCCGCGTCTGCTGATCCTCGACGAACCCGTCAACGGGCTGGACCCCGAGGGCATCGCCTGGATGCGGACGACGATCCGCGCGTTGGCGGCCGAAGGCCGCACGGTCCTCGTCTCCAGCCATCTGCTCGCCGAAATGGCGCTGACGGCCGATGAGTTGGTCATGATCGGGCAGGGGCGACTGCTGGCCCAGCGCTCCGTGGCCGAGCTGACCGTGGGCGGCGCGGTGGACCGGAGCCTGGTGCGGACACCGGAGCCGGAACGGCTGCGCGCCCTCGTCGCCCGGTCCGGCGGCACGGTCACCGACGCGGCGGGCACACCCGGCGACTCCTTCCTCGTCCACGGGATGGGCTGCGAGGACATCGGACGGGCCGCCGCGCAGGAGGGCCTGGTGCTCTACGAACTCACGCCGCGCCGGGCGACCCTGGAGGACGCCTTCTTGCGGCTGACCGGGGAATCCGTCGAATTCCGGGGCGCCGGTACGCCCCTGCCGCAGCCACCCGTGACGTCCGAAGGAGCAGTCCGATGAGCCTGGCGCTCGCGCGGGCCGAAACGGCCAAACTGCGCTCGCTCGCGTCCACCTGGTGGTTCCTGGGGGCCACCGTGGCCGTCTCGCTGGTCTTCAGCGCGCTGGGCAGGCTGATGGCCGACGAGGGCGCGCGGCCGGGAATCGCCGAGGCGATGACCGGACCCGCCTTCGGTCAGATCCTGATCACCGTCCTCGCCGCCCGCGCGGCGACCCAGGAGTTCGCCACCGGCACGATCTGGGCTTCCTACCTCGCCGTGCCGTCCTGGCGGCGGCTGCTGTGCGCGAAGGCCGCGGTCCTGGCCGCCCTGGCGTGCGTGGCGGGGGCCGTACTCGCCCTGGGCGGACTGGCCGTCGCGGCACTCACCCAGGGCGCGGGCGCCGACCTCGTCCCGGACACCGCTGTCGAACTGCGACAGCTCGCCGCCGTGCCGGCCGCCTACGCGGTCTGCGCGCTCTTCGGCGTCGCCGCCGGTGTGCTGCTCAGGAGCGGCGGCCTGACCGTCACCGTCCTGCTGGTGTGGATCCTCGCCGCCGAGTCCCTGGTCGGTGCGCTGCTCAGCTGGCTGCTGAAGGCCGAGGCGGCCGCCTGGCTGCCGTTCACGGCGCTGGCCGACTTCCTGGGGCAGCCCGGAACCGTGCGCTTCCCGGCGGGGCCCTACGCGGCGGGCCTGTACGCCGCCGCCCTCGCCTGTGCGGCCCTTGCCGCGGCCGTCGCCGTCCAGGGCCGCCGCGAGAGGTGAGCGAAGCGGGCTGACGGCGGCCGCGGCGGGGACGGCCGGTCGGGGCCGGTCGCCGATGCGGGACAATGACTCCCATGAGTCTGTTCCGCGACGACGGCATCGTGCTGCGCACCCAGAAGCTGGGTGAGGCGGACCGGATCATCACGCTGCTCACCCGTGGCCACGGACGGGTCCGTGCCGTGGCCCGCGGGGTGCGGCGGACGAAATCGAAGTTCGGGGCGCGCCTGGAGCCGTTCTCGCACGTCGATGTGCAGTTCTTCGCGCGCGGCGGCGAGCTCATCGGCCGCGGGCTGCCGCTGTGCACGCAGAGTGAGACGATCGCCGCGTACGGCGGCGGCATCGTGACGGACTACGCCCGCTACACGGCCGGCACCGCGATGCTGGAGACCGCCGAGCGGTTCACCGACCACGAGGGCGAGCCCGCCGTACAGCAGTATCTGCTGCTGGTCGGCGGGCTGCGGACGCTCGCACGCGGCGAGCACGAACCGCATCTGGTGCTGGACGCCTTCCTGCTGCGTTCCCTCGCCGTCAACGGCTACGCACCCAGTTTCGACACCTGTGCGAAGTGCGGGCTGCCCGGTCCCAACCGGTTCTTCTCGGTGGCGGCGGGCGGCGTCGTATGCGGCGACTGCCGGGTGCCGGGGAGCGTCGTACCCTCCTCTGAGGCCATCGGCCTCCTGGGCGCGCTGCTCACCGGCGACTGGGAGACGGCGGACGCCTGCGAGGCGCGGCATGTCCGGGAGGGCAGCGGCCTCGTCGCGGCGTATCTGCACTGGCACCTGGAGCGGGGTCTGCGCTCCCTCCGGTACGTGGAGAAATAGCGCGGCCACGTAGCGAAACAGCCGAAACCGAGACAGCCCTCAACGAGGCATACGAGACATGGGAGACGTGGGCCGCATGGCACGACGCGGGATTCTGGGCCGTAATCGACGCGAGTACGAGACGCCCGAACCGCACCCTTCCGGTGCGCGGCCGCCGAAGATCCCCGGCGAGCTCATTCCGAACCACGTGGCCGTCGTCATGGACGGCAACGGCCGGTGGGCGAAGGAGCGCGGGCTGCCGCGTACCGAGGGCCACAAGGTCGGTGAGGGCGTCGTCATGGACGTCCTCAAGGGCTGCATCGAGATGGGCGTGAAGAACCTCTCGCTGTACGCGTTCTCCACCGAGAACTGGAAGCGCTCACCGGACGAGGTGCGCTTCCTGATGAACTTCAACCGCGATGTCATCCGCCGCCGCCGCGACGAGATGGACGCGCTGGGGATCCGGATCCGCTGGGTCGGGCGGATGCCCAAGCTGTGGAAGTCCGTCGTGCAGGAACTCCAGGTCGCCCAGGAGCAGACCAAGGACAACGACGCCATGACGCTGTACTTCTGCGTCAACTACGGCGGCCGCGCGGAGATCGCGGACGCGGCGGCGGCGATCGCGGCGGATGTGCGGGCCGGCAAGCTCGACCCGTCGAAGGTCAACGAGAAGACCGTCGCGAAGTACATGTACTACCCGGACATGCCGGACGTGGATCTCTTCGTCCGGCCGTCCGGTGAGCAGCGGACGTCGAACTACCTGATCTGGCAGAGCGCTTACGCCGAGATGGTCTTCCAGGACATTCTGTGGCCGGACTTCGACCGGCGGAACCTGTGGGACGCCTGCCACGAATACGCCCGTCGCGACCGCCGATTCGGGGCGGCCCCGGAGGAGGACGGGTCGGCGAAGTAGGACGGCGCGGCCCGGCTTCCGGAGTGCGGGAGCCGGGCCGCGGACTTCAGGGGTGCCAGACCTCGCTGAGGTGTGTGACGTCGCCGGAGGCATTCACGGTGATCTCATAGATGTCCCCGCTACAGGCCCAAGGTGCCTTGACGCTCTCGTGCCGCAGACAGGCGGTGAGGTGCTCGGTCAGCTGGGCCAGGGGCACCGTGCGGTGGTCGACCGGACCGGTGGCCAAGTCGCCCGTGGCGCCGGCGGCCAGCCGGTAGCGGGCGGCCTTCCCCGTCCCCGCGTAACCGCCCCCGTTGGGGTCACAGGCGAACTCGGCCTCCTTGACGGCCAGCACGCCGCCGGAGGGCGCGCCCGTGATCCGCACCATCCGGTGGCCCGCGGCGAGCTTGCGGGGTGTGCAGTCCGAGGTCGGCTCGGGATCGATCGGCAGGTCCTTCACCGGCGAGGCCGACGCCGAGGGGCTCGGCGAATCGGATGGCGCGGACGTCGGTGACGCGGCGGCGGAGGTGGCTGCCGTTTCCTCCGGGGAGGCGGCCGGGGCCGCACCCTTGCAGGAGGTGAGCGTGGCCAGTGCTCCGGCGAGGACGGCTGCGGCGAGCAGGCGGCGGTTGAACATGGAGATGTTCTCTCTCGTGTGCGGACTGGGTCGTGTCCTAGAGGCCGTTGCGGCGGTAGGGCACGTACGGCTTGCCGATCGACCTCTCGTGTGCGGCGTCACCTGAGTAGTACGGGTACGGGATGACGTGCGAGACGGTTCCCTGGGAGCCGTTGTCCTCCAGGGCTACGTACTTGGTGTGCGAGTCGTCGGCCCAGCCGCCGAAGATGACGGTGTGGTCGCCGGCGATCAGGGCGTCCCCCGGCTGCAGATCGTCCTTGGTGATCACGTGGGCCGTGTCGTTGCCCATGAGTCCGTACGTGTTCAGCCCCGGCGGCTCCAGACCCCAGGCGGCGGAGACGAAGCCTGAGCAGTCGTCCCGGTAGCCGTTGGTGGTGGCCGACTGGCTGTAGCCGATCCGGTGCTCCACCCGCTCCATGGCCCGGTCGATGATGGCCTTGCGCTCCGAGGGGAGTCCGGAGGTGTCGGGAGCGGTCTCGACGCCCGCACCGGTGGTGGTGTGGTGCTTGCCCGGCGACCAGGCGTCCCAGTCGCCCTTCGTCTCCCACTTGCCGTCGCCGTGGCCCTCGGCGGGAGCCTGCCCGGTGCCGCCACCGCCGGTGCTGCCACCGCCGCCACCGCCGCCGCCTCCTGCTCCGGAGCCGGCACCGTGCGAGCCGGTGTGAGGCGACGTGGGCGCGTCGTGCCGCTTCCGGTCCTTGATCTTCTTCAGCTCATCTTCGATCTTCTTTTCGTTCGCCTCGTACTCGGCCTTGACCCGCTTGATCTTCTCCGCGTCCCCCGCCAGCTCCTCGAGCAGCTTCGACTTGCTCGCTTCGAGGCGCCGGCTCACCTCGGCGATCTCCTTCACGTCCGCGAGCACCTGGTAGGCGATGCCGAAGCCCGGGAGCTGCGCGAGCGGAGCCGTCGCGAGGTCGATACCCGCAGCCGTGATCAGCGTTTCCCTGATCTCTCCCAGCCGCTGGTTCAGCTCCAGCATGCGCCGGCTGACCGACCGCCAGTCCTTCTCGATCTTGTCGAGTTCGCCCATCTCGACGCCGAACGTGTCGCCTGCCATCCGTACAACCCCCGTGATGTCGTGGTGAACCAGGAAGAACCCGGCGTGTGCGGAACGTCGCGCTCCGTGGCTCCGGGCGCCATGGGCGCGGCCCGATGGGTGGAGCCGAGAAGAACTGACGGGTCGTCAGGGTCCGTCAGTAGACCTGCGACAGCCGGGTGACCGCCTGGCCCAGTGTGGACAGATCGTCGGAGATCTTGTTCATCTCCTTGACGCGGCCGTGTGCGACGCGGACGAAGGCGTCGGAGGACGGGCCGTGCCAGGTGAGGTTGCCCAGGGCGGCGTTGACCTCACCGGTCAATCCGTCCAGCTCCTTGCTCAGTTTCGCCAGTTCGGCCGCGATCTTCTGCAGATCCGCCTCGCCACCGCCGAACATCTGGGTCAGCACCCAGTGCGCGATCTCGGCGGGCGCCATCATGACGTCCTTGCCGACCTCGACCACATCGCCGACGAGCTTCTTGCCGTCGTCCCAGAGCTCCCCGAGAACGCCCATTCCTACCCCCGTTTGTGCGCGAAAATCCGCACTGATGATCCATTAATCTAGCAGTAGCGTGTACCTGCCAGATGCTTCGCAAAGGTGGGCTTGACCCAGATATTGCCTGGTGAGCGGGGCGCGGCGTCGATGGGCAACCCCCGAACGTGCGAAAGGGCCGCCTCCGAGGAGGCGGCCCTACCGCTGTGCTGCCGCGCGCTCCGCGGCCTCTGTCGCTACTGCGCCTGCTGTGCTGCGCAGTCGCCGCAGGTGCCGAAGATCTCGATGGTGTGGCCGACGTCACGGAAGCCGTGCTCGGCGGCGATCTGGTCGGCCCACTTCTCGACCGCCGGACCCTCCACCTCGACGGCCTTGCCGCAGGCCCGGCACACCAGGTGGTGGTGGTGATCATCGGTGCTGCACCTGCGGTAGACGGCCTCGCCGTCGCTGGTCCGCAGCACATCGACCTCGCCGGCGTCGGCAAGGGATTGCAGCGTCCGGTAGACGGTGGTCAGGCCGACCGAGTCACCCCGGTGCTTGAGCATGTCGTGGAGCTCCTGCGCGCTGCGGAACTCATCCACCTCGTCGAGTGCGGCCGAGACAGCGGTCCGCTGCCGCGTCGACCGGCCGCGTACCGGAGATCCCGCGCTCGTCGCCACCGTTGCCTCCCTAGGACGTCAGGTATTCCCCCGCTGGCGGGGCCCCTCCCGCGCCGTGGGGCGCGGACGAGTCCGGCCATTGTGCCAGGTGATGACCGGACCCCTGGTGGGACGCTTACGCCTCCCTCCGTCTGCGTGTCGCGCCCCTCGTCCGCATGCCGCGGCCGGCCCCGCGGTGGTCACACGTTGACGTCGTCCGCAGGGGTGCCCTTCCCGGGTACCTCCAGAGTGCACCTCTCAGCCGCCGCCGCCGAGGCCCTGGCACGTTTTTTCGCAAGTGGCGCAGCGAGACCCGTGAAGAGCACGAAGAGGCCGATGGCGAAGAGCACGATGGTCGCGCCGGACGGCACGTCCACGTAGTACGAGGTCGCGGTGCCGGTGACGGTGACCGCGACGCCGATGCCGATGGCCACCGCGAAGGTCATCGCGAAGCTGCGGCTGAGCTGCTGGGCGGCCGCGACCGGGATCACCATCAGCGCGCTGACCAGCAGCAGACCCACGACGCGCATGGCGACCGTGACGGTCACCGCGGCGGTGACGGCGACCAGCAGATTCAGCAGCCGCACCGGCAGGCCCGTCACCCGGGCGAACTCCTCGTCCTGGCACACCGCGAACAGCTGCCTGCGCAGCCCCACAGTGATCACCAGCACCAGGGCGGCCAGGACGTAGATCGTCGTCATGTCCTGCGGCGAGACGGTGGTGATCGAGCCGAACAGATACGTACCGAGGTTGGCGTTGGAGCCGGCGTCGGAGAGGTTCATCAGCATCACACCGCCCGCCATACCGCCGTAGAACAGCATGGCCAGCGCGAGGTCACCGCGGGTCTTGCCGTACCAGCGGATCAGCTCCATCACGACCGAGCCGAGCACCGCGACGGCGGTGGCGACCCAGACCGGGCTGGTGTTCAGCAGGAAACCGAGGCCGACGCCGGTGAGGGCGACATGGCCGATTCCGTCGCCCATCAGGGCCTGCCGGCGCTGGACGAGATAGATGCCGATGGCCGGAGCGGTGACGCCGACGATCAGTGCGGCGATCAGCGCCCGCTGCATGAAGGCGTAGTTGAGGATTTCCATCAGGTCAGCAGCCCCGTCCGGATCGGTTCCGCGGCCACATCGGCGTGCGGGTGGACATGGTCATGGCCGGGCAGCGCGTGCTGGCCCACGGCCGCGGGCGGCGGACCGTCGTGCACGACGCAGCCGTCCCGCAGGACCACCGCGCGGTCGATCAGCGGCTCCAGCGGACCCAGTTCATGCAGCACGAGCAGCACCGTGGCGCCGGCCGCCACCTGCTCGCGCAGGGCGCCGGCCAGCACCTCCTGGCTGGCCAGGTCGACGCCGGCCATCGGCTCGTCCATGATCAGCAGTTCCGGGTCGCCGGCCAGCGCGCGGGCGATCAGCACCCGCTGATGCTGGCCGCCGGAGAGCGCGTTGACGGAGTCCTTGGCGCGGTCGGCCATGCCCACCAGCTCCAGAGCACGGTGCACCGCCTCCCGGTCGCCCTTGCGCAGTATCCCGAGCTTCGTACGGGCCAGCCGCCCGGCCACCACGACCTCGCGGACGGTGGCCGGCACACCGCTGGAGGCGGTGGTGCGCTGCGGGACGTAGCCGATGCGGGCCCACTGCCTGAAGCGCCGGAAAGGCGTACCGAACAGCGACAGTTCGCCGCCGGTGAGCGGCACCTGGCCTATCACCGAGCGCACCGCCGTGGACTTGCCCGAACCGTTCGCGCCGAGCAGCGCGACGACCTCGCCGGTGCGGACGGTGAGATCGATACCGCGCAGCACGGGACGCCCGCCCAGCGCCGCGGCGGCTCCCCGCAGGTCGATGACCGGCTCTTCCATGGTGACCTCCGTCACGTGGTGGGTCGTCTGCCGCGCGGTGCGCTCCGTCACGCGCTGCGCTCGCTCTGTCACTTGTTGCCGAGTGCCTTCTGGAGGGCGGCGAGATTGGCCTGCATGACGCTGATGTAGTCCTTGCCGCGGGACTTGTCCGTGATCCCTTCGAGCGGGTCCAGGACGTCGGTCTTCAGGCCCAGGTCACCGGCCAGCGACTTGGCGGTCGCCGGGTTGGCGATCGTCTCGAAGAAGACCGTGGAGACATGGTGCTTCTTGGCGAGGGTGTGGAGTTCCTTGACGCGGTTGGCGCTGGGCTCGGACTCGGGGTCGAGCCCGCTGATCGCCTCCTCGGTCAGGCCGTAGCGCTCGGCGAGGTAGCCGAAGGCCGCGTGAGTGGTGATGAAGGTCCGGGAGGGCCGGTTCTTCAGGCCGTCCTCGAACTCCGTGTTCAGCCCGTCCAGCTTCTTGACCAGGGCATCGGTGTTCTTCTGGTACTCGGCCCTGTGGTCCGGGTCGGCCTTGGCGAGGGTCTTGTTCACACCCTTCGCGACCTCGGCGTACTTCACCGGGTCGAGCCAGATGTGCGGGTCGCTGCCGCCCTCTGACTCGGAGTGCGAGTGGTTGTCGCCGGTGGCGTGGTCGTGCCCGTCGACCTCGGTGCCGTGCTTTTCGAGGCCGGTCAGAGAGGCCGCGTCGGCGACGTTCTGGACGCCGGACTGCTGGATGGCGTCGTCCACGGCGGGCTGCAGGCCCTTGAGGTAGACGACCGCGTCGGATTCGCCGAGCTGCGCGGTCTGCTTCGGGCTGAGCTCCAGGTCGTGCGGCTCGACGCCCGGCTCGGTGAGGTTGGAGACCTCGACGCGCTTCCCGCCGATCTCCTCGGCGAGGTACTGCATGGGGTAGAAGGACGCCGTCACCTGCAGCTTGCCGTTGCTGCCACCGGCGTCGGAGGTGGAGCAGGCGGAGAGGGCCAGCAGTCCGAGCACCGAGGTGCCGGCTATGGCTGCGGTGGATATGCGACGGCGTACGTTCATGACAGTCATTTTCAACAAAGTTGGAAACGGTTGTCAACAAAGCGGTCGGGCGCACACGGGGTCGCACACTGAAGGGAGGCCCGTCGACGATCAGCCCGGAACCGATTTGATCCGGGGGGTACGGCCGCCGGTACCCTGAGCTATTCGCTCATCCGCCTACCGACCACCACCCCGCATCGTGGCGCTGGGCGCCGCCCCATCCATCGTTCGTCGTCGTTAATGAAGAGAGCACCGTGGCCGCCGACAAGATCGATACCATCGTCAGCCTGAGCAAGCGCCGTGGCTTCGTCTACCCCTCCAGTGAGATCTACGGCGGCTCCCGCGCTGCCTGGGATTACGGGCCCCTCGGCGTCGAGCTCAAGGAGAACATCAAGCGCCAGTGGTGGCGCTCCATGGTCACCTCGCGCGAAGACGTCGTCGGTATCGACTCGTCCGTGATCCTGGCCCCCGAGGTGTGGCAGGCGTCCGGCCACGTGGCCACCTTCACCGACCCCCTCACCGAGTGCACCTCCTGCCACAAGCGGTTCCGCGCGGACCACCTGGAAGAGGCGTACGAGGCGAAGCACGGCAAGCTGCCCGAGAACGGCATGGCCGACATCAACTGCCCGCACTGCGGCAACAAGGGCGGCTTCACCGAGCCCAAGCAGTTCTCCGGTCTGCTCTCCACCCACCTCGGCCCGTCCCAGGACACCGCCTCGGTCGCCTACCTGCGCCCCGAGACCGCGCAGGGCATTTTCACCAACTTCGCCCAGGTGCAGCAGACTTCGCGCAAGAAGCCGCCGTTCGGCATCGCGCAGATGGGCAAGTCCTTCCGGAACGAGATCACTCCGGGCAACTTCATCTTCCGGACCCGTGAGTTCGAGCAGATGGAGATGGAGTTCTTCGTCAAGCCGGGCGAGGACGAGGAGTGGCAGGAATACTGGATGCAGCAGCGGTGGAACTGGTACACCGACCTGGGCCTCCGCGAGGAGAACATCCGGTGGTTCGAGCACCCCGCCGAGAAGCTGTCGCACTACTCCAAGCGCACCGCTGACATCGAGTACCGCTTCCAGTTCGGCGGCTCCGAGTGGGGCGAGCTGGAAGGTGTGGCCAACCGCACCGACTACGACCTGTCCTCGCACTCCAAGGCGTCCGGCCAGGACCTCTCCTACTTCGACCAGGAGGCCGGCGAGCGCTGGACTCCGTACGTCATCGAGCCCGCGGCCGGTGTCGGCCGGGCGATGCTCGCCTTCCTGCTCGACGCGTACATCGAGGACGAGGCGCCCAACGCCAAGGGCAAGATGGAGAAGCGCACGGTCATGCGTCTCGACCCGCGCCTGGCGCCGGTCAAGGTCGCGGTCCTGCCGCTGTCCCGCAACCCGCAGCTCTCCCCGAAGGCCAAGGGCCTCGCGGCGGACCTGCGCAAGAACTGGAACATCGAGTTCGACGACGCGGGCGCCATCGGCCGTCGCTACCGCCGCCAGGACGAGATCGGCACGCCGTTCTGCGTCACCGTCGACTTCGACACCCTCGACGACAACGCCGTCACGGTGCGCGAGCGCGACACCATGAAGCAGGAGCGGGTCAGCCTGGACCAGATCCAGGCGTACCTGGGTGCGCGACTGCCGGGCTGCTGAGCCCACACGGGCCGCGCGCCCGCGGACTCCCCGCGACGCGCCCCGCCCGCTGACCTCAAGCGCCGGTCAGGCCACGGAGAAACTCCGGCCTGACCGGCGCTTTTGCGTGGGGGAGGGGTGGGGGACGGGGGAGGGGTGGAATGGGTGTTGAGGGGGCGATGCCGGTGGTTGGCTTCCCCCCCCCGGGCCCCGCCCCCCGCCCCTCCGCCCCGCTGTCGTCGTTCGGTCATCCGGCCAGTCGGTCATTCGGTCATTCGGTTGTTCAGGCACGCCGGCCGCTCGCCCGCCCAGGCGCGGCGCTCACCCGCCCAGGCGCGCCGGCCGCTCGCCCGTCCAGGCGCGGCGCTCGCCCGTCCAGACACGCCGGCTGCTCGCCCGTCCAGACGCGCTGGCCGCTCGCCCCGTCCAGGCGCGCCGACGGCTCGCCTGCCCACGCGCACAGGCCGCCTGCTCGCTACGGCGTCCCAGGTGGCAGCCACCGTCCGCACGGCGCGCAGATCGCAGCTGCTGCGCGTGGTGGCCCCCAGACCGCAGCCTCTGCGCGCGGGCGAGCAAACCGCCTGTCCGGTAACGCGCGCAGACCGCCTATCCGTGACCGCTCGCAGCCGCTGTCCGACCAGGCCGGCAGGCCGCTGTCCGTCTCAGGCCCGCAGACCGCAGCTGCTGCGCGAAAGGCGACCAGGCCGCAGCCGCTGTCTACTTGGGCGAGCAGGCACGCGAACACCGCTTGTCCGGCAACACCCGCAGCCCACCTGTTCGTTACCGCGCGCCAGGCCGCAGCCGCGGTCCGTTCAGGCGCGCAGGCAGCATCGCCAAGCTCTTTGTCCGGTAACACCCGCAGGCCGCCAGCCCGTTACCGCGCGCCAGGCCGCAGCATCCGTCCGCGCGGCGCGTAGACCGCAGCTGCCGTGCGTTACGACATGCAGACCGCAGCTCCTGTCTGATCAGGGCAGCAGGCGACTGTCCGTTCCAGGCGCCCAGGCTGCTTGCCCGTCCAGGCACGCAGGCGGCCCGTCTGTTACCGCGTGCAGGCCGTAGCCGTCGTTCGTTCAGGCGCGGAGGCCGCGCAGCACCAGGCTGCGGACGGCGTCGAAGTCGGTGGCGATGTCCGGGCGGGACCACTCCGCGGCGTAGCAGGGGTCGTGGAAGCGGCCGGTGGCGTCGAAGACCGCGCGAGCGGTGGTGGCCGGCGAGGTGGTGTCGAAGGTGCCCTCGGTGACACCCGCTTCGATGATGGTGGTGAGCTGGGATTCGAGGTCGGTGATGTGGCGGTCGACCGCGCCGCCGCTCTCCCCGACGAGCGTCATGTAGGTGGCGAAGAGCTCGGGGTCGTCACCCGCCTTGTGGCGCTTGGCTTCGAAGAGGGCGGTGAGCCAGCGGTCCAGGCGGTCGGCGGCCGGGCCCTCCTCGGTGACGATGCTCGTCAGCTCCTGGCTCGTACGGTCCAGCCAACGCTCGGTGACCGCTTCCCGCAGCGCCGCCTTCGTACGGAAGTGGCGGTAGACGCTGCCGTGGCTGACGCCCAGGGCACGCGCGACATCGACGACCGTGGCCTTCGCCGGGCCGTAGCGCCGCAGCACCTCCTCGGTGGCTTCGAGGATGCGCTCGGGGGTCAACGTCTCGGGGGGCATGGGGCGGACGGCCTTTCGGAGGGAGGCGGGCGGAGGCGGCGGGGCACCGAGGAGCGCCTACGCCAGATACCTAGGGACGGTACCTGGCGCCCCCTGGGGCGCGCCCCGGCGGTCAGCGCTCGCTGTCCAGGTGAGCCATCTGCGACGCCGGGTAGCGGTCGCCCGCGGCGGAACCGGCGGGCACCGCGGCCTCGATCGCGGCCAGGTCATCGACGTCCAGCCGGTAGTTCGCGGCGCCGAGCGCCTCGGCCAGACGGTCACGGCGGCGGGCGCCGACCAGCGGAACGATGTCCTCGCCGCGGGAGAGCACCCAGGCGATGGCCGTCTGGGCGACCGAGACGTTCCGCTGCTCCGAGATCTTGCGCAGCGCGTCCACCAGATCGAGGTTGCGGTCGAGGTTCTCGCCCTGGAACCGGGGTGACATCCCGCGGAAGTCGTTGGCGGCCAGCTGGCGGTCGCGCTGCCAGTGGCCGCTGATCAGGCCGCGGGCCAGCACGCCGTAGGCGGTGATGCCGATGCCCAGTTCGCGAGCGGTGGGCAGGATCTCGTCCTCGATCCCCCGGGAGATGAGGCTGTATTCGATCTGGAGGTCGGAGATCGGGGCGACGGCGGCGGCCCGGCGCAGGCTCTCGGCGCCGACCTCGGAGAGGCCGATGTGGCGGACATGGCCGGCCTCGACCAGCTCGGCGATGGCGCCGACGGTCTCCTCGATCGGGACGGCCGGGTCGAGCCGGGCGATGCGGTAGATGTCGATGTGGTCCCGGCCGAGGCGCTGCAGGGAGTAGGCGGCGAAGTTCTTCACCGCGTCGGGGCGGCCGTCGTATCCGGCGAAGGCGCCTTCGACCGTGCGCAGGGCGCCGAACTTGACGCTCGTCTGCGCCTTTTCGCGGGCGGCCGTGGGCGCTGTCCGCAGCGCTTCGTTGATCAGTAGTTCGTTGTGGCCCATGCCGTAGAAGTCGCCGGTGTCGAGCAGGGTGATGCCGGCATCGAGGGCGGCGTGAACGGTGGCGATGGACTCGGCGCGGTCGGCGTCGCCGTAGAGGGCGGACATGCCCATGCATCCGAGGCCGAGGGCGGAGGTCTGCGGGCCGGTGGTGCCGAGGGTACGGGTCTGCACGGTGCGCTCCAGAGGGGAGACGGGGGCGAGGGCGCGAGCGGCCGGTGAGGTGGTCCCGCGCGGCAGCTCGTAAAACAACTATGGCATGACGGATGACAGATTTCAATATTTGTCAGTCGTTGCGCGAGGCTCTCGCGTCATGTGTCGTGAGGGCGCCCTCGCCGGTCGGATTCCTCGCGGTGTCGCCTCGACGGAAGCGCCCCGGCGAGGCTCCCAGCGGCGGACCCACCGATGGGGTCCTGCCGCTGGGAGCCTCCGCCCCGTTCCCGTTCCCGTTCTCGATCAGCGCACGGCGCGCGGCAGCCGCAGGGCGAGTGCGGTGGTGCCCAGGACGATGAGCAGCTGCGCGAGGAGCACGGAGAGCAACGCGTCGCGTATGCCGAGAGAGGGCAGGAGCGCGAGGAACAGAGTGCCGAGGGTGGCGACGCCGAGCGCCAGGCCCGACTGCTGAGTGGTCACCATGACGCCGCTGCCGACGCCGGCCTGGGTCGCCGGCAGCTCGCTCAGCACGATGCGCACCAGCACCGGCAGTACCAGACCCTGACCCACGCCGAGGACCGCCATGCCCGGCGCGAGGCCGGCCACCGACACGTCGGGCCAGCCGGCACGGAAGGTCAGCGCCAGGGCGAGCAGCCCGGACGCCTGGATCAGCGACCCGGTCAGGACCACGCGCCGGCCGAAGCGCTGCACGAGCCGTGGCCCGGCCAGCGAGGCGAGGAAGAAGGTGGCGCACAGGGGCGCCAGGGACAGGCCGGCCGCGAACGGCCCGTAGTGCAGGCCGTTCTGCAGGGCGACGGCCACCACGAACATGAAGCCGCCGAAGCCCACGGAGAACGGCACCAGCATGGCCAGCCCGCTGTGCACGGAGGGGATGCGCAGCAGCGAGGGCGGGACCAGCGGGGTGCGGCCGACCTGTTCCGCGCGGCGCTCGACGAGGACGAACGCGACTGCGACGAACGGGAAGACGCCGAGGAGCAGCCAGGACCACAGCGGCCAGCCGGCCGCGCGGCCCTCGGTCAGCGGCAGCAGCAGCGTGATCAGCGAGACGGCGAGCAGCACGGTGCCGGTGCCGTCGACGCGGGACGGGTGCGGGGAGCGCGTCTCGGGGACGGTGCGGGCGGCCAGCAGCCAGGCCGCGGCGGCGATCGGGACGTTCACGAGGAAGACCGCACGCCAGCCGCTGCCCGCGAGGTCCGCGGAGACCAGCAGCCCGCCGAGCACCTGGCCGACGGCGCTGGAGACGCCGGCCGTGCCCCCGTAGAGACTGACGGCCTTGGCGCGCCGCTTGCCGGCCGTCGTCGCCTGAATGGTGGCCAGCACCTGCGGCAGGAGCAGCGCGGCCGCGCCGCCCTGGGCGACCCGGGCGATCACCAGCGTCCACGCGTCCGGCGCCAGGCCGCAGGCGAGCGAGGTCACGCCGAAGGCCGCCAGACCCCACAGGAACAGGCGGCGGCGGCCGATCATGTCGCCGAGCCGGCCGCCGAGGACCAGCAGCATGGCGTAGGAGACGCCGTAGCCGGCGACCACCATCTCCAGCATCGCGGGACCTGCCCGCAGATCCTCGTCGATCGTCGGCAGGGCGACGTTGACGATGAAGAAGTCGATCAGGGGGAGGGCCGCGCCGAGGAGCACGGTCAGCAGGCCGAGCGGGGTCAGCAGGGTGGTGGCCGGGGTGGTGGCCGCCGGAGGTGCCGGTATGGCCGAAGAAGGGGCCGGGGTCGTGCCGGCCTGGGGGTGCGGGTCGGTGGTCGGGACTCGGGTATCGCTCACGAGAACGACGATCGCCGGACGCTCAAAGGGGTACCAGAGTCTTCTTATCCTGGTACCGGTGCTACCTGGCAACCGGCTGCCGACTGCGGCACCCTGAAGGTATGAGCGTGGACGTGAGCAGGACGGTGGACGTGAGCAGGTCGCAGGTTCCCACAGACCACCGCGGCCCGGGTGCGCATGCCGCCGCCCAGGGTGACGAGCGTGGCAGCCGCACCGGGACCCGCGGGGACGGGGCCGCCCGGCGGGCCGAGCTCGCCGCCTTCCTGCGCAGCCGGCGGGAGCGGATCACGCCCGAGCAGGTCCGGCTGCCGCGCGGCAGCCGCCGCCGCACCCCGGGGTTGCGCCGCGAGGAGGTCGCGCAGCTCGCCGCGGTCGGCGTCACTTGGTACACCTGGCTCGAACAGGCCCGGGACATCCATGTCTCCCCGCAGGTGCTGGACGCCGTGGCCCGTGCGCTGCTGCTCGACAGCGCCGAGCGCAGCCATCTGTTCTCGCTGGCCGGGGCGGTCGATCCGATGCCCGGCACGGAGTGCACCGGCGTCACCGAGGGGATGCGGCAGGTCCTGCACCAGCTCTCGCCGTTCCCCGCCGTGGTGCAGAACAGCCGGTTCGACATCCTGGCCCACAACCGGGCGTACGGGCAGCTGATGTGCGATCTCGACGCGCTGCCCCAGGAGGACCGCAACTGCATGTGGCTGGCGTTCACCCACCCGGAGTGGCGGTCGCGGGTGGTCGACCTGGACAACACGGCCCGGCTGATGGCCGCCAAGTTCCGGGCGTCGATGGCCGAGCACGTCGCGGAGCCCGCCTGGAAGGCGCTGCTCGCGCGGCTGTCGGAGGCGTCGCCCGAGTTCCGGGAAGTCTGGGCGCGGCACGAGGTCGTGCGCCCGTCGAGCAGCACGAAGGTCTTCCGGCACCCGGAGGTGGGCCTGCTGCAGCTGTCCTCGACGAGCTTGTGGACGGGGCCCAACCCGGGACCCAAGGTGCTGGCCTACACGCCCGTGGACGAGGCTTCGCGGGAGCGGCTGGAACGACTGGATCGCCTCGTGCGGTGGGAGCGGTCGGCGGAGCCGGCGCCGGTCGGAGCGTGAACCGCGGGCCGGGGCACGGGGCTCGCCTCAAGGCCGCGACTCCGCGACCTCCCGCGACGGCGTCATGCCCGACGCGGCGACCCCGTGACGCCGCCATGTGCTGACCCCGAGGCCGCACCGGCACAGCCGTCTCGCGCGCTGCGGACCGTACCCGGTCAGGAGTTGGCGTTCGCCGCGCTCCGGCCCGCGGACGCCTCGTCGAAGAGGTCCGCCGTGCGCCGGGCGGTGCCGCGCGCCCAGGCTCCGGTGGTCAGGGCGCCGAGCAGCAGGACCGCCGTGCCGCAGCCGGTGATGATCCACCAGGCCGGGCGGCCGGCCGCGATGAAGGCGGCGTCACTCGCCGCGTCGTGGGCCCCGCTCGCCAGCACGGCACCGATCACCGCGACGCCCAGCGTCTGCCCGACCTGCCGGCTAGTGGAGGCGACCGCGGCGGCCACACCCGCCTGCGCGCGGGGCATCCCCGACACCGCGGTGTTGGTGATCGGCGCGTTGACCAGCCCGAAGCCGATGCCGAACACGACATAGCCGGTGAACAGCAGCGCCGTGCTCGACTCGGCGTCGAACGCGGCGAACAGCACCCCGCTCAGGGCCATCGTGGTGCCCGCGAGCAGCAGGGACAGGCGGGGGCCGCGGTTGCCGACCAGCCGGCCGGACAGCGGCGCGAAGACCAGCGTCATGCCCGCCATGGGCAGCATGTAGAGGCCCGCTTCCAGAGCCGAAAGGCCGCGGACGTTCTGCAGGTAGAGGGTGTTCATGAAGAGGAAGCCGCCGAGCGCGGCGAAGGCGCAGACCGCGATGACGGTGGCTCCGCTGAACGGCGCACTGTGGAAGAACCGCAGATCGATCAGGGGTTCACGGCGCCGCCGCTCGTAGACGAGCAGACCCGCGAGGGAGGCGAGCGCCAGCAGGGCGAAGCCGAGGATCTGCGGGGAGTGCCAGCCGGCTTCCGGGGCCTCGATGATCGCGTACGTCAGCGAGCCGAGCAGCGAGATCACCAGCAGCTGGCCGACGGGGTCGACGCGGCGCGGGGAGGGGGCGCGCGACTCGGGGACGAAGCGCAGGGTGAGGAACAGCGCCAGGGCGGCGATCGGGACGTTGAGCCAGAAGATCGAGCGCCAGCCGGCGGTCTGCACCAGCAGTCCGCCGATGACCGGACCGGCCGCCATGCTGATGCCGACGACGCCGCCCCAGATCCCGATGGCGCGGGCCCGCTCGCGCGGCTCGGTGAAGGTGTTGGTGATGATCGACATCGCCACGGGATTGAGCATCGAGCCGCCCACGGCCTGCACCATGCGGAAGACGACCAGCCACTGCAGATCGGCCGCGAGGCTGCACAGCAGCGACCCCACGGCGAAGACGACCAGCCCGATCAGGAAGATCCGGCGCCGGCCGAGCCGGTCCGCGGTCGATCCGGACAGCATCAGCAGCGACGCCAGCACGAGGGTGTAGGCGTCGATGGTCCACTGCATGCCGGACACCGAGGCGTGCAGCTCGCGCTGCATCGAGGGCAGGGCGACGTTGAGGATGGTGTTGTCGAGGCTGACGATCAGCAGGCTCATGCAGCAGATCGCCAGCACGAGCAGGCGCCGCCGGTGGCTGAGCTCAGGCATGGTTGAACGCTACAACGACCTGTCGCGACCGGCCCTGGCGGGACAGGTCGCGCGGTGCGGGACAATAGGAGGTCGCACGACCCTGCCGGCCCCGCGACCCGCCTCGCCCGACCCGTCGAAGGAATCCGCCTCTCATGACTTTGCTGCAGATCGGTCCGCACACGGTGCAGCCGCCTGTCGTGCTCGCACCGATGGCCGGGATCACCAACGCACCCTTCCGGACGCTGTGCCGGGAGTTCAGCGGCGGCAAGGGCCTGTTCGTCAGCGAGATGATCACCACGCGGGCACTGGTCGAGCGCAACGAGAAGACCATGCAGCTGATCCACTTCGACGCGACCGAGAAGCCGCGCTCGATCCAGCTGTACGGCGTCGACCCGGACACCGTCGGCAAGGCCGTCCGCATGATCGCCGACGAGGACCTCGCCGATCACATCGACCTGAACTTCGGCTGCCCGGTGCCGAAGGTCACCCGCAAGGGCGGCGGCTCCGCGCTGCCGTACAAGCGCAATCTGCTGCGCTCGATCCTGCGCGAGGCGGTGGCGAACGCCGGCACGCTGCCGGTGACGATGAAGATGCGCAAGGGCATCGACGACGACCACATCACCTACCTCGACGCCGGGCGGATCGCCGCCGAGGAGGGGATCACCGCGATCGCGCTGCACGGCCGGACCGCGGCCCAGCACTACAGCGGCACCGCCGACTGGGACGCCATCGCGCGGCTGAAGGAGCACGTCCCGGAGATCCCGGTGCTCGGCAACGGCGACATCTGGTCGGCGGACGACGCCGTGCGGATGATGCGCGAGACGGGCTGCGACGGCGTGGTCGTGGGGCGCGGCTGCCTGGGCCGGCCGTGGCTCTTCGGCGATCTGGTGGCGGCGTTCGAGGGCACGGGTGCGGCCGCGCAGCCGACGTTCAAGGAGGTCGCGGCCGTGATGCTGCGGCACGCCACGCTGCTCGGCGAGTGGATCGGGGACGAGAAGCGCGGCGTGATCGATTTCCGCAAGCACGTCGCCTGGTACACCAAGGGCTTCTCGATCGGCTCCGAGATGCGCCGGAATCTGGCGGTGACCTCCTCCCTCGACCAGCTGGACGCCCTGCTGTCGGAGCTGGATCTGGACCAGCCGTGGCCGGCGGGCGCGGACGGCCCCCGCGGGCGCACCTCGGGCCGCGACCGGGTCGTCCTGCCGGACGGCTGGCTGAACGACCCCTACGACTGCGCGGGCGTGGACGCCGACGCGGAGCTGGACACCTCGGGCGGCTGATCGCCCGGCGATCCGGCCGTGGCCGTCACCAAGCGGTGCTGTGAGCGAGGCGGAAGCAGCGCTGGGCCGGACGGTGGGAGCGCCCGATCAATGGCGGTATCAAGCTCCTGCGGCGGGAATGATGGGGCGCGCTGCGCGCACGCGAGGGCGTACGGGCGACCCCAGGGAGATGCTGTGGTGAGCGGGCACCGTTCCATCAGGGACACGGAGAAGGCGGTACAGGACAAGCTCGGCGACACGCCCGTCCGGCACGAGCCGATGGCCGCGGTGGCGAACATCTACCGTGCCGCGGCCGCCGTACGACAGCACCTCGAAAACTCCGTGCTGCGCACCGCCGACCTGACCTGGACCTCCTTCGTCGTCCTGTGGGTGGTGTGGATCTGGGGCGAGCGGGAGACCCGCCGGGTCGCCGAGCAGGCGGGGATCTCCAAGGGCACGCTCACCGGCGTCGCCCGCACCCTGCAGAGCCGCGGCCTGCTGGAGCGCAACAGCCACCCGACCGACGGCCGGCTCGCGCTGCTCTCGCTCACGCCCGAGGGGGAGCGGCTGATGGCCCGCCTCTTCCCGCAGTTCAACGCCGAGGAAGCCTTCGTCACGGACGGGCTGGCGGACGACGAGGCGCTCGCCCTGGCGGATCTGCTGCGCCGCGTCGTGATGCAGGTCGAGACGCACGGCGAGGAACGCAGGCTGGAGCTGCTGGACGGCAAGGACCCGCGGCCGCGGCGCAGCGGGCGGCGCGCGAAGGGCTGAGCGGGCACGTCCCACATGGCCTGGGCCCACACGGTTCGGGTCCCACAAGGTCCGCTCAGCTGAGCGGCATCCGGCTGCCGAGCCGTATACGACCCCGGACGTCGACGTGCTGTTCCCGCCGCTCGCGAACGATTGGCCTGATCCTGTCTCTCGCCGTCGCGAGCCCCCGCCGGAGCTCCTGGCCTGGCTGTCGGGCCCTGCCCACGCGACCTCCGGGGCCGCCGGCGGCTGCGCGGAGCGGGTCCCCGCGCTGGTGGACGGCCTCTTCGACCACGTGGCCGAAAGTGCGCCGGCAGCGCCCGTCCTTTCCGTCCCGGAGGTCGCCGTCGGGTCCCCGGGACGGCTGAGACCACCGGTTGCGGGTCCGTCCGACGTCGCGCGAGGCGGTCCGGATGGTGGAATCGGGACCCCTCCCAGCGCGTGATTCTCGCCACCCCTGATAGGGGGTGCGCTCAGATGAGCGTTTCGAGCGGGACTCCACCTCTCCAATGGTGGCACCGGGTGCCACGCTTCATGCGTTCGAGTGATCAAGGAAATCGTCGCACTCCGTAGCGGGTGGACCCACTTCCGATTGCGTAGCGGAGTGCTGCATTCAGGTAGTGAATGCAGTGTCGAAGGAGAGATCACTTTCGATCTGCTGGCGGACGGCTGGTTACGCGCGCATGTCGACCAAGTGGACGTACCCATGTGCCTTCGATCTGGGTATGTTCCTCGCCGTCAGGGCAGCCGTCCGCGAGGAGTCCAGTCCCGTGTCGGAAACACAAGATCCCCACGTAACCCAGCCGGAGTCCGTGAAGTTCGTCTACGACTTCACCGAGGGCAACAAGGACCTCAAGGACCTCCTCGGTGGCAAGGGCGCGAACCTCGCCGAGATGACCAACCTGGGCCTTCCCGTCCCCCCGGGCTTCACCATCACCACCGAGGCATGCAAGGTCTACCTCGACAGTGGTACGGAGCCTGCGGCACTGCGTGCCGAGGTCTCGCAGCACCTCGACGCCCTTGAGCAGAAGATGGGCAAAAAGCTCGGCCAGGCCGACG
The DNA here is from genome assembly GCF_043201875.1 of Streptomyces sp. NPDC048248. Classification (NCBI taxonomy): domain Bacteria; kingdom Bacillati; phylum Actinomycetota; class Actinomycetes; order Kitasatosporales; family Streptomycetaceae; genus Streptomyces; species Streptomyces sp. NPDC048248. Next base: position 106,530 of record NZ_JBICZL010000003.1, read on the forward strand.
ACCCGCTGCTCGTATCGGTGCGTTCCGGTGCGAAGTTCTCCATGCCCGGCATGATGGACACCGTCCTCAACATCGGGCTGTCGGACGCGTCGGTTTCCGGCCTCGCCGCACAGGCCGGTGACGACCGCTTCGCGTGGGACTCCTACCGCCGCCTCATCCAGATGTTCGGCAAGACCGTGCTGGACGTCGACGGCGAGCTCTTCGAGGAGGCGCTGGAGGAGGCCAAGCAGGCCAAGGGTGTCAGCGTCGATGTCGACCTGGACGCAGCCGACCTCCAGGCGCTGGTCGACCAGTTCAAGCAGATCGTCGCCAAGGAGACCGGGCGGGAATTCCCGCAGGAGCCCCGCGAGCAGATGGACCTCGCAGTGCGCGCGGTCTTCGACTCGTGGAACACCGACCGCGCCAAGCTCTACCGCCGCCAGGAGCGCATCCCCGGCGACCTCGGCACCGCGGTAAACGTCTGCTCGATGGTCTTCGGCAACCTCGGCCCCGACTCGGGCACCGGCGTCGCCTTCACCCGCGACCCGGCCAGCGGCCACCAGGGCGTCTACGGCGACTACCTGCAGAACGCGCAGGGCGAGGACGTCGTCGCCGGTATCCGCAACACCGTGCCGCTCGCCGACCTCGAAGGCATCGACAAGGCGTCGTACGACGAGCTGATGCAGATCATGGAGACGCTCGAAACGCACTACAAGGACCTGTGCGACATCGAGTTCACCATCGAGAGCGGCAAGCTCTGGATGCTGCAGACCCGCGTCGGCAAGCGCACCGCGGGCGCCGCCTTCCGGATCGCCACGCAGCTCGTCGACCAGGGCCTGATCGACGAGGCCGAGGCCCTCCAGCGGGTCAACGGCGCGCAGCTCGCGCAGCTGATGTTCCCCCGCTTCGACCTGGGCGCGAAGTCCGAGATGATCGGCCGCGGCATCGCCGCGTCGCCCGGCGCGGCGGTCGGCAAGGCGGTCTTCGACTCCTACACCGCGGTCAAGTGGTCCCGCTCCGGCGAGAAGGTCATCCTCATCCGCCGGGAGACCAACCCCGACGACCTCAACGGCATGATCGCCGCCGAGGGCATCCTCACCTCCCGTGGCGGCAAGACCTCGCACGCCGCCGTCGTCGCCCGCGGCATGGGCAAGACCTGTGTCTGCGGCGCCGAGGACCTGGAGGTCGACACCAAGTCCCGCCGGATGACGACCCCCGAGGGCACCGTCATCGAGGAGGGCGACGTCGTCTCCATCGACGGCTCCTCCGGCAAGGTCTACATCGGCGAGGTACCGGTCGTACCGTCCCCGGTCGTGGAGTACTTCGAGGGCCGGATGCACGCCGGCGCCGAGGACGCGGACGAGCTGGTCAAGGCCGTCCACCGAATCATGGCGTACGCGGACCGGGTGCGCCGGCTGCGCGTGCGGGCCAACGCCGACAACGCCGAGGACGCCGCGCGCGCCCGCCGCTTCGGCGCCCAGGGCATCGGCCTGTGCCGCACCGAGCACATGTTCCTCGGTGAGCGCCGCGAGATGGTCGAGCGCCTCATCCTGGCCGACACCGAGACCGACCGGGACGCCGCGCTCAGCCAGCTGCTGCCGCTGCAGAAGGCCGACTTCATCGAGCTGTTCGAGTCGATGGACGGGCTGCCGGTGACCGTCCGGCTGCTGGACCCGCCGCTGCACGAGTTCCTGCCCGACATCACCGAGCTGTCGGTACGGGTCGCGCTCGCCGAGGCCCGCAAGGACTCCAACGAGAACGACCTGCGCCTGCTCCAGGCCGTGCACAAGCTGCACGAGCAGAACCCGATGCTGGGTCTGCGCGGCGTCCGCCTCGGCCTGGTCATCCCCGGTCTGTTCGCGATGCAGGTGCGGGCGATCGCCGAGGCGGCCGCGGAGCGGAAGAACGCCAAGGGCGACCCGCGTGCGGAGATCATGATTCCGCTGGTGGGCACCGTCCAGGAGCTGGAGATCGTCCGCGAGGAGGCCGAGCAGGTCATCGCCGAGGTCGAGAAGGCTCGCGGCGTCAGCCTCAAGCTCACCCTCGGCACGATGATCGAGCTGCCCCGCGCCGCGCTGACGGCCGGCCAGATCGCGGAGTCCGCGGACTTCTTCTCGTTCGGTACGAACGACCTCACGCAGACCGTGTGGGGCTTCTCCCGAGACGACGTCGAGGCCAGCTTCTTCACCGCGTACCTGGAGAAGGGCATCTTCGGCGTCAGCCCGTTCGAGACGATCGACAAGGACGGCGTGGGCTCGCTGGTCCGCAACGCCGCCGAGGCGGGCCGCGCCACGCGCCCCGACCTCAAGCTCGGTGTGTGCGGTGAGCACGGCGGTGACCCGGAGTCGGTGCACTTCTTCCACGAGGTGGGCCTGGACTACGTCTCCTGCTCGCCGTTCCGCATCCCGGTCGCACGACTGGAGGCGGGCCGCGCGGCGGCCGAGTCCAAGGGCAGCGACAGCCGCTAGTCGGAGCGGCACGGGGACCCTGGGCGCACAGCGCGCCCGGGGGACCCGGGAAACCACCGGAGTCCGAGGCCCGGCACCAAACCCTCAGCTGCCCGGCTGTCGGCTCCGGAACCCCGACGAGGGCGGCACCTGTGCGGAGGTGCCGCCCTCGCTTTTCTCCGGACTCCCCCCTCGGGAGTTGCCGCCACCCCAGTCGGCGAGGGAAGGCGGCCTTCAACGGGAGCGCCGAACGGCCGGTCATTTGCCCATCACCCCCCACGGGATCGAGCAATCCGTTCCGTTCGCCTCGCCGTCGAATTGAGTACAGCATTCCTCTCGCCCTCCTGGTGGCGCGACCCTTTTCAAGTGTGGCCAAAAGGGCATGGTGACAGGGCGTGTTGGCGTGCATACTCAGGCGTAGCCGGGGGCCGACTGAGGAAACCAAGGGTGGGGGTTCGGTGTTACGCGTCCATTTCAGTGGACTCGATCTGGCCCGCGTGCGGATTGCCGCACGCCCGGACGCGCTGTGGGAGACCGTTTTAAGTTTTCACCGCCTACGTGACAGACGGGACGATCCGGCGTTCGGCAAATGGCGTTCGGCGACCCGCGGAAAGTTGAATGGCGAAACGCGTCTGCTGGCGCCACTCGTGCCCACGCGCGGCTATTTTCCGGATTTCCTGACGCCCGCCGAAGGGCTTCTCGGGATGGATGACGCGCTGTGCGCACTGCGCGCGACGCCCGCCGTACGGCTGCACGACGAGCTGTCCCGACTCTCCACGGCCCGGCCGCTCCCGCCGTGGATACGGACCATGGCCGAGGGCGACACCCGCCCGCTCGGCCGGCTCGCCGGCGTCCTCCGGCGCTACTACGAGGCGGCCGTCGCGCCGCACTGGCCGCGTCTGCAGGGTCGTATCGAAGCCGACCGGGCCGCCCGCGGGCGGGCCCTGCTCGACGGCGGCGCGGACCGGCTGCTTGCCTCGCTGCCGCCGATGATGCGCTGGCGGGCGCCCGTCCTGGAGGCCGACTATCCGGTGGACCGCGACCTCCATCTCAACGGGCGGGGACTGCTGCTGCTTCCCTCGTACTTCTGCCGCCGCACCCCGGTGACCTTCCACAACCCGGACCTGACGCCCGTACTGGTCTACCCGGTCGAGCACCAGACGCCCCGCCTCGCGCCGCCGACCCCGCCGGAGCGTTCGCTGGGCCGGCTCGTCGGCCAGACCCGCTCGGCGATCCTGCGGGGCATCGGCGTCGGCTGCACGACCAGCGAACTCGCCCGCCGGGTCGATGTCTCGCTGGCCTCCGCCAGCCAGCACGCGACCGTACTGCGGGACGCCGGACTGCTGGTGACGCTGCGCCAGGGCAACGCCGTGCTGCACACGCTCACTCCGCTGGGCGCGGCACTGCTGCGTGGCGCACGCCCGGCGGAGGCGGCGGCGGTCTGCGAGCGGCAGGTCTGACGCCGTGGGCGGCCGGTCAGAACGGCCGGTCGCCCGCGATGGCCACACGTTCCGCGACCCGGCGGTGCGCGCCGTAGTCGTTCACCGCGTAGTGCTGGGTGGCACGGTTGTCCCAGAACGCCACGTCCCCGGCCTGCCAGCGGAACCGCACCTGAAACTCCGGTACCTGTGCCTGCTGGAAGAGCAGCCGCAGCAGCCGGTCGCTCTCCGCCTGCCCGAGCCCCACGATCCGGGTGGTGAACGAGGCGTTGACGAACAGCATCCGCCGCCCGGTCTCCGGATGACGCCGCACGACCGGATGCTCCACGGGCGGGAACTCATCCTGGTACGGCGCCAGTTGCTCGGCCGAGTAGAAGCGGGAGAAGCCCGGGAGATAGTCGTGCACGGCCCGTGCGCCGTCGATGCGCTCCCGGATGTCCGCAGGCAGGTTGTCGTACGCCGCGGCCATGTCGGCCCACATCGTGTCACCACCCGCAGGCGGCACCTCCCGCAGCTGCAGCACCGCGCCCAGGGCGGGGCGGGCCCGGAACGTCACATCCGTGTGCCAGACGTTCTCGAAGGTCGGGACCGCCCCCGCCGCCTTGTCGAAGCGCACCACATCCCGGGCGTCGCCCCGCGCCAGCAGCGGATTGGTCTCCAACTCGCCCCAGTTCCGGGCGAATGCGCGCTGCGCGTCGGACGCCAGATGCTGACCGCGGAAGAACAGCACCTTCCACTCCAGCAGCGCCCGGTTCAGCTCCGCGCGCAGGGCCGGCGACAGCGGTCGGGACAGGTCCACACCGCGAATCTCGGCCCCGATCGTGGCAGCCTTCGGCACCACATCGAACAGGTCGTAGGGCCGGTCGTCCCAGTCGTCGGGGGTGCGGCGCAGGACGCGGTGGCCTTCGTACAGGCCGTCGGCGGGAATGCGGTGATCGCGCAGAACGGGGGCGGCGGGAGCGGTGGACGTGGCGGGAACGGCGGAATCGACGATGGCCGTCAACTGATCCTCCTGGAAAGGGAAAGGCAACGCAGGGCGTGCCGCGGAAGGAGAAGGCAGGCGGTGCTACGGGGAGGGGAGAGCTACGTCGTGAACCGGGGCCGGAGGCCGGCGGCGAGCGCCGGCGGTCGGAGCACCGTCAGGACGTACAAAGACAGGCCGGGGGAGAACCCACCCGACCGCGGCGGCAGAGGAAGCTCAGGCCGCGGGGCGCGCACTCACCGTGGGGGCCGCGGTCTCGCGGCTCCGCCTCACGGGAATCGAGTTGCGTGCTCATGTCCGCACCGTACCTCATGACTCAGTCGTCGATGCCGGTGCGTTCCACACCCGCCACGATGTAGCGCTGCAGCAGCAGGAAGACGATCACCAGCGGGGCGATCGAGACGGCCGCAGCGACAAACAGTTCGTGCAGGTTGAGGCCCTGCGCGGTGGTGAACGTGGACAGCGCGACCTGGACCGTCCACGCCTCCTGGTCCTGGCCGATCACCAGCGGCCACAAGAACGCGTTCCACGCCCCGATGAACACGATCGTGCCGACCGCCGCGAACACCGGCCGGGAATTGGGCACGACGATGCGCCAGTACGTCCGCCAGTACCCGAGGCCGTCGACCCGAGCCGCATCCTCCAGCTCCTTGGGGAAGCCCAGGAAGTACTGCCGGAAGATGAAGCAGGCGAAGGCGCTGAACAGGGTCGGCACGACCAGACCGCGCAGCGTCGAGATCCACCCGAGCGACGACACCAGCACGAAGCTCGGCACGAACGTGACGGCCGCCGGAACCATCAGCGTCCCCAGGATCGCGGAGAAGACGACATGGGAATGGCGGTAGGGGATCCGGGCCAGTCCGTACCCCGCCAGGGAGGCCAGAACCACCGTCCCCACGGTCGTCGACACCGCGATCAGTGAGGAGTTCAGCAGCGCCCGGCCCAACGGCAGACCCGGGTCCTGAAACACCTCGGCCAGATTCGACCACTGCAGCTCACGCGGGAAGAACGTCCAGTCAGGCGCCGTGATGTCCCGCTCCGTCGACAGCCCGTTGCGCACCAGCAGATAGAACGGGATCAGGAACAGCAGCGCCAGGGCGAGCACGACGACAATCCGCAGCGCACGTCCGGCCCGGAGGAGAGCGTCCTGCGTCGTGTGGGGAGCCATGCGGGGCATCGTGCTCAGTCCTCCTTGCGGCCGAGGCCGAACCAGCGGGCCTGGACGACGGTCGCCAGCGCGATGATCAGCGCGAGGATCACCGCACCCGCACTGCCGAGCCCGAGATTCTGCTCCCGCCCCAGCGCCGTGTAGTACAGATAGACCAACGGAGGCCGGGCGTACGGCGGATAGCCGCGCGCGTCACTGAGCAGGTTGTAGAACTCGTCGAACGCCTGGAACGCGTTGATCACCAGCAGCAGCGCCACCGCAACGGAGGTGGCACGCAGCTGCGGGAAGGTGATGTGCCGGAAGACCTGCCAGCCGGGCCGCGCCCCGTCCACCGCCGCCGCCTCGTACAGCTGCGGTGAGATCCGCTGGAGCCCGGCAAGGAAGAGAATCATGTAGAACCCGGCCTGCAGCCACAGCCGCACGGTCACGATGACCAGCCAGTACCAGGGCGGATCGGTGGTCGACAGCCAGGCGGTCTGGTCCGCGCCGAACCACCCAAGGACCGTGTTGGCCAGCCCGAACCGCACCCCGTTGAAGATCGACAGCTTCCAGATCAGCGCCGCGACGACGTACGAGCACGCCGTCGGCAGGAAGAACACCGACCGGAAGAACGCCTGGGCGACACGCAGCCGGTTGACCATCAGCGCCAGTCCGAGCGAGAGCACATAAGTCGCCGGCACGATGAACGCCGTGAACAGGGCGAACGTCCCAAGACTGCCGAGGAACGCACCATCGGTCAGCATCGCGCCGTAGTTCCCCAGCCCGACGAAGTCCGACCCCTTCGGGCTCACCGTGTTGTGCGCGTCGAAGAAACTGAGATAGACGCTCCACGCCAACGGCACGTACGTGAACAGCCCGAGACCGACCGCGAACGGGCCGACGAAGAGCCAGAACCAGAGGTTGCGGCGCTGCGGCCCGAGCAGGCGGGTGGTGAACGTGCCCCGTCGGGCAGCCTCCGCCTTCGCCTTCGGTGCCGCCGGGACTGCCGGGGCCGCCGCGTCCGGCTCGCCCACCGCCGTCCGGTCGACCGTCACGTCTTCCCGACCCGCTGAAGCTCGGCGTTGACCTTGCGCACCACCCGCTTCAGCTCACTCTCCGGGTTCGCGCCGTCCTTGATGATCCGGCTCAGCGCATCCTGGTAGGCCGTACGGTCCGCGGTCGTCCACAGCAGCGGCTCGGCGTAGCCGTACTCCGTCGCGTACCGCACCGCGTCCGCGGCCGCTCCCTCCCGCAGCTGCGCGGCCTTCTTCGCCAACGAGATCCGTGCCGGAATGTGGAATCCGTACGACAGCGCGAAGTCCCGCTGGAAATCGGTCCGGTCCACCCACAGCCACTTGGCGAACGCCTTCGCCTCCTCCTTGCGCGCGCTCCGCGCACTGACCGCGGAGCCGTACGCGCCCACGGGGACGGACGGCTTGCCGCCACTCCCGTCCTTCGGGAACGGCAGCACCCCGAAGTCATCCCCGAATGCCTTCTTTATCTGCGGCAGTGCCCAGAGCCCCGACCACTGCATCGCGGTCAGCCCCTGGATGAACGCGGCCGGATCCGACCAGTCGGTGGGCGCCCCGAGCAGCAGCGACTTGTCGGCGTACAGCTGCCGGACCTTGCCGAGCGTACGGGCGGCAGCCGGATCATCGAACCCGACCTTCCCGTCCTCATCGATCAGAATCAGCCCGGCAGCGAACAGCGGGGTCCCACCGAGCACCCCCACCCCGCCGTCGTTCCCCAGGAACAGCCCCTTGGTCTTCTTCGTGCTCAGCTTCTTCGCCGCGTCCACCAACTCGTCGAGCGAACGCGGGGGTTCGACCCCCGCGTCCTTCAGCAGGCTCTTGCGGTAATAGAGCAGCTGCATGTCGATGGCCTGCGGGATGCCCCAGATCTTGTCCCGCCAGATCTTCGGGGCGAGCACGGCCTGGTTGAAGTCGTCCCTGACCGGCTCGACCTCGGCGGTCAGATCGACGACTTGTCCGCCCTGGATCTGGTCCAACAGGGGCCCGTTGACCTCGAAGACGTCCGGCCCCGAATCCGTCAGCAACGCCGCCGCCGTCTGCCGGTCGTAATCGCCGGGCCGCCACTGCACCGTGACGTCCGCCTTCTTGTACGCGGCGGCGTACCGCTTCACGGCCTGCTGCGTGCCGGGCTCGCCGTACTGGTGGTACCACTGACTGATCGCCGGCCCCGAACCCGAGCCGCCACGACCGGTGTTGGAGCCGCAAGCGGTGCCCAACGCGGCGGCGAGGGCCACCCCACCGCCGGCCGCCAGCACCCGCCGCCTGTCGATACTCGCCTTCACGTCCCGTCGCCCCCTGCGTTCGTCGCCTGCCGCCTGCTCGTACCCGACTGCTGCATGCTGCCCACCGGTGATCGTCGATCACCTCATGGCGCGATCGTCCACTCTGCCGCACGACCGTGAAGCGCGCATTGCAACTTCACGAAGCACCATGACGAACCAGGCTTGGGGGCGATATATGCCCGCTGTTCGCGTCAGGGCAGCCGAATCAGGCCACGGCCGGGCCGTGCGCCAGCCGGGCCGGTGCACCGGCCGGCTCCACATCCGGGGACGCCGCCGCCCGCCCTCCGCCGCGGGAATTTCCGGAAGAGGCGGCAGCTTCGCGAACACCAAATATCCGACATCGAATTCCCGAACCCGCAACGGCGCGGGTGTTCCGTCCGGCCACACGGGCGCGTACTGCGTCCGGGCGATCTCCAGGGCCTCCTCAGGGCTCTTCGGCAGTGGCCACCCACCCGCCTCCCCTGCACCTGAACGCGGTGTCGCTTGCGCTTCCTCACTCAAGGATTGGGGTGGTGGCGCTTGCGGTAGAGGGCGATCGCAGACTTCGGTGGGAAGTTGGGCACGAAGGTCGGCGTGCCGTCAGTTTTGGAGATGATGAGGTGGCTTCCGCCGAACGAACGAGGCTCGGTCGGGGGGAAAGTGGCCAAGATGAGGTAACCGATGTCGAACTCTTCGACGCGCAGGGATGCCGGGGTGCCGTCGCGGTAGATCGGCTTGAAACTGGCACCGGCAATCTCCAGCGCTTCCTCGGGGGTGGCCGGCACCCGATTCTCGCCTTCCGGTGGATCGTCCTCCGGCACGTGATTCTCCTTGTTCGGTCGGGCTCGGTATGGGCTGGCGCAGTATGTGCGTGGACCCGCGCTGATACAGCTGCCGCGAGTCCCCCAGTTACGGATTGTGGAAGGCGTATGCCCAGGCGGGAGCTTCGGCTCCTACCGGGTCGATGAGCTTGTGGGCTGCGAGCACGTGATCGGGGAGGAGATAGGCCTCGTCGTCACCCTCGACAAGTCCCTTGGTGAGATGGCCGGTGACCCACAGGGCGACCATGGTGAGGAAGTTCTCCAGGCTGTGCGCGGCGGGAAGGCCCGCCAGGTGCTCTTCACCGTCCTCGGTCGGGATGCGCAGTACGTGTCCCGTAGGGCCGTCGATGACGAGTCTGCCGCCCATCCAGTAGCCGATCTGAAAGAAGGGCCCGGATTCCTTTACGGTGTCGAGGTCCGCCGGCCAGTTGACTTCGTCAAAGATGTCCATGCGGCCATCGCCGAGAGGGTAGATGCCCAGGCCGTCTTCATTGCTCAATGCGGGCAGGCCGAATTCGATGAGCGTACGACGCGTCGGCTCGTCCGTAAGACCCTCGGGCAGCATGCTTTCCGGAAGGGTGTGTATCCGACGGGCCCCGTACAACTCGACCAGATCGCTGGGGCCGGGCGGAGGAGCATCGACGGGGATGACCGCGGTGGTGAAGGCGTAGCGTCCCGAAAAAGGTTCAGCGCCGGAGCAGTTGACGCCGGAGAAAACCTTTCCTTCTGTGGACTCGATGGCGAACAGGCCCCCCGAACCACCGACGATCACCTGGTTCCCGAGGGACAGCGGAGGGCTGCCGAGAAGCAGATCGTGAACCGGTTCCTCATCGGACATGGCGTCCTCGAAGGCATCGACGGTTTGGGGGCCGGCGCCGCCTTCCTGCTCACCAGGCGGCCAGGACAGGTCGTCGTGATACTCCTCCGGAATCTCTTCGTACCAGGGCCCGGCAAGGCGTTCACCGGAAACCGCGTCCCAGATGTCCGCACGAGATGTCCACGTCTCGATGGCGGCAACAGCGGGACGGCCCTGCCAGCGCACTTCGGCCAGTCCATCCACCGGGCCCGGTTCGAGGAACCGCCAGTGGTAGCCGCCCGGTGGGCGCCAGTGTGTCCATTTCACCTTCCACGGCAAGTGCACACCGGATTCGGCGATGGCGGCGGCGAGGCGCTGGTCACCTCGGGCGGTAGCCATCAGATGCAGCCATGCGGCCCACTCCGGCTGGCTGGGCGGGATCACGCCGTACGACCAGAGGTGTATGGCGTCGCCGGCGGCGCTGTTTCCCGGGAGGTCGACGACGAACGCGGAGTATGCGGCGTCCATCAGTGTCGTCTGAGGGATATTGGCCAGCGCACCACCGTCCTGAAGCAGGCCCTTGAAGAGGGGCCCGGGGTTGCCGTGACCGGCCGATCCGTCGGCCTGTGCTGCGTGCATGGCAAGCCCCTCAGCGGCGTACAGCCCTTCAGGGCCTGACTTCGCCCATCCTTCCGGATGCAGGAACTCGGGGGAGATTTCCGTGAGCCACTCGGCCATGTGCCGGTTGACCCGGCTGACCTCCTCGTCTCCCGTGCTGCGACGGAGTTCTTCCGCCAGACCTTCGTCGGCGAACGCCACGCCGTGCTCTCCGGACACCAGGTGGTCGGAAAAGTCTTCCAGCAGGCGGTGGAGCGCGTGTTCGGTGATGGGCTCCCCACCGAGAGCCAGAATGAGTTCGGCCCACACACGCAATGGCACGACCCGAGGCTCCGCCAGAGCCAATGCGCGAACAGGCGTCGGCCAGGCTGTCTCAGAGGAGCCCCGGCTCTGAAGGGTGAAGGAAACCTCGGAGAGGCGAGAGAGCCAGACAGGGGTGTGATGGAGGATCACCCCGGTTTTCTCTCCGCTCAAATCCTTGGCGGTCCAGGACGCCACCTTGTCCGGTTCGGAAGAGCTGCGGGTACGGCCTGCCCGATGAGCATTCATGATGAGGATGAGCCGCTTCTCGCGCATCCCCTTGAGCGCACGGGGCCAATCCGACCGCTTGCCTGGAGACGTATCGACACCGAGGGATCGCAGCGCCTCGGCATGTACCTCTTCGGCCGTCCGTCCAGCAGCGTCCAACAGCACGCTGCCTGCAACCTGCCGGTGCACCTCTCGCAGAACAGCAGCGCCGTCGGACCCCGATGGGTCCGCGAGGTGGGCCAACCGATCTCCGGGCCGCCAGTTCCGCCACCACCTCACGAGGAGGGAAATGATCTCCTGACCCGATGCGCCCGGCGCGACTTGAATGTGTTCCGCCATGTCCAATTCCTCTGGCTGTTGGTTCTCCGGGTCGGGCCGATGCAAGGCGTGCCACTTCTGGCTCATTCCCGGTGGCTCGACGGTGTGGTCACGGCTGCGGCGGCAATGGCCAACCAACTCGTTCTCTACTAGCAGGAGAGCCGAAGCACGGTAGGCGGCCCAGGAAGACTGCTGGCCAGATGAACCGCGGAGTAGCCGCTCGCCGTGTCCTGGAGGAGGGGTCGGATCGACCCTTCCAGCACTACGGACCCCCTCTCCATCCATGCGCCGAGCCGGTAGCTGCCGACGACCGAGGCCGAACCCCACCGGCCCATGCCGCTACTACTCTGATTCTGTGCCCAGTCACCACACGGGGTCACCCAGCAGTCCGCGCATCCAAGCAGGGCACTCCGCACCTCTTTCGTCGATCTCTTCCAGTCCTTCTTCGAGTTGATACCGCAGTACGCGCTGCTCGGGATCGCACGGAGCCATCGCCATGAAATGCGAAGCGAGCTTGCGGAGTTGCAGCATTGCCAGGAAGGAAGGGAGATCTGACGCGGCCACCTTGTTCGGGCTCCACCCGTCGGGCTCGTCCGGTGCCTGGGCGCGCAGCACCGTTCCGTTGGCTCCGTCGATGACGACGGCCCCACCCCACCATTGTCCGACTTGGAAGAAGGGACCCTCAGCGTCGGAAGGCTGCTCGCCATCACGCCAGGGGGTCGTCATCGGCAGTTCGCCCTCGCCGGGAAGTGAGAGTTGGAGCCCGCCCACCTCCCCCAACGGCAGACCTACCTCTTGGAGAACTCTGCGTGCGGTGGTGTCACGAAGCCCGGCCGGCAGTCTTTCCGGAGAAATTCTTGTGACGGGATCCGGTGCGAAAACCCTTTGGCAGGTGCTGTGTTCAGGGATCAAGATCTCCGCCGGCGGAGACCCGGTCACGCTGCGGTACGGCCAAATCCGATCCGCCTCCCTGGTCGGAGCGAGCCGTGCCGACGTCGACCGGCCGACCCCCTCCACCGCGAAGACGCCGCCCGGCCCGGCGACCACCAGTGAGTCGCCAACGTGCAGGGCACAGGGCAGCCAGGCCCGGTCAGGCCCCTCGCTGTAGCTGCGCGCGGCTTCGTACGCGAGGTTCTTGAAAGTCAGTTCCTCGTCACGGCCGTCGTGCCAGGCCAACGCCGCGAGGACTTCATCCGGGAGGACGGTGTTGAAGGCCGGAGCCAGCAACTCACCAGTCTTCGCGTCCCACATCCAGATCGGACGGACAGCATCTCGGAATTCTCCCCACCCGAGAACGACTGGCCTTTCCCGCCAGAGCACGTGGGCGAGTCCGGCCACCGGGCCGGGCTCGATGAACTGGTGCTGCCAGCTGCCGGGCGGCCGCCAGTGCGACCAACGGCAGCGCCACGGCAGTGAATCGCCGCCGGCGATGGCGATGTCCTGCGCGATTTCCGTCTCACGCCGCGAGGTGGTGAACAGGTTGAGCCATGCTGCCCATTCACCCTGACGGTCCGGACGAACGCCGTAGGAGTGCGCGTAGAACGCGTCTGATGCGAGGGTGTCTACCGGGGTTCCGTGGCGTAGGCAGGAAGCCGCATCGAGCAGAGCATCCTGCGGGAGGAGGGCCAGAGCGGTGCCGTGTCGCATCAATCGCGTGAACTCTCCGGCTCCGACTGCATGCATGGCGATCGCGGTCGCGGTGAAATCCGCAATGGTTACTTGAGCGGGGGCCCCGTCGGGGGTCGCGTGATGCGCTGGGCCGGCCGTTTCGAGAAGCCACGCCACGACTGCACGGTGAGCCTGCTGCGCGTCCTCATCGCTGATCGTGCTCCGCAAGGCATCGGCCAACGACTCGTCCGCAAATGACACAGTGCCGCTGCCTGACAACTCAAGCCCGGGGTGTTGTGAGGCGATCTCTTCGAGACCTCCCTCGTTCCACGTTCGTGAAGTGGCCGCCGTCGCCAGGACACGCCATATGGCCAACGGAACGGTCCGTGCTTCTGCGAGCGCAAGAGCCACGATTTCGGGCGAATGGGCGGAGTCGGCGGTATTGCTGAGCTCGACTTCAGGGAGGCCCACCACGTACCGAGGGCGGTCCACACTGAGGAAATCGTCCTCGTCGGCGATCTCCACGACGATGCCGAGCCCGTGAAGCTCCGCGAGTTCGTCCAGCCGGGACTCAATGATCCGCCGAGGATGGGAGGACCGTCGTGTCCGGCCGGCGCGGTGCACGTTCACAAGCAGCACGAGGGCTCGCGCTCGCCCCGACTCTTCCTGGGACCGTGCGCCGACCGCCTCGCACAGCTCTTCGGTGGTTCGCCCAGTTGCATCGATGACGATTGCACCCGGGATCTCTTGGGCCAGCCCCCGCAGCACGCCGGTGCGGCCGGAGCGTGGAGGGCCGGCAACCTCTCGCACCTCCGGTACCCAACTGGCACTGCTCCACCAGTTACTGAGCTGGGCAACGGCATCTTGTTGGCTCGCTTCGTGGCGCACAACACTCCTCTGCCGCCGACGCTCCGAAACAATTGCGTCAACCTTGACGTAGCCCTCTCCGCAGCTGACACGCATGCCGGTACGCCCCCGCAGCTGGCCCTCTCACGCTTGGACAATGTGCGCATGAACCCTGCATGGAGCCTCGGTCATTCTCCGGCCGACGACGGAGTCCGACAACGCAACGCTCGACCGGATCGTCAGAGAACCGACCGTCGCGGCGTGGTGGTCGGTACCGACGACTCTCGGACATGCTCGCCATCGTCCTCAACGGGGAGGTCATCGGTGCGATCCAGTTCGATGAGGAGACCGACTCCGATTTCCGCCATGCAGAGATCGACATCGTCAATCACGGCGAGGCGGCTCGGTCAGGGCCTCGGCACGGACGCCGTACGCACACTGGCCCGTTGGCTGATCCACGAAACAGGCCACCGCCGCCTGGCCATCGGGTCGATCCCGCGTGCAACGGCTATGAATTGTGGAATACATATGACCACGCTGGTGCCTCGGCTCCCGCCGGGTCGATGGCCGAGTGCGCGATTGCCACGTACTGGGGTAGCAAGTGGGCCTCGAGGTCGTTTTGGATGTTCTGCATGGTGCGAAGGCCAGTGGCCCACAGTCCGACCATGGTGAGGAAGTTGTCCAGGCTGTGCGCGGCGGGGAGCGCTGCGAGGTGTTCCTCGTCGGGCTCTGTCGGGACCCGGAGCACATGCCCGGTGGGGCCGTCGATGACGAGTTCGCCGCCCATCCAGAAGCCGATCTGGAAGAAGGGTCCGGTTTCTTCGGCCATGGCGACATCGTCGGGCCAAGTGACTTCGTCCATCACCTCGAAGCGATAATCCCCGTACGGGTAAAGTCCCATGCCGCCTTCCCTCATATTGGGCAGGCCAACCTCAAGGAGCAAGCGCCGAGTTGCTACGTCCGTCAGGCCTTCGGGGAGCTCCTCCTCTTCGAGTTCGAAGACTTCCTCCTCTCCGTAGAGGTGGATGAGATCGCCAGGGGCGGGCGGAGGCGCGTTTACGGGGGCTGTCCGGCCCGCCGCGGCGTAGGGACCGGAGAGCGGCTCGATATTGCGGGAGCCGAAGCCCACAAATTCCTCTCCCGCCTGGGGTTCGATCGCGAAGAGCCCGTGCGCTCCTCCGAGTACCACCAGGTCTCCGACGGAGAGTGGGGGGCTTTCGAGCAGAGCAGGATGTGCGCCGTGCCCCTCGGGAACGCCCGTGTACAGATCTTGAGATGTCAAAGGCCTAGGCCGGTCAGCGTCGGCCTGGGACGGCCAGGAAAGCGCTTCGAGGTATTCGTCGGGCAGGTCAACTCCCTGGAAGGGGGCAGCGAGGGGCTCTCCGGTCTCGGCGTCCCAGATGGCGACGTCCGGCCGTTTGCGTTCGCAGATGCCGGCGACGGCGGGGCGACCGTGCCAGCGCACTTCGGCGGTCCCCGTCAGTGGCGTCATGTGTGTGTAGCTCACGTGGTAGCCGCCGGGCGGCCGCCAGCGCGTCCACTTGGCCTTCCAAGGTAGCTGGACGTCCGACTCGGCGACTGCAGAGGCAAAGGTCAAGTCATTTCGTGCCGTGGCCATCAAGTGCATCAAGGCCGCCCACTCCGACTGCCTGGTCGATCCAACTCCATACGACCAAAGGTGAATTCCATCGGCGGCAGCGGAGTTGCCCGGGACGCTGCCCCCAGTTGCGCAACATGCCGCGTCCATCAGGACCGTTTGAGGAATGTTCGCAAGAAGTTCACCCTTCGACAGCAGCTCATCCAGTGCCCCTGCCTGCACGGCATGCGCGGCCATTCCTGTCGCCGCATACAGGCCTTCTGGGCCGTATTGGGCCCATCCCTCTGGGTGTCTGTATTCGTCTGAGACTCGCTGCAGCCAATCGAACAGATGCCGGCTTACTCGCGTGATATCCGCAGGTTCTGCCGCTCGACGGAGCTGTTCTGCTGCTCCTTCATCAATAAAGGAAACGCCGTTGGGGCTCTGCTGGATCGTGTCGGAACGCTCACCCAGAAGCTGTGTGAGCGCCGATTCTGATGTCGGCTGACCGGCCAGGGCGTCAGCCAACTCGGTCCAGACCCGCATCGGTGTGACGCGCGCCTCGGACAATGCCAGTGCCCGCAGCAGAGGCGACTCCAGCCCTTCTGTCGCCTCGCTCTCCGGCAGTTGAAAGACGACCTCGGACCTGTGCGGGAGATCACGCGGCGCGGTATGGGCCAATACGGCAACGTGGCCGCTGGTCAGTCCGGTGACAGTTCTGGAGATGAGACGCTCCGGCTCATACGAGCGTCGGGTCCGACCTGCTCTGTGTGTGTTGATGAGCAGCACCAGCCTTGGCTCGGCGATCCGCCGCAGAGCACTTCGCCAGCCACTCCTGCTACCGGGTGACAGATCCACCCCTAGAGCGAGCAGAACTGTTTCCTGGATCTTCTCCGCGGTGAGCCCGTGGGCATCTACAAGGACACTGTCTTCAGTGCGACTGTGGACTTCCCGCAGAATCGAGGCGCCGCTCGTCCCTGACGGGTCGAGCAGAAACGCCGGAGGGCTACCAGGGCGTCGGTCTCGCCACCAGTCGCGGACAGCGGTGATCGCCTCAGGATGCGAACTTCGGGAAGCATTCTCGGGGTTTGTCACTATGTTCCCACTGTCCCGTCGATCTGCCGTTGCACCATCTGAACCCTGGTCAGGGCCCAGAGCTCGCCCACAACCTGCAGATGATCGTGCATCTCCTTCTTCATTGCAAGTTGGGCTTCGGTGTAAGTTTCAGAGACCTGTGACTTGATCTCGGCGGCAGTTTTGCCCTGATTCTTCAACTCCTCGCGTACCGCGTCCTGCAACGGCTTCCGGTCTTCGTCGAACCGGTATGTCGTGCTGTAGTACACGGGAACTCCGGCCATGTCCTGAGAATCGCGAATCACCTTGGAACAGTCCGCATGGCCTGAATTTCTGGTGCGGAGGCCGCAAGGCTCGCGCTCGGTATAAAGACCAGCGATGGTGTATCCGGGCATACCCGCTGCCGCGTTGCTCTCGTTGAGTCGCTTGAACCAGTCCAGCAAATGCTTTTCGGAGTGCCGCGGAACCACACCGTCCGACCCGGTGGGCAATGAGGAGTCGATGACGTAGGTGCTCTCCCCCTTCGAATCAACGACCTCCAATACGGCGTAATTCTTGTCGGTGAAGTCGGGTACGTTGCGTTCTGCGTCGTCCAGCAGGGCGGTGATGCTCGGTGGGGTTGGTGCCCCGTCCCGCTCCTTGGTCTTCTGTTGCAGGTTCTGGATAGCCTGGTCCGTCGGGCTGCCGGATCCTCGGTAATCGGTCGGAAACGCGTTTGAGGCCGTGGCGTTCTCTGCGGTGCGTTCGCGTCGTCCAGTAGCCACAGACTCATCGTTCTTCGTTGCCGGGTCCTCCGCACCGCTCTTCTTCTTCGGGGCGCCTGCGTACGGGGAATCGCCGTCCGCTGCCGGCTCGGGGGACAAACCAACGGCATGGTTCGCGTGAAATGCGAGACTCATGCGGCCCAGAGTCGCCACGACGACGTGCCGCTCGCCGTCGTTCATGCGGGCGAACTCATCGCCGAGGATGCTCCGGAGTTCCCTCTCCGTGAAGGCGGTTGGCGGGAACGGAGTGCCCTTGTGGGCTTCGCGGGCTGCCGCGTGGGCCGCTTCGGCCTGGGGAATGGCCTGCTTGGCGTCGGCAATGGCCTGTTTGGCGTTTGCCGCAGCTTGTTCGGCGGCAAGCTTTGCGTCCCCAGTGGCCTGTTTGGCCTCCTTGCGGGCCTTCTTGAGCGCTCGTTTGGCGTCGTCGTGAGCTTTTCTGGCGTCATCGACGGCTCGTTTGGCATCCCTGACGGGACTCGTGGCTGCTTCGTAAGCGGCTCGACGGTGGGCGGCGTTCTCCAGCAACCGCGCCAGCGGCTGCTGGTCGCTCTGAGCCCACGCCCTCATCTGCGCGTGTACGGGAGCCAGTTCCATGCGACGGACGTCATGGCTCGCACGCAGCGGCCCCTGAGAGCCGTCGAGAGGCACTCCCTCCTGATCCACATCCATGGCGTCGGGGTCCTGATCGACATCCATGGCGTCGGGGTCGGGAGCGCCCCCGGACTCGGTCTTGGGCTGAGGAGCGGGTTCGGGGTGAGGAAGGGTCGCGTTCCGTGCTGCCCGCGACGCATGTGCGCTGGGCGATTCCTCCGCGGCGCCGGCGGGGTTGGCGGCGGGCCGACGGTCGCGCTCGGTGCCGCGGTCGTTGTCGGTGCTGTGATTGTTGTCCGCGGGCGGGAGAGGGCGCCGATTGTCGTCGAGCGGGATGGCGTGGACGCCGTTGTCGCCGTTGTGGAGCGGCTTGTCGCTGCGTTGGCCGGTCTGGGAGTCGACGTAGGTGATTTTGCCGTTGTGGTTGACGACGTTCCAGGCGTGGGCGCGGCCGTTGTTGTCCTGGGTGATGATGACGGCTTGTGAGCCGTGGCCGGAGTCGCGGAGGGTGTTTTCCAGGCGGTTGAAGGCCTGGGGGCCGTTTCCGTAGTCGTTGAAGCGGGCGCCGAGGGTGTTTTCGATGCGGTCGCGGCCGTTGTTCTCGCCGCGGTCGGAGGGGCTGCCGTCGGGGTTGGTGTCGGGGGTGCGCTGGGCGGCGGCGGTGGGGTTGCCGGAGTAGGTGTCGGCGGTGGCGAGGGCGGCGTCGACGCAGTTGTTGTTGCGGCCGGGGGCGTCGGGCCCGGGGTCGTTGATGGAGTCGACCCAGTTGCCGTCGTCGGGGTCCGGGTGGCGCTGCGGTTCGCCGTTCTCGTCCTTGGGGATCGAGTCCTCGACCTGCTGCTGGTGCTCGTCGGTGGGGTCGTCGAGACCGCCCGGGCGTTCCCGGTTTCGGGTTTCGGAGGCCGGGGCGGCGTCGGACGAGCCGGTCTTCTGGTCGTTCTTGTTGTCTGCGTCGGTGGGGGTTGCCTCGTTCGTGGCGTCGGACTCGGCCGCGCGCTCCGAGGGGTTGCCGTTACCTGGCTGAGAGGTCTGGTCGGGGTTGTCCGGGCGCTCGGGGGTGCTGCTTTCGCGGTGGTCGGCGGAAGCGTTCGGATCTGTGGGCGCCTGGGAGTGCGACGGTTCCTGGGCAGGCTGACGCGAGTCCGTGGCAGTGCCCGGCGTCGCGTCGGACGCATTGGTCTCCGGGCGGCCGCCCGGACGTTGGGGATTGGGGCGCTGGGCGTCCGGGGTCGGCGAACTGCCGGCGGCTGTGGTGGGTGCGGCTGCCGGGTTCTGGGGGTTTTGCGGGAGGTTCGGGTAGTGCGGGGCCTGCGGGTGAGGCTGCTGCTGCGGCGCAGGCTGGGGCTGCTGGTACGGGTTGTAGGCCTGGGGCTGCTGCTGTTGGGGCTGGGTGTACGGGCCCGGCTGCTGTTGGTGAGGCTGTTGGTACGGCCCAGGCTGCTGCGGTTGCTGTGACTGCTGCTGGGTGTAGGGGTTTTGCTGATGCGGCTGGGCGTACGGGTTCGGCTGTTGCTGCTGGTACGGGCCGGGCTGCTGCTGCTGGTTGTACGGGCCCGGCTGTTGCTGCGGGGCCGGCTGCTGGTGCGGCTGCTGGGTGTACGGGCCTGGCTGCTGGTGGGGTTGTTGCGTGTAGGGGTTCTGCTGCTGTTGCTGGTAGGGCCCGGGCTGTTGTTGCGGCTGCTGGGTGTACGGGTTCTGCTGCTGGTGCGGCTGGGCGTACGGGCTCTGTTGCTGCTGCTGGACGTAGGGGCCCGGCTGCTGTTGTTGGGCGTACGGGTTGGGCTGCTGCTGGGCCTGGGCGTGTTGCTGTGCCTGTTGCTGGGCTTGTGCCTGCTGGGCCTGAGCTTGTTGTGCCTGCTGTGCGTGCTGTTGAGCCTGGGCCTGGGCTTGCTGGGCCTGTGCCTGGGCCTGGGCGTGCTGCTGGGCCTGTGCCTGGGCATGCGCCTGCGCCTGGGCGTGCGCCTGCTGCTGGGCCTGGGCTTGTGCCTGCTGCTGGTTTTGGGGCTGCTGGTTCTGGTGGGTCTGGGCCTGCTGCTGAGCGTGGGGCTGGGCCTGGGCTTGCTGGTTCTGGGTTGCGGCGGGGTCGAACGGTTGGCGGTTGGCGTCCAGGACCAGGTGCCAGACGTTCTTGGCGCTGGTGTTGATGGGCTGGTCGCTGATCTTGCCGGTCTGGCTGTCGACCCAGACGACCTTGCCGTTGTGGTTGACGGCGTTGAAGACGTGGGCGCCGCCGGAACTGCCGTCGGGCTTGTCGGGCCAGGTGACCAGTACCGCGGCAGCCGCGCCGGGGCCCGCCTTACGGAGGTCGTCGGCTATGCGGTCGTAGCCGTCCTTGGAGTTGGGCCCGGAATTACGGAAAGAGGTGCCCGCCCACTGCTCGATGTTGGCGGTGCCGTTCTGCTCTCCGGATGCGCGGTCGATGCCGCCCTTGCCGTCCGGGTCGTAGGTGCGTGGTGAGGACACCTGCGGGTTGCCGTACCAGGACTCGATGAAGGAGCGGGTGCAGTCGGCGCAGTTGTTGGAGCGGCCGAGGACGGTGTGGCCGCCGTCGTTCTGGAGCTGGGCCCAGGGCTGGAACGGGTCGTTGAACGCCCGCGGGGTGCCGTCCGGGTTCCGCGGGAAGGTGTTCAGCAGGGCCTGCTGGTCGTGCGGGAACGGCGAGTACAGGCCACCCGGCTGAACGTTGAGGCCGATCCGCACGTCGGTGTGGCTGCGGAGGTTCGAGGGCTGCGGGACCGGCGCCTGGTGCTGAGGCTGCTGTTGCTGCTGGTTCGGGACGGGCTGGGTCTGGTTGGGGTCCTGGTGGTGCGGAGCCGGCTGCTGGTGGGGCGCAGGTTGCTGCTGCGGCTGGTGCTGCGGCTGCTGTTGCTGCGTGTGCGGGTTGGGCTGCTGTTGAGGAGTCTGCTGCTGGGTGGGGGTTTGGCTCTGGAGGGTGGGTTGCGACTGGTTATGCGGCTGCTGCTGTTGCGGCGTCGGCTGCTGGTGCTGCGGCTGCTGGTTCTGGTGCGGGATGTTCGGGTTCGGCGCGCTGGGAGTTTGGGCACCCGGGCGTGTGGGGGCCTGGGCACCGGGCTGCGACGGGGCCTGGTCAGGCGCGGCGTCGGGCTGTGTCCGGTCCGGGTGAGCGGGGGACGGCTGAGCGGGCGGGCGCGTTCCGTCGGGATGAGTCGCGTCGGGGCGTGTCCCGTCCGGGCGAGCGGCGTCGGGGCTGGCCGCATCCGGGTGGGTGGCGTCGGGTCGGGCCGCGTCTGGACGGGAGCCTTCCGGGCGGTCCGTATCCGGGCGGGAACCTTCAGGGCGATCCGCATCCGGGCGGGTACTGTCCGGACGTGCGTTGTCAGGGCTGGTGTTCTCAGGCCCTGTGTTGTCGGGGCGCGGTGTCGGGGCGTCGTGACGGGGCTGTTGCTGGTTGTCCGGGCGGGCGGCGTCCGGGCGGGTGTTGCCGTCGTTCCCGGGCCGGGGTTCGGTGTCGCGGCGGGGGCCGTCCAGGCGTGGGTTGTAGGGGCGGGACGTTTCTTCTTGGCGGGGGCCGTCGAGGCGGCGGTTGTAGGCGGGGGCCTCGGGGCGGGTTTGCTGGGTGGCGTCGTGGATGGCCTGGGAGCCGTCCGGGCGGCGGTTGGTGCCTGCAGAAGCGTTTCCGTTGCTGCCGGCGGGGGGTGCGCCGCGGGGCGGTGTGCCGGTGCGGGGGGTGGTGGCGGCGGCGCCCTGGTGGGGGATGCCGCCCATCATCGGGCCGGGGGTCTGGGGTGTGTTGGGCTGCTGCGCCTGCTGGGGGGTGGGGGTGGCGGGCGCGCTCGTGTCGGGGGCGTGTTGGGTGGGTGGGGGGAGGGTTGCGGTGCCTGCGGACTGAGTGGTGACGGTGTCGTCAGGGGTGTCCACCGTGGGCATGGGGTCGCCGGGGGCCGGGTCGCGCTGCTGGATGGGCGGGCCGGAGGAGGGCGTGTGCTGGACGGGGGCGCCCTGCGGCGGTGTGCCGACGTGGGGCATCGAGGCGCGCCCGCTGCCGCCGGCGGTGTTGTCGCCGTTGTTGTTGGTGGCGTTGCCGCTGCCGTCGTGGGAAGTGTCGCCGGTGGAGGGAGGGTTGCCGGCTACGGGGCCTGGGCCCGAGTCCGCAGTGGGGGCCGGTGCCGGCTGGGGCGCGTCGGGGCGCGAAGAGCCGCCCTCGTGGGGTGCGGAGTCCGGCGCGGGCTGGGTGGCGACGGGGTCCGGCGCGGCCGCGGGACGGGCGGCGTCGGGAGTGTTGTCCCGGGCGGGCTGGGTGGTGACCCCGTCCGTATCCGGGCGATCCGGGCGCGCGGAGTCGGGGGTGTTGTCCCGGGCGGGTTGCGTGCTGACCGGGTCGGCGTCCGGGCGGGCGGAGTCAGGGGTGTTGTCCCGGTCGGGTTGCGTGCTGACGGGGTCGGCGTCCGGGCGGGCCGCGTCGGGGGTGTTGTCCGGCGCGGGCTGGGTGGTGACCGAGTCAGGGTCGGGGCGGGCGGAGTCGGGGGTGTTGTCCGGCGCGGGCTGGGTGCTGACCGAGTCAGGGTCGGGGCGGGCCGCGTCGGGGGTGTTGTCCGGTGTGGGCTGGGTGCTGACCGGGTCGGCGTCCGGGCGGGTGGCGTCCGGGGTGGTGTCCGGTGTGGGACGGGTGCTGACCGAGTCCGCGTCCGGGCGGGAGGCGTCCGGGGTGGTGCCCGCGTCGGGAGTGTGGCCCGTGTCGGGGGTGGTGCCGTAGGGGCTGTCGTTGCCGCCTCGGAAGCCCTCGTCGAAGGGGGAGCGTTGCTCAGGGGGCGGCAGGGGCTGCGCGTCGGGGACGCTGCGGGCGGGGTCGGAGCCGTTGGACGCACCGTCCGAGGGGCTGTTGGTGGGACTGTTGGTGGAGGACGGGTTGCTGCCCGTGCCGCCGGAGTCCGCACCACCGGCGCCGGAGCCGCCCGAGGCGCCCGCGTTGTCGGAAGCCCGGGGAGTATGACTCGTGGAACCGCCGTCCGAGCCGCTGCGGCTGCCGCCGCCCGCGCCACTCCCGCCGGAGTCGGTGGAACTGCCGCCCGAACCCGAACCCGAGCCGGACCCGGGCCCGGAGTCGGCCCCGGAACCAGACCCGGAGGCGCCGCCGGAGCTGCTGCCCGAGCCGGAACCCGACCCGGACCCGCCGCCATCGGACCCACTGCCGGAACCCGACCCACTGCCGGAACCCGACCCACTGCGCGAGCCCGACCCACTGTCCGAACCCGACCCACTGTCCGAGCTCGACCCGCTCCCGGAGTCGCCCGTCCCGTCGGAGCCTCCGCCGCTGTCGTGACCGGCGGCGCTGTCGAGGCCCTGGCGGGCTCGATGCCCCGCGCGGCCGCCCGCGCCGTCACGAAGGCCCTCACCCAGGCTCTCGCCCATGTTGTCGAAGGCGTCCTTGGCGGCCTTCTGGCCCTCCTTGGCGGTCCGGCCGAGGTCGTAGCCCTTCTGGGCACCGAAGTTCTGGTTGACGGTCTGGGCTATGAGGTCGGAGACCATCGCCTCGAGCGCGGAGATCACCGGCTCCTTGGCGGCCTCCACGATCGCCTGGAGGAGCTGTTGTGCCACTTCCTTCAGGATCCGGCGGACCACTTCACGCGTGGCCAACGTCGCCGCCGCCGCGCCGATTTCGGACAGGCCCAGAGTGAAGGGGGCAGCGGCCTGGGCCGCGATGATCTCGGCGGCCAGGATGGCCAGCTGCACGATCACGGCGGTCTTCATGCCGATGACCAGCATCGCCGCGGCCTCCAGCGTGAAGGCGATGACCTCGGCCGCCTCAGCGGCGTCGTTGAGGTAACCCGACCCGCCGGAGAACTTCTCCCACGCCTTGCTGAAGCCCTCGATGGAGTCGCCGGAGTTCTCGCCGAGCACATTGCTCGCGTACGTGTTGCCCCGGGCCGCATGGCCCTGGACCTCCGCCGCGAACGTGCGCCACACCTGGGCACACTCGATCAGCTTGTCCTCGTCCGCATGCGGCCAGTTGAAGCCGAGCATGTCCAGGACCCACTCAAGAGGATCCGGCAGCATCAAAGACAAGGTGAAGCTCCCCCGTGAAATGAAAGGCGTTACGGCGTACTGCGGAACGGGCCGTGCGGGAAGACGCCCGCGTCAAGAGATCGGGACCGGTCGGCGGTCCAGGGCCGGTAGCCCGGTGGGTCAGGACGGACCGGTGAGGCGGGCCTCGGTGAAGGTGCCCTTCGCTGGGGCCTTGGTCGGGTCCTGCCACCCCTGCTGGTTGGCGACATGCTGCTTCATCAGCGAGTCGTTGAAGTCCTCGTTCTCCGCGTGGTGCTTGGACATCGAGGTTAGCGCCTTGCCGATTTCCTGGAGCTTCGAGGAGAGGTGCCCCATCGACTCGTACATGCCGTCACGGACGCCCTCGTAGGCGACGCCGAACTTCTCGCCGATCTCGTCGTCCCCCCACGGAGGGGCGTCGGCCATGCTGGCGAACGACGTCAGACCGCTCACGAACTGCTCGCCGAAGGACTTCTTCTCCTCCGGTGGCCCTTCGTCCCCGTTGCTGGGCGGCCCCGCGCCCAGCGCATTCAGGCCATCCATCAGCCGCGCCACCGAGGAATAGAAGTCCTCGCCGAGATTGACGAAATTCGTGCCCTCGGCCTTGAGGCCCTCCACATTGGTCTGGAACCCAGCGCCCGCCACAACGTCCCCCGTGTTCGTAATGGTTACCCAATGAGATATTCAAGCCAAAGCTTAACCAACCCCGCTGACAACCCGCCAAGCCCGTCCGTCCGAGCAACCAGGTGTGCTCAGGAGCCACTTGGCCGGTAGGAGCTGTGGTAGAGCTCCACGGCGGCCTCCGGGGGGAAGTTGGGCAGGAATGTCACGTCGCCGTTGTCCTTGTTGATGACGACATTGCTTCCCCCGGGCGCCGGGGGAGCCGCGGTGGGGTCCTCGGGGGCCGGCCAGCCCGCGTGGATCAGGTAGCCGATGTCGAATTCGTGGACGTACAGCGCGGACGGCCCGCCCGGTGAGCCGACCTCGGGGAAGTGCTGACGACCGATCTCCAGGGCCTCGGCCTCGCTCGTCGGCACAAGGCGCGGTCCGGCGTCCACCTGCTCGGGCGGGAGCGGAGGAGGCGTCGGAGGCAGGCCGGGAGTGCTGCCCGTGTGGTCGGATTCGGTCATGGTGCGGTCTCCCTGGCACGTGGTTCGGTCGGTGACGTTCAACCTAACTCACGCCATGGCGGGCTCGTTGGTTCGCAGGAGGTGCCGACGGACCGCCGGACCGCCGGACCGCCGGACTGCCGGCCCGCCGGACCGCCGGACCGCCGGACTGCCGGCCCGCCGGACCGCCGGACCGCCGGACTGCCGGCCCGCCGGACCGTCGGACCGTCGGACCGCCGGGCCCCCGAGCAGCCCGGCCACCTGCCACCACTGCGGGCCACCGCCGCCGCACAGACACGGACGCTCAGCCGAACAGCGCCCGAGCCGACAGGAATTCCAGCAGCTCCACATCACCCACGACCTCGAAGGTGTCGCTGTCGACGGGAACTCGGCCGTACATGAGGAGCAACAGGTCCGTGAGGGCGCGCGCGGACCGAGACCTCGGCAGGTTCCTGCGCACGCCGCCAGGCCAGGGCGTCGCCGGTGGGGTCGACGAGCCAGTCGGCGGCGGCCTCCGGCGGGGTGTTCGTGGCGTGGAAGTGCAGGGAGTGCAGGGTGCGGCCCGGGCCGAGGAGTTCGCGCCGGTCGGGATGGTGGTCGAACATCTCGGGGAGCGAGTCCGGTTCCATCCACTCGTCGAGAGCATCACGGGCGACGACCCGCTGGGCGACGGTGAAGTTCCCGCCGAGAGCCGGCGTCGCGTCGGCGCGGTGAACGGCCGTCTCGTGGGGCCATGCGCCAGGCGAAGAAGGCAGAGACCCATGGGGGAGCGGGGTCCAGATGCTGGCATCAGGGCCCGCCGTACCGAGTGTGTCGGCGAGCAGTTGGGTTGCCCTCGGCGAGCGCGGCCGGAGACTCCGTGCTTTCGTGCGGAAGGACGCGGAGTAGCGGTGTCGGGCAGGGGCTCGGCCGCCCGGGTCCGGACGACCCCCTCCATCAGCGGTGGACACGGCCGAGATGCTGGAGCAATGGGACGAGGTTCCCGTCGGGACGGGAAGGCACTGACGTGGTCAGATCCGTGCGCTCGTCGAGGCAGGAGCTCAGCAGCCCAGCCTGAGCGGTGACTTCGGCGGGGCGCGCTTCGTAAGCCACGGCGGCGTCCATGACCTCACGGTAGGGGGCACCACCGACAATCAGCCGCTCCCACATGCGGGGGCGGACGGACGTGGGGGCGGCGGACGGCCATGTCCGTGTCCCGGCGGCACGCATTGGCGACCGCCGCGCCGTGCCGGTTCCGGAGTGGGCGTTGTGAGAGGCGGGCGGTCCGGCGCCCTGTCGCGTGGCCTGCGGCCGGTTATGTGTGCGGTGTGGCCGCATTTGGGCGCCCGTGTCAACGCCGTGTCATCGCCGCGTCAAGGTTCGCGGGGGCCGCGTCAGCGCCGTGCAAATGGCCCCGGCCGCCCGGCCGGGCCGCTCTAGCTTCGAAGTATGGGACGGCGACGTGGCCTGGGGCCCGATTTCACGAGGGACGACGGAGACGACCAAGACGACGGGGACAGCGGCGACAAGGGGGGCTGCGGGGAGAAGGAGGGCTGCAGGGGCATCGGGGACAGCAGGGGCTGTAGGGACAGCGGGGATCGCACGGCGGGGACGGGAGTGGCTCCTGGGAGGGGGCGGCCCGTGAGGGGGAGGAGCGCTGCGCGGCCGGCGGTGGCGGGGGACCGACGGCGGAGTTTCCGGGCGGCGGTCAAGTCATCGCTGCCACGGCAGGGTGAGCCGGACGGCCGGGACCGGACCCGGCTGCCCGAACTGCGCAGCGCGCTCTGGTGCGCGGCCGGGCTGCTCGCCGTCATGCTGCTGGTCGACCTGGCCAACGGGACCCTCGCGCACTGGCGCGCGCTGTGCTGGACGGCCGTTGCGCTGGCGCTGTTCGCGGTGCTCTACCCGCCACGGGTGAGTGCGGGCGAGCACTGGCTGGCCTCCCGGGGGCTGGTGCGTACCTGCGTGGTCCGCACCGATCTGCTCGTCCTCGTACGCCACAGCGACGGCATGTCCCCGAGGCTGGTGCTGCGCGACGCCCTGGGGGGACGGGTGGAACTGGACCCCGAGGTGCTCACCGCGAACCCGCTGCTGTGGCACCACCTTGAGCAGGGCGTGCGCCTCTCCCGCGCGCGCGGGGTGCTGCGCTGTGGCGCGGCACCGCTGCGGGAGCTCGCGGAGCGGATCGATCACGACGGAGCGCGGGCGGTGTTCGAGGCGTCGGGGCTGGGGTGAGGGCAGCCCGGTCGATAACGCGGGCCCGGCCGCTGCCGGTGTGCGGGCGTTGCAGCACCCCGGTCACGCTCCAGCCCTCGGACCGGCCGCCCCGTGCCTCAGTCCGGGTGCTGCCCACCCTGCTCACCTTGCTGTCCCTGCGGCCCCGGGCACCGCCGCGGCTGCCGTCAGGTCGTCGTCGGCGGTGTGAAGTCGTAGCGGACGCCGGTGAGTTCGACGGAGGCCGCCCACAGCCGCTCCGAGGTGGTGTCCTTCTTGGTCCACGGGGCGCGGAAGGACGGGGCCGGGGCGCCGCGCAGGCCGCTGCGGGGGCCGATGAAGGAGTCCGGCTTCATGTGCGGGGCGGTGGCGGCGCAGAGCGTCCCGAGGGCGCCGCCGTCCGGCGGCTGGGCGATGATGCGGTTGCCCACCTCGATGATCCGCTCGGCGGACCTGCGGCCCTCCATCCGGGCGCCTGCGGTCTGGAGATTGGTGGAGGCGTAACCGGGGTGTGCGGCGGCCGCGACGACCTTTGAGCCGGCCGCGGCCAGGCGGCGGGACAGCTCGTGGACGAAGAGGAGGTTGGCGCTCTTCGACCGGCCGTAGGCGACCCAGCGGCGGTAGGACCGCTCGCTGTTGAGGTCGTCGAGATCGACGTCGGCGATGGCGTGCAGCATGCTGGAGACGGTGACGACACGCGCCCCCGGGGTGGCGAGGAGCTTGGGCAGCAGGAGCCCGGTCAGCGCGAAGTGGCCGAGGTGGTTGGTGCCGAACTGCATCTCGAAGCCGTCGGTGGTGGTGCGGTACGGCAGCGCCATCACGCCCGCGTTGTTGATGAGCAGGTCCAGCCGGTCACCGTCGAAGTCGCCGAGGGTGGCGGCGAAGTCGCGTACCGACGACAGGTCGGCCAGATCCAGCTGCCGGAACTCCGCTTCGGCGGTGGGGACCTCGGCGCGCAGCCGCTCCAACGCGGCGACGCCCCGGGCCTCGTTGCGACAGGCCAGCAGGACGCGGGCGCCGCGCCGTGCCAGCTCCCGCGCTGCGACGTAGCCGATGCCGCTGTTGGCGCCCGTGACGATCGCCGAACGGCCGGTCTGGTCGGGGATGTGGCTGGTGTTCCACCGGGTCACGCCTGCACTCCTCCGTAGGGGGCACCCAGGGTAGCTCCGGGAGCCGGGGCGCTCTCGGGGAGGTGGGCCCCGGTCAGTGACCGGAGTGGTGGGCCCCTGGGGGTGGTTCCTGCTCGGAGAGACGCTTGATGGCCGAGAGGCGGGTGTCCCAGTCGGCGGCGACGCGGTCCATCCAGCGGGCGGTGAGGCCGAGCAGCTCGGGGCGCACGCGGTAGCGGGCCTCGCGGCCCTCGCGGTGGCCGGCGACCAGGCCGGCCCGGTCGAGGACTCCCAGGTGTTTGACGATGGCCTGGCGGCTGACCGGCAGTTCCGCTGCCAGGACCGTGGCGGTCGCCTCGCCGTGCGCGGCGAGGGCGTCGAGTATCCGGCGGCGGGTCGGGTCGGCCAGCGCGGACAGCACCTCCGCCACGGTGTCGCGGCCGGTGTCGGTGGCGCTGTCGCTGCCACTGTTGGTGGTGCCGTCAGCGGTCATGCCGCGAGCCGCTCCGCATACCGGCGGATGTTCTCGACCTGTCCTGACCAGCCCTCGGAGTGGCTCTCGTACGAGCCGCCCGGCCTGTCCTCGGGAATGGTGAGGTCGGCGAAGCCGGTCTCCACCACCCGCAGCCGGGTGCCGTCGCCCTCCGGGGTGAGGGTGAATTCCACCAGGGTGGAGTTGCCCTCGGTCGCGACCTCGCCGGGGAACGCGCTGGCCCACCGGTAGGAGAAGCGGTGCGGTGGGTCGACCCGGACGATGGTGGTCGGGAACTGGCCGTAGGCGCCGTGGTCGAGCTGCATGATGCCCCCGGGGCGGAGGTCGACCGGGGTCGGTGTGCCCTGCCCGAACCAGGAGCCGACGTGCTCGGGTTCGGTGAGCACCGCCCAGACGCGCTCCACGGGTGCGGCGATGCTGATCTCGCGTGCGATGCGGTCCCCGGGGCGCTCCGCATCCGCCCCGCCGACGCTCGTGCGGCTCTCGTCGCCTCGGTCGCCGGTGTCGGTTTCATCGGTGTTCATGGCGTGGGACCTCCCACCGTCTCGAGTAGACCTGATGTGCTACTCGATGGTTGCACGTCACGACGGGAGGTGCAACCCGCAGGTTGCGCCCAAGGGGTGCGCCGGGTGGTGCGCGCCCGGCCGTCAGCTGCCGGTCGCGCCGTTCCGGGTGCGTACGCGGTAGGTGGGGACGGACATCGCCGCGTCGTCCAGGCATTCGCCGGTCGCGAGGTCGAAACGCTGCTTGAGCAGCGGCGACGCCACGAACGGGCGGCCTTCGGTGGAGCCCGTCAGGCCGCGGGAGAGCACATACGCGCCGGTGAACGGGTCACGGTTGCCGATCGCGTACGCCCGGCCGGCGCGGTCCACGAACAGCGCGGCCTGACCGCCGTCGGGAAGCAGGGCGGCCACCCCGCGCCCCGCGATGAGGTCGTCGAGCGAGCAGACCGCGAACCAGCCGTCCTCGCAGAGGATCTCGACCGTGGTGGTGGCGGGCGCGATGGGCGGGGTGGTCAGGGTGGAGCTCGGTGCGGTGGTCATCAGACAGAGGTCCCTTCCAGAGTGCGTACGGGCAGGGTCGGGCCGGCCAGCAGCGTCAGGTCCGGCTTGACCTGGTCGCGCTCGGGCACGAACCGGACCGAGGGGTCCGGCGCGTCCGGCGCGTTGACGAAGGAGACGAAGCGGGCCAGCCGCTCCGGGTCCGCGAGGGTCTCGGCCCACTCGTCGCGGTAGTGCGAGACATGCGCGGCCATCAGGGCTTCCAGCTCGTCGCACAGACCGAGGGAGTCGTGGACGACGACGTCCCGTACATGGTCCAGACCGCCCTCGATCCGCTCCAGCCACGCCGAGGTGCGCTCCAGCCGGTCGGCGGTGCGGATGTAGAACATCAGGAACCGGTCGATGAGGCGGACCAGTTCGGCGTCCGAGAGGTCCTGGGCGAGGAGGTCGGCGTGGCGCGGATCCGCGCCGCCGTTGCCGCCCACGTAGAGGTTCCAGCCGTTGGAGGTGGCGATGACGCCGAAGTCCTTGCCCCGCGCCTCCGCACACTCGCGGGCGCAGCCGGACACCGCGGACTTGAGCTTGTGCGGCGAGCGCAGGCCGCGGTAGCGCAGCTCCAGGTCGATGGCCATCCGGACGGAGTCCTGGACGCCGTAGCGGCACCAGGTCTGCCCGACGCAGGACTTCACGGTGCGCAGGGCCTTGCCGTACGCGTGCCCCGACTCGAAGCCGGCGTCCACCAGCCGGGCCCACACCTGCGGGAGCTGGTCGACGCGGGCGCCGAACAGGTCGATCCGCTGGCCTCCGGTGATCTTGGTGTAGAGGCCGAAGTCGCGGGCCACCTCGCCGATGACGATCAGTTTCTCCGGGGTGATCTCACCGCCGGGGATGCGCGGCACGATCGAGTACGAGCCGTTGCGCTGGAGGTTGGCGAGGAAGTGGTCGTTGGTGTCCTGAAGGGCGGCCTGCTCGCCTTCGAGGACGTAGCCGTCGGCGCCGACGGACGGGGCGAGGGAGGCGATGATCGAGCCGACGGTCGGCTTGCAGACCTCGCAGCCGTCACCGTCCCTGGCCTCCGGGCGGCCGTGCGAGTCAAGCAGCTCAGCGAAGGTCGTCATGCGCAGGGTGCGGACGATCTCGTAGAGCTCGGCGCGGGTGTGCGGGAAGCAGCCGCACAGGCCGGAGTCGATGGTGGCGCCGTTCGCGGCCAGTTCGTCGTTGACGACGGCGGTGAGTGTCTTGATGCAGCTGCCGCAGCCGGTACCGGCCTTGGTGCACTTCTTGACCTCGGGGAGGGTGGTGCAGGAGTGCTCGGTGACGGCGGCCCGGACGGTGCCCTTGGTGACGTTGTGACAGTTGCACAGCACGGCGCTGTCGGGGAGTGCGGACGGGCCGAGCGCGGCGGCGCCGCCGTCGGCCGCGAACCCGGCGGGGAGCACCAACTGCTCGGGCGCCAGCGGGGGAACGGTGCCGGTCAGCGGGCGGAGCATGCCGTACGCCTCGGCGTCGCCGACCAGGACGCCGCCCAGCAGCTCACCCTCGGAGCCGATCACCAGCTTCTTGTAGACGCCGCTGCGGGAGTCGGAGTAGACGACGTCGAGGCAGCCTTCGGTGGTGCCGTGCGCGTCACCGAAGGACGCCACGTCCACGCCGAGCAGCTTGAGCTTGGTGGAGAGGTCGGCGCCGGTGAAGGCGGACTCCTCGCCGTCGGCCGCGTCGTCGGCCGGCGCCGTGCTGCGGGCGATGGTCTCGGCGGCCGTGCGGGCCATGTCGTAGCCCGGTGCGACCAGGCCGTACACCCGGCCGTCACTGGCCAGCGCGCATTCGCCGATCGCGTAGACGGCGGGGTCGCTGGTGCGGCACTGCTCGTCGATGCTGATGCCGCCGCGCTCGCCGACCGTCAGGCCGCACTCCCGGGCGAGCTGGTCGCGGGGGCGGACACCGGCGGAGAAGATGACCAGGTCGGTGTCGAGGCGGGAGCCGTCGGAGAGCTCCATGGCCGTGACGGTGCCGCCGTCGTCCGCGACGATCTCCTTGCCGCCGACGCCGGTGTGCACCTCCAGGCCCATCTCCTCGACAGTGCGGCGCAGCGCGCTGCCGCCGCCCTCGTCCACCTGGAGGGCCATCAGCCGCGGGTTGAACTCCACGATGTGGGTGTGCACTCCGAGGCCCTTGAGCGCACCGGCCGCCTCCAGGCCGAGCAGCCCACCGCCGACGACGACGCCGGCGCGGGCGTTCTTGGCGTACTCCTCGATGTCGAGCAGGTCCTCGATGGTGCGGTACACGAAGCAGCCCGTGCTGTCCTTGCCCGGGACCGGCGGGACGAACGGGTAGGAGCCGGTGGCCAGTACCAGCGCGTCGTAGCGGACGGTCAGGCCCGAGCGGGCGGTGACCGTGCGGGTCTCGCGGTCGATGCCGGTGGCCGGGTCACCGAGGTGCAGCTCGATGCCGTGCCGGTCCATGAAGTCGCCCTCGACCAGGCTCAGGTCCTCCGGCGTACGGCCGGCGAAGTACGAGGTCAGCTGTACGCGGTCGTACGCGGCGCGGGGCTCCTCGCAGAGCACGACCACCCGGGACCGCTCGGTGACGCCGCGGTCGGCGAGCTCCTCCAGGAAGCGCTGGCCGACCATGCCGTGGCCGACGACCACGAGGGTGGTGCGCGCGGAGTCCGGTACCGGTGCGGTGCCCGAGGCGGACGGGAGGGGAGTTGCGGCGCTGTTCGGGTGCGGGGTGGCGGCTGCGGCCATGATCAGAAGCCTCCATCGGTGGTGAGCAGGTGGAGCAGCGGGGCTGCGGGGAGCGGCTCGTCGCCCTCCCAGGTGCGGGCGAGCGCGCCGACGGTGCCGAGATCGCCGAGGAGGATGCCGCCGACCAGCCGGTCTCCGCGCACCACGACCTTGCGGTAGAAGGTCCGGGTGGCGTCGGAGAGCCGGACGACGTCGTCGCCGGGTCGGGGAGTGGTCTCGCCGAAGGCGGCGAGGTCGAAGGGGACGGACCGGCCGGTGACCGGATCGTTGACGGGCACCGGGCTCGCGGTCTGCGAGGCGAGGGTCAGACGGGTCAGGGCCCGGGTGCCCGTGTACGGGGCGGCGCCGTGCGCGGCGTCGGCGGGATGCGCCGGGCGCTCGGTCAGCACCCGCGAGAGCACGTCGGCCTGTTCCTGGGCGGCGCCCGCCAGTCCGTAGACGGTGCCGTCGTGCTCGGCGCAGTCGCCGATGGCGAAGATGTCGGGGTCGTTGGTGCGCAGCGTGTCGTCCACGCGGATGCCGCGGCCGACGTCCAGGCCGGCGGCCCGGGCGAGGCCCGTGCGCGGCCGTACGCCACAGGCGAGGACGACCAGTTCCGCGTCGAGGCGGAATCCGTCGGCCAGCTCCACGGCCTGCACCGCGCGGGTGACGGGGCCGCCGGGCGGCTGCTCCTCGGCCGGCTTGCGCAGCCAGGTCTCGACGCCGCGGACCCGGCACTCGGTGTGCACCTCGATGCCGAGAGCTTCCAGATGTTCGGCGAGCAGCGAAGCGGCGTCCGCGTCGAGGTGGCGCTCCATGAGGTGCTCGCCCTGGTGGGCGAGGACCACCTGGGCGCCGCGCCCGGCCAGTGCGCGGGCCGCCGAGACGCCCAGCAGGCCGCCGCCGATCACGACGGCGGGGGAGCCCGGCCGCACCGCGGCGGCCAGGGCCTGGCAGTCGTCCATGGTGCGGAAGGGGTGCACGCCGTCCGGGAGGTCTCCCCGGCCGTCCGTGAAGAGGCCGCGCAGCGGCGGTAGCACCGGGTTGGCGCCGGTGGCCAGCACCAGCGCGTCATAGGGGACGTCCTGGCCGTCGTCGCACAGCACCCGCCGCGCGCTCCGGTCGATCCGCACCACCCGTACGCCGCTCAGTCGGCGCACCGCGTCACCGGGCTCCGGCAGCGCGATGACCTCGGGGGAGTACCGGCCGGCGAGCACCTCGGCGAGCAGCACCCGGTTGTAGGGCGGGTGCTGCTCCTCGCCGATGAGGGTGACGGTGAGAGCGGCGGCGCAGGCGGCTTCGATGCCGGCGGGCACGCTGCCGAGGGCGGCGGCCGGGGCGCCGGCCGCCGCGGTCAGCTGGCGGGCGAGCCGGGCGCCGGCCATCCCGCCGCCGATCACCACCACACGCTTTGTCGAGGTCATGTGGTCAGCGTGCGGCCCGGCTGTTACCCGCTCGCATCCTCACTGTTTCCCGTGCGGAACGCTGCCCTCAGCGGGGTACCGGGCCCCGTGTGAGGGAGCGGGGCCGGTCGGACCGCTGTCACCGTGCCTGCGCGCGGTGACCCGGAGTGACGCGCGGGTACGCCGGGGCGCGCCCGTGAGCGCGGCTGTGGGGCTGTCGCCGCCGTGTGGCGGATCAGCCGCGGATCACCCGGCAGCGGACGCCGGGCACAGGCGGCGCGGTTGCGAGTCGTCGCGCAGCCGGGCGTCGACGCAGCCGCCCGGCAGACCCTTGTATGCCGTGCTGCCGAAGTTGGCGGTCACGGTCAGGGTGCCGTCGCCGAAGACGGTGCGCTGCACGGTGCGGTCACCGCGCAGCCACCGGAAGGATGTCATCCGCTCGGTGCCCGCGGCGCGGTGCAGCGGGGAGAAGTACTTCTGCAGCGCGGCGAGCTCGGGCCCGTTCCGCTTCAGCGTCGGCCCGTCGAGTACGTAGTTGAGCGGGGTGTTGTAGAGCATCGCCAGGAGCGCACGCGTGGTCTTCTGCTCCGGCAGCTTGTCGTAGGACAGCTCCCAGCGTTCGGCGTTGACCAGGGAGCTGTGCAGCGCGGTCTCGTAGAGGGGGACGCGGTACTTCGGGTCGTACATCGCGGTGGCCACATCGGCGGGCAGCCGCACCGGCTTGAAGAAGTTCTTGGGGGCGTCCTGCGGGTAGTAGCCGCCCCAGTTCTCCTTGTCGCGCTCCAGCTTCCACAGGCCGTCGGCCACCGGGGTGCCCGCGCCGTGGTCGTAGGCGAGCACCTTGTTGGCCCAGGGCTGGGCGGTCTCCGAGCCGAGGACGAGGTGCCGCGCCAGCCGCCGCATCCGGGCCAGCCGGCTCTCGCGGTCGCCCGCCTTGGTCATCTCGTGGCCCGGTGCGTGGTCGCGGAACACCTCGCCGGTCGCGTCGACGTCCAGGAAGTAGCTGTCCGCTCCGTTGGCGACCATGGAGCGGGTGCGGTCGGCGAGGTAGTGCGTTCGGGGTTCGGCCTTCTCGAAGGCGCGCGAGCTGAGGTAGCAGCCCCGGCCGTGGAACCCGCTTTCCGCGCTGCCGTCCGCCTTTCGTATGCAGAAGTCCGGGTAGACCCGGCCCGGCCAGGCTGATGTCGGGCTGTCGGCGGTCCTGGGGTCCTGCCCGTTGGCGAACGAGTCGTACGGGCCGACGAGATAGCCGGCCTTCTTGGCTGCGCGCACGGCCTCGGCGTTCATCGGGCCGGGGCCCGCGTCATAGCCGAGCCACATGCGGTCCAGGCCCAGTTGCTGCATGCGGCGCACACCGGACGCGGTGCGGGCCTCGCCCCACACATAGGCGTGGAAGGCGCCGAGCAGCTTGCCGTTGGCCGGATTCTTCTTGATCTTCTCGCGCAGGCTCCCGAGTTGGCCGTGCTCGGCGAGGTAGGAGCGGTAGTCGCCGGCCGGCGCGACCGGGTTGCCGTCCGTGAGGGCGAAGGTGACGTCGTAGTCCCGGGTGCCCTCGCCCGCGTCGAAGGCATGGGCGGCGGTGGCGCGCAGCCGGCCGCCGGTGGAGCTGAAGCGGAGCGAGGTGCCCAGGTCGGTGGGGGTGAGATAGCTGACGCCGTACCGGCTGCCGGACTCACCGTCGGAGCCGGGACGCGGCGATCCGCCGGAGCCCTTCCGGCCCTCCGAGCTGCCGGGGCTTTGCTGTCCGCCCATGCTGTAGCCCCAGAGCGGCAGGGACAGCTCGGCGCCCACGTCGACGGTGCTGCCCGCAAGGCCGCCCTTCGCCGAGTTCCAGAAGGCGTCCCGCACCGGGATGTCCAGGCCCTCGCCGCGCGGGAGCTGGACGGCCGAGGCGGCCGGGTCGGTGCCGGTGACGGGCCAGTGCACGGAGCCGTCGCGGTCCGAGCGCAGCCCGATCCGCAGCCGGCCCTGCTCCGAACGGGCCGTCACCGTCAGCCCCTTGGCGGGGTAGCGCCAGCGCGCCCCGTC
Organism: Streptomyces sp. NPDC048248; assembly: GCF_043201875.1. Classification (NCBI taxonomy): domain Bacteria; kingdom Bacillati; phylum Actinomycetota; class Actinomycetes; order Kitasatosporales; family Streptomycetaceae; genus Streptomyces; species Streptomyces sp. NPDC048248. Next base: position 142,422 of record NZ_JBICZL010000003.1, read on the forward strand.
GGCGGTGCGGGTCACCGGTCCCGGCGCGCCGAGTCCTCCGGCGGCGGGGTCCGAGAGGACCAGCTGCCTGCCGTCGCCGGTCCGCGCGGTCACTCCGAGGGAGACGGTGTCGACGACGGCCGTGCCGCCGGTGACCGGGAGTTCGAGCCGGCTGCCGTGGAGGGTGCCGGCCGAGGCGCTGTCGCAGCCGGTGACGCAGGCGGCGGTGGCGGTCAGGGCGAGGGAGGCGGCGAGCACGCGTGTGCCGCGGCGGCGGAGGCCCTTCTGCGGGGGCTGTACGAGGGCGGGGGACGCGAGGGGTGCGGGGGCGCTGTCCGGGGCGGCGCCGGGCGCGGTGCCCGGGGCGGTCTCGGGAACGGACGCGGACTGGGATTCCATGGTGATGTGGATAGTCAGCGGGCTTAAGAACCTTCTAAGAACCGCCGCGGAGGAGGGAGTTGACGGGCCCCTTCCGGGGTCCGCAACCGCCCTCCTCCGGCTCCGTCTCCTGTGCCCTGTTTGTACGCCGTGTCCCTACGCGGCCCCCGCCGGGGCCTGCGCCAGCCGCCGGGCGGCCAGTTCCGCGTACACCGCCGCGCCGTCGGCCAGCACCGCGTCGTCGAACTCGGCGAGCGGGGAGTGGTTGTTGGGGCTGCGCTCGGGGTCGGCGCCGGCCGGCGGGGCGCCCAGCGTCAGCATCGCGCCCGGCACCTCGGCCAGCACCCGGGAGAAGTCCTCCGAGCCGTGCAGCGGCTGCGGCAGCGTCGCGAAACGCTCCTCGCCGAGTGCCTCGCGCACCACGTCCGTCACGAAGCCCGCCTCGGCGTGGTCGTTGACCGTCACCGGGTACAGCTCGGCGAAGTCCGCGTCCACGCTCACCCCGAACGCCGCCGCGACGCCCCGGCAGACCTCCACCGTGCCGTCCTTGACCCGTGCCTGTGCGTCGGCGGAGAAGCTGCGCACCGTCGCCTCGAAGACCGCGGTCTCGGGAATGACGTTCTGCTGGGTGCCCGCGTGGAAGGTGCCCACCGACAGGATCACCGGGTCGAAGACGTCGAAGGTCCGGGTGATCCACGTCTGCAGTGCGCCGACCATCGCGCAGGCGGCCTGGATCGGGTCCTTGGCGCGGTGCGGCATCGAACCGTGTCCGCCCTCCCCGCGGACGGTCACCCGCAGCACGTTGGACGCGGCCAGCGCCGGGCCCCCGCGGGTGCCGAACACGCCGCTCGGCAGGCCCGCGGACATCACATGGATCGCGTACGCCGCGTCCGGCCGCTGCCCGGACGCGTCGAGCAGGCCCTCCGCCAGCATGTGCCGCGCTCCGTCGAAGCCCTCCTCGCCCGGCTGGAACATGAACAGCACATCGCCGGCCAGCCGGTCGCGGTGCGCGGAGAGCAGCTTGGCGGCGCCGGTGAGCATCGTGGTGTGCAGGTCGTGTCCGCAGGCGTGCATCCGGCCGGTGTCGGCCGCGTAGTCGAGCCCGGTGCGTTCGGCGACCGGCAGGGCGTCCATGTCGCCGCGCAGCAGCACCGTCGGGCCCGGCTGCCCACCGCGCAGCACCGCCGTCACCGAACTCAGCCCGTCGCCGGTCCGCACCTCCAGGGGCAGACCGTCCAGCTCGGCCAGGACCGCCTCCTGCGTACGGGGCAGATCGAGTCCGACCTCGGGGATGCGGTGCAACGAGCGGCGCAGCCGTACGAGGTCGTCGGACAGGGCTCGGGCGTCATCGCGCAGGTTCATGCAAGCTCCTTCTGCGGGGGAGGGGAGGAGGGAGGGGACGAGGTGACAGGTGGTGACCGGCGCACGGGGGCACCGGGGTACCAGGGCCCGGCATCGGGTCCGCAGCGGAGAACGGACCGGTCAGGCCGGACGGTTGTCGCGGTCCGGCAGGCGGATCACGAACGTCCCGAGGAAGGCGAGGGCGGCGGCCCCGGCGGCCCACCAGGCCACCAGCGTCAGATGGCCGGCCTTGCCGAGCGTCTGGGCCAGCAGCGGGAACGTACCGCCGAAGAGTCCGGTGGCGACGGTGAACGGCACGCCCATCGCCACCACCCGCACGGCCACCGGGAACAGCTGGGCGAAGAGCACGTTCGCCAGCCCGATGGGCGCCGCGATCAGCAGCAGGTACACGAGGGTGACCGCCCACATCGGCAGCGCCCGGTGCGCCAGTGCCGTCATCAGCGGCACCGTCGCCAGCGCCAGCAGCCCCACTCCGGCCCGCAGGGTGCGCAGCGCGCCCAGCCGGTCCGCGAGCCGCCCGACCCCGACCATCGCCGCGATCAGCGCGAGCAGCGGCAGCAGCATGGTCGCCGACGACTCGGTGTCCGACGCGACGCCCAACTGCGCGGCGTACTGCGGGAGATAGGTGGTGCCGAAGTAGTAGCCGATGGTTCCGCCGACCGAGATCATGAACACCGCGGCGATGTTGCGGGCACCGGCGCGGTACAGCGCGCGGCGTCCGGCGGACGTGGTGCCCGGGCCGCTCGCGGCCTGCTCGGTGAACTCCTCGCTCTCCTCGGCGCTGCGCCGGATCCACAGGGCGAGCAGCCCGAAGGCAGCCGCCAGCAGGAAGCCGATCCGCCAGCCGCCGTCGGTCACGCCGTCCCTGCCGAGGGTGGCCAGCAGCAGGGTCAGCACCCCGAAGGACAGGATGTTGCCGATGACGACACCGGAGTAGGAGATGGCGCTGTAGAGGAAGCGCAGGCTCCGCGGTGCGGTCTCGGTGACGTACGCGGCGGCGCTGGGGTTCTCGCCGCCCATCGACAGGCCCTGCACCAGCCGCAGCACCACCAGCAGGACCGGTGCGGCCGTACCGATCGCCGCCGCGGTCGGCAGCACCGCGATCAGGACGCTCGCCGCCGAGATGATCGCCATGCTCAGCGTCAGCCCGAAGCGCCGGCCGCGCGAGTCGCTGATCCGCCCCATGACGTACGAGCCGAAGGGCCGTACGACGAAGCCCACGGCAAAGCCGAGGTATGCGCCGATCAGCGCGGTCACCGGGTCGTCGCCGGGGAACAGCTGGGCGGCGAAGAACGGCGCGAGCACCGCGTAGATCGTCCAGTCGAAGGACTCGACGACGCCGCCGACGGTGGCCGCCAGCAGCGCCTTCCGGCCGGCCTTGCCGTTGTTCCCCGCCGCGTCCCGGACCTGGCCCGGGGAGGGAGCGTCCTTGGCCGTTCTGGTGCCTGTGCTCACGCCGCGGGCGTCGTCCGCCGCGCTGTCGGAGACCGCTGAAGTCATCGCCAACCTCTTCCCGATGGGCCCGGGGGAGTCCCGGTTTTTTCCGGCGGTGCCTGGATGGGAGGCCATGCTGCTCAGCACCGCTACCGAGGAGAACGGAATAGGCTTGGAGTGCAGGAAACACTCAGCAGGGCGGACGTCATGCAGGAAAGCGGTGTCATCGGCGGCCTCGACGCGCAGCTGGTGCACGCCCTGCAGATCGCGCCCCGCGCCTCCTGGCAGACCGTCGCGCCGGTCCTCGGCATCGACCCGGTCACCGCCGCCCGCCGCTGGAACCGGCTGGAGAATTCCGGGCTCGCCTGGGTCACCGGCTATCCGGGGCGCCGTCTCATCGAGCGGATCTGCACCGCCTTCGTCGAGATCGACTGCCGTGCCGGCAGTGTCGAGGATGTCGCCGAGACCCTTGTCGGGCTGCCGCAGGTCGCCACCGTCGAGCACATGGCGGGCGGCCGGGACCTGCTGACCACCGTCTTCGTGCCCGGCCTCGGCGCGCTGTCCGACCTGCTGCTCCGCCGGATCGCGGCGCTGCCCGGCGTCACCGCGACCCGCGCCTCCATCGGCACCCGCCTCTACGGCGAGGGCAGCCGCTGGCGTCTGCGCGCGCTGAGCACGGTGCAGAGCGAGCGGCTGCGCCTCAGCTCGCCGCCCCCGCCGCGCAGCGGCGCCACGGGGCTCGACGGGCCCGACCGGGCGCTGCTGCCCGAACTGTCCCGCGACGGCCGTGGGAGCGCGGTCGAGCTGGGCCGGGCGGTGGGGCTCAGCGCGCCCACGGTCCGCCGCCGAGTCGGCAGGCTGATCGCCGACCACGATCTGGCGCTGCGCTGCGAGGTGGCGCGCGAGCTGACCGAATGGCCGGTGTCGGCCACGCTGTGGGCGGTCGTTCCGGCGGACCGGCTGGCGGAGGCCGTACGCGTGCTGCTCACCCTTCCCGAGGTGCGGCTGTGCGCGTCGGTGACCGGTCCGCACAACCTGCTGTTCACGGTGTGGCTGCACACCATCCAGGACGTGCAGCGGCTGGAGACCAAACTCGGCGAGCGGCTGCCGCATCTCCAGCTCAGGGACCGCGCGATCGTGCTGCGGCAGACCAAGCTGATGGGGCGGCTGCTGGACGCGCGGGGACGGGCGGCGGGTGTCGTCCCGGTCGACCCCTGGGCGGGGTGAGGGCGCGGTGGGGGAGAGCGCGGCCCGCCGGATCGCAGCCCTCCGCCGTAGTCGCCGGGCCATTTCCCGGCAGGCCCTGAGGCCGTCCGCCGGCTCCCGACGGCCTGGTTCCGCGGGCCTGCCTTAACCCGCGATCAGCCGTTCCTCAAGAGCGCCTTAAGGAACGGGAATTCCCCGCTGACCTGCTGTTTCGACGCCGCGCACGGCCGTAGTTTCGACCCGTGACCATCCAGGCCGACACCTCCCACGCCCCCGCCACGGACGCTCTCGCCGCCGAGCCGCTCACCCCGCCCCCGGCCCCGGCCGACCCGCTCCCCACCCACCCGCTGTACTCGCGGATCACCCCGCAGGCGGTGCCGCCCCGGCCGAAGCGCACCCCTCCGGTGCCTGCGCCCCCGCTGCGGACCTCGCCGGGTGCCCTGCGGGCCGGGCTGCTCGGCGGGGCGGTGCCGGTCGTCGGCCTCTGGCTGGTGCAGGCCGAGCCCTCGGTCCGTCTCGACGCGCTCTTCGCGACCCTCGCGCACCTCAGCGGCCTGCTCGCGGGCTACGGCATCCTGGTCATGCTGCTGCTGATGGCCAGGGTGCCGGCCGTCGAGCACGGCGTCGGCGCCGACCGGCTGGCGCGCTGGCACGCCCGCGGTGGCCGCTACGTCCTGACCTGCTGCTTCGCCCACGCCGTCCTCGCGCTGTGCGGCCACGCCGCGCACACCGGCACCGACCTCCTCAGCGCCGCCGGCGGCCTGCTGGGCTACCCGGGGCTGGCCGCGGCCGCCGCCGGCACCGCACTGCTGGTCTTCGTCGGCCTCTCCTCGGCCCGCGCGGTCCGCCGGCGGGTGCGGCACGAGACCTGGCGCGCCGTCCACCTGCTGACATACGCGGGCGCCGCTCTGGCCTTCGCCCACCAGCTCGCCGGCCCGGACCTGGCCGGCGGCCCGCTCGCGGCGTGGTGGTGGACGATGCTGCACACCACCGTCGGAGTCCTGCTCGTCTGGTACCGCCTGGTGGTGCCGGTACGCCAGGCGCTGCGGCACAGCCTGCGGATCATCGAGGTCCGTACCGAGGCACCGGACGTGGTCTCGGTCGTGATGCAGGGCATCGGGCTGGACGCGCTGCGGGCCGAGCCGGGGCAGTTCTTCCGCTGGCGCTTCCTCGGCCGGCGGCTGTGGCGCACTTCATTGCCCTTCTCGCTCTCCGCACCGGTACGCGACGACACCCTGCGGATCACCGTCAAGGCGTGCGGCGACCACACCCGCCGGATACGCCGACTGCGGCCCGGTGTACGGGTCCTGGCCACCGGTCCGTTCGGCGCGCTGACCGCGCACCGGCGCACCCGCCCCAAGGTGCTGCTGCTCGCGGGCGGCGTCGGCATCACGCCGCTGCGCGCGCTCTTCGAGACCCTGCCCGGCGAGCCCGGGGACCTCACACTCCTCTACCGGGCGGGCAACGCGGCCCAGTTGGTGCTGCGGGACGAGCTGGAGGCCATCGCGGACTCCCGCGGCGCCGCGCTGCACTACCTCCTCGGACCGTCCGACGGGCCGTTCGACCCGTTGTCCCCGCGCGCGCTGCGCAACCTCGTGCCCGATCTGGACGAGCACGACGTCTACCTCTGCGGCCCGCCCGGGATGCACACAGCCGCGGCGATCGCTCTGGAGCGCGCAGGCGTCCCTGCCCGCCGTATCCACTCCGAGCAATTCGCCTTCTGAGACGGCCCGTCGAACCCGAACGACCCCGCTTCGACCCGCTCCCGTCCGGCCCGCTCCCACCGAGACCCCACTCCTGCGAGGACCACCGCCCATGGCCAGACACCGCAAACCGCACGTCATCCCGACCGCCACCCTGAAGGCACGCCGCGGGCTCGCGGCGTGCCTGGTGGGAGCGAGCGCGCTCACCGCCACCTTGCTGACCCTGACCGTCACCCCGGGCTCGCCACCCGCCCCCGACCGCTCCCCCGCGGCCCCCGCAGCCCCCGAACCGCAGGCCGCCCCCTAGGCCGTGGCTCCTTGCGCGTTCCCTCGGCGGGACGGGACAGGTGCGGGCACGCCGCGTTGTCAGTGGCTGCTGCCATGCTGCGGCCATGACGGAAACCGTGAAGGGGCCTGCGGGCTACTTTCCTTCGATCGAGAAGAAGTACGGCCGGCCGATCGCCGAGTGGAAGAACCTCATCCACACCTCACCTCTGACCAAGCACATGGAGCTGGTGAGCTGGCTCAAGACCGAACACGGTCTGGGACACGGCCACGCCAATGCCCTTGTCGCCCACACCCTCGCGGAGAGCGGCAGATAGAGCACCTCCGAGGCCCGGCTCCGGGCTCAACGGCGGGCCCGGATCAGCACGGCAGGGGTCCTCGGGACGCCCCGGGGTCCTATGCCGCCGCGTCGAGCCGCGCCAAGTCCGCCTCCGTGAGCGCGATATGGGCCGCGCCCAGGTTCTCGTCCAGGTGGGCCGGCGTCCCCGTACCCGGCGTCGGAAGCAGGACCGGGGAGCGGTGCAGCAGCCAGGCCAGGGCGATCTGGCCGGTGGTGGCGCCGTGCCGGGCGGCGACCGCCACGAGCGCTTCGCCCGCGTCACCGGTCAGTGCGCCGTTGCCCAGTGGGAACCAGGGAAGGAACGCCGTGCCGCGCTTCTCGCACAGCGCCAGCAGCTCCTCCGCGCCCCGGTCCAGCAGGTTGTAGCGGTTCTGCACGGATGCGATCGGCGCGATCTCCTGCGCCCGCCTGAGCTCCTCGACGCCGATGCTGTCCAGCCCGATGTGCCGGATCTTCCCCGCCTGTTGCAGTTCCGTCAGCGCGCCCAGCTGCTCGGCCATCGGCACCTCGGGGTCCAGCCGGTGCAACTGATAGAGGTCGATCGTCTCCACGCGCAGCCGCCGCAGACTCGCCTCGCACATGGCGCGCAGCTGCTCGGGCCGTCCCGCGATGTGCCACACGTCCGGACCGGTACGCACCACGCCGCCCTTCGTCGCGATCACCAGCCCCTCCGGATACGGGTGCAGGGCGCGCGCCACCAGCTCCTCGGCCACGTCGGGGCCGTAGTTGTCGGCGGTGTCGATCAGCGTGACGCCCCGCTCGACGGCCCGGCGCAGCAGCGCGACCGGCCGGTCCTGGTCCTCGTGCCGCGGCCCCCAGTACCCGGGGCCGACCAGCCCGCCCGTTCCCCGGCCGAGCCGGCGGACCGGCAGGTCGCCGCCAAGCCGAAAAGTGGTCTCACCATCCATAAATGCGGAGCTTAGGGCGCGGGCCTGTTCGTAAGATCGGCCGGTGCCTCCTGACATAGACCTCTTCACGCTGACCCTGCTCTGCATGGCCGCCCTCGCGGCCGGCTGGATCGACGCGGTGGTGGGCGGTGGTGGCCTGCTGCTGCTCCCCGCCCTCCTGGTCGGCCTCCCGCACACGCCCGCCGCCTATGTTCTGGGCACCAACAAGTCCACCGCGATCGTCGGCACCACCGCGGCCGCCGTCACCTACGTCCGCAAGGCCCCGATCGATGTGCGGACCGCGGTGCGCATCGGACTCGCGGCGGCCGCCGGGTCCCTGGCCGGCGCGTTCTTCGCCGCCGGCCTCAACAGTGAGGTACTGCGCCCGCTGATCATGGCCGTGCTGCTCGCGGTCCTGGCCTTCGTCCTCTGCCGTCCCGCCTTCGGGACCGCCCCGGCGCCGTCCGGCCCGGTCGGCCGGCGGCGGATCGTGGCGGCGGTCCTCGTCGCGGGCCTGGGAATCGGCTTCTACGACGGCCTCATCGGGCCGGGCACCGGCGCCTTCCTCGTCGTCGCGCTCGCCGCCATCCTGCACATGGACCTGGTCGCCTCCTCGGCCACCGCCAAGGTCGTCAACGTCTGCACCAACGTCGGCGCGCTGACGATGTTCGCCGTCCAGGGCACTGTCCTGTGGCAACTCGGCGCCCTTCTGGCGCTGTTCAACCTCGTCGGCGGCATGGTGGGGGCCAGGATGGCGCTCAAGCGCGGCGCCGGATTCGTCCGGGGGGTGCTGGTGGTCGTGGTCGTCGCCCTGCTGTGCAAGCTGGCCTACGACCAGTGGCTGGCGGTATGACGCCAACTCCTGTCCTGCGCCGGGCCGGTCGAGCCGCCCCGTCCTTCCGCTAACGGCCCACGGTCCACCCGAGCTTGATCACGGCCGCCTTCGCCGTCTTCTTGAACGCGCTCACCGGTGCCTGCGTGAGATCTCCCATCTGTGCCCAGTGGACGACCGTCACCCGCGCCCCGCTGCGGCCCACCGCGAAGAGGTGCACGCCCGGCTCGGAGTCCGGCACCGAGGTGTGCACGCCGTAGACATGCGCGCCGTCCCCCACGGCGACCGTGCCGTAGTCGTCCCAGGCCGCGGTGCCGCCGGGGGTGTTCCGCAGCCAGTCGGCGGCGCAGCCGGCGATCGTGCCCTCCCAGGAGGCGGCGAGCCGTCGAGCCTGCTCCGTGCTCCCGGTCACCACGCTGACCTGCGCGGCGTGGGTGTCGTAGTCGGTGTGGAAGAAGCGGTGGTGGGTGCCCGCGCCTCCGGGCAGTACGCCGTCGTCCAGGCAGAACGGCTCCGGATCCGGCAGCCCCGCGGTGACCGGGCCCGCGAACCACGCGGAGGAGGCGTGCGGCGGCAGCTCGGCCGGCTTGAGGAACGGCGGCGGCTGGACCCGGAGGGTGCGGACGGCCGCGTCGCCGCTGCCCGCCGTCCCGTGGGTCGCGGCCCCGGCGGCCGGGGCAGCGACGGCGAGTGCCAGTCCCGCGACGGCGGTCGCCGCGGCCACCGCGCCGACGACGGTACGGCCGGAAAATACGCGCTTGGCCATGATCAGATCCTCCCCCTGGGATGTGCACCCGAGGGAGGTGCACAAGGACGTTCCTGAGCGCGCTCCCGCCAAGGTGCGAGAAGGCGTCGTCTCGGCAGGTCTGACCGCCGAGCGGGGGAAAGGGTTGCGCAGGACACGGCGGTGCCGGGGCGGAGAGGGCAGCCGGCAGGGGCGCGAGGGGGCCGGGGGCGGCGCGCTCAGCCGCGGGCCGCGGCCTCCGTCCCGCCGCGTTCCTCTTCCGGCACTTCGGTGACCGCCGTCAGCAGCACAGCCGAGTCCTCGATGGCCTTCAGCCCGTGCCGCTCGCGTGGGAGAGCCATGACCTGACCGGCGGTCAGCTCCTGCTCCTCGCGTGTCTCGGTCAGCCGGACCCGGCCGAACAGCACCTGGAGACTCGCCGACGGCGGGGTGTTGTGCTCGTCGAGCGCCGTGCCCGCGGTCAGCGCGATGACCGTCTGCCGCAGCGGACCGTCGTGCACGAAGAGGTAGGCGCTGCGTCCGTGCGGGTCGCTCCTGGCGCCGTCGAGCTGCCGGCGGGCGAGGGCGTTGAGGTCGTCCATGGTGCGGGCCTTTCGGATGCGGACCGGCGGCGGGGATCCCTCTTCCATCCTTGCCGGTGCGGGGGCGGGCGCAACCGGGGCGCCGGGCCCGGGCCCGCCCGGCGGCAAAGCCACGGGCGCGGGGCGTCGGCCTCGCGCGGCGCGGTCGTCCGGGTGCTCGCCCGCGGGGCGCGGTCCCGCCACCACGAAGATGATCACTATCGACCGTACGATGCGATGATCCGACCGCCGTCCCCGTCCCGCCCCCGTCCCCGAAGGTGCGTAACCGTGGCCGATCCGACCGCCCAGAACGATCCGTCCGAACCGTCTGATCCGTCCGAGCCCGCCGGGTCGGCACGGTCGTCGGACGTGCCCGGGCAGTCGACGCGGTTTCTGACCGTCATGACGACCATCGACAGCGAGCTGAAGGCCGAGCGGCTGGCGCGCGGCGCGATCGAGGGCGGGCTCGCGGCCTGCGCACAGATCAGCGCACCGGTGACCTCGGTCTTCCGCTGGGAGAACGCCGTGGAGACCACCCAGGAGTGGCAGGTGCTGTTCAAGACGGCGGCCCCGCGCTACGAGGCGCTCGAGGCGTACCTCCTCACGGCGCACGACTACGACACCCCGGAGATCATCGCGACCCCGGTCACCCGAGGAAGCGCGGAGTATCTGGCCTGGGTCGCGAAGGAGACGAGCTGACGTGCGGCAGAGACCCGAGAGGCAGAAGCGCACCACGAGGCGGACGCGCCCCGAGCCGAGCCGGCGCCGCACACGTGCGACGGCTGCCGTCTGCGGTGCGGCACTGTGTCTTGTCACTGCCTCCGCGAGCCATGCGGCCGAGGGCGCCTCCGGCGCCAAGGACCCCACAGGCATCACGAACCCCGCCGGTTTCACCGCGTACGCCGACCGCGTGACGTCCCCGCAGCTCACGGCCGCCACCGGCCCCCTCGCTCCCGCCGCGCCCACCACCGCCGCGGCCCCCACCACTCCCGCCACCTGGACCAGCCGTGACGCCACGGCCTACTGGACCGAGGAACGGATGGCCGCCGCGCACCCGCCCCCGGACGACACCGCACCCGCCGAAGGGGCCGCGGCCCCCACCTCGGAGTCGGCCGGCCCGGCAGGCGCCGCAGCCCCCGTCTCCGGCACGCACTTCGACGGCGTCCCGTCCGTCGGCGTGCTGTTCTCCGTCGGCAAGGACGCGCGGACCCACCACTGCACCGCCTTCGTGGTGCGCTCGCCGCGCCGCGACCTGATCCTCACGGCCGGTCATTGCGAAACGGGCACGCGCGCCGCCTTCGTCCCGCGCTACCGCTCGGGCGCGACCACCCAGCCGTACGGAGTCTGGGCGATCGGCAAGACCTACGTCCTCCCCGGGCACGGCACCACCGGCGCTGCGGCCGACCTCGACTTCGCCTTCGCCACCGTCGCACCGGACGCCAGGGGCCGTTCCCTCGAGGAGGTCACCGGCGCCAACGTCCTCGCCCCCACGCCCGGTTACACCACCAAGGTCACCGTCATCGGGTACCCGAGCGTGCGCCATGACCCGCAGGACCGTGCCGTCCGCTGCGACACCGTCACCACCCGGCTCGCCGGTACCCGCCAACTGCGGATGGAGTGCGGCGGCTTCTACGGCGGCACCTCGGGCGGCCCCTGGCTGACCCACTTCGACGAGCAGAGCGGGACGGGCACCGTCGTCGGCCTCATCGGCGGACTCAACGGTGGCGGCCCCAGCGGGCCGGAGAGCGACCGGGTCTCCTACAGCCCCTATTTCGGGCCCGAGGTGTTCGACCTCTACGCACGTGCTTTGCGGGACTGAAGGGCCTGACCGAAGCGCCAGGGCGTGTCCGTCCTAGCGCAGCGCCTCCGCCAGCCCCTTCTCCTGCGGCCCGAGGAAGTGCGGATCGGGCCGCAGGAGCGCGTCCGCCGCCGCCTTCCCCGCCGCGAAGAGCTCCCGCACGCCGCCGTACGCCCAGGTGACGTCATGCCGGGCGGCGACCCCGACCCCGTACGACTCGACACCGGCCGCCTCGCACAGGGCCAGCGCGCGCCGGATATGGAAGCCCTGGCTGACCAGCACCGCACGGTCCACCCCGAAGATCCGGTGCGCGCGGCTGCAGGAGTCCCAGGTGTCGAAGCCCGCGTAGTCGCTGACGATCTTCGCGGCCGGGACGCCGCGGCGCAGCAGGTAGCCGCGCATCGCGTCCGGTTCGTCGTAGTCGTGCCGGCTGTTGTCGCCGGTGACGAGGATCGCGCGGACCGTCCCCCGGTCGTACAGCTCGGCGGCCGCGTCCAGCCGGTGGGCGAGATACGGCGACGGCTCGCCGTTCCACAGGCCGGCGCCGAAGACCACGGCGACCGGCGCGGGCGGTGCGTCGGCGACCGTGCGGACCCGCGGCCCGGCCGTCGCGTTCATCCACGTCGCGGGGGCCAGCGCGAGCACCGTCAGGGCCACGGCCACCTGGTACGTGCGGCGCCACCCCGCCCGTGTCCGCGGCAGCCGTGGACGTCTCATCGGCCGCAGCCCTCGCATCCGTGCTCCCTTTGCCCGCCGGCCCCACGCCGCCGGCCACGGCCGGGGCGGTGGCACTCGCGATCGTGTTCGATCTCGCAAGCTGCGACGCCCTGCGGCCTGGCATGGTTGCAGTGGGCCCGAAACCGGCGTCCGCGCGGCGCCGCACCGTCCCGGAGAGGATTCCGCACCCATGACCACCCAGCCCGAGCGTCTGCCGTTCTTCGTCTACGGGACGCTGCGTCCCGGCGGGATCCACCACGCCTGGGCGCTGCGCGGCAGGACCGAGGCCGAGGAGCCGGCCCGGATCGACGGCGCGCTGCTCTACGAAGGCCCCGGATACCCGTACGCCGTCGCCGGCCCGGCCGACGCGGTGGTGCACGGCGCGCTCATCACCCCCCGGGACGCCGACTACGACGACGTGCTCACGACGCTGGACCGGCTGGAGGGCCACACCCCCGGCGCCTCCGGGAACCTCTACGAACGGGTGGTGGCCGAGGCCGTGCGCCCGGCCGGCGGGGCGACGCGGGCCTGGGTGTATCTCGCGGCCGAGCCGCTGGCCGCCCGGCTGCGGGCCGCCGGCACGCCGATCGGGAGCGGCGACTGGCGGGGCACGACGGCGGCGGAACGGACCGGTTGAGCACAGCGGCCGGGCGTCGCCGTCACCGCGGCCCGCCCGCCGGTTAACCTGGACGACTCCTCCCGCGCCGAGCGGCCTTCCGTTGGCGAGGACCACTCCCGCGCCGAGGGCCCTTTTCCGAACCGCAGAACAGGTGTGACCCGCGTGCCTTCCTCCTCCTCAGCCGCAACAGCTCCCCGGTCCCCGCTGCCCAAGGCGGAGCTGCATCTCCACATCGAGGGCACGCTGGAGCCGGAGTTGGCGTTCGCCCTCGCCGAGCGCAACGGCGTCACCCTGCCGTACGCCTCCGTGGACGAGCTGCGCCGCGCCTACTCCTTCGCCGATCTGCAGTCGTTCCTGAACCTCTACTACGCGCTGATGGCCGTGCTGCGCACCGAGGACGACTTCGCCGATCTCGCGGACGCCTACCTCACGCGCGCCAAGGACCAGGGCGTCAGGCACGCCGAGATCTTCTTCGACCCGCAGGCGCACACCGCGCGCGGCGTCCCGATCGGCACGGTCATCCGCGGTCTCGCCCGCGCCCTGGACGGCGCCGAGGAGAGGTACGGCATCAGCACCCGCCTGATCATGTGCTTCCTGCGCGACGAGAGCGCCGAATCGGCCCTGGCGACGTTCGAGGCGGCCCGCCCGCACCTGGACCGCATCACGGCCGTGGGCCTGGACTCCGCGGAGGTCGGGCACCCGCCGTCGAAGTTCAAGGAGGTCTACGCCCTGGCGCGGGAGGCCGGCCTGAAGTGTGTGGCGCACGCGGGCGAGGAGGGCCCCGCCGCGTACGTGTGGGAGGCCCTGGACGTGCTCGGCGTGGACCGGATCGACCACGGCGTGCGCGCGTTGGAGGACGAGCGGCTGGTCGCCCGCCTGGTGGCAGACCAGATCCCGCTCACCGTCTGCCCGCTGTCGAACGTCCGGCTCCGGGTCATCGACGACCTCGCCGACCACCCGCTGCCCGCGATGCTGGAGGCGGGCCTGCTGGTGACCGTCAACTCCGACGACCCGGCCTACTTCGGCGGCTACGCGGACGACAACTTCACCGCCGTGCGCGATGCCCTGGGCCTCGACGCGGAGACGCTGCGCACCCTCGCCCGCAACTCCTTCGTCGCCTCGTTCCTCGACGAGGCGACGCGCGCGAAGTACCTGAAGGAAGTGGACGCCCACCAGGCGTGAGGCGCGGCGCCGTGCGGGCCGGCCTCCGCCCCGCACGGCGTTCACTTCGTCAGCGCGACGGCGACGAGGACGAGCACCAGGTCCGCAGCCATGCACCACTTGCCCCGCGTGAGCAGTTCACGGCGGTCGTTGCGCCAACCGAGGAACATCAGCAGCAGACCGCCGTTCGCGCCCAGGAAGTGCGGCACCGATATCCAGAAGCTGACCCCCAGGGCGAACGACGCGTAGAGCATGGCCCAGGAGCTCAGCACGAAGACCGCCGACAAGCCGTGGAGCTGATTGCCGACCTGGCGCACGCGCCGTTCGTTCGGCATCGGCGGATCGAGGTCGGGGAACTCGGGATTCAGGTCCATCCCGCGACGCTATCCCGGCCCCTCACACCCCATCAGGCCCCTGGCTGCCCCTCGGAGCCCACCACCTCAACCGTCTCAACCACCCCGTCAGTGCCCACGGCTTCCAGGCGTACCGCGCACACCTTGAACTCCGGCATCCGGGACGTCGGGTCGAGCGCCGGGTTGGTGAGGGTGTTGGCCCGGCCTTCGCCCGGCCAGTGGAACGGCATGAAGACCGTGTCCGGCCGGATCGCGCCGCTCACCCGGGCCGGGGCGACCGCCCGGCCGCGCCGGGAGACCACAGCGACCGGTTCGCCGTCCGCGACCCCGAGGCGCTCCGCGAGCCGCGGATGCAGCTGGACGAACGGTCCGGGCTCGGCGGTGTTCAGTTCGGCGACCCGGCGGGTCTGTGCCCCGGACTGGTACTGCGCCAGTACCCGGCCAGTCGTCAGCACGACCGGATAGGCGTCGTCGGTCTCCTCGTCCGCCGGCCGGTGCGTGACGGGGACGAACCGGGCCCGGCCGTCCGGCGTCGCGAAGCGGTCCAGGAACAGGCGGGGTGTGCCGGGGTGGTCAGTGGGGGAGTCGCTCTCGGGCGGCTGCGGGCACGGCCAGAAAACGCCGTCCTCCTCCGCGATCCGCCGGTAGGTGATGCCCGAGTAGTCCGCGGGACCGCCCGCCGACGCTCGCCGCAGTTCGTCGAAGACCTCCTCGGGCGCGGTCGGGAAGCCCTTCTCCCAACCCAGACGCGCCGCGAGGCCGTTGAGCACCTCCAGGTCCGTGCGCACACCGGGCGGCGGGTCCAGGGCCCGGCGGCGCAGCAGGACCCGGCCCTCCAGATTCGTGGTGGTGCCGGTCTCCTCCGCCCACTGGGCGACCGGCAGCACCACATCGGCCAGCGCCGCGGTCTCCGACAGCACCACGTCCGCGACGGCCAGGAAGTCCAACGACCGGATGCGCTCCTCCACATGGGCGGCGCGCGGCGCCGAGACAACCGGGTTGGAGCCCATCAGCAGCAGCGCACGGACGTCACTGCCCAGCGCGTCCAGCAACTCGTACGCGCTGCGCCCGGGACCTGGCAGCACGTCCGGGTCGACGCCCCACACCTCCGCGACATGCCGGCGGGCCGCCGGATCGTCGAGCTTGCGGTAGCCGGGCAGCTGGTCTGCCTTCTGACCGTGTTCGCGACCGCCCTGGCCGTTGCCCTGCCCGGTCAGGCAGCCGTATCCGGACAGCTCGCGGCCCGCCCGGCCCGTCGCCAGGCACAGGTTGATCCACGCCCCCACGGTGTCCGTGCCCTTGGACTGCTGCTCGGGGCCGCGTGCCGTCAGCACCATCGAGGACGCGGCGTCGCAGAACAGCCGCACCGCCTCGCGGAGCTGCGGAACCGGCACGCCCGTGATCCGTTCGACCATCTCCGGCCAGTGCGCCATCGCCGCCGACCGCGCTTCCTCCCAGCCGCTGGTGCGCGCCGCGATGAACTCCTCATCGGTGCGGCCCTGCGCGACGACCAGGTGCAGCAACCCGAGCGCCAGTGCCAGATCGGTGCCCGGACGCGGTGCGAGGTGCAGGTCCGCCTGCTCGGCGGTGCGTGTCCTGCGCGGGTCGACGACGATCAGCTTGCCGCCGTTCTCCCGCAGCTCGGTGAGGTAGCGCAGCGCGGGCGGCATGGTCTCGGCCAGGTTGGAGCCGACCAGGATGACGCAGCCGGTGCGGGCCACGTCCGCCAGCGGGAACGGCAGACCGCGGTCCAGTCCGAAGGCCCGGCCGTGCGCCGCGGCCGCCGACGACATGCAGAACCGGCCGTTGTAGTCGATCTGCGAGGTGCCGAGCGCGACCCGGGCGAATTTCCCCAGGGTGTACGCCTTCTCGTTGGTGAGCCCGCCGCCCCCGAAGACACCCACCGCGTCCCGGCCGTATGCCTCACCGGTCTGCCGCAGGCCCGCGGCGACCCGGTCCAGCGCCGCGTCCCAGCCGGCCGGCTCCAGCACCCCGGTGTCGGCGTTCCGCACCAGCGGTGTGGTCAGCCGCGCTCCCGGGGCGAGCAGCTCGGCCGCGGTCCTGCCCTTGCCGCACAGGGCGCCGCGGTTCACCGGGAAACCGGGCCGCTCCACGACCTCCACACCCGGCCCGGCAGCCGCCGGGCCGGGCCGGGCAAGCCGCAGGCCCATGCCGCATTGCAGGGCGCAGTAGGGGCAGTGGGTGTCGACCGTCGCGGCGTTCATGCGTGCCAGCGTGGTACAGGGGTGTTACACGCAGGAATCACGATGGTTTCGGCCACGGGGCAGCCACCTCCCAGCGCGCGGCACCCCGGCGGAGGTCGGACGGCACACGGAATTCGTCGGCCGGAAACGGCCCCGCAACGCACCGCTGCCACGCTCTGGCCATGACGGCGTCGAGAGCGCACCAGCCCATCCAGGCCCCGATCGACCTCGCACCGAACGACGACCTCGCCTCACGGACCGACCCGGTACCGAGCGAGGGCCGCGCAGCACACCAGGGCCGCGCCGTCGCGGACGACCGCCCGGCCCCCGACGACCCCGACGCCCGCGACCACCCCGATTCCGACCACCCCGACGGCGCCGTTCCCCTGGGCACGGCCGACCTCGCCACCGAGATCACGGCCCAGCTGAGCCACCAGCTCAGCAAGGTCCGGCTGCACGGCTACCGGCGCCCCGCAGGGCAGCGGCCCGACAGGCGGCAGGCCGCCGCCGTCCGGCACCCCGCCCTGGAGCACCGTATGACCACCGCCCCGCGCCCGCACTCCGCTCCGACCCTGGTCGCCGTGGCCCACGGCAGCCGGGACCCGCGGGCCGTACGCACCATCCGCGCGCTGCTGGACCGGGTCCGTGCGCTCCGCCCCGGCCTGCCCGTCCGCCTCGGCCACATCGAGCTGAACCAGCCGCTGCTCGCCGACACCCTCGCCGCACTGCGCGGCGAGGCCGTCCTCGTCCCGCTGCTCTTCGGCCGGGGCCACCACGTCACGCACGACCTGCCCGCCGCCCTGGCCGACGCGCCCCACCTCGACGGCCGGGTCGCCGCGCCCCTGGGCCCGCACCCGCTCCTGATCGAGGCGCTGCACGGCAGGCTTGTGGAGGCCGGGTTCGCCCACGAGACCGGCGGTGGTCCTGATGCCCGCGACGCGTTCGACGCTCTCGACGCGGCCGAGGAACTCGGCTGCGAGGTGGTGGCAGCCGGCCCCTGCGCCGTGAACCGACCGCAGAATCGTTCGGGCATCGGCCGCACCGCCGTGGTGCTGGCCTCCGCCGGCTCCCGGGCGCCGCGGTCCGCCGAGGACACCGCCCGCATCGCGCAGCTGCTCTCGGCCCGGCTCGGCGGCGTCCCCGTGCTGCCCGCCTACGCCTCCGCCGCCACCCCCACCGTCGCCGAGGCCGTACGACTGCTGACCGCCCGCGGCCACGACCGGATCGCCGTCGCCGCCTGCTTCACGGCCCCCGGGCGCTTCGCCGCGCAGTGCGCCGCCGACGCCCCCGCAACCGCCGCCGCGCCCCTCGGCGACCACCCCTCCCTGGCCCGCCTCGTACTTCACCGCTACGACCAGGCGCTCCTCGCGCGTACCGCATCCGACCCGGAAGGCGCCAGGGCGGCTACCGTCGCTGTATGACGGGTACACCACCGACCACCGGCAGGGACACGGGCGACCACGGCCCCGGCCACGCCTCCGGCCCGAGCTCCCGGGAACCCGCACGTGTCCCGGCCACCCCGGACACGCCCGGCTACACCGAGGCCGACGCCGAACGCTGGGTCTCCGAACCGGACAAGCGCCCCGGGCGCACCGCCTTCCAGCGCGACCGCGCCCGGGTCCTGCACTCCGCCGCGCTGCGCCGCCTCGCGGGCAAGACCCAGGTCGTCACCCCCGGTTCGCAGACCCACCTCTGGGACGCCAGCCCCCGCACCCGCCTGACGCACTCCTTGGAGTGCGCACAGGTCGGACGGGAGCTCGGCGCCGCCCTCGGCTGCGACCCGGACCTGGTCGAGACCGCCTGCCTGGCCCACGACCTCGGCCACCCGCCCTTCGGGCACAACGGCGAGCAGACCCTCAACGAAGTGGCCCTGCCCTGCGGGGGGTTCGAGGGCAATGCGCAGTCGCTGCGGCTGCTGGCCCGGCTGGAGCCCAAACGGTTCATCCCGGCCCCGGACGGCTCGACGGTCAGCGTCGGTCTCAACCTCACCCGCGCCGCTCTCGACGCGGCCACGAAGTACCCCTGGCCACGCGGCGGGCACCCCACCGACCCCGACTCCCCGAAGTTCGGCGTCTACGACGACGACCTGCCGGTCTTCGGGTGGTTCCGGCAGGGCGCGCCCACCTCGGTGCGGAGCTTCGAGGCGCAGGTCATGGACTGGTCCGACGACGTGGCGTATTCGGTGCACGACGTCGAGGACGGCCTGCACGCCGGACACCTCGACCCCAACCTCCTGCTCGCCGACTCCGAACGGGCCGAGATCTTCGCCGTCGCCGGTGAACGCTACGCACCCGGCGCCGGCCCCGAGGAACTCGCCGCGGCGCTGGACCGGCTCCTGGAGCAGGAGTGGTGGCCGCACGGCTATGACGGCTCGGCGCTCGCGCAGGCCCGCCTCAAGGACGCCACCAGCCAGCTGATCGGCCGCTTCTGCCTGGCCGCGGAGACCGCCACGCGGGCCGCGTGGGGTCACCTGCCGGGTCGTCGCGGCTCCGCGAGCGGCAGCGGCAGGCTCACGCGGTACGCGGCGGAGCTGGTGGTTCCGGCCGAAACGCGGCTGGAATGCGCCGTTTTGAAAGCCGTCGCCGACCGCTACGTCATGCAGCGGCCCGACCAGGAAGCGCTGCGCGCCGACCAGCGCGTGGTGATCGCCGAACTGGCCGAGGCGCTGCTGGCCCGCGCCCCCGACGGCCTTGACCCGCAGTTCCGTTCGCTGTTCGAGACGGCCGAGGACGACACCGCCCGGATGCGGGCCGTCATCGACCAGATCGCCGCCCTGACGGACGCCTCGGCACGCTCTCTGCACGCCCGTCTCACCCGCCCCCCTGGTCACCTGCGAGGCAACCGAGGGTGACCCTGGAGGGGTAGCCCCCTTCCCCCCTCACGCTCCGTGCGGGACGCTCGAACTCGGCGGTTTCGAACGGAGCATCGCCAACGACACCGACGGGGGCATGATCCACGGGGGCACGACGAGGGCGTTCACGGACGCGGAAGCGGACGTACGGCACCGCAACGAGGAGGAAGCAAGTGGTCGACGCACACCAGACGTTCGTCATCGTCGGAGGTGGCCTGGCCGGCGCAAAGGCCGCCGAGACCCTCCGCTCGGAGGGCTTCACCGGCCGGGTGATCCTCATCTGTGACGAGCGCGACCACCCCTACGAGCGCCCGCCGCTCTCCAAGGGCTACCTGCTCGGCAAGGACGAGCGCGACAGCGTCTTCGTCCACGAACCCGCCTGGTACGCCAAGGCCCACATCGAACTGCACCTCGGCCAGCCCGCCGTCCACCTCGATCCGGAAGCCAGGACCGTACGCCTCGGCGACGGCACCCTGATCGCCTACGACAAGCTGCTGCTCGCCACCGGCGCCGAGCCGCGCCGTCTGGACATCCCCGGCACCGGCCTCGCCGGTGTGCACCACCTGCGCCGCCTCGCGCACGCCGAACGGCTGCGCGGCGTGCTGGCCTCGCTCGGCCGCGACAACGGCCACCTCGTCATCGCGGGGGCCGGCTGGATCGGCCTGGAGGTCGCCGCAGCGGCCCGCTCCTACGGCGCCGAGGTGACCGTCGTCGAGGCCGCCCCGACCCCGCTGCACCACGTCCTGGGGCCCGAACTCGGCGGTCTTTTCACCGACTTGCACGGCGAGCACGGCGTCCGCTTCCACTTCGGCGCCCGTTTCACCGAGATCGTCGGGCAGGACGGCATGGTGCTCGCGGTGCGCACCGACGACGGTGAGGAGCACCTCGCCCACGACGTGCTCGCCGCGATCGGCGCCGCCCCGCGCACCGCCCTCGCCGCCCAGGCCGGCCTGGCGCTCGCCGACCCGGCCGCCGGGGGAGGCGTGGCCGTGGACGCCGGCCTGCGCACCTCCGACCCGTACATCTACGCCGCCGGCGACGTCGCGGCCGCCGACCACCCGCTGCTGGACACCCGGGTGCGCGTCGAACACTGGGCCAATGCCCTCAACGGCGGGCCGGCCGCCGCGCGCGCCATGCTCGGCCAGGAAGTCAGCTATGACCGCATCCCCTACTTCTTCTCCGACCAGTACGACGTCGGCCTGGAGTACTCCGGCTACGCCCCGCCCGGCTCGTACGACCAGGTCGTCTGCCGGGGCGACGTCGGCAAGAGGGAGTTCATCGCCTTCTGGCTCGCCGAAGGCCGGCTGCTCGCGGGCATGAACGTCAACGTCTGGGACGTCGCCGGGCACATCCAGCAACTCATTCGCTCCGGGCAGCCGTTGGACGCCGACGCGTTGGCCGATCCGCAGGTTCCGCTGGATTCGCTGCTCCCGTAGCGTGGTGGTATGCCCAGCAGTCCCACCGGTTCCTCCGGTCCCGCAGACCCCACCGGCCCTGGCGGCGCCGGCACGCCCGTCCCGGCCGTCACGTTCGACGACGTCCGGGACGCGGCGAAACGGCTGGCTGGCGTGGTCCACCGCACGCCCGTACTGCGCTCGCGCACCCTCGACGCGCTGGTCGGCGCCGAGGTCTTCCTCAAGTGCGAGAACTTCCAGCGCGTCGGCGCGTTCAAGTTCCGCGGCGCCTATCACGCCGTTTCGCGGCTGACGCCCGAGCAGCGGGCCCGCGGCGTCGTCGCGTACTCCTCCGGCAACCACGCGCAGGCCATCGCGCTGGCCGCCCGGGAGCTGGGCACCACCGCCGTCATCGTGATGCCGGAGGACTCCCCGCAGGCCAAGCTCGACGCAACCGCCGGCTACGGTGCGGAGATCGTCAGCTACGACCGCTACACCGGCGACCGCGCCGCCATCGGCGGACGGCTCGCCGAGGAGCGCGGACTCAGTCTGATCCCGCCGTTCGATCACCCGGACGTCATCGCAGGTCAGGGCACTGCGGCCCTGGAGTTGATCGAGGAGACCGGTCCGCTCGACGCGCTGCTGGTGCCGGTGGGCGGCGGTGGGCTGATGGCGGGCTCGGCCCTCGCTGCGACCGCCTTGGCCCCGGGCATCCGCATGATCGGCGTGGAGCCGGAGACCGGCGACGACACCCGGCGCTCGCTCGCCGCCGGGCACCGGGTCACGATCCCGGTCCCGCACACCATCGCCGACGGGCAGGCCGTCGACGCGCCCGGCGAGCTGACCTTCCCGATCAACCGCGAGCTCGTCGACTCCGTGGTCCTGGTCGGCGACGACGAGATCCGCGCCGCCATGAAGCTGGCCTTCGAGCGGCTGAAGATCGTCACCGAACCCAGCGGCGCCATCGCACTCGCCGCCCTGCTGGCCGGGCGCATCGACCTTCCCCCGGTGCCCGGACGGCCCGGGCAGGACCCCCGTCCGCCCCGGATCGGCGTGATCGTCTCCGGCGGCAACATCGGACTCGCCCGCTTCCTGGAGCTGATGGGCCGAACCGGAGCGACGCCGGGGAGCGGAGGCGCGGCGGGGAGTGTCCGAGCCCGGCCGTAGAATTCACGCGTGGCAGGCAGGATCAACGATGACGACGTGAAGGCGGTCCGGGACGCGGTCCCGATCGACGCCGTCGTGTCCGAGTACCTCCAGCTCCGCAACGCCGGCGGCGGCAACCTCAAGGGCCTGTGCCCGTTCCACGACGAGAAGTCCCCGTCCTTCCACGTCAGCACCGCCAAGGGGCTCTACCACTGCTTCGGCTGCCAGGAGGGCGGCGACACCGTCGACTTCATCATGAAGATCGACCACCTCTCCTTCGCCGAGACCATCGAGCGCCTCGCCTCCCAGGCCGGCATCACCCTGCGCTACGAAGAGGGCGGCTACACCCCCGGCCGCCAGCAGGGCGAGCGCACCCGCCTGGTCGAGGCCCACAAGGTCGCCGCGCAGTTCTACGTCGAGCAGCTGGACAGCCCCGAGGCCGAGATCGGCCGCAAGTTCCTCGCCGCGCGCGGCTTCGAGCAGACCGCCGCCCAGCACTTCGGCGTCGGCTACAGCCCGGCGGGCTGGGACCACCTCACCCGCTTCCTGCGCGGCCGCGGCTTCAGCGACAAGGAGCTGGTCCTGGCGGGCCTCTCCCAGGAGGGCCGCCGCGGCCCCATCGACCGCTTCCGCGGCCGCCTGATGTGGCCGATCCGGGACATCTCAGGAGAGGTCGTCGGCTTCGGCGCCCGCAAGCTCCGCGACGACGACAACGGCCCGAAGTATCTGAACACCCCTGAAACCCCCATCTACCGCAAGTCCCAGGTCCTGTACGGCATCGACCTCGCCAAGAAGGAGATCGCCAGGACCAGCCGCGCGGTCGTCGTCGAGGGCTACACCGACGTCATGGCCTGCCACCTGGCCGGTGTGACCACGGCCATCGCCACCTGTGGCACCTCCTTCGGCGAGGGCCACATCAAGATCCTCCGCCGGCTGCTGATGGACAACTCCGGCTCCGAGGTGGTCTTCACCTTCGACGGCGACGCCGCCGGCCAGAAGGCCGCCCTGCGGGCCTTCGAGGACGACCAGAAGTTCGCCGCGGAAACCTCCATCGCGATCACCCCGGGCGGCATGGACCCATGCGACCTGCGGCTCGCCAAGGGCGATCAGGCTGTCGCCGACCTCGTGGAGTCCCGTACCCCGCTCTTCGAATTCGCCCTGCGGCATGTCGTCTCCCGGCACAACCTCGCCACCACGGTCGGCCGCGCCGCAGCCCTCGACGAGGCGGCGCCCATCGTCGCGAACATCAAGAACAGCTCGATCCAGCACGAATCGGCCGTCTCCCTGGCCGGCATGCTCGGCATCCTGGACACCCAGTTCGTGGTCCGCCGGGTCAGCCAGCTCGCCCGCTGGGCCCGCGAGCGTGGCCGGGACGGCGGCCCGGAGCAGGGCGGCCGGCAGCGCCGCGGTGCAGCCGCCCCCGTCCAGGAGCGCCCCGCCCCGGGACCGCGCGGCCCGGCCCTCCACCTCCGCAGCCCCGCCCACCGCGTGGAGCGCGAACTCCTCAAGCTCGCCCTGCAGCGCCCCGACCTGGTGTCCCCGGCCTTCGACGCCTACGGCGTCGACGAGTTCACCGCCCCGCCGTATGCCACGGTCCGCCAGTGCATCGAGGACGCGGGCGGCGCCGCAGCCGGCGTCGCCGACGGCGAGTACGTCGCCCGGGTGCGCGACGCCGCCCCCGACGACACGGTCCGCGCCATGGTCACCGAACTCACCGTCGAGCCGCTGCGCACCCGCCGAGACCCCGACGCCGCCTACGCCGGCGAGCAGTTGGCCGCGGTCCGCATCGCCGCCGTCGACGCACGCATCGCCGACCTGGAGGGCGCCGCCCGCCGCAGCGAGGCCCAGGGCGATCACGCGGGCTCGGCCGCGGTGCTCCAGGAACTCTGGGTCCTCCAGCAATACGGCAAGTCCCTCCGCGAACGCGGCGCGGCGGCCCTGTAAGGCCCGCCCGCCGCCTCCCCCGGCGACGGCACCGGGAGCGGGCGGTCCGGCCCGCGCCGGTCACGAAGCACGCACGCCCCCCGGCGCGAAGCGCTGACGCGCTCTCCGAAAGCGTGCCGACCCGGCGGGTCAGCATGCACCTGATCAGCGGGCGGGCCGCCCGCTGACGATGAACCGCCCCGCCCCCGGACCGCGAACCGCCCCCCGCTGTACGGCGCGTCGCGCCCGCCCGTAGCCGTCCGGTCACGCACCGGACTCAAAAAGTGGTCGCACGCCCCTCGTGGCGGGCATGTGTCGTACCCCACACTGAGGAGCGGTGCCTGAGTCCTCGGAGCGCGGCGGGTCCGGTCGCACGGACCGTGAATCCCCCGCGGAACCGCCCGTGACGTCCGGGACGGACAGCGGCTCGGCCGCAGTCGTCCCGGACCCTTCTGCCGCCCCAGCCGCGATCACCTGGAGGTCGCCCCCGTGCAGACCCAGACCCTCCCCGACGCGCCGGCCGACGACGTGACCGGCCTCCGCGAACCGGGTCCTCCCGGGCCCGCCGACCGTGACCCCCGTACGCCGGAGCCGCCGGCCGAACAGGTCACGGTCCCCCAGCAGGGCGAGGCGCCCGCCGTCGAGACGCTCACCGAGGAGGTCGCCGAGGAGGCTGCCGAGGAGGCCGCACCGGAGCCGCCGACCCGTCCCGAGACGGCGGGCCCGTCCTCCGACCTCTTCCACCAGTACCTCCGCGAGATCGGCCGGATCGCGCTGCTCACCGCGGCCGAGGAGGTCGAGCTGGCACGCCGCGTCGAGGCCGGTCTCTTCGCCGAGGAGAAACTCACCAACACCCCCGACCTGGACTCCCAACTCGCCGTCGACCTCGACAGGTTGGTGGTCCTGGGCCGAATGGCCAAGCGCCGCCTGATCGAGGCCAACCTGCGCCTGGTGGTCTCCGTCGCCAAGCGCTACGTCGGCCGCGGACTGACCATGCTCGACCTCGTCCAGGAGGGCAACCTCGGCCTGATCCGCGCCGTCGAGAAGTTCGACTACGCCCGCGGCTACAAGTTCTCCACCTACGCCACCTGGTGGATCCGCCAGGCGATGTCCCGCGCGCTCGCCGACCAGGCCCGCACCATCCGCGTCCCGGTCCACGTCGTCGAGCTGATCAACCGCGTGGTGCGCGTCCAGCGCCGGATGCTCCAGGAACGGGGATACGAACCCACCCCGGAGGAGGTCGCGGCCCACCTCGACCTGACCGGCGAACGCGTCAGCGAGGTCCTGCGGCTCGCCCAGGAACCGGTCTCGCTGCACGCACCGGTCGGCGAGGAGGACGACGTCGCGCTCGGCGACCTCATCGAGGACGGCGACGCCGCCTCGCCCGTCGAATCAGCGGCCTTCCTGCTGCTCCGCGAACACCTCGACGCCGTCCTGTCCACCCTCGGTGAACGCGAACGCAAGGTCGTCCAGCTCCGCTACGGCCTGGCCGACGGCCGGCCCCGCACCCTCGAGGAGATCGGCCGGATCTTCGGCGTCACCCGCGAGCGCATACGGCAGATCGAATCCAAGACCCTCAACAAGCTCCGCGACCACGCCTTCGCCGACCAGCTGCGCGGCTACCTCGACTGACGGGGCCCCGCGGGCCACCCGGCCGGCTCAGCCCTCCCGCTGGAACGCCCCCGGATGGATCTCGTCGCGCACCGCCATGTACTGCTGGCGCACGGCCCGGCCGACCGCCAGGTCCTCACCCGGTGCGAACACCTGGCTCGCGGCCGCAGGCCACTCCGGCGGATCCACCCACGGTGACCCGCCCTCCGGCGGCGCGCCGGCGCCCGCCGCGGGGGTGAGGGTGCCGTGCGCCACGCCCAGTGCCCAGGCCGCCTGCCGGGCCGCGCCCAGCGCCGCGTACTCCGCGGGCTGCGGTACCACGACCGGCACGCCGAACAGCGACGGCGCGGCGGCCTGCACCGCGCCCAGTTCCGCAGCCGCGCCCAGCAGGAACACCCGGCGCACCTCGACGCCGCGTCCGCGCAGTACGTCGAGGGCGTCCGCGAGCCCGCAGAGCATGCCCTCGACGGCGGCCCGCGCCAGGTGCTCGGGCTTCATGCTCTCCCGCCGCATCCCGTGCAACGATCCCGCGGTGTGCGGCAGGTGCGGAGTGCGCTCGCCCTCCAGATACGGCAGCAGAACCATGCCGTACGAGCCGGGCGACGACTCGAGCGCCAGTGCGGACAGGCCCTCCAGGTCCGTGCCGAGCATCTCCGCCGCGCCCCGCAGCACCCGCACCGCGTTGGTGGTGTGCACCACCGGCAGATGACGGCCGGTGGCGTCGGCGAAGGAAATGATCGTGCCGCTCGGGTCGGCCAGCGCCTCATGGTGGATGCCGAACACCGAGCCCGAGGCGCCGAGCGACACCACGGCGTCACCGACTCCGACGCCGAGCCCGAAGGCGGCGGCCATCGTCTCGCCCGTACCGGCGGAGATCAGCAGTCCCTCCGGGGTGAACCCGGCGGTCCCGAAGGGGCCGAGCACCTCCGGCAGCCGCACCTGGTGCCCCAGCGCCAGCTCGATCAGGTCCGGCCGGTAGGACTCGGTCGCCGCCGACCAGAAGCCGGTCGCCGAGGCCCCGCTGCGGTCCGTCGTCCGCCGCGCGGGCCGTCCCAGCAGCTGCCACGCCAGCCAGTCGTGCGGCTGCATGACCTCCGCGATCCGGGCCGCGTTCGCCGGCTCGGTACGGGCCAGCCAGCGCAGCTTCGTCACCGGGTGCGCCGCCTGCGGCACGGCCCCGACGGACTGCGCCCAGGCGGTGCGCCCGCCCAGCGAGTCGATCAGGTCGGCGGCAGCGCTCTGCCCGCGCTTGTCATTGCCGACCAGCGCGGGCCGTACGAGATTGCCGTCGGCGTCCAGCGGCACCAGACCGTGCTGCTGCGCGGACACGCCGATCGCCTGCACGCCTTCCAGCAGCCCGTTGCCCGCCGCCTCGCCGAGTGACATCAGCCATGCCTGCGGATCGATCTCGGGTCCCTTGTCGGCGGGGTGCGGCGCGTACCCCTGCCTGATGACGGCACCCGTGTCCGCATCGCAGACGACGATCCGTGTGCTCTCGGACGAGCTGTCCAGCCCGGCGACTATCCCCATGGCCCCAGATGATGCCCCATAGGACGCATAAGGAGAGAGTCAGGGTTTGCCCGGCAGCGGCGCACTGGGGCCGCTCGGGTGAGTGCCGTCATGTGTTGCTCGTTCCCCAGTCGTCCTCCGCCGCCCCGCGGTGATCGCGCAGCGAGCGGATCCGGGTGCTGAAGGAGTCGGGCAGCCGGTCCTCGACCTTGTCGAAGGCCTTCGTGGCGGCTTCGCGGCCGGTCAGTGCGGCCGATTCGGCGGTATTGCGGACAGCGGGATTCTGCGCGAAGCGCTGGGCGCACTTGCGCAGCTGCTCGTACCGCTCCCGGCCGGCCCGCGTGCCGAGCACGTATCCGATGGCCAGTCCCGTGATGAACGTGAGCCGGTAGCGCATCGCTCCACCCTTTCCTGTCGTCGGTCTCGCTCGTGTGTGCCACTCATGCCACGCACGAGGCGCCTTGATGCCGCTCGATCGCGTCCGATGCCGGTGACGCAGCGGATCGGCAGGCTGTGCCGCGCGCCTACCCCCAGGACTGGAGATCACCCGAGGCGATACCGATTGGCGGAGCACCCCCCTGCTTGCGCTAATGTATGTGTCGCAGCGAGCGCGCGCCGTCCGGAAGACCGGGCAGGGGTGCATTCGAGGCACACAGAGCATTCCCCTGTAGCTCAATTGGCAGAGCAGCCGGCTGTTAACCGGCAGGTTACTGGTTCGAGTCCAGTCGGGGGAGCTCGGTCCCCTGTAGCTCAATTGGCAGAGCATTCGGCTGTTAACCGGAGGGTTACTGGTTCGAGTCCAGTCGGGGGAGCAGAAGGAACGAGGACCCCGGAAGGGGTCCTTTTTCTTGTGCCGTGGAACCGAACCACCCATGATCCAAGTCCTCTTGGGCGTGCATGGTCGCGCGACGACGGTCCTCACGGGCAACAGATCGTATGAGCGGCTATGCTGCGGCAGACGGCGCGCACAAATGTGCGCGGCGCGCCGCGAGGGGGCGGTAGCTCAGCCGGTTAGAGCAGCGGACTCATAATCCGTCGGCCGTGGGTTCGAGTCCCACCCGCCCCACCGCAGCCTGGTAGCGCAGACGCGATATGGCCAGGTGAGAGGCAGTTTCGAGGGTCGCCGTGAGGATGCCGGCGGCCCTCGACGCTCGTCCGGACGAGGATCGGGTCAGCCGGACGGGGTATTCGGGGGCGCGGTGGTGGACCAAGGGACCCGCCGTCCCGGGCACGGCCACCGGTGCCACGAATAGCGTGACTGTTCGGAAAGCGGCCGGAAAACAGCCGACGCGGAGCGTGGATCCGATGCCCTCGGCACGTGCCCCGAGCGCCTGCGCACGGCGAACGCGACCGCGTACGGGATGCCGAGCCCGGCCCCGGGCGAGGGGAGTCGCCGACCGGTGTGCGGTGCGGGTTGTGTGCAGGGGCGGTCCCGCCCCCGTCGCTGCCGGAGGAGGGACATACACTTCGCGCCGGGTCCCGGCCCTCCCCAACCCCGAGACAAGGAGCCCGTCGTGAGCTGGTGGCAATGGAGCCTCGTCGTGTTGGCTCTGCTGATACTCGGCTGGTGTGCCGTGGCCTCCCTCGTCAGGGCGGGAAGCCAGACCCTCCGCGGCCTCTACGAGACCTTCCGCAGGATCCGCGAGCTCTTCCGCTGACCCACGGCAACAACAGAGAGGTATCCGTCACGTGCTGGCATTCCTGGGGCTCTTCCTCCTCGGCCTGGGTGCGCTGAGCGTCTTCCAGGTCCTGCGTGCGCGCAAGCGCATCCACGCGATGGTGACGACCGAGACCGTTGCGTCGCACGAGCTGCGGGAGCTGCATCAGGCGGCGGTCGGTGCGGTCGGCCCCGGTGCCTTCCGGCGGCGCATCGAAGCGGCGGGGACGGCCCGTCCGCATCCCAGTGGCCCGCTGACGTCGCAGCTGGGCAGCACGGAGTGCGTCTGGTTCCGTACCAGGATCACGCGCAAGTACGAGACGCGGACCGGTTCAGGGAACGGCGGGAACCTGGCACGCAAGAGTCAGGTGGTGTCCGATTTCCTCAGCGCCTCACCGTTCCTCGTCGAGGACGGGTCAGGCGCCACCGTGGTGGTTCCCGCGAAGGGCATCGTGGACCACGCGCCCAAGACCGTCGACCACTTCGAGCCCTACCGGCCGGGTGACAACAAGCCGCTCGGGTTCCTCGACATCCCCGGCGTGACCCGCCACGAGCGCACCCTCGGCCACCAGCAGGAGGAGTGGGTCCTCCGGGACGGCGCACAGTTCTATGTGCGGGGTGAGGCCCGGGACGACGAGCGGGGGGAGCTGACCATAGGGGCGCCGTCGGACGGCAGCCCGTTCCTCATGACCGGCCTGTCCGAGCAGGACCTCATCGCCGTCGAGCGGAACAAGAAGAAGATCTTCGCGGTCATGGCCTGGGGTGGCCTGGTGCTCGGCCCGCTCGCCCTCGGCGGCCACTGGCTGCTGCAGGGCTGATCGGCGCCCGACGGTCGCCGTGGGCGCGGCGCGGGGCCGCGCGCGGTGGTCAGGATGCGGAGTCCCCGTCGGCGAGGACGCTCGGCCGACCGGCGAAGGTGCGTTCCGGTTGGAAGCGGGCCTCCAGACCGTCGGCGAGGGCGTTGAGCGCGGCGGCGCCGTCGCCGTGGAAGGACGAGCCGTGCATGACGGCCAGCGTCCGCGGAGCCAGCTCGGCGAGGGAGCGCATCGTTTCCGCCGCCGCCGTCAGGCAGGAGATCTGACGGAACATTCCCTCGGCGTCGAGTGATGCCTCGACCAGGTCGCTCTCGGTGATCGCTGGGCCGTTGCCGACATGGGTGAAGAGGTCGCCGCACAGGAGCGTGCCCGTCGTCTCCTCGTAGAGCACCCGCGCCTCCCAATTGTGCGGAACGTGCGGGGTGTTGAGGTGGCGGACGCGGCGCCGCAGCTGCTTTCCGCCCAGGTCGAGGGTTTCCTCGTGGGCCAGTGCCCGCGGTGGGCGGTCGGCCAGGTCGTCGAGGGACACCAGGCACCCCAGCAGGCCGTGGGCCACCTCGGCCTGCGGGGCGGCGGCCAGGAACTGGTTCATGGCGCCGCACTCGTCCGCCTCGACGTGCCCGAAGGTCACCCAGCGCAGTTCCTCCAGCGGCACGATGCGACCGACGGCTTCCGAGACGGTAGGGAAGAGCGAGCGCATGCCCGTATGGAAGAGGAGCGGCTCCTCCGCGTCGATCAGGAACTGGTTGAAGGTGAAACCCGCGGGGGCCGCCACTTCGGGGATGAAGGTGGATATCCGGTAGATGTCGTCGGCGATCTCGGCCACGGAGGTTTCCATGGAGCAGCACGTCCTTCCGCGGAAGCGTGATCGGCTGCGGGCTGCCGGGTGGGTGTCCGCAGTCGCCCTCGCGTCGGCGGCCCCTGTTCATCGTAGATCGGGCGGCTGTCACCTTCCTGATGAGGCGGACGGCCGAACACGGGCCGCGGTGACCGGTCTTGAGGCGGGGCGGGGTGTGTCACCGGGGTGCGCCACGTTCGCTGAGCAGGGGCGGGTGGGCACGCGCTGTGGTGCCGGTTGTGCCGCCGGTGACCTTCTTCCGGCGGGGTGGCCGCCCGCACTCGCGCGGCGCACCATGGAAGTAATAGGGGGAACGGTTGGAGGCACCCCATGCTGGAAGTCAAAACCCTCGACAAGCCGGATGACCGGCGGGACTTTCCCCGGGGTCACATCGAGGCCCTCCACCTCAGCGGACTGGATTTCGCCGTCGCCACCTTCGAGCCGGGCTGGCGCTGGTCGGAATCGGTGGGACCGCTGGTAGGCACGGCCAGCTGCGAGGTTCACCACAACTGCTACATGGCACAGGGGCGCATGCGCATCAGGATGGACGACGGCGCGGAGTCCGAGGTGGGGCCCGGCGACGTGTTCGTGTGCACGCCCGGACATGACGCCTGGGTGGTCGGGGACGACCAGGCCATCGTGTACGACTTCGCCGGTCAGATGGCCACCGACTACGGTCGACCGAAGGGCTAGTCCTGGACGTCGGCCGTAGCCGTCCGCCGCGACGTCGGCCCCTGCCGAAGTCGGGGCGGACGGCACCGGGTTCGCCCTCCGCGGGTGAGCCCGGCTGGGGAAGCCTGTGTGTCCGATGTCGCAGGCCGAGGGCGCGTGCGCGCCGTGGAGGCGTGTTCGCGCCTTCGTCGTGATGTCGTGAGTGGGGGGCGGGGCGCCGCGCGGTGCGACGAAGCGCCTGTGGGAGGGGCTGTGGTCCGCCGGTTTTGGGGTGGCCGCCGTGTCTGTGTACGGTCTGCCGTCCGGCGGTCCCGGGTCCTCGATCGATCGAGGCCGGGGAGCGGCGTTCGGCCGGCTACGGGTCTGTCGCACGCAAGCCGGGTGACCTGCGTTCCGCTGTTCCGGTGGTCCCTCCCGGGCAGGCGAATTCCGACAGGGATTCGTATGTCTAGGACTGCGTTCGGTGGGCAGGGGAGCGGGATGGTTCGGCATGCGGAATAGGTCTCGGGGGTCCCCCCGTTACCGCAGCTGGGCAGCATTTTGGATATACACGACAGACCGGAAGCAGGGAAGCACGCATGAGCACCGTAGAGCTCACCAAGGAAAACTTCGACGAGATCGTCTCCGGCAGCGATTTCGTACTGATCGACTTCTGGGCCGAGTGGTGTGGCCCCTGCAAGCAGTTCAGCCCGGTTTTCGAGCGGTCGTCCGACAAGCACGACGACCTGATCTTCGCGAAGGTCGACACCGAGGCGCAGCCCGAGCTGGCCTCCGCCTTCCAGATCCAGTCCATTCCGACCCTGATGATCGTCCGCGACAACATCGCGGTGTTCGCCCAGCCCGGGGCGCTCCCGGAGGAGGCCCTGGAGGACGTCATCGGCCAGGCCCGCGGTCTGGACATGGACGAGGTCCGTGCGTCGGTCGAGGCCCAGCAGGACGAGGGACAGGGACAGCAGGCGCAGGGCGAGTGAACGAGCTCCTGCTGATCCGGCACGGCGAGACCGAGTGGAGCCGGGACGGCGCGCACACCAGCTGGACCGATCTTCCGCTCACCGCCAACGGTCAGGAGCAGGCCCGCGCACTGCGCCCGCTGCTGGCCGGCCGGAAGATCGGCCAGGTCTGGGCGAGCCCCATGGCGCGGGCGCTGCGCACCGCGGAGCTGGCCGGCCTTGAACAGCCGCAGATCGATGCGGACCTGCGGGAATGGGACTACGGCGGCTACGAGGGGATCTCCACCGCCGAGATCCACCGCAGCCGTCCCGACTGGTATCTGTTCACCGACGGCGTCGCCGCAGGCCCCGACGAGCACCCGGGCGAGTCGCCCGAGCAGGTCGGGGCGCGCGCCGATCGGGTGCTGGCGCGGATCGCGTCGTCGCTGGAGTCCGGTGAGGGCGATGTGGCGCTGGTGGCGCACGCCCACTTCCTGCGTGTGCTGACCGCCCGCAGGCTCGGGCTGCCGCCCGAGGCGGGTGGGATGTTCACCTTCGGGACCGGGGCGGTCGGCGTCCTCGGCACCGAGCACGGCCGCCCCGCGGTGGTCGCCTGGAACGCCCGGAGTCTTTGAGGACCCGGCGGGTCGGTATGCGACCTGCGGCCCCCGTCATCGGACCGGTGTGCCCCGCCGATCCCGCAGGTCGAAGCGTCGGCGGAACGGGCGGGACGGCGGGGCTGCGGCGCGGCCGGGGTCCTGCGGGCGCCGGCCCGCGGGCGGTGGCTGCCGGCTGCGGCGCGCCGGTGGTCCGGCCGCGGCGGGGCCGAGGGCTCCGTCGGTCCGGCGGCTCTACCGGGACATCGGGTCGAGGTGCAGCGGCTGCACCTTGCCTTCGATCATGGCGCCCAGACCGAATACGGCACACGTCCCCGGGCGGTCGGCGATGTGCACCGGCATGGTGGTGGCCTGGTGAATCATCGGCTGCAGGCCGGGGATCAGGGCGCTGCCGCCCGCGAGCATGATGCCGCGCTCGCCGAGGTCGGCCACCAGGTCCGGCGGGCAGCGGCGGAGTACCGCCCCGATGCCGTCGAGGATCGAGGTCAGGGGCGTCGCGATGGCCTCCCGCACCTGCTCGGTGTCGACACACACCGACCGGGCCAGGCCGCTGGTGACATCACGGCCGTGCACCTCCGTCGTACCGGGGGGCAGATCGCCATCGCCGGAGAGCATCAGGTGCAGGGGGCGTACGCCCTGGGGGCTCGGCAGCATCAGCTCGTGATGCAGGCGCAGGTGCTGGACCACGGCGTCGTCGATGGCGTTGCCCCCGACGGGGACGGTTTCCGCCGCCACGATCGATCCGAGGGAGAGCACCGCGACCTGCGTGGTCCCGGCGCCGCACACCACGATCATGGTCGCCTCCGGCTGCTCCACCGGAAGCCCGCAGCCGACCGCCGCCGCGATCAGGGTGTCCACCAGCTCCACCCGGCGGGCGCCCACTCCGGTGAGCGTCTCCACGGCCGCCCGCTGGGAGAGGGGCTCGCTGCCGTAGGGGAGAGCGACCGCGGCCCGCATCGAGGGCCGCCGTCGCCAGGTCTTGCGCAGCTTGTTACCGACCAGATGGCGCAGCAGACGCTGGGCCATGTCGATGTCCACGACGGTCCCCCCGATGACCGGGCGCACCACGCGGATGTAGTCGGGGGTCCGGCCGTCCATCACCTCGGCCTGAGAGCCGACGGCGAGCATCGCGCCGGTACGGATATTGACCGCCGCGACGGTCGGCTCATCGACGAGGAGCCCCTGGTTCTTGACATACACCCTGGTCCGGGCCGCGCCGAGGTCGACTGCGACCGAGCAGCGCCGCAATTGGGCGAGGCTGTTGGTCATGGATGATTCCTCCCCGGTAGGTCGGTGTGGACGGTGCGCATGCAAATAACGACTCATCCCCAACCCTGCGGGCACGGACCGTCAGCTGCCTGTTGAGCAGGGCCGCTCGGGGTACCGGCCAGGGGGACGTGCGGACAGAGCCGTTCGGGTGTCGGCGGGGGCGCGAGGGCGAGGAGGGACGGATGACTGCCCATGAGCGCGCTCATTCCTTCAACACGGCCGCCGCCCGGTACGCCGCCAACCGCCCTTCATACCCGCCCTTCATACCCGCCCGCCGCCCTGGACGCCATCGAGGAACTGGCGGGACGCCCTTGGCGCGCCCAAGTGGCCGACATCGGGGCCGGTACCGGCATCGCCACCGCCCTCTTACGGGAGCGCGGCGCCCACGTCGTCGCGGTCGAGCCCGGAGACGGCATGGCGGCCGGATTCCGCCGCGCGCTTCCCGGCGTGCCGATCGTCCGGGGCGACGGCAACGCGCTGCCCCTCGCCGATGCCTCCCACGACCTGGTCACCTACGCGCAGTCCTGGCACTGGACGGACACCCGGCGGTCGGTCCCCGAGGCGCTGCGCGTGCTGCGGCCGGGCGGCTCGCTCGCGGTCTGGCGGAACATCGATGTCTTCGACGTGCCCTGGATCGCCGAACAGCACGAGCGCATCGCCCGTCACTGCGGGGTGCCGCCGACTTTCAGGTCGCGCCCGGACGACCTGCGCGCGGCCCGGCTCTCGGGCCTCTCGGGGCTGGCTCCGGAACGTCGTCATGTGTGCTGGAGCCGCGTCGTCCCGCTCGACACGCAGCTCGCCGATATCGGCAGCCACTCGGCCTTTCTCGTACTCGGCGAAGCCGGGGCGCGCGCTTTCCTCGAAGAGGAGCGCACTCGTCTGCGGAAGGTCTTCCCGGACGAGAGGGTGGAGGAGTGTTACCTGGTGGACCTGCTGGTGGTGGCCCGTCCCTGACGGTACGTCGCCATTCACACGGCCCTGTGGCCCGTCGGCCTGTCAGCAGCTGACGGGCCGAACCCTGCGGGCATCCCGGAGTGGCGACTTCAGTCCACCCGCCTCTGGAACAGGCCCCAGGTGAATTCGGCGATCGCGGCGTGCGGTTCGGGCGTCCCGGGGCCGCCGCCCGAGCCTGCGCCGGGGTCGGGGACGGTGCAGGCCAGGCGCCATCGGGTGGGGGCGCTGCCCTCCATCGGGCGGGCGGGTGGAAAGGCGCGGGCGACCTCGTCGACCGTGCAGGACCAGGGGGTGAGGTCCGCGGTCGTACGGAGGTCCGGGGCGGCGGCCCCGGGTGCGCGGACGAGCCAGGCGTTCCAAACGGTGCCCCGGCCGGCCGTGAGCACCTCGAACCGCAGATCGGGCCAGAGCGGAACGGGCCAGGTCAGCGCCTTGCAGGTCAGATCCCCCAGCTGCCGGGTGGCGACGCTCTCGGGCGTGCCGAGCAGCGCGCGGTAGGGCTGCACGCCCGCTGCCCGCGGTGCGTGCATCCGGGCCTGCCAGCGGCGGTTGGCCTCGCGCAGATCCGCGCGGGAGACGTCGAGCTCCCGCAACGCGTCCTCGACGAGGCCGGGCTGGTGGTCGGCCATCCGGCGCAGCAGCACGAGCTGGAAGGCGACCGGCCCCGGCAGGCCGGAGGGGCCGTCGGAGCCTGGTGGCGGGGCGTTGTCAGTGGTGCGGTTCATGATGGACATCGTCGTGGACGGTGCCGGTTCCAGGGGGTCCGGGGCGGTTGCCGTCGGGGAGGAAAAGTACCGAATTGACGTAGCGGCGGTGCGGGGCGAGCGAGCGGCGGAGGAGGCCGTGTTCGGCGACGTGGGAGGTGCGGGACTGATGAGCGGGCAGATCGAAGTCGGCCAGCGGCAGCCAGTGGTCGTGCGGCAGGACCCAGCCGCGATAGCCGTGGCGGGCCGTCCAGTCCAGGACGGGCGTGAGGGGCTGGATCCGGGTCTCCAACTCGATGAACAGCGCCGGGCGTTCGCGTGCGACGGTGCGTGCGGCACCGCGCAGCACGCCGAGCTCCCCGCCGTCCACGTCGATCTTGATGAGGGTGACGGACGCCAGGTCCAGCGCGTCCAGGGGAAGGCACGGCACGTCGAGGGCGGCGCCGTGCAGCTCACGGCGTACGAGCGAGGAGACCCCGCGGTCGCCCCGGCCGTCGGGGGGCAGCCAGAGGGTGACGCGGCCGGTGTGGTCGGTGGCCGCGGCGGAGACGACCTCGACATGCGCCGGTGTGACGGAGTCGATCAGTCGGGCCAGGTGGGGCACGGGCTCGATGGTGACCACCCGCGCGGCGCGACGGGCCAGCCGCCGGGTCCACGGCCCGTACCACCCGCCGACGTCCACCGCCGTGCCGCCCGGCGGGCAGAAGTCGGCCAGGCGGCGCAGTTCCGGTTCGAACCGCGGATAGAGCCCGGTCGCCAGGGCGGACACCATCCGGGGCGGCAGCCTGGGGCCGACCCGAGAGGCGAGCGTCACGACCGCGGCTCCCGCTCGGCGGGGCGCCCTGGGCCCGGCGTCGCTCGTCCGGGGCTGGGGGGCTGCTGTCCGGCATCTGCGGTGGGGTGTTCGGTGGCCGCTGCCGCGGGGAGGGTGCCCGATTCGGCAGGCTGGTCATGTGCCGGGGCGGTCGCCGTGTCGGCGGGGGAGACCGTGCCGGTGGCGGCGGCGGGGGCCTCGCCGGTGAGCGGTGCCGGGCAGGCGGCGGATGTCGCATCGGGTGCCGGGGCACCGGACTCCGCGAGGTGGCGCAGGATGCGTTCGTGCTCGGCGTCGGTGACCTGCACGCCGGAGGACGGGAGCAGCTGGGGGATGCCGTCGAGTAGCGGATAGCGGCGGCGCAGCCGGGGGTTGTAGAGCACCTCGTCGTCGGCGAGCAGGGACAGCGGTCCCTTGTCGAGCGGGCAGGCGAGGATCTTCAGCAGCGGGTCATCGGGCTTCATGGCTCAACTCCTCTGTGTCAGCGGCGGGGAGGGGAGGCGGTCGGGGAAGTGGATGCGGTGGTGGACGGGGATGCGGAAGGGGGCGGGGGCCTGCTCGGGGGCTGGAACGGGGAAGGTGGCGGTGCCGTGCTGGCATCCGGGGCTGGAGTCGGGGCCGAGGAAGGGGCCGGCGCCCGGAGCGGTGCCGGGTCGGGGTGTGTGGCAGGGCCCGGGGCGTCGGGGGTGTCGTGGCGGGGCAGGGCGAGCAGGACGGCGACGGCCACGCCGGTGCCACCCAGGCGCAGCGTGAGGGGCAGCGGGTCGTCGGGCAGGGGTTCGCCGAAGGTGAAGGTGCCGAACGCGGTCGTGAAGACGCAGGTGACGGTGGAGCAGACGGGGACGATCACGGAGGCGCGGCAGCGTTGCAGGGCGGTCTGGGACAGGACCAGGCCGGTGGCTCCCGTGAAGAGGAGGAGGTAGGGATACGGCGAGCGGAGGAGTTCCGCGGCCGCGCCGGGGATGTCCCGGGTGGTGAGCAGCCCGGCGACGCCCTTGATGGCCAACGAGCTGACCCCGTAAAGGAGGCCGACGGCCACGCCGTAGGGGACGCCCGCGGTCGGCAGGCGGTGGCGGCGCCTGGCGCGGCGTTCTGCCGAGCCGTACAGCAACAGGCCCGCGGCCAGGGCCGGTACGGCGACGGCGAGCAGCGTCGCGGATGGCGCGGTGCGGGCGATGGCCGTCGCGTCGTCGCTCCGGAGCGAGGACACGACCATCACCAGCGCGACGAGGATCGCAAGGATGCTGCGCCGCTCCCGTCCGCTGGTCCGTTCACCCAGCACGACCGAGGAGAGCACAAGCAGCAGGACCAGGCCCGAGACGAAAATTCCCTGGGCCGCGGCGATGGGGAGGGTGCGGTAGACGGCGAGTTGAGCGGCGAAACCGGCAGCCAGGGCGAGCGAGCCGCCGATCCACAGCGGGCTGCCGAGGAGGTGGCGGACGACCCGGGCGGGCCGGCGGGTACTCAGCGCGGGCAGTGTGGACAGCGCGCGCTTCTCCAGCACGAAGCCGGTGCTGTACAGGACGTTGGCGAGCAGAGCGGACGCCACGCCCCACCACAGCATCGCCCTACTCCCTTCTCCGGCGGGCATGCGCGAGCAGGATGGAGGCCAGGGACGGGACGCGGCAGGCCGCGCGGTCGAGAGGGCGGAGCGGGCGCGGCACGTCGTGGTACGGAGCCCCGGCGATCTGTACGACCTCGAAGCCGGACGCGGTGAGGAAGCCGCGCAGCGCGCGAGCGGTATAGAGGCGCAGGTGGCCGACGACCTGGGTGCCGGGGCGGCCGTGGATACGTCGCATGCTGACTTCCGAGAAGACGGGCTGCACTCCCGCGAGCAGCAGACCGCGGTTGTACCAGGCGGCGAGATTGGGGGTGGACAGCATCAGATGGCCGCCGGGACGCAGGACGCGGTGCAGTTCGTCGAGCGCGGCGTCGGGGTCGATGAGGTGTTCGACGACCTCGCTGAACAGCACGGCGTCGGCGGCCCCGGAAGCGAACGGCAGTCCGCCGTCGCTCAGTTCGCCGCGCACCGCGCAGGGAATACGGGTCGCGGCGCGGCGCAGGGCGTCCTGCGACCAGTCGACGCCGATCAGACGGTGACCGGCGAGGACCTCCGCGGCGGTGGCCGCCGCGGTGCCGTCTCCACAGCCGATGTCGAGGATGGTGGCTGCCGGCGCCCCGGAGCGTACGGCCCCCAGGGCGTGCGCCAGCAGCAGCGCTTGGCGCCTGCTCCGCGCGTCGCCCGACGCGACCGGTACGGCCGGATTCTCGTAGAAGTCGCGCAGTCCGTCCGGCGGGGCGCCTGTGCCCCGGCGGCTCGTGTCACCGGGCCTCGACGGCCCGGCCGGGCTCCCGGCGGAGCGGGTATCGGGCGGCCGGGTCATGGGGCGTCTCCTTCGGCCGGAGGGGCGGGAGAGAGCGGTGGCGGCGGGGCCTCGGGCGAAGGACCGGTCCAGGAGGTGGCCGCGAGGGAGTTGGCGAAGAGGGCGCCCAGGCGCGCGCCGGCCGTGTCGTCCAAGAGGGCGTGCGACCAGCGCAGCGCGAGCTGGATGCGGCCGCCGACGGAGACCGTCGTGACGGTCAGCCCCCGTGGCATTCGGGCCGGTGCGGAGAACCACACCGCGGTGGGACGGCCCCCGTCACCGAAATCCAGGGGGTAGGCGATGCGGCCGATGTTGGAGAGCAGGGTGGTGGAGGTCCAGGGCGCGGCAGCGGTGCGCAGGGCGCGAGTGGCGGCCGCTCGAAGCCCGACGGGCAGGACCGGGGCCGTCAGCAGCGTTCCCGCCAGGCCGAGTTGCGAGCCGGAGGCCGACTTGAGGGCTCGGGTGCGGGACGCCGTACGGCGCAGCAGCCGGGTCACCGCGTCGGGGTCGGGCGGGTTGGCACACAGGAGCTCGGCGTCCCGGTGCTCCTCGGGGCCGAAGCCGACGGAGACCAGCCGGGTGCCGTTGCCGATGGGCATATCCGTGCCGCGTGGCCGGTCGTCGACGGGCATGGTGACGACGACGGGGGAGGTGGGGCTGGCGTGCAGCCGGTTCCAGCGGGCGACTGTCAGGCAGGTGGCGACGAGGAGTTGGTCGTTGACGGTGTAGGGCGCCCGGCCGTCGACACGCGGTGGACGGGCCGGCACGGGCAACTCCACGATCAGCATGCCGTTGCCGTTGTGGCGGTGACCGCCGGCGGCCTTGTGGTTGCCGTGGTCGGCTCGCTCGGTGCCGCTGCCGGTGCCCTCGCTGTCCGCCACGACGCCCTGACCGGGGGCAGGGTCGGGGGCAGGGCTGAGTGCGGAGTTGTCGCCGGCTCCGTCAGCGGCGTACCCGGGCGCGTGCCCGTCCCCTTGCCCAACGCCGTGATCGGCGGCGATGCGGGCCGGACGGGAAAAGGCGCGCCGGGCGGGTAGTGGGGAGCCGGGCGGGGTGGGGTCGATGCCTGGTCCGGCTCCGTGGGGGCGTACGGGTGGTGGGGCAGGGGAGTTGTCCGCGCCGCCGTACAGTTCGGCGGCGGTGGCCAGGACGCGCAGGCAGGCCGGGCCGTCCAGTGCCGTGTGATTGATGGTGAGCAGCAGGACGGTTCCGCCGGCCCCGCCCGACCGTTCGATCACCTCCAGCCGTACGGGCGGTGAGGTGTCCAGCGGCGGGCAGCTGACGAGCGCGCGTCGCCTGGCCTGCGCGAGGGCGTCGGCGGTGGGGGGCGGGAAGAGGACCGGGTCGGTGTCGGGGGTGGCGGTGAGCTGCCACGCGTAGCGGCGTCGCCACCAGCGGACGGGGGCCTGCCGCATCAGGATGCGGGGGTGACGCGCGAGCGCCTGGTGGAAGGCGGTGCGGATCCTGGCGTGGTCGATCCGGCCGGGGAGGTGCACCTCGATATGTACGGTCTCCGGCTCGTCGTCCTGCAGACAGTGGCGGGCGATCTCGTCGACGACGGGGAAGGGGACGCGG
Organism: Streptomyces sp. NPDC048248; assembly: GCF_043201875.1. Classification (NCBI taxonomy): domain Bacteria; kingdom Bacillati; phylum Actinomycetota; class Actinomycetes; order Kitasatosporales; family Streptomycetaceae; genus Streptomyces; species Streptomyces sp. NPDC048248. The sequence goes on from NZ_JBICZL010000003.1 coordinate 182,626, forward strand.
CCGACCGCGGGCGCGCGAGCCGGGCCGGAGCTGTCGTCCTGCCGGTCGCTCGGGGCGTCCATGGGCCGGTGCAGGCGGTCATCGGACGGCTCGCCGGACGGCTGGTGCCGAGCCGGTTCCAGTGCGGTCATCGGGTGGTCTCCTCCCCGCTGTCGTCGGGTCGGCCGAGGCGGTTCCTGCGACGGTGCTCGGCCCATTTCGGCCCGCCGCCCTGTGATCGCCCGCAGGCCATGATCGGTCGACCGGCCTCGACCGCGGCGTTTCCCGCGACCGCGCGACCCGGCGCGTCGACCACAGGACCGGCACCCGCTCCGTCGGCCTCAGCGGAGGCTGCCGTCCCGGGTCGGCGGCGAGGCAACGGAGGTGACGCGGACGAGGCCGCCGGTCCCGAAGGGCCCGAAGAGGGCGACGACGGGGACGCAGGCGCGGCGGGCGCCGATGGTGACGCTGTCCCCCGGCTCGCCCGTAGCGCGCCGGTGGTTTCCCGTCGCGGGGGTACGGTCACGACCGCTGCCGCGAGCGCAAGGAGGGCCAGGGCCTGTGCCGTGCTGCTGAAGGCACCCCGATCGGCGGCGACGGGCTCGCCGGCGCCGAGGGCCGCGGTGATGCCCGCGCCGAGCATGGCCAAGAGGGCGAGTGGGACGAGTAGTTCGGGCCGTCGGCGGGCGAGGACCGCCAGTACCGGCACGACCAGGGCGTACGGGCCGGCTGCCAGGGCCACCACCGCGGTCAGGGCGAGCGTGCCCACGAGCCAGGAGGCTTCAGGTGGTGTGGGGATGGCCGGGGGCGGCGTGCGGGGGGTGCGGCGGATCAGGGCGGAGGCGAGTAGCAGCAGCACACCCAGCGCGCCCCCGAACAACCCGAGTTCGTAGGTGGTGGCCGGTCGGTAGGCCAGTTTCACGGTGCCGCCGGCGCCGGCCGGGACGAGGAATGCCTGCTGCCAGCCGTCCACGCGGAGCGGCGTCAGTTCCTGGCCGTTGAGGGTGGCGTGCCAGCCGTCATTGGCGTTCTCGTGCATCTGGAGGTAGGCGGCCGGGCCGGACCCCACGGCGACGGAACGGCGATCCCCGGACCAGATTTCGGCGGTGACCGGCCGGGCGGAGGCGGCGCTCGCGGAGGAGCTCCTGCCCGGGCCAGAGCCCGAGTCGGCACCCGAGCCCGAGTCGGCACCCGAGCCCGCACCCGCGTCGGCACCGCTCCCCGCGTACCCGTCCGCCCCGTTGCCCCCGCCCGTGGTCAGCGTGATGTCCGTCAGCGCAAGCGGGCCCTGGTCGCCGGCTTCCACGCGGTGGCGGCCTGCGGGCAGTTCCAGGCGGCCGTCGCGGGCCTCGCCGGCACACAACTCCACATCGACCGGGCGGCGTTCGGTGAGGTCGCGGACGTATCCGGATGCCTTGGTGGCGTGCAGGGTGCCGTCGACGGCGAGGGCCGGGCCCTGGCCGCAGCCGAGGGTGAACCGCTTGCCGGCCGCGGGCCGCGGAGTGCGGTACTTCTCCAGCGCCGGAAGGTAGACCTCGCTGAGACCGACGGGCAGCTGAAGGGCCTGGCCGGCGACCGGGTTGTGCAGGGTCAGCGGTTTGACCTTGCTGATGGTGATGTCCAGGCGGTCGGTGGTGATCGGATCGAAGCGGGCCTGCCCGTTCTCGTCGACGCCGGCGGTGGCGGCCCCGTCGGGGGAGTTGATGAGGATCTGCTCGGGGCGGGTGGAGACCCCGCCGGCCGCGGCCAGCACGATCTGGTCGACCTTCTTCCGGCCGGGCCAGCGCAGATGCAGGGTGGGCCGGTCGCCCGCGATCCAGGCCGTCGTCAGATCACCGTCGACGAGGTTGCGGGGGCTGAGCGACCGGCCGAAGCCGAAGCTCGTGGAATCGGCGGTGGCGGTGATCCGGTCCTTCTGCTCGGGCGCCGTCCGGTCGAGGAGCCGGTCGAGTTCCGGGCCGGGCACGGCGAGCGCCTTGCCGGAGACGACGTAGGGCGCGTCCGCGCCGGTCCGGAACTGGCGGTGCAGCCCCACCTCGGCGGAGACCGGCGACAGGCCGCCGGGGTCGCTGCCGCGGTGCAGCGAGTAGCTCGTGACGGCGGCGTCGGACTTCTGTGCGTCGGTGGGAAGTTGCAGCAGCCGGGTGACCTGGACCCCGGGGACGGAGATCTCCGAGAAGCCGGCGCCGGAGAGGCCGGCGCGTGGGGTCTGCGAGCCGAGAATGGTGACCTTCAGCCATGTCGCCGTGCCCGCGGGGGCCTTGACCTGCTGCTTCGTTCCGTCCGGCCGTAGCGGGCTCTCCGCGCTGCCGCGGTCGGTCTCGACGCGTACGGAGGTGGGGGCGGCGCGCAGCCCGTCCCCGGGGAGCGGGGTGAGGGAGAGCGCGGCGGGCAGGGTGGTGGGCCGGGTGAAGGCGATCCGGGTCCACTGGCCCACGGGGTCGCCCGCGCTGCCCTCCGCCCAGGCGGTGTCAGGGTTGCCGTCGAAGGCGTTCACGGGGTCGTACTGCGGGAGGTGGAAGAGCCAGTTGCCGCTGGTGGAGGCGGTCACCGAGGAGGCACCGCGCAGTACGGCTGTGGTCTGGTGGCCGGGTCCGGACGTGGGGAGGATCTGCCGAGGCGGCCGGCCGGGGTCCTGGACGCTGTCGGAGTGGTTCGTCTCGCCGGCCGTGTAGGTGTACGACGTGTTGCTGTTGACCAGCCCGAAGCGGGTGTCGGCGCGGCGCAGCCCGTCGGCGGTCAGCTGGAGCGGCAGGGAGCCGATGCCGGGATGGCGGTCCCCGGTCAGCACGGTGGGGCGGTGGCGCAGCGCCGGATCGGCCGACAGCTGCAGGAGCGCCTCCGGGCCGCCGCTGAGCTGCGCGGTGTCCGCGACGGCTCCGGCGGTGACGGGTCCGGGCTTCGGGGTGTCCCGAGGCCGGTAGATCTCCACGGAGCGCTGGCGGGGGTAGAGGCCCTGGATCTGGAGCGGGGCCCCGGCCGGAATGCGGCCGCCGGTGGTCAGCGGCCCGAAGGACGCCACCTTGCGGTAGCCGGAGGCTTCCAGGGTGCGTTTGACGGTCTGCGGCGGGACATAGCCGATCTGGTCCGGGTCGAGGTCGTTGCGTACGACCACGTCGTGGAGCCCGGCCCGGTGCAAGTAGTCGCGCAGGCCCGGTACTTGGGCACCGGTGAGCAGGGCCTGCTCGACCGCGTCCAGGGTGCGCCGGGCGCCGGGCGTGCCGAAGGGGACGAAGTCGCGCTGCGCCCAGGGCGAATCGGCGAGGACGTCCAGCGGCTCGTCGATGGGGGAGCCCCAGGTGTAGATACCGTGTGCGGTCGCGGGGACGACCAGGGCGCGATCGTTCGGACTGTGGCTCTTGAGCCAGCCGGCGGTCTGTTCCCAGTAGGCGGGGAGCCGGGTGAAGGCGCCGGGCTGGAGGATGCTGCCGGTCAGGAAGGGCAGAGCGAGGGCGGGCAGCACCAGCACGGCGGTCAGCAGCGGGAGCAGACGCGGCGAGAGGCGACGGGCGGGCGCGCGGCGGCGGGCGCCCTGGCGTGCCCCGATGGCGGCGAGCAGGTGTGCCAGCCCCAGCGCGAGCGCCAGTGCGAGGCCGGGCGCGAACTTGTAGATGTTGCGGAACGGGCGCAGCCAGCCGTTCAGCCACTCCTGCCACACGGCATGCAGCGGGCCGCCGAGCGCTCCGTCGTAACCGGCGAGTGCGATCACCGCGACGGCCAGAACCGTCAGCAGCAGCCAGCGCCGCTCGGGCAGATCCCGGCGGGCGAGCCCCGCGAGGCCGAGAGCGGCGGCCAGCGCCGAGCCCATCACCGCGAACGCGTTGGACGTCATCGTCCAGCCGGCCGGCAGCCAGGGCTCGCCGAAGTTGAGGTAGCCGACCCAGTTGCCGGCCCCGCGCAGCAGTTCCGTGGCGGACATGGTGCCCGTGGTGGTGTCGGCCTGCTCGATGAACGGCATGAAGTTCTCGCCGTGCATCCCCAGCAGAAGGAGCGGAACCACCCACCAGGCCGTGGCGAGCAGCACACCGGGAATCCACCAGGTGAGCAGCCGCGGCCGCCGTGGCCCGGTGCGGGAGAGCAGGTAGAGGCCGACGGGCAGCAGCGACGCCAGCGTCGTCGCCGCGTTGACGCCGCCCATGAAGGGGATCAGCAGCGCCGAACGGGTCGCGGCCGTACGCGTGGAGAGGCGCGGGTCGGTGAGGGGGAGCAGGACCCACGGCAGCAGCGCGCCGGGGAGCGCGGCGGCGGAGGTCGAGCCGATGACGATGGTGAAGGTGGGCCACAGGGCGTAGCAGGCGGCTGCGGGCAGCCGGGCCGACGGTGCACCCACGCGCAGCCGTTCCATCAGCCGCAGCGCGCCCCAGAACGCGACCGTGACGATCAGCGACATCCACAGCCGCTCGGCCAGCCAGACGGGCAGCCGCGCCAGATCGGCCAGGCCGTAATAGGGGAGGGTCGGGAAGGCGTAGCCGATGTACTGGTCGGCGATGCCGCCGAAGCCGGCCCGGTCGTGCCACAGCTGCCCGAGGTCACCGAGGAACTTCCACGGGGCGGTGGTCACGCCGAGCTTCGTCTCGAAGGTCATCCGCCCCGGCGAGGGCAGGAGGAAGCCCGCAAGGGCGGCCGCCCAGAAGGCGAACAGCCAGCGTCTGCGGCGGGGTTCGCCCGGCGGTGGACCGGCCGGGGTGGGGGCCGGGGCGCCACCCGGGTCGGGCGTGCCCGGTGACATGGACTGTTCGAGGGTGTGGGTCATCGTGACCGCCGGGGGACGAGGGGCTGCCGGCGCGCCGGGCGGGGCGCGGTCACGGCAGCCGCCGGAGGATGAGGAGAAGGTTCCAGGTGGCGACCTCGCGGACGCCCGGGATACGGGGAATGCTCTCGGCGAGGAACGGCGCGTAGCGCGAGCGGGCCGAGACGACGGCGATGTCGTCGCGTGCCCGTACCTGGCGCAGCGTGCGGCCGACGTGCACGGCGAAGAGGTTCTCCCCCAGGGTGTGCTTGGCCGGCCGGCCGGTGCGCCGCCGGTAGCGGGTACGGGCCCGTTCGGCTCCCAGGTAGTGCCAGGGCGCGGTCTCGTGGCCGCCCCAGGGGGAGAGCCAGTTGGTGAAGGACACGTAGATCAGTCCGCCGGGGCGGGTGACCCGGATCATCTCGCTGAGGAAGGTCTGCGGGTCGGCGACATGCTCCAGGACGTTGGAGGAGAAGCAGATGTCGGCGGCGCCGTCGGCGAGCGGCAGCAGATAGCCGTCGGCGACCACCGCGCCTTCCGGGGCGTGGCCGCGGGCGGTGAGCTCGGCCGGGTCGGGCTCGAAGAGATAACCGTGCGCGCCGCGACGCCGGAACTCGTCGGTGAAGTGCCCGCTGCCGCCGCCGATGTCGGCGACCACCGCGCCCTTCAGCGGGACGTACCGCTCGACCTGGTCGGCGGCGTCCCGAGCCAGCAGCCCGTAGCAGCGCTCCGGCTCGGTCTGCTCTCGCAGGAAGGCACGGAAGAGGGTGTAGGACCTGCGCAAGGAAGGGTCGCGCACCGGGAGTTCACCGCCTGGGAAGCGTCTGCAGGAGGGCCTCCGCGGCGACCGCCCGGAAGCTGCGGACCGTGTGGCCCCATCGGAAGCGCTCGGCGCGCTGTGCGGCGGCGGCTCCCAGGGCATGCCTGCGGTGGGCGCTGAGTGCGAGGGAACACCAGTGCGCAGCGAACGCGCTCTCGCCGCGGGCCAGCAGGCCGGTGACGCCGTCGTCGACGGAATCGCGGAGGCCGGGGATGTCGAAGCCGACGGCGGGGGTGTGCCGGGCGGCGGCCTCCATGACCACAAGCCCCCATCCCTCGACGAGTGAGGGGTGCAGCAACAGCCATGCCGAGCAGAGGAGTTGGTGCTTGCGCCGTTCCGAGATGTGACCGGTGAAGGTGACGTCGGGGCCGGCCATCGCGGTCAGCCGCGCCCGCTCAGGGCCGTCACCGACGATCACCAGGCGTCCGCCGGTCACCGGGCGGACCCGTTCCCACAGGCGCAGCAGCAGGTCGATGCGCTTGTACTCGACGAGCCTGCCCATGGCGAGGAAGAGCGGCTCCGGCGCCTCGGGCACGAGCGGGCCCGGTTCCTCCACCCCGTTGTGGACCAGGCGGATGCGGTCGGGTGCCACGCCCAGTCCGTGCAGCGCGGTCGCGGTCGAGCCCGAGACGGCGACCATCAGGTTGCGGCGGTGGGTGCCGGCCAGCGCCCAGTGCTCCAGGCGGCGGCCCAGCCGGGCGGCCGGCGCCGGATAGCGCATGCTCCACAGGTCCGTGTGGACGTGGTTGACCAGGCACACCGTCGGCCCGCGGTGCCAGAGCGGCGCGAGGTAGGGCATGCCGTTGCACACCTCGACCAGCAGGTCGCAGTCACCGACCCGGCGGTTGAACTGGCGTGGCACCCGCAGGAAATGACCGGCATCGCCGCCCGCGGACACCACGCGGTAGCCGCGACCGGCGGTGCCGCCCCTCGGGAGCGGAGCCGAGAGCTCGGGGGAGGCGGGACCGCCGCACAGCAGGGTGACGTGATCACCGTGTGCGGCGAGTCCTTCGGCGATCCGGTCCACCAGGAGCTCGGAACCACCGGCGGCGGGGTTTCCCAGGTCGCGGCGGGCGAGGAAGACGATACGGCGGGGGACCGGGGGCGGCCCGGAGGCGGGGGACGCGAGGGGTGAGGGTGGTGCGAGCGGGACGGGCGGCGCGGAGGGAGCGGGGGGCAGGGACGGTCGTACGTGCTGGGGCATCTGTGCTCCAACTCGTCTCAGGGTGCGGTACCGGCGGTGGGGGACGTACTGCGTGCTGAGTCGTGGGGGCCGTGCTGCGGCAGGTGCTGCGGTGTGGAGCTGTCGCGCTGTTCCTCTCCGCGGCGAGCAGTGGGGGCTGCTGCCGTGGGCCCGTGGCGGGCGTACCGACCGGTGGTCACCGCGCGGCGGTGGCCACGTCGCCCGGTGCCTGACCGCTGTCGGGAGCGGTGGTCACCGGGACCGGCCTTCCTGGGGCACCGGCCCCGGGGACCGGCGGTCTCCGGAACCGGCCGGCTTCGGGCACTGCGGAATTCTGCCGACCGTGTGGCCGGTCGTCTGCGTGTGGGGTCGATAGTTTTCGCCGCCTTGTTCGATGCGGCTACTCACCGGAATGACAAAATCCGCGCCCGCTGGGGCTGATGGTTCATCACTTCGCTCAGGACCGGCCGGTCGGCCGCCTGCCCCGCACCACCAGCACCAGGCCGGTCAGGGCCACCAGCGCGCCCGCCGACGCGGCGCCCACCGGAAGTGTCCGGCCGACCAGTGCGAGCTTGTCGCTGTCCGCCTTCGCCAGCGCCACCTGCGCGCGCTGCGTCGCCGACGTGAACCGGAGATCCTCACCGTGCAGCAGCGTCACCGCGGCACGCCGGGCACCGGGGGCACGCAGCGTCTTGAGCGGCGAGATCGAGGCATTGATGATCCGGCCGGTGCGCTGCTCGACGACCAGCTCGATCCCGGAGTTGGCGTACCACTCCTCGGCCTGGATCTGGCCCTGCTCCGGCCGGCCGACGAGCCGGCCCGGGACCTGTCGGCTGCCGGTTCTGGTGGCCTGCACCGTCCCCGTGAAGCGATAGCCCTGGTACCCCTGGACCTTCCGCAGCCCGGCGAAGCGGAGGGGGACGGCCGCCCCCAGCGTGTTGTCCCACCAGCGGTAGGTCCTGCGCTGCACATCGAAGGGGAACTTGAGGTAGGCCTCGCCGTCGAAGCGGGTCGGGGCCTCCTCGCAGCAGTGCACCGGTGCGTTGGTGTGCCGGTCGGTGACCCAGCGCTCGGTGGTCCACTGGAACGCCTTGCGCGGATCTTCAAGGGCGAGGGTCGGCGGGGTGTCGACCGTGGTGGAGACGTCCCACACGGCCCGCCCGCTGCGCTCGCTCGCCGCGACGTCGCCCAGGACGTGCCGGGTGATGGTGATCTTCTGGCGGTCCCTGGTCCGCAGCGACCCGGTGTCGAAGTAGCTGCCGGTGCCGGTGAAGACGGTGGTGGCGTCGACATCGACCGGGGTTACCTTGGCCCGCGGCGTGACGTACCAGGCCAGCAGGGGTGCGAGGACAAGCAGGAAGACGCCGAGACCCCACAGGATCAGTGCCGGGGGCGACGTCGAGGGGGAGCCTGATGTACCGGATTCACGCATACGAGCACTCCTGGAAGCGGTGAGGGGAGACACGCTCTGGTGCACGTGCGGCGACCTGATGCGCCATGGGCCGGGAACGTAAGGGAACTCTTGACAGGGCGTCAATGCCCTTCCACACTCGGCAGGCACCACGACTGACGTGGTGCCGCGCTGTGGGAACGCGGCACCGAGCCGGATCACTTCCGGGCGCCGGGGGACCCCCCGGCCGACCGGGGCCGTGCCGGGTGCCGCACCGAACTCGACGGGGACCGACGACCGCTCTCCGGCATCGACGAAGGGGCTCACCGCGCCATGCACCGAATGCTCGCCGCCGCTCTGACCGCGCTGACCGCCGCTGCCCTGGCCGTCGGCGCCGCGCTCGGCATCGTCGCCGTACTGGAGGCTCCACCCGAGCAGCCGAACGTGCCACTGGTGACCTTCGACCGGGCCGGCGAGTAGGGGCCGGCATGCTGAGGAGGCCGCTCGCATGGTGACCGCCGTCCGCTCCGCCTGGCGGGACGTCCCGCCTTACCAGGTACGGCAGTTCGCCGCCCTGGCGCTGGAGGAAGTACCCACCCTGGCCGCGGACATCCTGCGGGAAATCCGCCGCGAGTACCCACAACTCCCCCTGGTACCGGATGACTTCGGCGAGCCCCGCGCGCTGGTCGGCATCCGCCAGTCCCTGGAGCACTTCGTCGCGCATCTGACGGCCGGCCTGGACCGCCCGCACGTCCACCCCCGGGTCTTCCAGGACTTCGGCCGCGGCGAGGGCATCCAGGGCCGCAGCCTGGACGCCCTCCAGGCCATGTACCGGCTGGGCGTACGGCTGGCCTGGCGACGCCTCGCCGAGATCGGCCATGAGGTCGCCATCCCGGCCCCCGCGATGTACGAACTCGCCGAGTCGGGCTTCGAATATCTCGACGGTCTCGTCGCCGAATCCGTACGGGGCTACGCCGAGGCCGCGGCCCGCCAGGCCGGGGAGCGATTACGCCTGCAGCGCCGGCTCATGGAGCAGCTCTTCGCGGAGCCGGGTGGCGCGGAACCGGACCCGCCGGGACCGCGGGCCGGAGGGCACCTCCCGCGGCGCAGGAGCCGGGAAGGCTGCGCCGCCGGCGCGGACGGCCGGATGCCCGCGCTCGCCGAGCGTGCCGCCCGGATCGGCTGGCCGCTGCCGGAGCGGGTCGCGGTCGCGGTCCTGCTGCGCCCGGCCCGGGAGGCGGTGGCGCCCGCCGTCGCCTCGGACGTGCTGCTGGACATGGAGTGCGAACGCCCGCGGATGGTGGTGCCGGAGCCGGACGCCCCCGGCCGGGGTGAGTTGCTGCGCCGCGCGGCCGCCGGCTGGTCGGGCGCGATCGGGCCCGCCGTACCGCTCCTGGACGCCGCGAAATCGCTGCGCTGGGCGGGCACCGCGGTCGATCTGATGGAACGCGGGCTGCTGCCCGCGGGCGAGCTGCTGCAGTGCACCGAGCACACCGAGGCGCTGGTGCTGCTGCCGCCCGAGGAGCTGATCGAGGACCTCGGCCGCCGTCGGCTCGCCCCGCTCGCCCGCTGTGGCCCCACCCACGGCCGCCGGCTCGCCGAGACGCTGCTGGCCTGGCTGGAGACGCGCGGCGGCGCCCCGGAGGTCGCCGCCCGGCTGGGCGTCCACCCGCAGACCGTCCGCTACCGGCTCCGCCAGATCAAGGAGTTATGGGGCGAGGAGATGGACGACGCGGACCGCCGCTTCGAACTGGAACTGGTCCTGCGGGCCCAGCGGCTGCGCGGAGAGCTGAACTGACGCTCCCGTGACGCCGACGCGGGGCCGCCCACGGCTTCGGGCCCCGCGGGCCTCACTGCGGCACGAGGCCCAGCATTCGCTGGAGCAGCTCCTTGAGCAGGGTGCGCTCGGCCACGGTCAGCTGGCCCAGTGGTTCACGGGCGAAGTCCAGCGAGCTGCGCAACCGCTCGGCCGTGCGCGCGCCCTCATCGGTCGGGGCGGCCAGCTTGACGCGGCGGTCGGCCGGGTCGGGGCGGCGCTCCACCAGGCCGCGGGCCTCCAGGCGGTCCACGATCCCGGTGACGTTCGACGGCTCGCACTTCAGTCGCTGCGCCACTCGCCGCATGGGCAGCGGCTCAAGGGCAAGGAGGCTGAGGACCCGCGCCTGGGCGCCCGTGAGGGAGTGCTCGGCCGCGGCGTGCTCGTACTCCTCGTAGTAACGGGCGACGACGGTGCCGATGAGGTCGACGACCTCGACGGTCAAGGGGTCTGCACGCGGTGTCATGCATCCCAGGATACCCATTTACTTGACAAGGTGAAATATCGAGGAGCATGGTTGTTTCAGTACATGAAGCATTAGGAGGAGCGCTCTTATGTCTGCACTGCCCACGACCGGCCGCGAATGGCACCTCGTCGCCCGCCCGCACGGCTGGCCCACCCCGGAGGACTTCGCGCTGCGCGAGGCCGCGGTGCCGGAGGTCGGCGAGGGACAGATCCTCGTCCGCACCCAGCACTTCTCCGTCGACCCGTACATGCGCGGCCGGATGAACGACGTCAAGTCCTACGTCCCGCCGTTCCAGCTGGACCAGCCGATGGAAGGCGGCGCGGTCGGCGAGGTCATCGCCTCCCGCGCGGACTCCATCGCCGTCGGCGACCACGTCCTGCACGGTCTCGGCTGGCGGGAGTACGCGGTGCTGGACGCCAAGCGCGCCGCGAAGGTGGACCCGTCGCTGGCTCCGCTGACCGCCTACCTCGGCGTGCTGGGCATGCCGGGCCTGACCGCCTACGCGGGCCTGCTGGAGGTCGCCTCCTTCAAGGAGGGCGACACCGTCTTCGTGTCCGGCGCGGCCGGCGCGGTGGGCAGCGAGGTCGGCCAGATCGCCAAGCTCAAGGGCGCCTCCCGGGTCATCGGCTCCGCCGGATCCGACGAGAAGGTCAAGGTCCTGGTCGAGGAGTACGGCTTCGACGCCGCCTTCAACTACAAGAACGGCGACGTCCACAAGCAGCTGAAGGAGGCCGCCCCGGACGGCATCGACGTCTACTTCGACAACGTCGGCGGTGACCACCTCGAAGCCGCCATCAGCGCGCTCAACGTCCACGGTCGCGTCGCCATCTGCGGCATGATCTCGATGTACAACGCCACCGAGCCGTCCCCGGCGCCGCGCAACCTCGCGATGGTGATCGGCAAGCGGCTGCGCCTCCAGGGCCTGCTGGTGAGTGATCACTCCGCGCTGCAGCCGCAGTTCGTCGAGGAGGTCTCCGCCTGGATCCGCTCCGGCGAGCTGAAGTACGGCGAGACCAAGGTCGCGGGCATCGAGAACGGCGTCGAGGCGTTCCTCGGCCTCCTGCGCGGTGAGAACACCGGCAAGATGATCGTGAGCCTCGAAGGCTGACCTCGCGGGGCGGACCGTTAGGCTCTTGGGAAGCCGTCGCGATCCGTGGGCGCGAGTCGCGGCGAACCACAGGAGGATTCTGTATGTCCATCCAGACCGTCGACGTCGTCTACACCGCCGTCGCCACCGCTGAGAACGGCCGTGACGGCCGCGTCGCCAGTGACGACGGCAAGCTCGACGTGGTCGTCAACCCGCCCAAGGAGCAGGGCGGCAGCGGCGCCGGCACCAACCCCGAGCAGCTCTTCGCGGCGGGCTACAGCGCCTGCTTCCAGGGCGCGCTCAGCGTCGTGGCCCGTCAGGAGAAGGCGGATGTCTCCGGCTCCCGGGTGACCGCCAACGTCGGCATCGGCAAGACCCCGGCCGGCGGCTTCGGCCTCACGGTCGAGATCACCGCCTCGATCCCCAACGTGGACGCGGCCACCGCGAAGGACCTCGTGGAGAAGGCGCACCAGGTGTGCCCGTACTCCAGCGCCACCCGTGGCAACATCGAGGTCAAGCTGACCGTCGCCTGACGCGTCACGCACAGCCGAAAGTCGAGGGCCGTACCCCGCTCGGGGTACGGCCCTCGGCCGTTGCGCGCCCGGAGGATTCCCCGCCAGGTCGCCCGCTGCCCGCGGCCCAGGCCGCCACCGGCGGCCCCTCTCCGCCCGAACGTGACGCGCGCCACATGTGCGACGCCTTGACGTCACACCCGTGTAATCGATTACGTGGGGCCCTCACGAAATCGATTACACGACGCTCGGCCCCGGACGGCCGGGCGCATGTGATCGCACGACAGGACGGCAACGGCGCCATGGCGAACATCAAAGAGGTGGCGGAACGGGCAGGTGTCTCCGTCGCCACCGTCTCCCGGGTGCTCAACGGCCACGGACCGGTCGCCGAGACCCGCGAGCGGGTGCTCGCCGCGGTCCGTGAGCTGGGATACCGCCCGAACAACGTCGCCCGCGCCCTGCGCACGGCCAGGACCGGGGCGCTCGGCCTGGTCATCGGTGATCTCACCAACCCGTTCTTCACCGAGCTGGCCGACGCCGTCGAGGATGCCGCCCGCAGCCTCGGCTACAGCCTGGTCATCGGCAACGCCGGCGAACGCCCCGAGCAGCAGGACGACTACATCCGCACCCTGCTCGACCGCCGGATCGACGGCCTGCTGGTCAGCTCGGCCGGGACCGGTTCGGCGATGCTCACCGAGGCCGTCGCCTCCGGCACCCCGCTCGTCCTGCTGGACCGCACCGTGCCGGGGATCGACGCCCCCTGCGTACGGGCCGACGGCCGCGGCGCCCTCACCGACCTCGCCGCCCACCTCGCCGCACTCGGCCGCCGCCGTCCCGCGATCATCGTCGCCCCGGCCGGTACCCCCACCGGCGACGAGCGCCTGGATCTCTTCCGCAGCGCGCTCGCCGCGCACGGCATCGAGCTTCCCGACGAACGCGTCGGCGCCACCCCCGACCTCCAGCACACCGGCGGACGGCGAGTCATGCGCGACTTCCTCGACCTGGCGGAACCGCCGGACGCGGTGCTCGCCACCGACAACCTGATGGCGCTCGGCGCGATGGACGAAATCCGCGCCCGCGGCCTGCGGGTTCCCGACGACGTGGCGCTGGTGGTCTACGACGACGTGCCGTGGTTCACGCACACCGACCCGCCGCTGACCGCCATCGCCCAGCCCACCAGGGAACTGGGCAGGGCCGCCGTGCAGACCCTGCTGGAGCGCATCGAGGGCCGCCCCGGCGACTCGGTGCTGCTGCCGGCCCGGCTCGTGACGCGCCGCTCCTGCGGTGAGCCGCCCGCGCCGTGAGGCCGGCACGGAAACCACCCGAGAACCACCCGAGGATGCACGACCGAGGAAGAGAGGGGCAGCGCATGACCGGCGTCAAGGACGACGTACCGGGCGGCCGCGAACTGCTGCGCGTGGAGGGGGTGACGAAGTCGTTCCCCGGGGTCCGTGCACTGGACGGGGTGAACCTGAGCCTGCACGCGGGCGAGGTGCACGTCCTGCTCGGCGAGAACGGAGCGGGCAAGAGCACGCTCATCAAGATGCTCTCCGGCGCCCACCGCCCCGACGCGGGCAGGATCCTCGCAGCCACCGGCGAGCTCGGCCCGGACGGCGCGGCGGACGGGCCGCGCGAGGTGCACATCCGATCGGCACAGGACGCTGAACGCCTCGGCATCGCCACCATCTACCAGGAGTTCAACCTCGTCCCTGGCCTGACGGTCGCCGAGAACATCTTCCTCGGCCGTCAGCCGCGCACCGCGCTCGGTCTCGTCGACAGGAAGACCATGCGCACCCGCGCCGCCGCCCTGCTCCGGCGCGTACGCCTCGATGTCTCCCCGGACACACCGGTCGCCGCCCTCGGCATCGCCCGGCTGCAGATGGTGGAGATCGCCAAGGCCCTCAGTCTCGAAGCGCGCGTTCTGATCATGGACGAGCCGACGGCGGTGCTCACCTCCGAGGAGGTGCGGACGCTGTTCACCATCGTCCGGGAACTGCGCGCATCCGGCGTCGGCATCATCTTCATCACCCACCACCTAGACGAGATCGGCGTCCTCGGCGACCGGGTCACGGTGCTGCGCGACGGCCGTTCGGTCGGCGAGGTGGCCGCCACCACCGACGAGGACGAGCTGATCCGGCTCATGGTCGGCCGGGACATCGCCGAGCAGTACCCGCGCGAGCGCCCGGAGGAGCCCGGTGCGCCGCTGCTGCGGGTGCGCGGCCTGACCCGGCACGGCGCGAAGGGCGCCAAGGGTTCACCGGCCCGGCCTGCCTTCGAGGGCATCGACTTCGAGGTGCGGGCCGGCGAGGTCGTCGGCCTGGCCGGGCTGGTCGGCGCGGGCCGCACGGAGATCGCGCGGGCGATCTTCGGCGCTGACCGCTACGACGCCGGCACGGTCGAGGTCGACGGCAAGGAACTGGCGCGCGGCGACGTCCGCGCCGCGATGCGCGCCGGGCTCGGACTGGTGCCCGAGGACCGCAAGGGCCAGGGCCTGGTCCTCGACGCTTCGCTCCAGGACAACCTGACACTGGCCAGGCTGGACCGCGATCTGCGGGGCGGTCTTGTGGACCGCGGCGGCCAGCGGCGCGCCGCTGCCGAGGTCGCGGGTCAGCTGAAGGTCCGGATGAGCGGCCTTGGCCAGAGCGTCCGCACGCTCTCCGGCGGCAACCAGCAGAAGATCGTCATCGGCAAATGGCTGCTGGCGGAGACCAGGCTGCTGATCCTCGACGAGCCGACGCGCGGTATCGACGTCGGCGCCAAGGTCGAGATCTACCAGCTCATCAACGAGTTGACGGCGGCGGGCTGCGCGGTGCTGATGATCTCCAGCGATCTGCCCGAGGTCCTCGGGATGAGCGACCGGGTGCTGGTCATGGCGCAGGGCCGGCTGGCCGGTGAACTCCCGGCCGGACAGGCCACCCAGGACGCGGTGATGGAACTGGCCGTCCAGTCCCCGAAGCCGGCCGTCCCCCGCCCGGCCGCCGCGTCGGCGGACGGCATACCCCACCCCGACGACCCACGTCAGAGCGCGATGGAGGGCTCCGATGACTGAGCTGCTGAAGACCCCCGAACGGACACCACCGCCCGCCGGCCGGGAGCCCGCGTTCGGGCAGTGGTTCACCCGCACCGTCCTGCGCAACGGCCCGCTGGGCGGGCTGATCGCCCTGGTCGTGGTGATGGCGGTGCTGTCCAAGGACTTCCTCAACGGACAGAACCTCCTCAACGTCGGCGTGCAGGCGTCGGTCACCGCGATCCTCGCCTTCGGCGTCACGTTCGTGATCGTCTCGGCCGGTATCGATCTCTCCGTGGGCTCGGTCGCCGCACTCTCCGCCACCGTGACGGCGTGGGCGGCCTCCGGCGACGGCCTGCCCGTCGTCGTCGCGGTGCTGCTGGGGCTCGCCGTCGGCGCGGCGGCCGGACTGGTCTCCGGCGCGCTGGTCGCCTACGGCAAACTGCCCGCGTTCATCGCGACGTTGGCGATGCTCTCGGTGGGCCGGGGCCTGGCGCTGGTCATCTCCGGTGGCGCGCCGACCCCCTTCCCCACCTCCCTGAGCGCGCTCGGTGACACGCTCGGCGGCTGGCTGCCGGTGCCCGTCCTGGTGATGGCCGCCATGGGGCTGATCGCGGCCCTGGTGCTGGCCCGTACGTACTCCGGCCGCGCGATGTTCGCGATCGGCGGCAACGAGGAGGCGGCCCGCCTCTCCGGCATCAACGTCAAGCGCCGCAAGCTCGTCATCTACGCGCTGTCCGGCCTGTTCGCCGCGGTCGCCGGTATCGTCCTGGCGGCCCGGCTGACCTCCGCGCAGCCGCAGGCCGCGGGCGGCTACGAACTCGACGCCATCGCCGCCGTCGTCATCGGCGGAGCGAGCCTCTCCGGCGGCTCGGGCAAGGCGTCCGGCACGCTCATCGGCGCGCTGATCCTCGCCGTCCTGCGCAACGGCCTCAACCTGCTGAGCGTCTCTGCCTTCTGGCAGCAGGTGGCCACCGGACTGGTCATCGCCCTCGCGGTGCTCCTGGACACGCTGCGGCGCCGGAGCTCGCGATGAGGGCCCGGATCGCCAGGGCACTGGCGGCGGGGTCGGCCGCGGTCGTCGCCCTGGGACTGGCCGGCTGCGACCGCGGTGGCGACACCGATCTGGGCCTCGCGCTCTCGACCCTGAACAACCCGTTCTTCGTGGGCATCAGGGAAGGCGCGCAGGCCGAGGCGGACGCCCGCGGGCTGAAGATCAACATTACCGACGCGCAGAACGACCCCACCCAGCAGATCAATCAGATGGAGACGTTCACCAGCCAGGACGTCAAGGCGGCCATCATCAACCCGGTCGACTCCGACGCCGCCGTACCGGCCGTCGGGGTGGCCAA
Organism: Streptomyces sp. NPDC048248; assembly: GCF_043201875.1. NCBI lineage: Bacteria > Bacillati > Actinomycetota > Actinomycetes > Kitasatosporales > Streptomycetaceae > Streptomyces > Streptomyces sp. NPDC048248. The sequence continues at coordinate 198,967 of NZ_JBICZL010000003.1, forward strand.
CCGGGCGAAGGTGCCGGTGATCTCCATCGACCGCGGCGTCAATGGCGGCGACGTCGGCTCGACCATCGCCTCCGACAACGTCGCCGGTGGCCGGCTCGCCGCCAGGACGCTGGCCGCCTCGCTCGGCGGGAAGGGCAAGGTGGCCTTCCTGGAGGGCCAGCCCGGCACCTCCGCCGCACGGGAGCGCGGCCGGGGCTTCGAGGAGGCCATCAAGAAGTACCCCGGCATCGAGGTCGTCGCCCGGCAGCCCGCGGACTTCGACCGCACGAAGGGCATGGACGTGATGTCCAACATGCTGCAGGCGCACCGGGACATCGGCGGGGTGTTCGCCGCCAACGACGAGATGGCGCTCGGCGCGTCCAAGGCGCTCGGCGGCAGGTCCGGCAAGGACGTGAAGGTGGTGGCCTTCGACGGCACGCCGGACGGCGTGACCGCGGTCCGCAACGGCAGCCTGACAGCGACGGTGGCCCAGCAGCCCGAACTCCTCGGCAAGCAGGCCGTGGACTGGGCGCTGAAGGCGGCTCACGGTGAGAAGCTGCCGAAGTCGGTCAAGGTGCCCGTGGTGCTGGTGACGGCGGACAACGCCGCGAAGTTCGACGGCTGAGGACGGCGGTCCGGCCCTTTCCGGGCCGCCGGGCAACAACGGGTGAGACGAAAGTGGGAGAGCAGCGCATGTACGACGTCCTGGTGGTCGGCTCGGCCAACGCGGACCTGACGGTACGGGTGGAGCGGCGGCCCGGCGCGGGCGAGACCGTGCTCGGTGCGGATCTGGTCGAATCGGCCGGCGGCAAGGGTGCCAACCAGGCTGCCGCGGCCGCCCGGCTCGGTGCCCGCACCGCGCTGCTGGCGCGGGTGGGCGGTGACGCCTACGGTGCGCTGCTGCTGGCCGCTCAGCGCGCGGCGGGCACGGACGTCGGACCGGTCATCGTGGACGAGGCGGCGCGCACCGGCACCGCGATGATCATCGTCAGCCCCGACGGCGACAACAGCATCGTGGTCTCGCCCGGCGCCAACGCCGCCCTGACCCCGCAGGACGTCGGTGCGGCGAAGGACATCATCGCCGGCGCCTCGGTGGTCTCGCTCCAGCTGGAGATCCCCATGGAGAGCGTGCGGTCGGCCGCCACGCTTGCCCAGGAGGCCGGCACCCGCGTCGTCCTGAACCCCTCACCGGCCCCGGACGGCCTCGCTCCCGAACTGCTCGCGGCCGCCGACCCGTTGGTGGTCAACGAACACGAGGCGCGGCGACTGTCCGGGCTCACCGACGGCGAGCCGGCGCAGTGGGCACAGGCCCTGCGCGAACGGGGCGCCCGCTCCGTCGTCGTCACCCTCGGCGGCGACGGCGCGCTGGTGCTGGACGGCTCGGGAGTGAGCCGGGCGCCGGGCGTCCAGGTCAGGGCCGTCGACACCACCGGCGCGGGCGACGCCTTCACCGGCGCCCTGGCCACCCGCCTGGCCCGTGGCGACTCCCTGCCCGAAGCGGCGCGCTTCGCGGTGCGCGTCGGTGCCGCCGCCGTCACCAAGCCGGGCGCCCAGCCGTCCTACCCGAGCCTGGCGGAGCTGGACGAACTCCCGGAAGGCTGAGCCGCGGTGGGCCGGCGGCGGCGCGGGCCGGTCTCCGGCCCACCGCCGCACGGTCAACGGTCGGCGCTACGCCGTGCACGCCCGCATCAGCGCAGCCGCCACCGCCACCTCCGTACCGGCAAGGCCGACGGACGAGAAGAGCGTGATGTCCTCGTCACCGGTACGGCCCGGCGCCGCGCCCGCCAGCACGCTGCCCAGTTCGGCCATCGGCGCGGGGCCCAGCAGGTGGTCTGCGCCGTAACGTCCGCACTGCGCGAGGGAGTCGGTGACGACGACCGTGGCACGGCGGGCCAGTTCGGGCGGAATCTCGTGGCGCGTGGTCGTCTTGGGCCCCAGGGTGCTCAGGTGGGTGCCCGGTGCGATCCAGTCCGCCTCCAGGACCGGGGCCGGGCTGTTCGTCGCCACGATCACCACCTCCCGGTCGCGCACCGCCGCACGCGCCGACCCGGCCACCAGCACCGCGAGCCCCAGTTCCGTACGGGCCCGCTCCGCGAACCGTTCCGCACGCTCCGTCCGGCGCCCGAACACCGTCACCTCCGAGGGCCGGTGCGGACCGCCCGACAGCGCCCACAGCTGGGTCCATGCCTGTGGTCCCGTCCCGATCAGCGCCAGCCGGGACGTGCTCGGACGGGCCAGCGCCCCCACCGCCACCGCGCCGATCGCGCCGGTCCTGCGCGGCCCCAGCTCCCGGCCGTGCACCACCGCGGCCAGCTCCCCGCTCGCGCTGTCCCACACCGCCACCAGTTGGGCGCCGTCGCCCTGCGTGCCGTACGCCCGGAAGCCGTGCAGCCCGTCCCCGGCCAGCTCGCCGACGGTGAACACCAGTTCCGCGGAGCCGAGGGGGGCGTGCAGCCGCGGTGGCGCGGCCAGCCGGCCCGCGTGATGCTCCAGCAGTGCGTGCCGGACGGCCGCCACCGCGCCCGCCGGGTCGAGGCGATCGCGGACCTCCGCGTCACCGAGCAGCAGCGGCGCGGTCATCAGGCCGGCTCCTTCGGTCCGTACAGCGCGTGGTCGGCGCCGGTCATCAGGGCCCAGTAGCGGTCGCCGTAGGACCAGTGCCACCACTCGGTGGGGTAGTTGACCAGTCCTGCCGCGGCCAGGGCCGCGCTCAGCACCCGCCGGTTGGCGCGGGCGGCGGGCGACAGGCCGGGCGCGCCCGTGTAGCAGGCGCCGGCGCTCTCCTCGGGGGAGGCGTTGATCGGCGTCCCCATGTCGACCTCCTCGCCGTCGGCGGTCACGAGGGTGACGTCGACCGCGCCGCCCGCGCTGTGCGGCGCGATGTCCGGCGGGGAGACGTAGCGGCTCGCGGCCGAGTGCAGCCGGGCGGCGTCCCAGCCGGGGTGGGCGGCGCGCAGTTCGTGGGTGTACTCCTCGAAGTAGTGGCGCTGCAGGGCCGGCGGCCGGTAGCCCTCGACGAACTGCAGCCGCAGCCCGTCCGGCAGTGACGCCTGGGCCGCCAGCAGCCGTCGCAGCACGCCCTCGCGCAGCCGGGCATAGGCACCCGCATCGGGCGCAGCGTCCCCCTCGCCGCCCGTCCCGTCCGTGCTGTCGCTCTCGGCCTTGAGGTCGGCGACGAGGAGCGCGGGCGCCGCGGACCGTACGTCGAGCAGCGGTTCGCCGCACTCCTTGACGGGGACCGCGGCGACCGCCGGGTCCGCCATCAGCGTGATCCGCTCCCGCACATCGCTCAGCACCAGCTCCGCACCGCCGTCCGGGGCGCTCCGTGTCCCGTCGCCGGCCGCCACCTCCCGCTCTCCGGTGGGCAGCCAGGCGCCGCTGAGCCCGCACCCCCGCCCGGCGCTGCCGACGCCGGCCCCGTTGGCGAGCACCACGTGCAGGCCGTGTTCGGCCGCCAGGTCCGCGTATCGCGCCACCCGGTCCGCCGAGCCGTGGAACGAACCGGCGAGGAACACCCGGCAGCCGTCCGCCGCGGCCCGCGCCGCCACCTCCGGAAATCCCGTGTCGTAGCAGGTGGCGAGCGCGAACCGGACACCGCCCAGGGCGAACCGGCCGTCGGCGGTGCCCGGGACGAAGAGGTCCTTCTCCGCCCCGAACAGATGGCGCTTGTCGTAGCGGGTGAGCAGTGCGCCGTCCGGTCCGAGGACGAACGAGGCGATGGTAGGCCCGGCACCGTCCGCTGCGGCGCGGCCCGGCGCGTTGACGACGGCGGCCACTCCTGCCGCCCGGCACGCCTGCCGCACGGGTTCCAGCCGTGGGTCGTCCGGCGCGACCGTCAGCCGCGGGTCGGCGGCTATCGCCGGCAGGTCGTACTGCGTCAGGGCCAGTTCGGCGAAGACCACCAGACCGGCGCCGCGCGCCGCCGCCTCGGTGACGAGAGCGGCCATGCGCGCGGCGTTGGCGTCGATGTCGCCTGGGACCGGCGGGAATTGTGCGGCAGCAATGATCATCCGTCCATGATGCCCGGCACGGCGGACGGGCGGGAGAGGCGGAGTCCGCCGCGGGTTCCCGCCCGACCGCGTTCCCGGGCTACCGCCGCGCGTCCACCGCCGACGCCGCCACTGTCACGATGGCCCGTACCTGTCCGGTGATCGCCGTCCGGTTGCGGACGAAGTCCGGGTCGGTCACCGCTCCGCCCGCCGGGTCGGTGTTGCCGGCGCCGAACGCCAGCACCGGGGTGTGCAGATGCCCGCCCGCGAGCGACGGCCGCACCGCGTCCCGCAGCAGCGTCGCCCGGTAGGCGATCTCGTTGGACAGGTAGTCGCCGCCGCCCCCGGCGCGGGCGGTGGAACCCGGCGTCGGGCCGCCCGGCCGCTCGACCGGCGTGCTGCCACCGGCCGGGATCTCCGTGACGGTGGTGTGGTCGATCACCGGGAACGGCCCGGTGCCCGCGGCGACGATCTGCCGGTAGGGCAGGCTGGTGGTCGTCCACTGCGGCTGCGGCCACACCGTCGGCACGCCGTCCGGGATCGGGACGGTTTCGGTACGCGACACCCGCACGTTGTCCGGATAGCCGCCGCGCCAGGCCCCGTTGGTCCGCTCGACGTCGAACCGGCCCGGTCCGCCCTGGCTGACGGTGGTGAACAGGTCCGCCTGTCGCGGTCCGCGCCGGAGGTGCGGCAGCAGGGTGCGCTCCACGGTCTCCGCCAGGCCGCTGTCCGCGGAGTGCGAGGCGTTCCCGGCGAAGTCCGCCCACCGCACCGGGAAGACCGCTGTCTCGATCCGCGCCGGGCGCCCGGACGCGGTGCGCACCGTCGTGCCGTCCAGGGCGAGCGCCGCGGCCCCCGACGGGTTGCTCCGGCGCGCGTCGGCGTCCAGCTGGAAGGGGTCGAAACCGGTCACGACCACCCGCAGAACGCGTTGGCCCGTGGGCAGATCGATCGAGTCCTGGCCGCGCGAGGTCCGCTCCAACGCACCGAGCAACTCCGCTCGTTGACCGTCCGACAGGCCGAACCCCGGCTGCCATGCCCGTAGTTCCCTGGTCATCGTGAGTCGGGCCCAGTACAGCGGCCGGTCGTCGTCCCGGCTCAGATCCCCGCCCGCAGGGCCGCGCCCCTGTGCCCGGTCCACCGCCCGCTCCCACAGCGCGCGTCCTTCACCCGCGACGTACCGCTTCGCCTCCGGGTACGTCGTCACCCGCGCCAGCCCGCGGGTGAACTCCGGCTGCCACCGGTCGAATCCGCTACGGCGCAGAATCTCCTGCGGGGCGGCCTGCGGCAGGCGTTCCTCCTCGACAGTGGCGGCGGAAGCACCCGTGAGAGAGCCGGCGGGCGCCGCCGTGGCCGGGGCCGTCAGGGACAGGGGAGCGGTGGCGAGCAGCGCGACACCGAGCGCGCTGAGCCTGGTGCGTAGGGGTCTCATGCGAGTGAGTAAAGCCGGTGGGGACCATGGGGCGGTAGGGGGCGGGGAGTTGGTGACCGCTCCCGGTCCGGGCGGCCTCCCGGCGCCGCGTGCGCCCTGCTGCGGACCGCTCAGGTGGCCTGCGACGGGCCGTCGGGCTTCCCGGCCTGCTCCTCACCCGCACCGAGCAGCGCCAGGAAGTCCCGGAACGACGCCGGCATGTCGACGTTCTCCGGGTCCAGCAGCCACTGGAGCTGTAGCCCGTCCATCACGGCGACCAGCAGCGGCGCGGCCCGCTCCGGCGTCAGCCCCCCTGGCAGCACGTCACCGAACTCCTTCCGCAGCGCGTCGGCCAGTGCTTCCCGCACCGCCCGGAACCTCGACTCGAAGAACGCGCGGGCCGGGTGGTCCTCGGTGACGCTGTCACCGGACAGGACCGTATAGGTGCGGACGAGGCCGGGGCGGGTGGCGTTGTAGTCGACGAGCTGCGCGAGGAGCTCGGTGCGCCCGGCGCCGGAGGCCGCGGCGGCTGAGGCCAGGTCCCAGCGGTCGCGGGCCTCCAGGACGCCGACCAGCAGCAGCTCTTTGTTCGGGAAGTGGTGCAGCAGCCCCTGCTGGGTCAGTCCGGCACGCTCGGCGACGGCGGCGAGCGACGTGCTGCGGTAGCCCCGTTCTGCGATCAGCTCCATGGCGGCCCGCAGGATGGCCTCGCGCCGCTCGGCGCGCTGCGTCTCCCGCCCGCCGCCCCGCCGGCTGCCGCGGGGCGGGCTCTGCTCTCTCCCGGTCACCGGCCGAGCGTAACCCCGGCGGGGGACTGTTCAGAGGTAGAGATAACGCTACGATAACGATGCCTACCAAACGCTCGGTAGGTGCGGAAGGATGCGCCCGAGGGACCGCCCGCACACGCAGGGAGTGCCGTATGTCCGACCAGCCCCGAGCCGACCACCGCGCAACCGCCGCGAACGACCGCACGGCCGCGCACACCGCTGCGGTGGAGAAGGCGCTCGCCGCCCTCGACCTCGACACCAAGGCCGCGCTGCTCTCCGGCCAGGACATGTGGACGCTGCCGGCCGTCCCCGCCATCGGACTGCGGTCGATGGTGCTGTCCGACGGGCCCGTCGGGGTGCGCGGCCAGGAGTGGAGCGCGCAGGAGCACTCGGTCGTCCTGCCCAGCCCCACGGCGCTCGCCGCGACCTGGGACCCTGCACTCGCCCGCCGCGCCGGTCACCTCCTCGCCCAGGAAGCCCGCCGCAAGGGCGTCCACGTCCTGCTGGCCCCGACCGTCAACCTGCACCGCTCGCCCCTCGGCGGCCGCCACTTCGAGTGCTACTCCGAGGACCCGCTGCTCACCGGCGAGATCGGCGGCGGATACGTCCGCGGCGTGCAGGAGGGCGGCGTCGGCACGACGGTCAAGCACTTCGTCGGCAACGACGCCGAGACCGACCGGCTCACCGTCGACAACCGCATCGCCCCTCGCCCCCTGCACGAGCTCTACCTCGCGCCCTTCGCACACCTCGTCGAAACCGCCCGCCCCTGGGGCGTCATGACCGCCTACAACCAGGTCAACGGCTCGACGATGACCGAGCACCACCACCTCGTCAACGACGTCCTGCGCGGCGAATGGGGCTTCGACGGCTGCAACGTCTCCGACTGGACGGCCGCCCGCCACACCGTGCGCGCCCTGCGCGGGGGTCTCGACGTCGCCATGCCCGGCCCCCGCACCGTCTTCGGGGCCCCGCTCGCCGCCGCAGTGCGCGCCGGGGAGGTGGCCGAGTCCGAGGTGGACTCCGCGGTCCGCCGGGTGCTGCTGCTCGCCGCCCGCACCGGATGCCTGGCGGGAGTGCCCGCCTCGGTCGCCCCCGAGGACGTACCGCAGGGGATAGACGGCCCTGCAGTGGCCCGCGAGGTCGCCCGGCGCTCCTTCGTCCTGGTGCGTAACGAGCCGGTGGGCGTCGCGCGGCGGGCCCTGCCGATCGACGCGGCCGCCGTCCGCAAGGTCGCCGTCATCGGGGCGGCCGCCCGCGACGCCCGGGTGCTCGGGGGCGGCTCCGCCACCGTCTTCCCCGAGCGCGTCGTCTCCCCGCTGGCGGGGCTGTGCGCAGCGCTCCCCGACGACGTCGAGGTCACCTTCGCCGCCGGCGCGGACCCCCGCACCCGCGTCCCGCACGCCCGCGAGGGCTTCACGCTGCGCGCCCGCTACCTCACCGCCGACGGTCAACTCCTCGTCGAGGAGCCCCGGCCCGACGGCGGGGTGCTGGTGATGGGGAGCTTCCCCGAGGGCGTCACCCAGGAGACTCTCGGCGCGGTCGAACTGACCGGCAGCTTCACTCCCGAGTCCACCGGCAGCCACACCCTCGCCGTCTCCGGCACGGGCACGCTGCGGCTGACCGTCGACGGCGCGGTCCTCTTCGACGACCGCTGCGCTCCCGAGGGCAGCGATCCGTTCGAAGCGTTCATGCATCCGGTCGAGCGCCGGGTGCAGGTGCCCCTGACGGCCGGTGAACGGGTCGTCCTCACGCTGCGGTACGTGCCGGCCGGCCTGGGGCTCGGCTCGGACATCGACGCACTGAACTTCGCCCTCGGGCACCGCGCGCCGATGGGTGACGCGGAGGACGAGATCGAGGAGGCGGTGCGCGCGGCGGCCGGCGCGGATGTCGCGGTCGTGGTCGTCGCGACCACCGACGAAGTCGAGTCCGAGGGCTTCGACCGCACCCATCTGCGGCTGCCGGGCCGTCAGGACGAGCTGGTCACCCGGGTCGCGGCCGCCAACCCGCACACCGTCGTGGTGGTCAACTCCGGCTCCCCGGTGGAGCTTCCGTGGCGCGCGGCGGTCCCTGCGGTCCTGCTGAGCTGGTTCCCCGGCCAGGAGGCGGGCACGGCGCTGGCCGATGTCCTGCTCGGCGCCCACGAACCGGGCGGCCGTCTGCCCACCACCTGGCCGGCCCGCCTGGAGGACGCCCCGGTCACCCGCGTCACCCCCGAGGAGGGCGCACTCGCCTACTCCGAGGGCCTGTTCATCGGCTACCGGGCCTGGCAGCGGACCGGGAGAGAGCCTGCATACGCCTTCGGCCACGGTCTGGGCTACACCGACTGGGAGTACGAAGCGCTGGAGGCCACCTCGGAGTCGGTCCGGGTCCGGCTGCGCAACACGGGGAAGCGGGCCGGCCGCGAGGTCGTGCAGATCTACCTGGCTCCGGTGGACAGCGGCAGCCAGGAAGGCTTCGAACGGCCCGACCGCTGGCTGGCGGGATTCGCCGCCGTCGAGGCCGACCCCGGCGAGAGCGTCGAGACCGAGATCCTGCTGCCGCCCCGCACCTTCGAGATCCGGCACCCGGAGGGCCGCTGGGTCCGGATGCCGGGCATCTACCGCGTCGAGGCGGCGCACAGCGTGGAGGACCGACGGCTGGCCGCGGAGGTCACCCTCGGCGGGGAGTGAGGAGCGCCGGCGTCGCCTGGCCCGCGAGCATCCTCGCCACCGCTCAGGAGGGCACCACCGACACATCGCCGCCGCTGGTCTCCGCCTCCACGGTGTGCGCCGAGCTGCCGTCGCTGGGGACGGAGACCTTACGGCTGCCACCGCTGGTGGAGGCGTCGACCGCGTAGGAGCCCTTCGGCAGGCGGATGGTGACATCCCCTCCGCTGCTCCTGCCGGACACCTCGTCGGGGACCGCCGTGAGGGCGACATCGACGTCCCCGCCGCTGGTCTTCACCCTCGCCGTGCGGGCGGCGGAGTCCTCGACGGTGATGCGCCCGCCGCTGGTCTCCGCCGCGATGCCGCCGGCGGCCCCGCGGACGGTGATGTCGCCGCCGCTGGTGTGCAGATCGACCGATGCGCCGCGCGGCAGCAGCACCTTGTAACCCACCTCGCACCGGCCCTCCGCGTCCTCGCAGTCGTCGGCCGTGAGCGTGAGCCGGCCGTCCTTGAACGAGTGCGTCGGGGCCGGCTTCCGCTGGTCGTAGACGTACTTCTCCGTCACCTTGACCGAGCCGCCGGCGTCCACCGGCACGATCTCGATGTTCCCACCGGGCGTCGTCGCGGCCAGGGCGGTGACCGCGCCGTCCACGCCGTACGTACGCTCCGCCTTCGTGGCCGGGCCGACGCTCGTCAGCGAGCAGCCGGTCATCAGGACGGCCGAGGCGGCACAGGGCAGGACGAGAAGGAACGGGCGCAGACGGGGCATGGCGAGAGGTCTCCCGGAGGCAGGCGGCTGAAGCGACCACACCCATCCTTCAGCCTCCGCCCGCCCCGTTCGTCCCCGAAGCGGATGACCTTCACCCGCACCACCCCTAGGGGTGGGCCGAGGCATGCTCTGACGGTCAGTGGTTCCGGGGCCGCGTCGAGAAGGTGTAGACGCTCTCCGAGCGGTAGGTCTCGCCGGGCCGTAGGACGGTGGTGGGATAGTCCGGGCGGTGCGGTGAGTCGGGGAAGTGCTGGGTCTCCAGCGCGAGCCCGGCCACCGGGCCGTACGGAGCCCCCGAGGTACCGGTCAGGGAGCCGTCGAGGTGATCGGCGGTGTAGAGCTGGAGACCCGGTTCGGTGGTGGCCAGCTCCAACGCCCGTCCGGAGACCGGGTCGTACAGCTCCGCGACGGTGCGGGGCGCCTGCGTCACCCCGCCGTCCAGGACGAAGTTGTGGTCGTAGGGGCGGCCGACCACGCGCGCCGTACGGAAGTCGAGGCGGGTACCGCCGACCTCGGCGGGCTCGCCGCTGAGCGGGATGCCGGTGTCGTCGGCGGGCGTGTAGCGCGACGCGGCCAGGCGCAGCAGATGGCCCTCGGCGCTGCCACTGCCGTCACCGCCGAGGTTGAGGTAGGTGTGGTTGGTGAGGTTCACGACCGTCGGGGCATCGGTGCGCGCCCGGTAGGCGATGCGCAGCGCGTCGCCGGCGCTCACGGTGTACGTCACGCGCACGTCCAGACGGCCGGGGAAACCCTCCTCCCCGTCGGGGCTGACCCGGTGCAACTCCACGCCGTCCTCGACCGGCCGGGCCTCCCACACCACGCGGGAGAAGGACCGCGGCCCGCCGTGCAGACTGTGCGGCCCGGCGTTCGCGACGAGCGAGTGGCTCCGGCCGTCGAGCGCGAAGGACGCACCGGCGATCCGGTTCGCATAGCGCCCGACCAGCGCGCCGAAGTACGAGCCGCCGTCCGCGGCATAGGGCGCGAGCTCGGCGAAACCCAGCGCCACCTGCCCCGGCTTCCCGTCCCGGTCCGGGGTCTCGATGCTCTGCACGATGCCGCCGTACGTCAGGACGGCGACCCGCAGCCCACCCGATTCCAGCGTCCAGCGGTGGACGGCGGTGCCGTCGTCCAGCGTGCCGAAGAGTTCCGTGCCGACCTGCGTGCTCATGGCCGCGAGCCTATGCCCGCGGACGCGACACCACCCTCTCGGGCCAGGCGGGATTTCGCGGACACGACCTAGGCCTTCGGTTCCTCGCGGGTGATCGCGCGGTAGGCAAGCGCCGCAAGTTCCCGCTGGCCGTCCAGGCCCGGGTGGAACCAGTCCCAGGTGCTCAACTGCTGTCCGGTGAAGCGGTAGTCGAAGACGGAGGCGTCGAACCGGCAGAGCGGATCCTGGCGACAGACGTCCTTGAGCGCGGTGTTGTACTCCATCACCCGATCCCGGACCTCCAGGCGCCGGTCGTCCGCAGCCTTCGTCAGATCGTCCGGATCACGCAGCATCGCGCCGCAGATCCCCAGCTTCCACACCTGCTTGCCCAGCTGGTTCTTGCGGCCCTCGGACCACAGCCGCAACAGGTCGGGCACCGCCGCGACATAGACCTGGGTGTGTGGCAGGGCGCGGCGCAGTTTCTTCATCGAGGCCGCGAAGTCGGCGCGGAAGGAGGCCCGGGGCGTCATCGCGCGCACGTCGTTGCGGCAGGCGTCGTTGGCGCCGATGAGGACCGTGACGAGTTCGGGGTCCCGGCGGGCGGCCCGGCCCACCTGTTCCGGGAGATCGCTCATCAGCGCGCCGGTCCTGGCGTAGTTCCAGCTGCGCTTGGCGGGGTTCTTCAGCAGCCGCCGGGCGAGGCTGTCGACCTTGGGGTCGGTGCCGGTGGCCCAGGAGACCTCGGGGCAGTCGGAGAGCACCGTGCAGGCATCGAAACCGACCGTGATGGAGTCGCCGAGCGCGGCGATCGACCGGGGTCGGGTCTTCCAGACGGGTCCGGCCTTGACGGTCGGGTGTGTGACCTTCGAGCTGGCATGCGGAGAGGCGGAGTTGCCGTCGGAGGAGCAGCCGGTGAGGCTGACCAGCAGCGCTGCGCCGGTGGCGGCCGCGGTGAGGGGCACGCGGGCGGAGGGCCGGTCACGCCGAGGGCGAAAGCGCCGATCGATCTGCGTCATCCCCTGTCCCCTCAGGCGTGCGGGTGATATCTCTTCCGGTACCGACGGTACGTCACCCGGTCGATCGGCACCGCGCGGTAGCTTTGCCCCGTGCCTGTCGGGCGGTGATCTGAAGGGCATGTGCAGTCGGCTCAGATAAATTACATCACGTCATTTCCTGTCCCTTTTGCGGCAAATTACGTCTCATGGTGTTTACTGTAGGTCACCTCGCATGCTGGTGCCGAAGTGATCACTGGGGCAGAATGTCAGCAGCTGTCCCGACCGCATCCGGAACGGGCACGAGGCCGCTGGGGAAGGCGAACCTCGAACCGCACTGGAGGTCCCGGTGACGACACGTGGAGTTCTGTACGTCCACTCCGCTCCGCGCGCGCTGTGCCCGCACGTCGAATGGGCCGTGGCGGGCGTCCTCGGCGTGCGCGTCAATCTCGACTGGATCCGCCAGCCGGCCTCCCCCGGCACCTGGAGAGCGGAGTTCTCCTGGCAGGGCGAGGTGGGCACGGCCTCCAAGCTCGCCTCCGCGCTGCGCGGATGGCACCTGCTGCGCTTCGAGGTGACCGCTGAACCCTGCTCCACCGCCGAGGGCGAGCGCTACAGCGCCACCCCCGACCTGGGCATCTTCCACGCCGTCACGGGCATCCACGGCGACATCCTCATCCCCGAGGACCGGCTGCGGGCCGCCGTCGCCCGCTCGGCGCGCGGCGAGACCGAGCTGGCCGCCGAGGTGTCCAAACTGCTGGGCAAGCCATGGGACGACGAGCTGGAGCCGTTCCGCTACGCCGGCGAGGGAGCCCCCGTCCGCTGGCTGCACCAGGTCGTCTGACGCCCGCCTCCGGCGGGGCGCCCCTCCGACGGTGTCGCGCTTGCCTTCGAGCCCGCTCCACGCCATAGCGTGCGGCCATGGCTGACAACACCTCAGTAGCGGTGCTCGGCACCGGGATCATGGGCAGCGCGATGGCCCGTCACCTCGCCCGCGCCGGCCTGGACGTCCGCGCCTGGAACCGCACCCGCGCCAGGGCCGAACCGCTGACCGCCGACGGGGTCCGCGTCACCGACACCCCGGGCGAGGCGGTGGACGGCGCGTCGGTCGTGCTCACGATGCTGCTCGACGGCCCCGCCGTGCTCGACGCCCTGCGGCAGGCCGTCCCCCCGCCGACCGCAGGCACGCTGTGGCTCCAGATGAGCACGGTGGGGATCGACGGGATCGCCCCGCTCGCGGAATTCGCCCGGGAGCACGGGCTCGTGTTCGTGGACGCCCCCGTCCTGGGCACGAAAGCACCTGCGGAAAAGGGTGAGTTGACGATCCTGGCGGCCGGCCCCCCGGAGGTGCGGGTGCGGGCGGCGAAGATCTTCGATGTCGTCGGGCGCGCCACGCAGTGGGTCGGCGAGGACGGTGCGGCCGGGGCCGCGAGCCGCCTCAAGCTGGTCCTCAACAGCTGGGTGCTGACCCTCATCAACGGCACCGGCGAGGCCCTCGCGCTCGCGGACGGGCTCGGTGTGAACCCGCGGGACTTCCTCGCCGCGGTCGCCGGCGGGCCGCTCGACGTGCCCTACCTGCACATGAAGGCCGAGCTGATCCTCTCCGGCGACTACCCGCCGAGCTTCACGGTCTCCGCGGCGCGCAAGGACGCCCGGCTGATCACCGAGGCGGCCCGGCAGACCGGCGTACGGATGGGCCAGGCGGAGGCGGCGGCGGAGCAGCTGCGGCGGTCGGAGGAGCTCGGCCACGGCGAGGAGGACGCAGCGGCCGTGTACTTCGCCGCGGCCGACGGCTGACCGGGCGGTGGGACACGCCGAGGGCCCGCCCGGTCGGTGTGACCGGGCGGGCCCTCGGGGCGTACGGAGCGATCAGATGGTGCGGAACGCCAGCACGACGTTGTGGCCACCGAAGCCGAACGAGTCGTTCAGCGCGGCGATGCGGCCCTCGGCGGGGAGCTTGCGGGGCTCGTCGCGGACGATGTCCGCGTCGGCCTCCGGATCGAGGTTCTCGATGTTGATCGTCGGCGGTGCCACCCGGTGGTAGAGCGCCAGGATCGAGGCAACCGTCTCGACGCCGCCCGCGCCGCCCAGGAGGTGGCCGGTCATCGACTTCGTACCGGAGATCGCCATGTGGTCGACGTCGTCGGCGAAGACCTTGCGCAGCGCCTTCAGCTCGGCCAGGTCGCCCTGCGGGGTCGAGGTGGCGTGCGCGTTGACGTGCACCAGCTCGGCCGGGTCCAGGTCACTGGAGTCGAGAAGGTTCTGCAGGGCGTGCGCGATGCCGTTGCCGGACGGCTCGGGCTGCACGATGTCGTGGCTGTCTGCGGAGATGCCCTGGCCGACGGCCTCGGCGTAGACCCGGGCGCCGCGCTTGGCGGCGTGCTCGGCCGACTCCAGCACGATGACACCGGCGCCCTCACCGAGGACGAAGCCGTTGCGCGCCGAGTCGTAGGGGCGGGAGGCACCCTGCGGATCGTCGTTGGACTTCGACATCGCCATCATGTTGCCGAACGCGGCGATCGGCAGCGGGTGGATGGCCGCTTCCGTACCACCCGCGATGACGATGTCGGCACGGCCCGTACGGATCATCTCGATGGCGTAGCCGATGGCCTCGGAACCGGACGCGCAGGCGCTGACCGGGGTGTGCACACCCGCGCGGGCGTTCACGTCCAGGCCGACGTTGGCGGACGGGCCGTTGGGCATCAGCATCGGCACGGTGTGCGGGGAGACGCGGCGTACGCCCTTCTCCTTCAGCACGTCGTACTGGCCGAGCAGGGTCGTCACGCCACCGATTCCGGAGGCGATGACGGCGCCGAGCCGGTCGGGGTCGACGGAGGAGTCCTCACCGGCCCTGGCGGTGAAACCGGCGTCCGCCCACGCTTCGCGGGCCGCGATCAGCGCGAACTGCGCGGAGCGGTCCAGCTTGCGGGCCTGCGCCCGGGGGAGGACCTCCGACGGGTCCACGGCCGCCTGTGCGGCGATCTTGACGGGCAGGTCAGCGGCCCAGTCCTGATCGAGCGTGCCGACACCGGACTGACCGGCGAGCAGCGCCTCCCAGGTCGAAGCGCTGTCGCCACCCAGCGGTGTGGTTGCGCCGATACCGGTGACGACCACGGTGCGATTGGTCGCGTTCACGGGAATTCTTACTCCACGGGTAGAGGGGTCTGAATCGACGGCGCCACCGCGGGGTGGCGACATGCGCAAGGGCTGGATCAGCCCTGGTGCTTCAGGATGTACTCGGTCGCGTCGCCGACCGTCTTGAGGTTCTTGACGTCGTCGTCCGGGATCTTCACGTCGAAGCGCTCTTCGGCGGCGACGACGACCTCGACCATGGACAGCGAGTCGACATCCAGGTCATCGGTGAAGGACTTGTCCACCTGGACGTCCTCGGTGGGGATCCCGGCGATCTCGTTCACGATCTCGGCGAGACCGGCGACGATCTCTTCCTGGGTGGCGGCCATGATGGCGCTCCTTCATATAGGGGGAAAACTGCGGTTATTGCGGTGAAGCCCTGTACAGCGGCCGAATCGTACGAAGACGTAGGGCGCTGCGCAGATCCTTGCCTAGGGGAGGGTAACGACCGTCGCGGCGTAGACGAGACCCGCCCCGAAGCCGATGACCAGCGCGGTGTCGCCGCTCTTGGCCTGTCCGGTCGCCAGCAGCCGCTCCATGGCGAGCGGAATCGAGGCGGCCGAGGTGTTGCCGGTGGTCTCCACGTCACGGGCGACCGTGACGCTCTCCGGCAGCTTGAGCGTCTTCACCATCGAGTCGATGATCCGCATGTTGGCCTGGTGCGGAATGAAGACGTCCAGGTCCTCCGGGCTGACGCCGGCCGCGTCCAGCGCCTGCTGGGCGACCTTCGCCATCTCGAACACCGCCCACCGGAAGACGGCCTGCCCCTCCTGCGTGATGGCGGGGTAGCGGATGTCCTCCGGAGCGGTGCGCTGCTCCGGGCCTTCGCCGCCGGGCACCGGGGTGGTGCGGTAGGCGTCCCAGGCCACGGTCTGCTTGATCGTCTCGGACTTGTCGCCCTCCGAGCCCCAGACGGTCGGGCCGATGGCCGGCTCGCCTGCGGGGCCGACGATCACGGCGCCCGCGCCGTCACCGAAGAGGAAAGCCGTCGCGCGGTCCTCCAGGTCGGTCAGGTCCGAGAGCCGCTCGACGCCGATGACCAGGACGTACTCCGCCGAGCCGTCGGTGACCATGCCCTTGGCGAGCGTCAGGCCGTAGCCGAAGCCGGCGCAGCCCGCCGAGATGTCGAACGCGGCCGGCTTGCCCGCGCCGATGCGGTGGGCGATCTCGGTCGCGACGGCCGGGGTCTGCTTGAAGTGCGAGACCGTGGAGACGATCACGCCGCCGATCTGCTCGGGCGTGATGCCGGCGTCGGCGATGGCCTTGCCGGACGCCTCCACCGACATGGTGGCGACGGTCTCCTCCGGGCTCGCCCAGTGGCGCGTGGCGATGCCGGACCGCGAGCGGATCCACTCGTCGGAGGAGTCGATGTGCTTGAGGATCTCCTCGTTGGGCACCACACGCGTCGGGCGGTAGCCGCCGACGCCCATGATCCGCGCGTACGGGGCACCCTTCGCGGGCTTGATCTTCGATGTCATGCGCGGGGCGCTCCTATTCGGCCGGTGCAGCGGTGTCGGCCCCTGCCTCAGCAGCGGATGTCACTTCGGCGATCAGCGTGCGCGCCGCGTCGAGGTCATCGGGCGTCTTGAGGGCGAGGGTCTGCACGCCGGGCAGGGCGCGCTTGGCGAGGCCCACGAGCGTGCCGCCGGGGCTCACCTCGATGAGCCCGGTGACACCGAGCTCCTTGAAGGTCTCCATGCACAGGTCCCAGCGCACGGGGTTGGCCACCTGGCCGACCAGCCGCTTCACCAGATCCTGGCCGGAGGTGACCAGCTGCCCGTCCTTGTTGGAGACGTAACGGGTGTGCGGATCGGCGACCGACAGTTCGGCGGTCGCGGATTCCAGGGTCGAGACAGCAGGCGCCATGTGGTGAGTATGGAACGCACCGGCCACCTTCAACGGTACGACCCGACGGGTGCCTTCCGGCTTGTCGTCGACCAGGGCGGCGATCTGCTCGGCCGTGCCCGCGGCGACGATCTGGCCCGCGCCGTTCATGTTGGCCGGGGTCAGCCCCAGCTTCTCCAGGTGCGGCAGGATCGCGGCCTCGTCGCCGCCGAGCAGCGCGGCCATGCCGGTCTCGGTGACGGCCGCGGCCTCGGCCATGGCCAGCCCGCGCTTGCGCACCAGCGACATCGCGGCGGCCTCGGAGAGGGTGCCGGCCAGCGCGGCGGCGGCGAGCTCGCCGACGCTGTGGCCGGCGGTGGCGCCGACCCGTGCGGTGAAGTCCTCGGCGGTGGCGAACAGCTGCCGGGAGGAGACCAGGGAGGCCGCCACCAGCAGCGGCTGGGCCACCGCGGTGTCGCGGATCTCGTCCGCGTCGGCCTTCGTGCCGTAGTGGACCAGGTCCAGGTCGATGGCGTCGGACCACTCACGGAGCCGGTCTTCGACACCGGGGAGTTCGAGCCAGGGGGTCAGGAAGCCGGGCGTCTGAGCGCCTTGGCCGGGAGCGACGAGTACGAGCACCCTCACACTCTCTCTTGCGGGAGGTCCCGCCCGCCCGTGGGGACAGGGACGAAGAACCATCGGGGTAATTGTTGGTGTCCGACAAAAGTCTAGAGTTGCGTCTCCCCGTCGGCCAGACGCCCCAGGATCAGCGCGATACGGAGGGTGAACGCGGAGCGCACATCCGATGGCGACCAGCCGGTGACGTCGGTCACACGTCGCAGCCGATAGCGCACGGTGTTGGGGTGCACGAACAACATCCGGGCGGCGCCCTCCAGGCTGCTCGCCTGCTCCAGGTAGACGCTAAGCGTCTCCAGGAGCGCCGACCCGGCCTCCTCCAGCGGTCTGTAGATCTCCTCCACCAGCTGGTCCCGCGCGACCGGGTCGGAGGCCATCGCACGCTCGGGCAGCAGATCGTCGGCGAGGACCGGCCGTGGGGCGTCCGGCCAGGCGGCGCACGCCCGCAGTCCGGCGGCCGCGGCCTGCGCGGAGCGGGTCGCGGCCAGCAGGTCGGAGACCACCGGGCCGGCCACGACGGGACCGGCGGCGTACGGGCCGATCAGTGACTTCGCGGCCTTGAGGGGGTTGTCCGAGCCGCCCGCGATCACCACGAGCCGGGTGCCGAGCACTCCGGTCAGCACCTGGAGCTTGGCGTGGCGGGCGGCCCGCCGGATCGCCTCGACGGTCAGTTCGCTGTCCCCGTCGGGGGCCGTGCCGAGCAGCACGCAGACGTGTTCGGGGGAGTTCCAGCCCAGTGCCGCCGCGCGGGAGACGGCGCCCTCGTCGGCCTCGCCGGAGAGCACCGCGTTGACCACCAGGGACTCCAGTCGGGCGTCCCACGCGCCGCGCGCCTCGGCCGCCTGGGCGTAGACCTGGGCGGTGGCGAAGGCGATCTCCCGGGCGTAGACCAGCAGGGCCTCCCGCAGCACGGACTCGTCGCCCGGCGCCGCGACCTCGTCGATCGCGGTCTCCATGACCTCGATGGTGGTCCGCACCATCTCCACGGTCTGGCGCAGCGTGATCGCTCGGGTCAGCTCACGGGGCGCCGTACCGAAGACGTCGGTGCTGATCGCCTGGGGCGTCTCGGGATGCCGGAACCACTCGGTGAATGCCGCGATACCGGCCTGCGCCACCAGTCCGATCCACGAGCGGTTCTCCGGTGGCATCGCGCGGTACCACGGCAGCGTGGCATCCATGCGAGCGATGGCCGCGGCCGCCAGTTTGCCGGCCGACTGCTCCAGGCGGCGGAGGGTCGCGTAGTGCGGGTGCGCGTCGCGCGAAGCGGGTTCAGACACGGGACAAGCCTGCACTATCGGGGCGAGGGGAGTGTGCGGCGGGGCTACGGTGGCGGGATGATTCAGGTGCGCAGGGCCCAGGAACGCTACCGGGACAACGACACGGACGCCGGGATCGAGTCCCTGCACGCGTTCTCCTTCGGGCCGCACTACGATCCCGACAACCTGCGCTTCGGCGCGTTGATCGCCTGCAACGAGGAGCGGCTGGCGCCCGGCGCCGGCTTCGACGAGCATCCGCACCGCGACACCGAGATCGTGACCTGGGTCGTCGAGGGCGAGCTGACGCACGGCGACTCCGCGGGCCACGGCACGACGGTACGACCAGGCGATCTCCAGCGGCTCAGCTCCGCGAGCGGCGTGCGGCACGTCGAGCGCAACGACGGGGACGGGCCGCTGAGCTTCGTCCAGATGTGGCTGACGCCGGACGTCGTCGGCGGGGACCCGTCGTACGAGGTGGTGCGCGGCATCGCCGACGGCACTCCCTACGCGGTTCCGGGCGCCGGCGCGATGCTGCACGTCCGGCGTCTCGCCGATGGTGAGCGCACCGCCGTCCCGGACGCCGCGCGGGCGTATGTGCACGTGGTGCGGGGCGCCGTACGCATCGGCGCGGAGCGGCTGGACGCCGGCGACGCGGCACGGATCACGGACGCGGACGGGCTGGAGCTGCGGGGCGTGGCCGAGGCCGAGTGCCTGATCTGGGAGATGGGTCCGGAACCGACCTTCGGGTGAGGCGGCCGACGGATGCCGGGGACGGCCGCGGGGCCCGGCGCGCGCACCTTCGGTGGCGTCCGGGCCCCGCGGCCGTCGCTCAGCCCAGTTCGGCGAGGACCGCGTCGGTCAGCGGCGGCCACGCCTCGACCGCCCACGGACCGAAGGCCCGGTCGGTCAGCGCGACGCAGGCCGCGCCGCGACCGTCCGCGCCCGCCTCCGGGTCGACCCACAGGAAGGTACCGGACTGCCCGAAGTGTCCGAAGGTGCGCGGCGAGGAGAAGGCGCCCGTCCAGTGCGGCGCCTTGCCGTCGCGGATCTCGAATCCCAGGCCCCAGTCGTTGGGCCGCTGGTGGCCGTAGCCGGGCAGGACGCCGGTCACGCCGGGGAACGCCACGGACGTCGCCTCGGCGAGGGTCTGCGGGGCGAGCAGCCGCGGCGCCTGGAGCTCGGCGGCGAACCGGATCAGGTCGGCGACCGTGGAGACGCCGTCCTTGGCGGGCGAGCCGGGCAGCTCGGTGGCGGTCATGCCGAGCGGCTGGAGGACGGCTTCGTGGAGGTACTGGGGGAAGGGGATGTCGGTCGCCTTGGCGATGTGGTCGCCCAGCGCCTCGAAGCCGGTGTTGGAGTACAGCCTGCGGGTGCCCGGCTCGGCCATGGTGCGCTGCTCGTCGAAGGCCAGGCCGGAGGTGTGCGCGAGCAGATGACGCACCGTGGACCCCTCAGGTCCCGCCGGCTCGTCCAGCTCCACCGCGCCCTCCTCGACGGCCAGCAGCACGGCGTAGGCGGCGAGCGGCTTGGTCACGGACGCCAGCGGGAAGCGGTGGTCCAGGGGCCCGTAGGATCCGGCCACCGTGCCATCGGCACGTACGACGGCGGCCGCAGCGGTGGGCACCGGCCAGTTCTCGATCATCCGCAGGCTCAGCATGTGCCGAGCCTAACGCGCCCAAATCTCGGTCAAGTCCGCGCTTGCTTGGAGTGCACTCGAAGTCTCTAGCGTTGAAGACGTCGAGAGGATCCGGCGACCGGCGATCCGCCGCGGCTGCTCACAGGCGCTCCGGCGCGGCGGGTGCGGGCGGAAGACCAGAAGGGGGAGACGCGGTATGACGGTGACACACAGCGAACCTGCGGTGGGCGGCGCGCTCGCGACCGGTGACCGGCAGGGGAGGGCGGACGGCCGCACCGAAGGACCGGGGGGCCCGGTGCGCGACTGCTCCGCCTCGCCGGCCCATCCGCGGCCGGCCGGCCGCGACCAGTACACGATCAGCGAGGTGGCAGGTCACACCGGGCTGAGCGCCCACACCCTGCGCTGGTACGAGCGGATCGGCCTGATGCCGCATGTGGACCGCACGCACACCGGGCAGCGCCGCTTCACCAACCGCGACCTGGACTGGCTGAGCCTGGTGACCAAGTTGCGGCTGACCGGCATGCCGGTCGCGGACATGGTCCGCTACGCCGAGATGGTGCGGGTCGGCGAGTCCACCTTCGCCGCGCGTGAGGCGCTGCTGACCGCGCACCGCGAGGACGTACGGCAGCGCATCGCGGAGCTGCAGAGCACGCTGGACGTACTCGACTACAAGATCGACATCTATGCCGACGCCCGGCGGGCGTCCGAGAGGTTCTGAGGATCCATGGGTAGCGAGAAGATCGAGACGGTCGAGCTGGGCACCGGTGGCCCGCGGGTCGGGGTGCAGGGGCTCGGCTGCATGGGGATGAGCTTCGCCTACGGCCCGACCGATGCCGACGAGGCGCGGGCCACGCTGGAGCGCGCGCTGGAACTCGGCGTGACGCTCTTCGACACCGCGGATGTGTACGGCATGGGGGAGAACGAGAAGTTCCTCGCCCCGTTCCTGAAGGAGCACCGCGACGAGGTGGTCCTCGCCACGAAGTTCGCGCTGTCCTACGACCCCGAGAACCCGGCGCAGCGCGTCATACGCAACGACCCCGCCTACATCCGGCAGTCCGTCGAGGCCAGCCTGCGGCGCCTCGGCTTGGACGCGATCGACCTGTACTACATGCACCGCCGCGATGCGCACATCCCGATCGAGGAGTCGGTCGGCGCGATGGCCGAGCTGGTGGCCGAGGGCAAGGTCAAGCACCTGGGGTTGAGCGAGGTGACCGGCTCCGAGCTGCGTGCCGCACAGGCGGTGCACCCGATCGCGGCCCTGCAGTCCGAGTGGTCGTTGTTCAGCCGGGATGTGGAGGACGGCGTGGTGACGGCAGCGGCGGAGCTCGGCGTTGGCTTCGTCCCCTATTCGCCGCTCGGCCGCGGCTTCCTGACCGGCTCGTTCGTCAGCGCCGACAAGGAGCTGACCGAGGACGACTTCCGGCGTCAGCAGCCCCGCTTCACCGGCGACAACGCGACCGCGAACGCCGCCCTGCTGGAGCCGGTCCGCAAGGTCGCGAAGGCCCATGACGCGACGCCGGGCCAGGTCGCGCTGGCATGGCTGCAGCAGCAGGCCGAGGCCCGTGGACTGGCCGTCGTACCGATCCCGGGCACCCGCAAGCGCAGCCGGATCGAGGAGAACACCGCCGCCACGCGGATCACGCTGGGCACGGAGGACCTCGCGCTGCTGGAGCCGATCGCGGGGCAGGTCGCCGGCGAGCGGTACGCGGACATGACGTTCACGTCGGCCGGGCGGGAGTAACTCCGGCCTGCTGCCGGGGTGTCCTCCCCTGCCGCGCATCCCCGCGTCACCGCTCCCGTCCCGGTGGCGCGGGGTCACGCCAGCCCGAGGGCGAAGGCGCCGAAGCACGCGGCGAGGACGGCCGCCAGGGCGCGCCGGAACCGGGTGACACCCGTCCACGGCGCCTCGAAACGCCGGGTGGCGGCGCCGATCAGGACCAGCGCGGCGGCGAAGACGGGGAGCCAGGCGAGCCGGACGAGGATCCAGCCGGCGGTCTCGGGCGCCGTCGTGAGGCCGGGGACGGTGCCCGCGAAGGACGCGGGCACCGCGGCCGAGAGCATCGCCGTCTGGTGCCAGCACAGAATCGTCATCGCCGAGAGGTTGACGACCACGACCGGGGCCCACAGGGCGGGCCTGCGCAGGAGCCGCGCGAGCCGGTCGCGCAGCAGGATCGCGGCGCCCGACTGCGCCGCGGCAAGCGCGAGGACCAGCAGCGACGGCGGGTGCGAATTGGTACGGGACGCACCGGGCACGCCGACCATGCTCGCCGGGTAGTGGAAGAAAAGCAGCAGCGCGGCGAAGAGCGCGGCACCGCCGAGCAGCAGCGACAGGGCAGCGCGTGCGCCGAGCCGCTTCTCTCCCCAGGAGACGCCCAGTTGGTAGGCGAACAGCCACCCTGGGAGGAGGTTGAGCAGGCTCAGCCAGGACGGCACCGCATCGGCGAGGGGGCCGTAGCGCAGCAGGTCGACGAGGGCGACCGCGGCGAGCAGCGGAGCCGCGGCCCAGGCGCCCCACCGGCCCGCGGCGCGCAGGCAGTACGGCGTCAGCGCGGTGACCACCGCGTAGACCCCCACGAACCACAGGGGCTGGATGACCAACGTCGCCCCGGTCCGCAGCGTCGGCTCCGGCACGCCCAGGGCGTACAGAACGGGGATCAGCATCGCCCAGAGGGCGGTGACCGCGAGCACCGGGCGGCCCAGCCGCAGCAGCCGGCCGCGCAGCCAGACGCCGGTGGAGCCGCCCCGTTCCGCGTGGCGGCGCAGCGAGAGCACCGAGGCGTGGCCGCCCACCAGGAAGAAGATCCCGAGCATCTGGAGCACCCAACTGGCGGGCGAGAGAAAGCCGAAGGCGGACAGCGGGCTCGCGTTGTGCAGCGCGCCCTCCGTGTCGAGGGTGAACCCGCCGAGCAGCCAGTGGCCGGTGGGCACGGCGAGCAGCGCCAGGGCGCGCAGGCCGTCGAGTGCGCGGTCGCGATGTGCGGGGGTGCGGTCCTCGATCGCGTGGACCGCGCCGCGGACCGTACGGCGCAATGGGATACGAAGTGCGGTGGCCATGAGGCGTCCTCGGGTGAGAAGTGACGGCGGACGGTCGGCGACCGGGGCCGGGCGGGCTCAGCGCACGTCGGCGTAGTGGCCCAGGGCGATGGCGGCGAAGCTGCGGAGGGAGTCCGTACCGGGCGCGAGGTAGCCGGTGTGGCCCTCGGCCCGAGCGGCGGAGACGTGCCGGGCGCCGAAGCCGGGGCCGGTCGGGTCCGCGCCGTGGCCCATGCCCAGCAGCTCGACGTTCGGAATGTCGCCGATCCAGTCGGACGCGTCGCGGGCCGCCCAGACCCGTGCGGTGGTGCGCAGGTCCGCGACGCTGTCCTGGCGCATGCCGGGGGAGGCGAAGACAACCAGGTCGGCGAGGTCGCCGCGGTCGAGCCGCGGTACGGCAAGCCCGCAGAGCACCGAACCGTAGCTGTGGCAGAACACCGCGGGGGCAGGCGTGCCGGCCGCGGCCAGGCCGGACAGGAAGCGGGCAAGCCGCGGCGCACCGGCCTCCGCGAGCCGGCCGGTCGCCGCGTCGGGACCGACGCCGACGGGCGTGGTGTAGCCGACCCAGGCGATGACGGCGGTACGGGTGCGGGGGGCGTCGGCCGCCATCCGTGCGCGCAGCGACCTGGCCATTCCGGTGGGGGTGCCGTACGGGTCCTTCGCCCGGTCGAAGGAGGTCAGGTCGATGTCCGAGCCGGGCACCACCACCGCGGTGCGCTGCGCGGTGGTCAAGTCGCCGTGCACCTCGGCCACTTGGCCGCGACCGCGCGGATCGAAGGCGAGTATCCGCCGGCCGGGCGTGAGCAACCCGGCGCAGCGGTCGGCAGCCTCCCTGGCCCGCTGGTGGTCCTGGAGCGTGGCCGCCGGGTCCTCGGCCAGGGCGAGCTGCCGACGGCGTTCGGCGCGCAGAGCCAGGGCGTTGGCCTCGTACCGCAGCGCTACGGGAGCGCCGTCGAGGTTGCCGACGGTCAGCGGATGGCGGACCGCGAGGGCGTGCCGCTGACTGCCGGTCAGCGAGGCGAAGAAGCGGGCGACATCGGCGGGTGCGGCGCTCGCGGGGTCCGGCAGCCGCACCCCCAGGGCGTGGTCCGCGCGCCAGGCGGCGGCGCCCGGCGCGGGTCCGGTGACGGCGGTCTGCGCCGATCCGGCCGCCCAGCCGCCGGTCGCGGCGGCGATGGCCGCGGCAACGGCGGCGGCGACGACTGTGCGCCTACGGCGTCGAGCGGTGGTGCGCGGCACGGACATGGTGGCGTCTCCCTCTTTCCGTCGGTGGGACGGAGGGAAACGTAGAAAGCCGTTGGGTGACGGGGCGTCACACCGCGGAGCCAACTCCCGGGTGATACCGGGGTAGGGGGTGCCGCGGCCTCTCGTCCTCAGGGAGGACGGCCGCCGCCTCGGGGAGGACGGCCGTGCGGGGGTGCGGCCCCGTCACCGCTCGCCGGGCGTGACCAGCCCCGACTCGTAGGCGAAGATCACGGCCTGGGCGCGGTCGCGCAGCTCCAACTTGGCCAGCACGCGCCCGATGTGGGTCTTCACGGTCTGCTCGGCCAGGACCAGGGTGTCGGCGATCTCCTGATTGGACAGGCCGCGCGCGATCAGCTCCAGGACCTCCGTCTCGCGAGGGGTCAGTCCGTTCAGCCGCAGCGCGGCCCGGTCCTTGCGGGGAGCGGGCCTGCGGCGGGCGAAGTCGGCGATCAGCCGCCGGGTCACCGACGGCGCGAGCAGCGCCTCGCCGGCCGCCACGACGCGCACCGCGGAGATCAGATCGGCCGGCGGCGCGTCCTTGAGCAGAAAGCCGGAGGCCCCCGCCCGCAGCGCCTCGTAGACGTAGTCGTCGACATCGAAGGTCGTCAGCATCAGTACCTTCGGGCGATGGGTGACGCCGACCGGCGGGTCGAGCAGCTGCCGGGCCGCCTCCAGACCGTCCATCTCCGGCATCCGGACGTCCATCAGCACCACGTCGGGGTGCGTACGGCGACTGAGCTCCAGGCCCTGGGCGCCGTCCGGCGCGTCGCCCACCACGTCGATGTCGCTCTGGGCGGCGAGCAGCGCGGCGAAGCCCGCCCGCACCATGGCCTGGTCGTCGACGATGATCACCCGAGTGGTCATGCGGATCCGGAATCCTTCGCTGGGAGGGGAGTTGCCGAGGGGGAGGGCACGGCGAGGGGGAGCCGGGCCGCGACGCGGAAGCCGCCGTCGGGCAGCGGCCCGGTGTCCAGCGAGCCGTCCAGCAGCCGCACCCGCTCCCGCATACCGACAAGACCGTGCCCGGTGCCGGTGGTCTCCAGCGGTGCGGACGGCGCGGGGGGAGCGGAATTGACGACCAGTACGGTCAGCCAGGAGCCGCCGGCCGTGGCGGTCACCGACACCCGGGTCGGCGCACCCGGGGCGTGCCGTACGACGTTGGCCAGCGCCTCCTGCACGATGCGGTACGCCGACAGATCGGCGGCCGGCTCCAGCGCCACCGGCTGCGCGGGCAGCGCCAACTCGACCGGCACACCCGCCCGTACGGTCCCCTCGACGAGCTTGGGCAGCTGGCCGAGGCCCGGCTGCGGGGTCTTCTCCGGGCCGCCGTGCCGCTCCGTCTCCTCGCTGCGCAGCACCCCCAGCAGGCGGCGCATCTCCGCCAGCGACTCCCGCGCGGTCGCGGCGATCGACCCGAACTCCTCCTGCGCCTCCCGGGGGATGCCGCTGATCCGATAGGGCGCACTGTCGGCCTGCACGGTGATCACCGACATGTGGTGGGCGACGACGTCGTGCAGCTCGCGGGCGATGCGGGTGCGCTCCTCCAGCAGCGTGCGGTGGGCGCGCTCGGCCTCGCTGATGGTCTCCTGCTCGATCAGCTTCCGCTGGGCGTCGCCCCGTTCCCGCAAGGTGGCGCCCATCAGGAGCGTCACGCCGCTGAGGACGAAGAGCAGCACCCAGGTGCCGGCCGTGCCCGCGTGGGCGAACAGCTCGAAGAGGAAACCCACCACGCCGGTCGTCAGCCAGACCGCGATGAGCGTGCGGCGGCGCTCGCGCAGCGACAGCGCGGCCATCAGCGCGAGATAGCCCACGATCACCATGGGCGGCCAGGGCCAGGCGTGGCCGGCGAGGCGGTCGGCGCCGAGGAGCATCAGGGCGCACATGACATCCGCGGCGAAGATCACCCACCAGGCCTGCAGCGGCCGGCTCACCGCGAGCAGCAGCGGCACGGTCTGCGCGGTCGCGAGCCCGCCGGCCGGCCCGCCGCTCATTCCGTAGTCATCGGTGAGGACGGTCACCGTCGTCGGCAGCAGGGAGATCGCGAATACGCACGCGACCAGGTACGGCAGCCGGCGCAGCCAGGGGTTCTGCACCGTGCCGAACAGGGGCGTACCGGGGGTGGTCGGGGTGCCGAGTTCCACGGCGAGGACGCGCAGCGCCTGCCGCACGGCGCGCAGGAACCGGGCGCGGGCCTGCCCGCGGTCGGTGGCCGGGGCGGATTCGGCTTGTGTGGGAAGAGATCGTCGAGGCATCGCGAGTCCATCCAAGCGGACCGCGACTGCCGGGGCGTCATACCAGGGTCGCGGCTTGCGACCCGTACCACGGTATGACGTCCGGGCCCCGCGGCAGCGGCACCGGCCGAGTCCTGGGGCGTGTCCGCCCTAGAGCTCCGCGAGCAGGTCGGCCTTCTTCGTGCTGAACTCGTCGTCCGTCAGCAGCCCCGCCTCGTGCAGGTCGCCGAGGTGCCGTATCCGGTCGGCGATGTCGGCGGGGTCCCGCCGGGTGTCCCCGGCCCGGCGCATCGGCTCGCGGTCGGTGCTGTCCGCGACCGCGCCGGCTGCCCGTACGGCCTGGAGGACCGCGGCGGCGAACGGCAGCGATTCGTGCACCGGGCCGTAGCCCAGCCCGAAGACGACCGCGGCCGGGTCCTGGTCGGCCTCGCCCGGACCGTCGTCCCGGTCCCCGCGCCCCAGCAGCCGCAGATAGCCGTGGAAGATCTCCGGCGAGCGCCACTCCACCCCGGTCAGCTCGCCGACCGGGAAGCTCTGGTCGCCGCTCTTCCACTTCGCCGAGGACGCCCCCGTCCAGAACCAGCGGAAGGCGACCGAACTGCCGTCGAAGGAGGCCTTGGCGTCGTACGCCTTGAAGTGCATCGGAGGCTCAGGCGCGGCCACGAGATGCCGGTCGGCCGGCTTGAGGGCATCGGGGCCCAGCACGCCGCGCAGCTCGTCGGCGTAGAACTCCGCCAGCGTCTCGCGCTCGGCCGGCAGCACCAGCCGGTAGGGATCGGCGTCCTCCTTCAGCTGTCCGTCCGCCGCCTCCATCAAGGGATCGGCGCCGTGCCTGGGCACGGCGTGCAGCACGACCGTGCCGCGTCTGCCCTGGGACAGCTCGACAGACCTCAGCGCCTCGTACGGAATGCGTCGCTCGCCGAGCGCCTGGAACAGCCTCGGCCTGCGGATCCCCCGTTCGAAGCGGATGAGCACGGAGTCGGTGTCGAACTCCCAGACGGCGTGAAAACCGGCCAGCACATCACCCATGCGGCTCATCGTATGCGGGCGGTCGCCCGCCCGTCCCCCTTCCGCACACCTTGCGCTACGCGCGTCCGCGAGCCCCGGTCCGTCTCCTTGTGCGCCCTCGTCGCCGCGACGACGCCGGATTCGGCAGGCGCGGCCCGTTCCCGGGCGCCGGGCCGTGCCTGCGGACACCGGTCGTGCGGCATTCGGCCGTCACACAAGGTCGGTGCTGCAGCGCGGGTCGTCGGTCGCGCAGTCGACGGAGTCGCCGGCGCCGACCCCGACCAGGGCGAAGTTCTGCAGGCTGTGGGTGCCGGGCGCGAAGTAGCCGGCGTGGGGGGGGGGGGGGGGGGGGGCCCGCCGCCCCCCGGCGGGGGGGGGGGGGTCCGCGGGGCCGCCCGGGGGCGGGCCCCGCCCCCCCCCATAACGGACGGGAGCGCCCCGCGCGGGGGCCGGCCGGCCCCCCCCCCCCGCGGGGGGTTTGGGGGCGGGGGGGGGGGGCGGGGCGCCCCGGCGCGGGGGGGCCCGCGCGCCCCCCCCCCCGACAGGACCCGCGAGCCGAAGGCGGGATCGACCGGGTCCGCGCCGTGGCCGAGACCGCCCACCTCCAGATACGGCACGTCCGCGATCCAGTCGTCCGCGTCCCGCATCGCCCAGACCCGGGCCCGGGTGTTCAGGCCGGAGAGGCTGTCGGCGCGCATCCCGGGGCTGCCCGCCACTGCGATGTCCTCGACGTTGGAGGGCAGGTTCCGGGCGGCGACGCCGCAGACCACGGACCCGTAGCTGTGGCAGAACAGCGAGACCGGGCGGCCGTTGGGCAGCGACTGCACCAGGCCCTGCAGCCGGACCGCACCGGCCTCCGCCATCTGGCCGGTGGCGGCCCCGACCCCGAGTCCGGCGGGCGAGGTGTAGTCGGCCCAGGCGATCACGGCGGTACGGGTCCCCGGGCGGGCGTCGCGCTCGGCGTCGTACAGGGAGCGCGCCATGCCGACGGGCGCGGTGGTGGCCCGTGCGGTGCGCTCGAAGGTCGAGAGGTTGGTGTCCACACCGGGCACCACGACCGAGACCCGGTCCGCCTTGTTGAGGTTGCCGAAGACCTCGGCCGCCCGGCCGCCGCCGGCCGGGTCGAAGGCGAGGATCTGCCGGCCGCTGGTCAGCATCGACTCCAGCCGGTGCATCAGCCGTCCCGCCTCCTGGCGGCCGACGGGCGTGAGCTTGCGGTCGCCCATGCGCTGCCGCTCCTCGGCGCGCGCATGGTCGATCGCCAGGCGGTTGGCCCGGTAGCGCAGCTGGACGGGGGCGCCGCCCATGTTGCCGACGACCAGCGGATAGCGGGTGGCCAGCTGCTTGCGCTCGGCGCGGTCGAGCGAGGAGAAGAAGGCCCGGAGCTTCGACGGGGCGGCGTCCGGGTCGGGCAGCGGACGGCCGTGGAAGGTGGCGTGCTGCCAGGCGGCCTTGGCGGTGGCCAGCGGGTTGGCGTCCCCCTTGCTGCCTCTGATCGCTGTCCAGCCGGTCATCGCAAGCATCACGAAGACCACCACCAGGGCGAGCGCGGCGCGCCAGGCGGGGGACTGCAGAAAACCGGAGGAGGGGCCGAGCCCTGGGAAGGAAGTCACCGCGAGCCACCCTAGGAGACGCGACAGGGTGGCCGCTGACCTGGTGAGTCATCTCACGTTTCACGGTGGGTATAACGACCAAATCGGACAGCGACCGTGGATTTCCGGTGCTCAAGCGTGCAGAAGCAGTCTCATTGAGCGGTGGAATGATCACCCTGCGACGGATGGCCGTTACGGGGGGTTGACGTGGTGCCGGCGGGTGGACTCCGGCGTGTCGACCCGCCACCCGTGTGAGGCAGACCGGCTCACCGGTCCCGCCAGTCGTCCTCCATCGCCGGGCCGATGTGGTCCAGGTAGGACTTCGTCAGCTCACGGATCGACGCCACGCTGCAATCCTGCCCCTCGCCCCACACCTTGCCGGCCACCCGCATCACCCCGCTGAACGCGGCGACCAGGACCCGCGGGCGCGGATCGACGTCCACATCAAGACCCTCGCGCCCGGCGATCAGCCGGGCGATCTGCTCCTCCAGCTCGGAGGAGCGCCGCAGATGGGCGGCGACCAGTGCGGGCGTCGATTCGATCATCCGGTAGGAGCGCATGTGCAGCTCCACGGGGACCACCGACTCGATCGCGCTGCCGATGTCGTCCCAGGCCACCATCACCGCGCTGCGCAGTGCGGTGAGCGGGGCCTCGCCCTGCGGGCGGATCCGCAGCTCCTGGAGGAAGCGGGCCTCCACCATCTCCTGGACGGCGAAGACGACCTCTTCCTTGTTGGCGAAATACCGGAAGTAGGTGCGCTGGGAGACGTCCACCGCCTCCGCGATCTCGTCGATCGTCGTCGCGTCGTAGCCCTGCTCCGTGAACAGCTCCAGCGCTGCGCGGATCAGCGCGTCGCGGGTGCGCTGCTTCTTTCGTTCGCGCAGCCCGCCCTGGGGTGCCGCCTGCGGCGTCGGGGTCGCCATCCTGCGCCGCCTTTCGGAGGTGTTATCGCTGCTCAGGATACCTGTGAGCTAAATGACAGTTACCGACTCATGAAACGCTTTGTCAACTGTCAGTGGCTGACATTAGCCTCGGGGCATGAGCTCTCAGACCCCGGTTGCCGCTGCCGCGCCGGAACTTCCCGTACCGGAGCCCCGCAAGGGGCTGCGTGGCCATCCGTGGCTGACCCTCTTCTCCGTCGCCATCGGCGTCATGATGGTCGCCCTGGACGGCACCATCGTCGCCATCGCCAATCCGGCCATCAAGCAGGACCTGGGCGCCTCGCTCGCCGATGTGCAGTGGATAACCAACGGCTACATGCTCGCCCTGGCCGTCTCGCTGATCACGGCGGGCAAGCTCGGTGACCGCTTCGGCCACCGCCAGACCTTCCTCATCGGCATCCTCGGCTTCGCCCTCGCCTCCGGCGCCATCGGCTTCTCCGAAGAGGTCGCGCTGGTGATCACCTTCCGGGTGCTGCAGGGACTCTTCGGCGCACTGCTGATGCCCGCCGCGCTCGGCCTGCTGCGCGCGACCTTCCCGGCCGAGAAGCTCAACATGGCGATCGGCATCTGGGGCATGGTCATCGGCGCCTCCACCGCCGGCGGCCCGATCGTCGGCGGTCTGCTGGTCGAACACGTCAGCTGGCAGTCGGTCTTCTTCATCAACGTCCCCGTCGGCGTCCTCGCCCTGGTCCTCGGCGCGGTGATCCTCAAGGACCACCGCGCGCAGAACGCCCCCCGCTCCTTCGACATCCCGGGCATCGTGCTGCTCTCCGGCGCGATGTTCTGCCTCATCTGGCCGCTGATCAAGGCCACCGCGTGGGGCTGGGGCGACCTCAAGACCTGGGGCTTCCTGGTCGGCGCGATCGTCCTGTTCGCGCTGTTCGCGGTCCTGGAGACCAAGGTCCGCGAGCCGCTCATCCCGCTGCGGATGTTCCGTTCCCTGCCGCTCACCGCCGGCACGGTACTGATGGTCCTGATGGCCTTCGCCTTCATGGGCGGCCTCTTCTTCGTGACGTTCTACCTCCAGAACGTGCACGGCATGAGCCCCGTCGACAGCGGACTGCACCTCCTCCCGCTCACCGGCATGATGATCGTCGGCTCGCCGCTCGCCGGTGCCGCGATCACCAAGTTCGGCCCGCGGGTGCCGCTGGTGGGCGGCATGCTGCTGACCGCCATCGCGATGTACGGCATGTCGGGTCTGGACACGCAGAGCAGCACCGGCCCGATGTCCCTGTGGTTCGCCCTGCTGGGCCTGGGCCTCGCGCCCGTCATGGTCGGCGCCACCGAGGTCATCGTCGGCAACGCCCCGCTGGAGCTCTCGGGTGTGGCCGGCGGACTGCAGCAGGCCGCGATGCAGGTCGGCGGCAGCCTCGGCACGGCCGTCCTGGGCGCGGTGATGGCCTCCCGCGTCGACGACCAGCTCCCCGGCAACTGGCAGTCGGCGGGCCTCCCGCCGGTCCCGCCCGCGCAGATGTCCCAGGCGGCCGACGCCGTCTCGGCGGGCATCGCGCCGGTGCCGAAGGGCGCCCCGCCGGAGCTGGCCCAGAAGATCACCTCCGTCGCCCACGACACCTTCGTGTCGGGCATGGGGCTGGCCTTCACCGTCGCCTGCGGCGTGGCGCTCGTCGCGGCCCTGGTCGCGACCCTCACCAAGCGCGGCGCGAACGCCGAGGCGGGCGCCGGAGCCGCGCACATCTGACCCGCTGCGCCCGGCAGCCGCCCGGAGCGGCACCAGCCAGGAGCACCAGGCGACACCCGGCGCGCGGTCGGCCGAGTCACCCTCGGCCGGTCGCGCGCCTGCGCATTGCGCCGTAAGCACCTGCCGTACGCGCGGAGGCAGGGCAGCGCCCCCGTTCGATGCGTCAACCCGACGTCGCGAGCCGCTATCACCGCCCATGCGCCACAGGCCTGGCGGCAGTTGACCTCTGCTCTCCCCCGGAATCCCTCATCCGGATGACCCGTTCCGGGAACCGGACGCGCCGGCGTTCCCGCGCCTCGCCGGGCCCCGCGGGCGAAACGCCCTCCCGGCACCGGAGGAACGGTTTTTGCGGACCCGGCGGCTCTCATGACGCGCGTCAACCCCGCGCCGCACCGCGCCGGGATCGAGCGCCCCGACCGTCCCCATCCCTGATCCGGGTGGGCTCTCCGCCACGGCCTTGGCAGCCGCACCGCGCACCGTCGAAGCTCGGCGGACGGCGGACGACCGGTCCGCCGCACGACAACGTCGTCACACTCCACGGGGGAGATTTCCTGTGCGCATGCGTACGTTCCACACCACCGCGCTCGTCACCGGCCTCGCCGCGCTGGCCGCCGCGCTCACCGCTCCGTTCGCCCTCGGTGCGCCCGCCGCCCCGGGCAGCCGCACCGCCGCCTCCGGCGACTGCGCCGTCGGGCGGCTGTGCCTCTGGCCGGAGGAGGACTTCGGCGGCAAGCGGCAGACCCATGAACTCTCCGATACCGACATCGAGAGCTGCGTCCCGCTGCCCAAGGGGACGGGCGCCGCCTCGCTCGCCAACCGCACCGGCCGGCCGGTCACCACCTACCAGAGCGCGGAGTGCGCCGAGACCGGCGAATTCGACACCTACCCGGGCGGCGGCAGCTGGGTGCCCCGGTCCCCGTACGAGGTGCGGGCTTTCAAGGTCTGGGAGCGCTGAGCGGACTTCTCGGGCAATCGCACACCACCGCGCCCCCCGGCCCGCGAAGAACGCGGGCCGGGGGGCGCGGATGGAGGCGATGCGGCAGCCGGATGGGGGCACCTCCCAGCGTTGGCCGGGGAGGGTGGGTCAGGCGTCGCCGCCCGCCTCGCCCGCCTCGGCGGCCGAGACATCCAGCAGCTGGTAGCGGTCGATGGCCTGCTTCAGCAGCGAACGGTCGATCTTGCCCTCCCGGGCGAGCTCGGTGAGCACGCCCAGCACGATCGACTGCGCGTCGATGTGGAAGAAGCGACGGGCCGCGCCACGGGTGTCGGCGAAGCCGAAGCCGTCGGCGCCCAGTGACTGGTACGTACCAGGGACCCAGCGGGCGATCTGGTCAGGGACGGCACGCATCCAGTCCGAGACCGCGACCTTCGGGCCCTCGGCGCCCTGGAGCTTGTGCGTCACATACGGGACACGCTGCTCCTCCTCCGGGTGCAGAAGGTTGTGCTCCTCGACCTCGACGGCGTCGCGCCGCAGCTCGTTCCAGGAGGTCGCCGACCAGACGTCCGCCTTGACGTTCCACTCGTCCGCGAGGATCTGCTGGGCCTCGATGGCCCACGGCACCGCGACACCCGAGGCGAGGATCTGCGCGGTGTGCTCGCCCTTCTCGGCGCGCGCCACGCGGTGCAGACCCTTGAGGATGCCCTCGACGTCCGCGTCGGCCGGCTCCGCCGGGTGCTGGATCGGCTCGTTGTAGACGGTCAGGTAGTAGAAGATGTCCTCGGCGTTCTCGCCGTACATCCTCCGCAGACCGTCCTTGACGATGTGCGCGATCTCGTAGCCGTAGGCCGGGTCGTAGGCGACACAGGCCGGGTTGGTCGAAGCCAGCAGCTGGGAGTGGCCGTCGGCGTGCTGCAGGCCCTCGCCCGTCAGCGTCGTACGGCCCGCGGTCGCGCCGAGCACGAAGCCGCGCGCGAGCTGGTCGGCCATCTGCCAGAACTGGTCACCGGTGCGCTGGAACCCGAACATCGAGTAGAAGACGTAGACCGGGATCAGCGGCTCGCCGTGCGTGGCGTACGCGGAGCCCGCCGCGATCAGCGAGGCCGTGCAGCCCGCCTCGGTGATGCCGTCGTGCAGCATCTGCCCGGTCGGCGACTCCTTGTAGGCCAGGAGCAGTTCACGGTCAACCGACTCGTACTGCTGGCCCAGCGGGTTGTAGATCTTCGCCGACGGGAAGAACGCGTCCATACCGAAGGTGCGGTACTCGTCGGGCGCGATCGGCACGAAGCGCTTGCCGATCTCCTTGTCCCGCATCAGGTCCTTCAGCACGCGGACGAACGCCATGGTCGTGGCGATCTTCTGCTGCCCCGAGCCCTTCTTGGCGGCCGCGTACATCTTGTCGTCCGGCAGCTGCAGGGGCTTGCTGCGCACCACACGGGTCGGTACGTAGCCGCCGAGCGAGTTGCGCTGGTCGTGCATGTACTGGATCTCTTCGGAGTCCCGGCCCGGGTGGTAGTAGGGCGGGACGCCGCTCTCCAGGTCCTTGTCCGCGATCGGCAGGTGCAGCCGGTCACGGAATGCCTTGAGGTCGTCGACCGTCAGCTTCTTCATCTGGTGGGTCGCGTTGCGGCCCTCGAAGTTCGGGCCGAGTGTCCAGCCCTTGACGGTCTGGGCGAGGATCACCGTCGGCTGGCCCTTGTGGGCCTTGGCCGCCGCGTACGCCGCGTAGATCTTCTTGTGGTCGTGACCGCCGCGGCCCAGGTGCAGGATCTGGTCGTCGGTCATGTTCGCGACCATGGCGCGCAGCCGCTGGTCGTCACCGAAGAAGTGCCGGCGGATGTAGTCGCCGGTCTCGGTGGCGTACGTCTGGAACTGACCGTCGGGCGTGCTGTTGAGCTTGTTGACGAGGATGCCGTCGCGGTCCTGGGCGAGCAGCGGGTCCCAGCTGCGGTCCCACACCAGCTTGATGACGTTCCAGCCGGCACCGCGGAACTGCGACTCCAGCTCCTGCATGATCTTGCCGTTGCCGCGGACGGGGCCGTCCAGCCGCTGGAGGTTGCAGTTGACGACGAAGGTCAGGTTGTCCAGGCCCTCGCGGGCGGCGATGGACAGCTGGCCGAGCGACTCGGGCTCGTCCATCTCGCCGTCACCGAGGTAGGCCCAGACGTGCGACTTGGAGGTGTCGGCGATGCCGCGCGCCTCCATGTAGCGGTTCATGCGGGCCTGGTAGATCGCGCCGAGGGGGCCGAGGCCCATCGAGACGGTCGGGAACTCCCAGAAGTCCGGCATCAGCCGCGGGTGCGGGTAGCTGGACAGACCGTTCGGAGCCTTCGACTTCTCCTGGCGGAAGGCGTCGAGCTGCGGCTCGGAGAGCCGGTCGAGAAGGAAAGCGCGGGCGTACACGCCGGGCGAGGCGTGGCCCTGGAAGAAGATCTGGTCGCCGCCGTCGCCCTCGTCCTTGCCCCGGAAGAAGTGGTTGAAGCCCACGTCGTACAGCGAGGCGGAGGAGGCGAACGTGGCGATGTGGCCGCCGACGCCGATGCCGGGGCGCTGGGCCCGGGAGACCATGACGGCGGCGTTCCACCGGGTCGCGTTCAGGACCTTGCGCTCGATCTCCTCGTTTCCGGGGAAGAACGGCTCGTCCTTGGTCGCGATGGTGTTGACGTAGTCCGTGCTGCGCATCTCGGGCACGGCCACGCGCTTCTCGCGGGCGCGCTCGATCAGGCGGAGCATGAGGTAGCGGGCACGTTCCCGGCCTCGCTCATCGACGGCTGCGTCGAGCGAGTCGAGCCATTCCTGGGTCTCTTCGGGATCGAAGTCCGGGACCTGGCTGGGAAGGCCGCCAATGATGATCGGGTTTCGATCGGATCCGGAAGCCACGCTGTTCCTTCGTGTTCGGGTCGTGTCGTGCTCTGCACCCGATTGATGCTGCGCACGCGGACGATTGCTGTCTCTACCTTGGTGTCGCGCCGTCTTCCATCGTGTACCGAGTCACTGGGATACGTCACCTCTACTGATGGGTAACCACCCTCTGAGAGATGGGCGCGGAAAAGGCCGATTTCTCAGGTCGGCCAAATCGCAACCATACGCCCATGTCGAAAGTGCTTCGCGTACGGCAGTGCGGCTCCCGAACGCCGGTCCGCTCGGCCCCCGGCACCCCCCGAAGGGCCCAGTCGCGCGTGAGTACCCCACAAACCCGGCAGAACGCTGTGGCGTGAATCACTTCAGGCTGTCCTGGTGGGGTCGTAGTTGCGGCGAGACGCGTCCAATCGTCACCGTTTCGGCGGTCTCGGCCGCCGGGTACTTGCGCGATCCGCCCGGCCCGTGTGGACTACGCCCAATGCTCCGCGCACGCGCGGGGTTCAAAAGCATTTTCCGAAACATGACAGGAGGCAATCCGTGAGCGCGACCGCGGACCACGCGGAGGAGCGG
Source organism: Streptomyces sp. NPDC048248 (assembly GCF_043201875.1). NCBI lineage: Bacteria > Bacillati > Actinomycetota > Actinomycetes > Kitasatosporales > Streptomycetaceae > Streptomyces > Streptomyces sp. NPDC048248. The sequence goes on from NZ_JBICZL010000003.1 coordinate 235,268, forward strand.
ACCAACCCTGCCGCCAGGCTGGGGTTCGAGCCCGGACAGGTGGTCCAGGAGATCGGCTACGACGATGACGTCGAGCAGGAACTCCGAGAAGGCATTGAGGCCGTGATTGGCCAGGAAATCGTCGATGAGGACTACGACGACGTCGCCGACGTCGTCCTGCTGTGGTTCCGTGACGAAGACGGCGACCTCACGGACGCGCTGGTGGACGCCATCGGGCTGATCGAGGAAGGCGGCATGATCTGGCTGCTGACCCCGAAGACCGGCCGCGACGGCTACGTCGAGCCGAGCGACATCAATGAGGCCGCGCAGACCGCGGGTCTGTCCCAGACCAAGAGCATCAACGCGGGCAAGGACTGGACCGGCAGCCGCCTGGTCACGCCCAAGGGGGCGAAGTCCGGCAAGCGCTGATCCGTACGACCTCGACGTTCCACACCGAGCCCCCTCCGGCCTGTTCCGGAGGGGGCTCGGCCCCGTTCCGGAGGGGTTTTCCGGCCCGTCGGGCCCGGCGCGTAGGGTTGGGCGCGTCCTGTTGCGAGTGAGCGGAAGGAAGCACCCCATGGCGATCGAGGTCGGCACGAAGGCTCCGGATTTCGAGCTGAAGAACCAGCACGGCGAGCTGGTCAAGCTCTCCGACTTCCGCGGCGACAAGGCCGTCGTCCTCCTCTTCTACCCCTTCGCCTTCACCGGTGTGTGCACCGGTGAGCTGTGCGCGCTCCGTGACGAGCTGCCGCGGTTCGCCAACGACGACGTCCAGCTGCTCGCCGTCTCCAACGACTCCCCCTTCTCGCTGCGTGTCTTCGCCGAGCAGGAGGGCCTGGAGTACCCGCTGCTGTCGGACTTCTGGCCGCACGGCGAGACCTCGCGTGCGTACGGCGTCTTCGACGAGGACAAGGGCTGCGCGGTGCGCGGCACCTTCATCATCGACAAGGAGGGCGTGGTGCGCTGGACGGTCGTCAACGGCCTGCCCGACGCCCGCGACCTGAAGGACTACATCACCGCGCTCGACGCCCTCTGATCCGGGCGGGCGGCGGCCGGGCAGGCCCCGGACCGGCATCCGTGTGCAACCGCGTGCGATATCTGCAATCGGTGGGAACCGGTCACTAGGATCAATTCGTTGATCTGATGCCATGCACGATGGGGGCGCAATCTTTATGTACCCCTCGAATCTATGGGAGGACTCGTGGGAGTCAGCCTCAGCAAGGGCGGCAACGTCTCGCTGACGAAGGAAGCCCCCAATCTGACCGCCGTCCTCGTCGGTCTGGGCTGGGACGCGCGTACGACCACCGGTACCGACTTCGACCTGGACGCCAGTGCCCTGCTGGCGAACGATCAGGGCAAGGTCGGCAGCGACCAGAACTTCGTCTTCTTCAACAACCTGAAGAGCCCGGACGGTTCGGTCGAGCACACGGGTGACAACACCACCGGTGAGGGCGAGGGCGACGACGAGGCCATCAAGGTGAACCTCGCCGGGGTGCCGGCCGATGTCCACAAGATCGTTTTCCCGGTGTCGATCTACGACGCCGAGAACCGCCAGCAGAGCTTCGGCCAGGTGCGCAACGCCTACATCCGCGTGGTCAACCAGGCCGACGGCAACGAGCTGGCGCGCTACGACCTCAGCGAGGACGCCTCGACCGAGACCGCCATGGTCTTCGGCGAGCTGTACCGCAACGGCGCGGAGTGGAAGTTCCGGGCCATCGGTCAGGGCTACGCCTCGGGCCTGCGCGGCATCGCGCAGGACTTCGGCGTCAACGTCTGATCGAGCACCACTGAAGCGTCCGGCGCCGTACGCCCCACGAGGGGAGTGCGGCGCCGTACGTGCTTGCAAGGGACGCGGGCCGTGCGTGGGCACGGCCCGCACCGACACCGGGGAGGAAGCGAAATCATGGGCGTCACGCTTGCCAAGGGGGGCAATGTCTCCCTGTCCAAGGCCGCTCCGAATCTCACGCAGATCATGGTCGGCCTCGGCTGGGACGCGCGCTCCACGACCGGAGCGCCTTTCGACCTCGACGCCAGCGCGCTGCTGTGCGGATCGGGTCGGGTGCTGGGGGACGAGTACTTCGTCTTCTACAACAACCTCAAGAGCCCCGAGGGCTCCGTCGAGCACACCGGTGACAACCTCACCGGCGAAGGCGAGGGCGACGACGAGTCGATCCTCGTGGACCTTCCTCAGGTTCCCGAGGCGGTCGACAAGATCGTCTTTCCGGTATCGATTCACGATGCCGAATTGCGTGGCCAGAGCTTTGGCCAGGTCAGCAACGCTTTCATCCGCGTGGTCAACCAGGCCGACGGCAGCGAACTCGCGCGCTACGACCTCAGCGAGGACGCCTCGAGCGAAACCGCGATGATCTTCGGTGAGCTCTACCGCTACAACGGCGAGTGGAAGTTCAGGGCGGTGGGCCAGGGGTACGCGTCGGGACTGCGAGGCATCGCTCTAGACTTCGGGGTCAACGTTTCGTAAAGACGCCGCGCGCTGCGCGCGGGGGACCCCAAACAGCGAAGGATTGGGTAGGCAGTGCTCCTGAAAACCTTTGGCTGGTCGTTCGCCGTCACGGTGCTCGGCCTGGCTCTGGCCGGCGTGCTCTGGGGGTGGCGGGGGCTCGCGATTGTCGGGATCCTCTCCATCCTGGAGATCTCGCTCTCGTTCGACAACGCCGTCATCAACGCCGGCATCCTGCGCAAGATGAACGCCTTCTGGCAGAAGATCTTCCTGACCATCGGCATCCTCATCGCGGTCTTCGGCATGCGACTGGTCTTCCCGGTCGTCATCGTCGCGATCACCGCGAAACTGGGGCCGATCGAGGCGGTCAATCTCGCCATCAACGACAAGGCGCACTACGAGGAGCTGGTCACCAGCGCCCACCCGGCCATCGCGGCCTTCGGCGGTATCTTCCTGCTGATGATCTTCCTCGACTTCATCTTCGAGGAACGCGACTACAAGTGGCTGGCGTGGCTGGAGAAGCCACTGGGCAAGCTGGGCAAGCTCGACACCCTGTCCGTCATCATCGCCCTGGTCGCCCTGCTGGTGACCGCCATGACGTTCGCCACCGACGTCCCGCACGGCGGTGGTGACAAGAGCGCCACGGTCCTGCTGTCCGGTGTCGCCGGCCTCATCACCTACCTCGTCGTCGGCGGGATCTCCGGGTTCTTCGAGGACAAACTGGAGGAGGAAGAGGAAGCCGAGGAGGCGGCAGCGGCCAAGAAGGGCGGGACCGGTGCTGCCGTCGGCCTGGCCGGCAAGGCCGCGTTCTTCATGTTCCTCTACCTCGAGGTCATCGACGCGTCCTTCTCCTTCGACGGTGTCATCGGCGCGTTCGCCATCACCAACGACATCTTCGAGATGGCGCTGGGTCTGGGCATCGGCGCGATGTACATCCGTTCGCTGACGGTCTACCTCGTCCGCCAGGGGACCCTGGACGACTACGTCTACCTGGAGCACGGCGCGCACTACGCGATCGGCGCGCTTGCCGTCATCCTCCTCGTCACGATCAAGTACGAGATCAACGAGGTCATCACCGGCCTGGTGGGCCTGGTGCTGATCGGAGCGTCCTTCTGGTCCTCGGTGGTGCGCAACAAGCGCGAGGGCAAACCGGGGGACACGCCGGGGGAGAAGACGGAAGTCACGTCCGGGGTGTGATTACGCGGCGCTGATTGAGGAACGCTCTCTGCGGGGCGGTCACCGGGGTGCAGACCTCGGGGCCGCCCCGCGGCAATCGGGGCCGAGCAATGGGGTGGGGCAAGGTGTCGTTCCTGGAGAACTGGTGGCGCGGTGGCGCGCCGAAGTACGACAACGGCGGAGCGTCGTATGTCGTCGAGCTGACGAAACGCAATCCGGTCATCTCCCTGACCAAACAGGGCGCGGCCAGCGGTCATCTGCGGGTCAATCTGCACTGGCAGATGCGGACTTCGGACCTCGGTGAGCGCAGCGGGGGACGCAAGGGTTTATGGCGGAATCCGGGCAAGTTGTTCAAGCCCGAGATCGTGCAGGCCCAGGGTCCGGCGGTGGTCAAGATCGACCTGGATCTGGCCTGTCTGTACGAACTCAAGGACGGCACCAAGGGTGTGGTGCAGCCGCTGGGCAACTTCCTCGGCGATCTCAACGCCTCGCCCTATGTGCAGCTCAGCGGCGACGACCGGTTCGGCTCGCCGTCCGGCGAGACGCTGTACATCAACATGGACCACCGCGACGAGATCAAGCGGCTGCTGATCTTCGTCTACATCTATGACGGGACGCCCGCGTTCGACCGTACGCATGCCGTGGTGACGCTCTACCCGAGCACCGGACCCCGGATGGAGATCAGGCTGGACGAGCGGGCTCCGCAGGCCCGTTCCTGCGCCATCTTCATGCTGGAGAACAACAAGGGCGAGCTGACCGTGCGGCGCGAGGTCAAGTACGTCTACGGCTTCCAGGCGGAGCTGGACCGGCTGTACGGCTGGGGGCTGCATTGGGGCCGGGGGTACAAATCGAAGGTCTGAGAGCGGGTGCTCAGAGGTGCTCCTCCGGGGCCGCCCCGGGGCGGCGCGCGACCGGCCCCGGCTGCTCCGGTGGAACGGTCCGGCCGGAGCGCCGCCCCGGGGGCTCGTGGCCGGCCCGGGACGGCTGTTGCACGGGTACCCCGGCTAGCGGCGTTGGAACTGCGGCCCCTGGGGCGGCAGGACGAACGACGGGTCCGGCACGAACGGCTGCGGCGCCGGCTGGCCATACGTCGCGCCGGGGTACGGCTGCTGCTGTGGCGGCGGGGGCTGCTCCGGGTAGCCGTACGCGGACGGCTGGGGCTGGTACTGCGGTTGCCCGGGCGGCGGCCCCGGGTAGCCGTATCCGGGCTGGGCGGGGGGCTGCGCCGGTGGCGGCGGGAAGTTCTGCGGGTAGCCGTAGCCGTCGGTGGGCTGCGGCGGAATGGTCTGTGGCGGGGCGGGCGGCGGGGCTGCGGAGACCGGCTCCGCACCCGGGTCGGCCATATGTTGGGTGACCCCGTCCGGATCCGGCGCAGGATAGGACTGCGCGTCCGCCGCGACGGGCGGGCTGACGGCCTCCTCGGGCCAGGCGCTCGGCGGCGGGGACGAGGGGCCCGCGGGGGCGCCCTGGGAGGGAATGCCGGCCGGGCCGTCGGATCCGCCCTGTGCCGGTCCGGCGGCAGCTCCGTCGGCGGCCGGCTGTTCGGCGCCGGCGGCGGGGTCCTGGCCGGGAGCCACCGCGACCGTCGCGTCCGGGTCCGCCGCTTCCGCCGGGGCCGTACGCCCGGAGGACGGGTCGCCCTCCACCGAGATCCCGAACTCGGTGGCCAGAGCGACCAGTCCGCTCTCGTATCCCTGGCCGAGGGCGCGGAACTTCCAGCTGTCCGCGCGCCGGTACAGCTCCCCGCAGATCAGTGCCGTCTCATCGCCCGTCTCGGGCACCACGTCGAACACCGCGAGCGGCTCCCCGTCAGTTGCTGCGGCGTCGTACAGCAGCACCCGGAGATCCGGCACCAGCGAGAACGCGCCACCTTCCGTCGAAGCGGTGAGGACCACCCGGTCCACTGCCGGGTCGAGGGTGGCCAGATCCGCCTCGATGGTCTCCGTCAGGCTGTCGGCGAGACGGGTCTTGGGCAGATGCCGGACCAGCCCGCTCGGATGCCGCGGCTGGTTGTAGAAGACGAAGTCCTCGTCGGAGCGCACGCTTCCCTCGGGCCCCACCAACAGGGCCGAGGCATCGACATCCGGGACGCCGGCGCCGGGTGTCCAGCGCAGGACGGCCCGTACGGCCGTGGCGTCGAGGGGTACGTTCGACCCTTTCAACATCGCGTGCGTCATGCCGTAATCCTGCCTTCCCTGAGGTCGCAGGGACAACGCGGGGGCCTGACCGGCGTGGCAGGGGGCGCGCGCACAGCTCCCCCGGCGCGTGGTGGCTGCCGGGGTCGTGGACATCTGGGCGACTTGGGCGGGTTACGAGATTTTCATGCACCGGGGAACTAATGACACCCCGGCACACGTACGATTACCGGCTGGATCCAGACAGCGAGACGCAGTGGGCGTGACCGGGTCCCGCCTGTATACGGGGAGTTGTATGCGTCATTTTGGGCACCTTGCGCCCGACACTCGCAAGACACTGTTCCACCAGGAGCCCGCGGAGTTCACGCCTGACTCCCCGGCCCGCATTCTCGCGGCAGCTCTCGGTGCGACGCTCTACAGCCCTGCCACCCGCCCGCGTCTGGCCGCCGACATCCTCAAGCAGGCCGGGCACGGCGTGCGGTCCATGGTCCTGTGCCTGGAGGACTCCATAGGGGACGGTGACGTCCAGGCCGGCGAGGCCAACCTCGTCCGGCAGTTCGCCGCCCTCGACGAGGAGGCGGCCTCCGGCGCAGACCTCCCGCTGCTGTTCATCAGGGTCCGCACGCCCGGTCAGATACCCGATCTGGTGGACCGCATGGGCCCGGCGGTGCGGCGGTTGTCCGGTTTCGTCCTGCCGAAGTTCACCGAGGAGCGCGGCGTGCCGTTCCTGGAGGCGCTGGCCGGGGCCGAGTCGGCGTGCGGCAGGCGGCTGTTCGCGATGCCGGTCCTCGAATCCCCGCAGCTGCTGCACCTGGAGACCCGTGCGCAGACCCTGCAAGGCATCGCCAGGACCGTCGGGGCCCACCGCGAACGGGTCCTCGCGCTGCGCCTCGGTGTGACGGACTTCTGCTCCGCCTACGGCCTGCGCAGGGCGCCGGACATGACCGCGTACGACGTCCACATCGTCGCCTCCGTGATCTCCGACGTGGTGAATGTGCTGGGACGCGCGGACGGCACGGGCTTCACCATCACCGGCCCGGTGTGGGAGTACTTCCGTCTGCACGAGCGCATGTTCAAGCCACAGCTGCGCCGCAGCCCCTTCCTCGGCCGGGCCGAGGAATTGCGTACGGCGCTGATCGAGCACGACATGGACGGCCTGCTGCGCGAGATCGAGCTGGACCGCGCCAACGGGCTGCAGGGCAAGACCTGCATCCACCCCTCGCACGTCGCCCCGGTCCATGCCCTCTCGGTGGTCAGTCACGAGGAGTTCAGCGACGCCGGGGACATCCTGCGGCCCGAGCGGTGCGACGGCGGGGTGCTGCGCTCCGCCTACACGAACAAGATGAACGAGGTGAAACCGCACCGCGCCTGGGCGGAGCGGACCCTGCTGCGGGCGGAGGTCTTCGGCGTGGCGCGGGAGGGAGTCGGCTTCGTGGAGCTGCTGACCGCGAGCCTCCCCTAGGCCGAGGCCCGGACCCTGGCGCACCCGCGGGACGGGGAGCAGGGTGGAGCCGGCCAAGACGTACGACGGGCGCCGCGACAAGCGGCGCGTCCGCGGCGACGGTGTGACGGATGTAGCCCGGCAGAAACGGCCGGGAGCAGGCCGCGGAAGGCGGCGAGCGACATGATGGAGGAGACGAAGCGCGTGGTGTGGACAGGAGAGTGGGTCGCTGAGCGGCTCGGAGTCTCGCTGAGCGGCGGGGACGAGCTGCCGGAGCTGCTGGGGCTCGCGCTGCGGCGCAACCCCAAGCGGGCCCATCTGCTCGTGTCGAACGTACTGGGCAAACACGTCCCGCAGCGCCCGGGTGCCGTCCACGGCGCCGGCTTCGGCCTGGGGCGCCGGGTGCGCGAGCTGCTGGGCGAGGAGGCCGCCGCCCGCTCCGTCGTCCTGGGATACGCCGAGACCGCCACCGGCCTGGGGCACTCCGTCGCCGACGGTCTGGCCCTCGCGCCGTATCTGCACTCCACCCGCCGGCCCGTGGCGGGCGTCGAGGCGGTGGGCGGCTTCGAGGAGGAGCACAGCCACGCCACGTCCCATCTGTTGCTCCCGGAGGACCCGGCTCTGCTCGCCGGGGACGGCCCTCTGGTGCTCGTCGACGACGAGTTCTCCACCGGCAGGACGGTGCTCAACACCATCAAGTCGCTGCACGCGCGCTTCCCGCGGGAGCGGTACGTCGTGGTCGCCCTCGTCGACATGCGCTCCGACGAGGACCGCAGCCGCCTGGAGAAGTTCGCTGCGGAACTGGGCGCCCGCGTCGACCTCGTGGCCCTGGCGGCGGGCGGCGTGCGGCTGCCACCGAACGTCCTGGAGCGCGGGCAGGAGCTCGTCGCCGCCCATGAGGTCGCTGCGGTACAGCCGACGGCGGAAGCCGGTGCGGCAGGCCGGGCCCCCGCCGTACGGGTCGACCTCGGCTGGCCCGCCGGGCTGCCGGACGGCGGCCGGCACGGCTTCACCCCCGCCCACCGCGAGCGGCTGGAGGTCGCCCTGCCGGACGTGGCCGCCCGGCTCGCGGCGCATCTGGACGGCGCCAGGCGCATTCTCGTTCTCGGCAACGAGGAGCTGATGTACGCGCCGCTGCGGATCGCCGAGGCACTGGACGCGCGGATCGGCGGCCCGGCCGGGGACGCGTCGGTCTCCTTCTCGACCACGACCCGCTCCCCGGTGCTCGCCGTCGACGATCCCGGCTACGCGATACGGACCCGCCTGTCCTTCCCCGCCCATGACCGGCCGGCCGACGGCCCGGGGGAGCGGTACGCGTACAACGTGGCCGCCGGCGCCGACCCGGACCGCGGCTTCGACGCCATCGTGGCGGTCGTGGATTCCAGCGGCGACCGCACCGAACTGCACGCCACCGGCGGCCTGCTGGACCGCCTCGCCGAGCACACCGGCCGACTGCTCCTCGCCGTCGTCCCCTCCTACGTCCCGCAGGCCGCTTCGCCGTCGGAGCCGCCCCGCGGGACGGCCGGCACGGCGGCGCACGACACCGCCGCACCCCACCCCCCGCGACGACAGGCCCCTTCCATGCCGCTGCCCGAGCCGCTGCGCGGCCCCGCCTTCTCCTCGTACGCCCCCGACGAGGTCGGCTGGCTGCTCCAGGACCTCTCCGACGTCACGCTGGAAGCGCCCACCGAGGAGCGCGAGGAGGCCATCCAGCGAGGCGGCGCCCACTACGCCGAGTCGCTGCCCGTCGAATACCAGCCGAGCGAGCAGTACCAGGCGCTGTTCCACAGCGCCCTGCGGACGTCCGCCCGCCGGATCGCGCGGGCGGTCGGCGCCGTCACCGACACGGTGCTCGCCGAGCGGCAGCGCCCCGGAGCCTCCCAGGCTCGGCCGGTGCTCGTCTCACTGGCCCGCGCCGGCACACCCGTCGGGGTGCTGATGCGCCGCTGGGCGCAGCACGCACACGGCCTCGACCTGCCGCACTACGCCGTCTCGATCGTGCGCGGCCGGGGCATCGACACCACCGCACTGCGCTGGCTGGCGGCGCACCACGACCCGGCGGACGTCGTGTTCGTGGACGGCTGGACCGGCAAGGGCGCCATCACCCGCGAACTCGCGCAGGCCCTGGCGGACTTCCCGGGCTTCGACCCGCGGATCGCCGTCCTCGCCGACCCTGGCGGCTGCGTCGAGACCTACGGCACCCGCGACGACTTCCTCATCCCGTCCGCCTGTCTGAACTCCACCGTCTCCGGTCTCATATCGCGCACCGTGCTGCGCGACGACCTGGTCGGCCCGGACGACTTCCACGGCGCCAAGTTCTACCGGGAGCTGGCCGGCACCGACGTGTCGCGCGATTTCCTGGACGCGATCGGCGCGCACTTCGACGATGTCGCCGAGGAGGTCGCCGCTGACGTCCGGGAACTGGCCGCCGCCGATCGGGCCCCTACCTGGGAGGGCTGGGCCGCCGTCGAACGGATCAGCGCCGCTTACGACATCAACGACGTCAACCTCGTCAAGCCCGGCGTCGGCGAGACCACCCGCGTGCTGCTGCGCAGGGTCCCCTGGAAGATCCTCGCCAAGCGGGGCGCAGGCGCCGACCTCGACCATGTGCGTCTGCTGGCCGAACAGCGCGGTGTGCCCGTCGAAGAGGTCGATGAACTCCCGTACAGCTGCGTGGGGTTGATCCACCCGCGGTTCACCCGTGGGGCGACCGGCGCCGACGGCAGGGCGGTGGCCTCCTGATGAGCGTGATCGTCGCGAGCGACCTCGACCGCACCCTGATCTACTCCGCTGCCGCACTGGCCCTGGACATGCCCGACGCCCGGGCTCCACGGCTGCTGTGCGTGGAGACCTACGAACACAAGCCGCTGTCCTTCATGACGGAGACGGCCGCCGCGCTGCTCGCCGAACTGGCCGGCAGTACCACCTTCGTGCCGACCACCACGCGCACCCGCGAACAGTACGGCCGCATCCATCTCCCCGGCCCCGCACAGGAGTTCGCCATCTGCGCCAACGGCGGGCACCTCCTCGTGCGGGGCGAGTCCGACCAGGACTGGCAGCGGGCCGTCGCGGAGCGGCTCGCGTCGCACTGCGCGCCCCTCGACGAGGTCCGCACCCATCTCGTCCGCACCGCGGAACCGTCCTGGCTGCTCAAGGAGCGCGTGGCCGAAGACCTCTTCGCCTACCTCGTCGTAGAGCGGTCCCTGCTCCCCGAGACATGGGTCAAGGACCTCACCGGCTGGGCCGAGGAGCGCGGTTGGACGGTCTCCCTGCAGGGCCGCAAGATCTATGCGGTGCCGAAGCCGCTGACCAAGAGCGCCGCCGTGGCCGAGGTGGCGCGCCGCACGGGGGCGTCCGAGGTCCTCGCGGCCGGCGACTCCCTGCTCGACGCCGATCTGCTGCTCGGTGCGGACCGCGGCTGGCGGCCCGGCCACGGCGAGTTGGCGGACTCCGGCTGGCAGGCCCCGCACGTCACGGCACTCCAGGAGCGCGGGGCCGCCGCGGGCGAGGAGATCGTACGGGCCTTCCTGCGCGGTGCGCAGGGGGTGGAGGGCAGCGGCTGATACGGGGACGCGGGGGTCGGGTGCGAGCCGGGGGCGGGGCAGTTGGCCCGCCCCCGGCTCGTGGCGGCGAAGGGCGGCTCCAGGGCTCGGCTAATCTCGCCGAGGCGGTCGGCGGAGCCGAATCCGGGCGCCGGCCGACCCGCTGTCCGGCATCGAAGGAGAGTCAGTGACCGAGTCGAAGAGCACGCCGATCACGGCGGAGATGTATGACTACGTCCTCGCCCACAACCCGCCGCTGGACCCCGTTCAGCGGAAACTCGTGGAGACCACCCACCGGCAGTTCCCCGAGTCGGCGGGCATGCAGTCCGCGGAGGAGCAAGGGCCGCTGCTCGCGTTCCTGGTGCGGCTGATCGGGGCCCGGCGGGTCGTCGAGGTGGGGACGTTCACCGGGTTCTCCGCTCTGTCCATGGCCCAGGCGCTGCCCGCGGACGGCACGTTGATCGCCTGCGATATCTCCGAGGAGTGGACGGCGTACGGCCGCGAGGCGTGGGCCGAGGCCGGGGTCGCGGACCGCATCGACCTGCGGATCGCGCCCGCACTGGAGACCCTGAAAGCCCTCCCGGCGGAGCCGCACATCGATCTCGCCTACCTCGACGCGGACAAGGGCGGCTATATCGGGTACTGGGAGGAACTGGTGCCGCGGCTGCGGCCCGGCGGCCTGATCGTCGCGGACAACGTCCTCTTCCACGGCGGTGTCGTCGACCCGGAGGCGACCGGTTCGGCGCGGGCCATCAAGGAGTTCAACGACCATGTCGTGGCCGACAAGCGGATGGAGGCGGTCATGCTCACCGTCGCGGACGGGGTGACGGTGGCACGCAAGCGGTGAGCGTGTGCCGCTGGCCGCTGGCCGCTGGCCGCTGGCCGATGACCGATGGCAGGTGGGGCCGGCTGCCGGCGCCTGCGGTGGTGGTCGATGTCGGACGGCGCTTCGCACTCCCGGGGCGGCTGCCCCAGGGACCATCGGCCCCGGGGCGGCTGCCCCAGGGACCATCGGCCCGGCACGGCTGCCCCGGGTGCGCGACTAGCCGCAGCAGCCGCCTCCGCAGCAGCCGCCCCCGCCACCGCTCGGCGCGGGAGCGGACGCGGAGCCGCCGACGGCGACCGTGGAGAGGAGCTTGACGGTGTCCTCGTGGCCGTCGGGGCAGACGGCCGGGGCGGAGGACTCGGCCATGGGACGGTTCAACTCGAAGGTGGAGCCACAGGGGCGGCACCGGTACTCGTAACGAGGCATGGCCACAGATTAGCCGCGGCGCCGCTCAGCGCACGACGGTCCCGGGCGGCGCGCCCAGCAAGCTCAGCTCCGCCCTGGTGGGAGCACCCTCCCAGTCACCGGGGGAGGTCACAGCGAACGCGCCGGTGGTCACGGCACGCTCGAGGCGCCCGCCCGGCTCCTCCCCGTCGAGCAGGGCCGAGAGGTAACCCGCGACGAAGGCATCGCCCGCCCCGACCGGGTCCACGGCCCGTACGGATTTCGCGGGCCGGTCCATGCTGCCGTCCTGGGTGAAGACCCTCGCTCCGTCCGCTCCGAGCTTGACGACGACCTCATCGACACCGAGGTCGAGCAGCAGCCGCGCCTGAGCGGGGAGCGGGCCGGCCACCCCCGCTTCGTCGGTGTCCTGCGGCAGACACAGAAGGAGTTCGTCGTCGGAGGCGATCAGGATGTCCACGTACGGGATCCAGGTGCGCAGGACACGGGACGCCTCGTCCGCGGCCCACAGACGGGCGCGGTAGTTGACGTCGAGACAGACCAGGCTGCCCGCCTGCTGCGCGAGCCGGAGCGCGAGGAGGGCCGCCGAGGCCGCGGTGGGGCTCAGCGCCGGCGTGATCCCGGTCAGGTGCAGGACACGGGGCGGTGCGATGGCGAAGGCGCGTTCCACGGCGCCTTCCGTCAGCCGTGAGCCCGCCGACCCGGCCCGGTAGTAATGCACCCGGGTGACGTCGGGAAGCCGCGGCTCGAAGAGGATCAGCCCGGTCGGCGCCTCCGGGTCGGCCGAGGCGGCCGAGACATCGACGCCCTCGGCCCGCAGCGTACGCAGGACCAGCTCCCCGGCCTCGTCGTCGCCGACCGCCCCGCCCCAGCGGACGGTGTGCCCGAGCCTGGCCAATCCGATGGCGACGTTGCTCTCCGCGCCGGCGACGGAGACCTGCATCGTGCCGCCGAGCTTCAGCGGGCCGCTGCCGCGCAGGGCGACCATGGTCTCTCCGAAGGTGAGTACCCCCGGCCGGAGCTGATCGCCCTCCTGTGGCGAAGGCCCCGCGGTCTCCGGCTGCGTGGACCGGGTGGACTGGGTGGACTGGGCAGAACCCCCGGTCATCGGGCACACACCGCCTTGAACTCCGCCGCGCGCTTGCGCAGCGCGGCCAGGTCGCCGCCGTCCGCCGCGTCGCCGATGAGGGGCGACCCGACGCCGACCGCCACCGCCCCGGCGGCGAAGTACGCGCGCGCGGCGGCCGCGTCCACCCCGCCGACCGGTACGAACGGCAGGTCTGGGAAGGGGGCGCGGAGCGCCTGGAGATAGGCGGGCCCGCCCACCGACGCCGGGAACAGCTTCAGGGCGGATACGCCCAGCGCGTTCGCCGCGATCACCTCGGACGGCGTCATCACACCGGCGAGCGTCGGCAGCCCGCGGCGGACGGATTCCTCCAGGCCGGCGCCCAGGCCGGGCGTGACCATGAGGTTCGCCCCGGCGTCGGCGGCGCGCCGGGCGTCCTCGGCGGTCAGGACGGTGCCGGCGCCGAGCCAGGCCGCCTCGCCGAGAGCGGCACGCGCCCGCTCGATGACGGCGAGGGCGTCGCTCCCGCTGAGCGAGATCTCGACCAGCGGAACACCCTCCTCCGCCAGCGCCATGACCGTTCGGAACGATGCCTCCGCATCCGTGCCCCGAATGATGGCGACCAGTCGCTCGTCCCGCAGTGCGGTACCGAAGCCCGCGGTAGTGAAGTCCATGACCCTTCCTGTTTCCGTGTCGGTGTGGTGTGTCCGTTGTGGCGTTCCGGGGCTGCTGTGCCCCGGGTGTGGCCGTGTCCGGCGTGGTGGTTTCCGGTGGTGGTCGCGGTCCCACGGGTGGTCCCGGTATCTCCCACGGGTATACAGGGCCGGATACGTGTGCCTACCACGGGGTCCCGTACGAGCCCCTGCGCGATCTTCGCGGCGGGGCACGCTCGGGGGCGTGCGCCCATGGACACTCGCGGGCGGATGCCTACGGGTGGCGGTCGCGGACCGACGCCTAGGGGTGATCACGGGCGGACATGTCGAGCAACTCGAGCATTGCCATGTAGGCGCCGTCGACATCCCGGTCCCGTACCGCCTCGACGACAGCGGCGTGCGCGGCGTACGGGTGCTCGGACGCGCCGGTGGCGTGCACGGCCCGGTCCCGCTGGATGATCACGGGCACGATCACCCGGTACATCTGGGCGTAGAAGCGATTGTTCGACGCGATCAGCATCGCGGTGTGAAAGGAGGCGTCGGCGCGTACGAGCAGCACGGCATCGCTGTCGGTCGCCGCCATCGCGCTCAACGCGGCGTTCAGCGCCGCGAGGTCGTCGTCGGTACGACGCTCCGCCGCCAGCGCGGCCGCGGCGGGTTCGATGGAACGGCGGAGTTCGAGCACGTCGGCGAAGAAATCGGACGAGGGGCCGGCAGCGAGCTTCCAGCGCAGCACGTCGGCGTCCAGGAGATTCCACTCGTCCCGGGGGCGGACGACCGTGCCGTGCTCCTGGCGGGTGCCGAGCAGCCCCTTGGTGGTCAGCACCTTGATCGCCTCGCGCAGGACGGTCTGGCTGAGGTCCAGCTCCTCCATCAGCTCCGGCGCCGAGAGCGTCTCCCCCTCTCCGTATGTGCCGTCGACGATCCGCTGCGCGAGCGCTTCCACTGCCGCGCCGTGAACTGTGCGGCCCGTGGAGGAGGCTGCATCTCCCAACTGCCTCATGCTGCTCCCCTGATCTCCCTGATCTCCCTGGTCCTCACCGGAGTCCCCGGCGCGCCGCCTTCACGTGGTGACGCGCCGCGCCCCACGTACGCCGACGCCTCGTTCGCGCAGCGAACGATCGGTCACTCGTGGGCCGTACCGGTCACACGACCGCCACTGAACGATCGGCCCGAGGGTCGGTGGCAATTGCCCACGAGCTGCCTGCCGGCCTGCCCGACGCCATGGCGCCTGCGCGCCGCTCACATGCCCGCCGCGAGCCGGGGGGCGGCGGGCCGAATCGGTCAGCCGCCGGGAGAGTTGCCCGAACCTGCGGTTCCGCCGGAGCCTCCCGGAGGTGCGCCCCGGGTTCCCGTTCCCGAGTCCGCGGAGCTGCCCGCCCGTCCGATCGCGCCGCCGCGCGCGGGAGGGCCGTGAGCGGCCGTACCCGCTCCCTCCTGCACCCGCATGAGCGCTGCCCGCTTGGCCGCTGCCACGCCGCCCTCGCGCTGCAACCGTGCCCTGGCCAGCCGTTCCGCTTCCTCGGGGTGCCTGGTGCGCCAGTACGGGTTGTCGTTCGGCAAACCGCCGCTGACCCGTCCGTACATGCCGAACACCAGCAGCATCAGCCCCACCAAGAAGCTGAACACCACGTTCTGGATCTCGAACGCGAGGAAGTTGGCATCCGTCTCCAGCAGCGCCAGATTCACGAATCCGCTCAGCAGGAAGAGGAGGCCGAACACGATGTTCAGAGTGGAGGCGAAATTGCCGCCGATCACCATGCCGCCGAAGAGCAGGCCGCCGGCGACGATCGAGATCACGCTCAGCGCGCCGTTGGTGTTCAGCCCGGCCACGGTGTCGCCGCCGGTATCGAAGAACCCGATCTTGTCGATCAGACCGAGGATGCCGAAGACGACCAGCACCACGCCCATCAGCCCGGCGCCGACGCGGTAGACCCGGCTGAGCCGGTGGTCCACCGGCAGATGTTCGTCGAGGCGTGTGTGGCGCGGCTTGCCGTGGAACGGCTTGGAGGGCCTGTGCAGGCCAGTAGCCCCAGTCACCATGTCCGGCCTCCTTCGCGCAGGTTTGCCGCCTGGGCCGTTCTGCTCTCCAGGATCCGCCACGCCGCCGCATCACGCCATCGCGCCACCATCGATCCACCACACCCGCACCACCACCGGCCCACGCCGCACCGTTCCGGCGGAGCACCGACCGACGGCACCGATGACCCGCAGGGGGTGGCCTGGGCGGGGCCGCGTACGCGCAGCGGCCACACCGGGCGGCCCGTACCGGGCTCGTCGGTCCGGGCTCCTCAGCCCAAGGCCGTCCCGCTCGGCTGACGACTACCGTCCCCTCAGCAGAGACGATCACCGTCCTCTCAGCCGGCCGGCCGCTCCCTCATCCGCCGGCGCCGCCCCGGGCCTCGCGGATTTCCTGCACCACCCGGGCCGCCGTGTGCCGAATCGCCTCGGTTTCGGTCAGGAAGTGCCACCAGTCCGGGTGCCGTCCCTCCAGCCCCTCGACCGCGCGGTCCAGCCGCGCCACGGCGTCGTCCAGGGGACCGGCATGCCGCGGGTCGGGGGTGCTGCGTCCGGCCATCGCCAGCCGCTGGGCGTCCCGGATCGCGAAGCGGGTCCTGTCGACCTCGTTCTGCCGGTCGAACGACACCGAGTCGAGCCGCTGCAGACGGTCACCGGCCGCCGAGACCGCCTCGTCCGTGGTGTTCAGCAGAGCGCGCACGGTCGCCAGCCGGCTCGTGGCGTCCGCCCAGCGCTGTTCGTCCCGCGCCTGCTGCGCCTCCCGCAACTTGATCTCGGCCTGCTGTACGGAGTGCGCGGCCTGCTCCGGTACGTGCTGCAGGTCCTGCCAGCACGCCGCGCTGTAACGCCGCCTCAGCTCGCTGAGCACCGGATCGACCTTCCCGGCACGCGTCGTGATCGCCTGCGCGCGGGTCCGCAACGACACCAGCCGCTTGTCGATCTCCGCCGCCGTCTCCGGAAGCCGCTCCGCCTCGGTCCGTACGTCCTCGGCCTTGCGCAGCACCTCGTCGGCGCGCCGGATCGTCTCCTGCACGCCATGCTGTCCCGCGCCCTGATTGAGCTTGGTCAGCTCCGGAGCCAGCGCAGCCAAGCGGGCCGCCAACTCGTCCGCCTTCAGCCCCTGCGCCCGGACCGCGTCCAGCGCGTTGCTCGCCGCGAGCAGAGCCTGCCGCGCCCGCTCCACAGCGGGGGCGAGCCGCGCCAGCTGCGTCTCGGCGGTATCCAGCAGCGGCCCCAGCCCCTGGGCGAACCGGTCCAGCTCCTGCTTGACGCGCTCCAGCTCCTCCTTGGCCCGCGTCAGATCGGCCCGCGCCCGCGCCACCGCGGCGCCGTCCAGGTCGTCCCGGTCCAGGTCATGGGTGTCGACGGCGGTGATGTAGCCCTGACTCACCTCGTCGATCCGCCGCCCGAAACCCGCGTAGTCCTCGGCGGCCTTGTGCGCCCGCGGCGAACTGTCCACCGCGGTGATCGTCTCTATCGAGATCCGCAGATCCCGCTGCGCGGTATCCAGCTCGTAGAACGCCGCCGCCGCGGCATCCTTCGCGGCCTGCGCATCCGCCCGCTGGCTCTCCCCGCGCCCGAACCAGCGACGGGTACCCCCACCGGCGAACGAGGTCGGCGCCATCGCCACCACCAAGGGCAAGGGCAGCAACATCAGCGCCACCACATCCCGGACCCGGCCCCCGCGGGATCTACGGCGTGCTCGCTGCTCGTGCGGCTGCGCGTGTGTCGCCGTCACATCCCTCTCCCGATCGGATCGCCCCAGAACCGACTCACATTCTCCCACTCAACGGAAACGAACACACCGGCCGGTAAGTTCACACTTCGAGCACTGGTTTGCAGTTCAGCCCTGGTGGCAAGGTAGTCTGTCGGCTCGGCCAGGGCGCATAGCTCAGCGGTAGAGCGCTGCTCTTACAAAGCAGATGTCACAGGTTCAAATCCTGTTGTGCCCACCAGCAAAAAGACCCCCCGTTGATCATGACGGGGGGTCTTTGACATCCAGAATTGACATCAACGGCGCAGGTCAGCCGGTACTGGGCCGCCGCTTCAGAAGCCGGTCCATGTGGCTTACGGCCTCACGCTGCGTGTCCTGGACGACATGCGTGTACGTGTTCATGGTGATGGCGATCTGACTGTGTCCCAAGATCTCCATCACCACCCGGGGAGCCACGCCGGCCGCAGTGAGCAGGGTGGCGCAGCCGTGCCGGGCGTCGTGCAGGCGGATCACCCGAAGGTCCGCGTTCTTCGCGACGCGGGTGAATGACCGGTAGAGATTCCGAGGCTCGATCGGCCGGCCGCTGCGCGTGGTGAAGACGTATCCCGTCTCTTCCCACTCGCTTCCGGCACGTTTACGCATGGCGGCCTGCCTCATCCTTTGCCACCGGAGCGGCGCGAGGCACATCGCCGGCAGGGGGAGCGTCTGGCGACGACGGCGCCCCTTGGGATCATCGTCGTACGCTTCGCCCCCAACTCGCTGACGCTGCTTCCTCACCCGGATCTCCCGCTTGTCCAGGTCGACATCGGCCCAGCGCAGACCGACGATCTCACCCCGGCGGAAGCCAAGCACGATGGCGATCACGAATGCGGCATATAGCGGGTCACCACGTGAGGCCGACAGGAACGCCAAGGTCTCGTCCAGCGACCAGGGCGAGAGGTCTCTGGACGCCGCCGACGGCGGTTCCACCAACGTGGCGACGTTCCGCGTGATCAGCTCTTCCCGGCAGGCCGCCATGAGCGCAGTGCGCAGGACGCGGTGCGACTCCTTGGCCGTGGCCGCTGACTTTCGCCCCTCGACCTGACTCAGGAATCGGCGCACGTCCCCGACGCTCAGCGATTCGAGGCGCTTGGTGCCGAGCATGGGCACCAAGTACAGCCGCACGTGCACCTCGTACTTGGCGTACGTCGTCCGCTTGCGACGAGGCTTGATGATGTTCTCCAGCCAGTAAGGAAGCCACTCAGCAAGCTTGGCCGACCGCGTGGGCACCGGTACGCCGCTGTCAACCTTGGCCAGCAGCTCCCGACGCTTGGTGTCGCACTCGGCCCAGGTCTTGCCGTAGGCGAACTTGCGCGCGCGGGTGCCGTCGGGCTGGAGGACGTAGACGGCGGCCTGGTAGCGGCCGTCTTTGCGCTTGGTGATGGTGCCGGCCCCATTGGGGTTGCGCTTGCGCTGCTGGGCCATCAGGCAGCCTCCGCAATCTGGTTGGTGATGAAGTCACGGAGGGACGAGAGGGGCACGCGGCGAGCGCGGCCGACCTTGATGGAAATCAGGCGGTGGGAGCGGATGAGGTCGTAGACCGTGGATCGGCCCAGGCGAAGCCGGGCCATGACTTCCGGCACCGTCAGCAGTTCGTCAGTGGCAGGGGTCATGACCATCCATCTCCTTCGGTGTTGAGTTCGGCGCGCAACTCTCGGGCGATGTCGCGGTTGGCTTGGATGTCGCGGTGGATGCTGGCGGCGAGCCAGGATTCGCCGGGGGTGTGGCCGTGGCCGGCGTAGGTCCAGTGGGCGAGGGTGAGCGTGGTGGCTTCGGGGTACTCGTCGGGGTCGGACAAGCCGAGGGCTGCGCGTTGTTGTTGGGCGCGGTAGTCGGCGCGGACCTGGCGGAGGGCTCCGAGGGTGGTGGAGTAGCGGCGGGACTTGGTGGAGAAGTGGCCGCGAAAGCCGAGCATGTGGGCCCAGGCGGCGAGCTTGCGTTCTGGGTAGGCCGGGGCGAGGTCGAGGCAGGCTTCCATGAGGCGGCGGGGGTGGTCGGGGGTGTGCAGGGCGGTGAGGTTCTGGCTCGTGCGGGTGCCATTGCAGCTGCTGCAGTGGCTTAGCGGAGAGCCGGGGCGGGTGTAGCGGGAGGAGCGACCGGTCCCCCCGCAGGCGCGGCAGTGGATCGGGGTGTCGGTGCCTCCGCTCACTTCGGCGGCCTTGGTGGCGTATTTGGCGACGTAGGAGGCGACAGCCTGTTCGGTGAGGTCTTCGCCGTTGCCGAAGGCGCCGATGGGCTGGACGTCGAGCTGCTTGCCCCAGCGCAGCACCCACCCCGGATGCCCGTGTTCTTCGTTAGCAGGGACGCCGACTTCTACGCGAGCAGCGGCTGCCTGTATGGCGTCGGTGAGCAGGTCGTGGGTAGCCCAGGCGGGCGGCGGGGTGTGGGGGCCGTCGGGTCCGTCGAAGCGGATGACGGCATGGAAGTGGACGGCGCCACGCTTCTGGTACTCGGCGACCTTGCCGAACGAGACGCGGGACTGCTCGCGGGCGGCTTTCTGCGTGAGGCCGGCCCGGGCGGCGATCTCACGGCGCAGGTAGATCGTGAAGTAGCGCCACAGGTCAGAGGCGTGGTTGTTCCACAAGACGGCGCCTGCGTAGTCGTAGGTGTTGGGGTTGAGGGCGGTGCCCAACTCGGGTGCGTCGTCGGGGTGGTGGGTGCCGCAGCGGCAGGGCCGGTTTCCGGGGCGGTTGTGGACGGGGCCGAAACTGGGGGCGGTGAGGGTGGCGAAGACGCGGGGGTGATCGCGAACTGTGTGCGGGGTGCCCTTGTTGGGGTCGCCGGTCAGGCCAGCGCGGATGAGGTGGTAGGTGTCGCCGGCGTAGGTCCAGGCGCAGGAGGGGCAGCGGGAGACGCGGCGGTTTCCGCAGGCGACGCGGAGGCGACCGCCCGGCTCGGCATCGGTGGTGTAGGCGTGCAAGACCTCGCCAGTGGCCGGGTCAAGGGTCTTGGTGGCACCGGTGAGGTGGATGGGGTCTGAGCAGCCGCCGGTGCGGCGGATCTGGTCCTGGATGCGATCGAAGCCCGGGGACCCGACCACCCTGAGCACGTCGCGCAGGGTGCTCGGGTCCAGGCCCGCCATGGTGGCGGAGTCACTCACGCGGACACCTCACGGGCGGCAGCGCGGCTGCGAACGGGAACGGTGCCCGTGCCGTGGCAGGTGCGGCAGGAGACGTTGACGGTCTCGCGGGTGCCGTCGGCGAGGAGCTGGCCGGTGGTGATGGCGACGGCCGGGAAGTCGTCGCAGCTGGGGCAGCGTCGGACGCGGGCAGCAATGGTCTCGGGCATCATGAGGAGTCCCTTTCGGGTCGATGAGGTCTGAAGGGGTGCAGGCGCCCGGGGCGGCGGAAGTTTGGCGACCGAGGCCGCCCCGGGGGCCGTTAGCGCTTGCGGGCGAGCTTGAGCGTGATGCTGGCGCCGCCGATCGTCGGCAATGCTGCTGCAGCTGCTGGAGCGGCAATCTGGAACGCGTGGGCGAGCACGATGAGGAAGACCGAGGCGCCGACGGTGATCGCGATCGTTAGCGCAATTGGGCCCGCGTAGGAGCGGGGCGGGGCCTGGACGATGACGACGTTGCGGGGATCGACGCCGGGCGGGATCAGGTGGGCCGGGCGGTGGTTGGCGCGAAGCTGGGCGTCGGGGTAGCGCACGGGTCGTCTCCCTTCGGTGTGGGCTATTTGATGGCCGTGCCGATGGCGGGGCCGAGGAAGCTGCTGGCGAGGAGGTATCCGCCGAGCAGGAGCACGGCGACGAGCCACCAGGGCGGGCGGACGAGCTTGACGCCGAGGATTCCGACGGCGATCAGGGCGAGCCAGAGTGGGACGTCCATGGCGGTGCCTCCTAGGCGTTGCAGCGGTGGGTGCGGGCGGCGAGTTCGGCGGCTGAGCGGTTGTCGTATTCGGCGGAGAAGTCGCAGCGGGGCGCGGTGCAGGCGGCGGTGTGCTTGTCGCGCCCGCGGCCGTCGCGGAAGGTGGCGACCTTCACCGGGCCGAACTGCCGGACGTCGCGGAATTGCCGGTAGGCGGTCATGGCTGTCCTTTCTGATCAGGCGAGTTGAAGCTCGACGGCGATGGCATCGGCCATCGGGGCGGGCAATCCGAGGCGGGCGCGGAGCGCGTCCGGTGCCATCGGGGCGCCGGTGGTGACGTGGTGGGTGTCGGCGATCTTGCGGGCGTGATCCAGCAGGGCCGGCGGGACCGCAGGCGCCGGTACGGCAGGCCGGGGCGAAGGCGCGGCCGGCACGGTCTCCGGCGACGGCTCCTCCACGGCTTCGGGCACCTTCTCGGAGGCCGGTGCGGGCAGTTCTGCCTGTTGCGGATCCGGGGCACGCTCGACGGTGACCGGTTCCGAGGCCGGGGCCGTCTCGGTGGTCGTGTCGGCTTGCACGGGCTGAGCAGGGGCGTGGGCGAGGAGGGTGCCTCCGAGAAAGGCCAGAGCGGGCCATCCGGCGACGAGGATGCGCAGCCAGGCCGGGACGTGGTGGAGGTCGAGGAGTCCGGCGGTGGCGACGTTCGCGCCGAGGGACGCGACGAGCGCGATCACGAACCAGGTCCAGGCGGCGCGGGCCGCGTGGTGGCCGGCGCGAAGGGTGCGCAGGCGGCGCCAGGCGGCGACGAACAGCAAGTCCACCGAGACGGGATAAGCCCAGGCTTTCCAGCCGTCCTGCCCCGCCGCAGCGGCAAGATCGTGCAGGTGGGAGAACGACAAGGCTCCGGCGATTACGGCCTGTACGAGCACGGCGTCCAGGCGGAGCTTTGAGCGCATCAGGGGGACTCCTCGGCGTCGCTCATCGTGCGCGGGCCGAGGTAGAGCAGCAGATGGGCGCGGTCGCTCTTGTTAGCAGTCCGGTAGACGCTGCGGGCCAGGCGAAGGGCCCTGGGGAAGTCGCCGGCGTCAAGAGCACTGACCACGTCGCTGATGGTCTGTTCGATGTTGGGCTCCATCGCGGTAGCCCCTTCCGTGTTGGGCTGGCGCCAGGGGGGCGTTGAGCCATCCGCCTGGCGCCAGGCAGCTAGTCGTCGTCTGCATCGCGGGAGGGCGCTTCGTCCTCCCAGGGGGCCGGCGGGAGCGGGGAGCCCTCGGCCAGGGCGGCGAAGAACTCTCGGGCTGTCAGCGGTCGTCCGTCTTCCATGGGTGGTCTCCTCGACTCGTTTTCGGCATGAGAGGGGTAGGGACCTGGCGCGAAGCGGTCACGCCAACCGGATTGCGGGGTGTGTCAGGGGATCGCGGGCGCCGTGGTGGGCTTCGGCGGCACGGTCTGCGCCAGCATCGGAGCGACCGTCGGGCGGAACGGATCAAGGGGCGGAAGGTCGGGGATCAGGTGCGCGAACTCGCGGCAGACGGCCACGGTTTCGGCCTCACTGGTCTGCGGCGTGCGGATGCGGCCCCAGCCGCCGGAAGAGTCCGCCGCAACGGCCTGCCCCGGGCGATCAGCCGGGATCAAGGACGCAGCCGGAACAGCCTCGGGGGCGACGTCATTGAGGCCCATTTCGGCGGTCTGCTTGTCGTTGACCCGGTGTACGACACGGCCGGTGAGCTGAGCGCGGAGCATGGTGGCGCCCTTGCCGAGTTCGGAGCCGAAGCGCTGGCCGCAGATCTCCAGGTAGATGCCGACTGCGCGGGAGAGCTGGGAGAGCCGGATCAAGCCGGTGACGATCCGCTCGCGGCGGTCCTCATCCTTCTTGGAGGAGATCAGGAACAGTTCCGCGATCTCGTCGACCAGGACCACAACCGGAGCTGGCCGCCGATGCTCGGGCAGGGCCCACAGGTCCGAGACGCCATGCTTGGCGAGCAGATCGAAGCGATCTTCCATCTCCGCCACGAGCACCTCAATCAGCGAGGCAGCATCGTAGGGATTCACGGCGAGCGCGGACAGACGAGCCGCATACCGGGAATGTTCCACACCGCGCTTGCAGTCGATCCCGACCAGGGCGACCGGCAGTTGAGCAAGGCCCTTGATCAGGTTGCGCTGATACATGGACTTGCCGGACTGGTTCGCGCCCAGGGTCAGCGCGTGCGGGACCTTCCGGTAATCCCGCTCGTACGTCCTGCCGTCATCGCGTAGCGCGACCGGCACCACCAGGTCACGGGGCATGCTCTTGTGCGGCATCTGGACGCGACGCAGTACGTCGTACCCGGTCATCCGCAGTTCGACATAGCCGGGCTTGGTCGGGATCACGTGCACCGCGTACACGCCCCACGCGTGACGAAGGCGCTCAGAGGCAGCCGCGATATCGGCCGGCTCCAGGCCGGCGGGAAGGCGGAGCGTGACCCGCAGGCCGGTCGACGTTCCGCGCACCCGGCGGATCTTCGGTGGCACGGGCTGCACCTCGCTGCGGGCGACGTTGCGAGCCACGAACGCCCGCAGGCCGGAGGGCTGGACCGTCAGCCCGCAGACATCCATCGTGGTCCGGTACTTCGAGGCGAACCGGCACCACGTGACGGGCAGGCCCACCAGCTTCCAGTACGCGCGAGGAGCGCGGACCTTGATGTAGGCGACGCCACCAACACCGGTTAAGGCCCCGGTTACCTCCAGCGCCGTGGACAGGTCCGCCACGACTCAGACACCCGCCGTGACAGCAACCGCGCGGAACGAGATCCCGTGGCGCTTCTGCCCGTTGAACTCGTTCTCCCAGTCCCGCGCCTTGAGCCCGATCACCGACACCGGAGTACCCGGCGCCAGCCCCTCGGGAAGACCCGTCTCGGGGACGGTCACCTGGTACAGGTTGCCCTCCCCCTCATCAGAGATCAGAAGGCCAACCGTCGACAGGCCCGCACCCGACTCCCGATCCACGGCCCGCTCACCAGTCTGCTTGTTCACGAGCTTGGGCGTCGGCGCGGTCGCCACGAACACCACTGCGGTCGAAGTGTCGATCTTGAACGAAGGCATGGGATTTCCCCTCGAAGCAGGTGACTAACTTGGCTAGCCATGTTGGCTACATGACCAACGTAAGCAACATGGCTAGTCATGTCAACACCTGACTGTCTTGGCTGTCCCAATGCCGGTCCTCCCGCGTACGATCGGGGGCATGACCTTCGCTCCCGACCCCCTAGACCCGGACGACGACCGGCCGCCGTATGAGCAGGTGGCGAGCAGCCTCGGAGCAGCTATCCGAACCAGGAAGCTCGCCCCGGGAGAGAAACTCCCCTCGCACAAGTCGCTCACGGAGCTGTACGGGTTCGCGCGAGCGACGATCCAGCGCGCGCTACGGGATCTCGAAGACGAGGGTCTAGTGGTGTCCCGCAAGGGCAGCGGCGTGTTCGTCCGCAACAGGACAGAGCGCCCCGCCGGCCTTCGCCCCTACGTCGAGCAGGCGTTCTCCAGCAAGGACGTCACGATCGACTTTGCAGGCTTCTCCAGCGAGACGCTTCATGGCGCCTTGCAAGAGCCGATGGACAAGATCAGGGTGGGACGCCTCACCCCATCGAGCATCACGGTCCGCATACTCGTGCCGGACATGACGGTGCCCCAGGCAGCGCCGGTACGTCGCGAAGACTGTGCCGACGACGTCCGACTTCGCACCCGCATGCACGACATCATGGTCGGTTACACACGCAGCATCCGAGACTCGATCGCCGAGCTAGGGCACCTTGGCCTTGTGCCTGAAACGCGCGTCGACGTTCGTGTTCACAGCGGCACGCAGTTCTTCAAGCTGTACGTGATCAACAATGAGGACGCCTTCTTCGGCTACTACCCGATCAAGCCGAACAAGGTTGTGGCACAAGGGGAGGCGATCGAGATCTTCGACCTGGTGGGCAAGGACACCGTGCTCTTCCATCACTCAGTGAACGACGGCGACTCATCGAGCGGGGCTCAGCAGGTACAGCAGGCCCGCATGTGGTTCGACAGCGTCTGGGAGAGCATCGGAAGGGACTTCGATCTCGATGGGCAGTGACGACCTTCGCAGGACGTTGGCCCGGGCGTCCGCCGTGCTCTTCGACTTCGACGGCCCGCTGTGCGACGTGTTCGCCGGGATGCCGGCACCGGAAGTAGCAGGTGAGTTGGCACGACAAGCAGCCGCCGTTGACCACTCTCTAAGCGCGAAGCTCTCCGAGACCGGTGACCCGCTCGAAGTCCTTCGGCTCACCTACCAGGCCGATCCCCAACTTGGCCTGCGGATCGAGCAGGCCCTTACCTCGACTGAGGTGGCAGCCGTAGCCGTGGCGGGATGTCCCACTCCCGGGGCTGTGGCAGCGCTTGAAGCAGTGCAAACCGCGGGGCGTCGGATTGCGGTCGTGAGCAACAACTCTGCCGAGTGCGTCCGCTCGTTCCTCGCCCGGCATTCGTTGGACGGCTACGTACGCGAAGTCGTAGGGCGTGCGGCAACTCGTCCAGATCTCATGAAGCCCCATCCGCACTCGTTGCTGCGTGCCGCTGAGCTTCTGGAAGTCGGCCCGTCGGAGTGCGTGTTGATCGGCGACTCCCTCACTGACATTCAGGCGGCACACTTGGCCGGCGGCACCGCAATCGGCTACGCCAACAAGCCGCACAAGCGCTATGCGTTCGCCGAAGCAGGCGCAGAGGCAGTCATCGAGTGCATGGAGGCCATCGCAGACGCGATGCGGTGAGACGGGGGAGCTGTTACAGGTTTCTCTACCTCATCAAGGCACCCGGCTGCGCTCCGCTCCGCCGGGCGCGCTTCCCGGCTCTGGCTGCGCCCGCGCTCCTGCCTCCGGCCCGCTCGGCGCTGCCGCCGCCGACGCGCGCCCACGAGAGATAGGCCCGGAGGGCATGAGTCGAGAACCAAGCCCGCGGCTTCAAGACATGCCTCCGGCGGGGGCGCTCAGACTCCGGGATAGGAGGGCGCCGTTCGCGGGTGCCGGCGGATCTGTGGTGAGCGTTGTGGGCTCCCATCCCGACCACCTTCGACCCAGGCAGAGCCGAGCAGTCGTGGGGGGGGGGGGGGGGGGGGGGGGGGGGGGGGGGGGGGGGGGGGGGGGGGGGGGGGGGGGCGGGGGGCGGGGGGGGGGGGGGGGGGGGGGCGGGGCCCCCGCGCCCCCCCCCCCCCCCCCCCCCCCCCCCCCCCCCCCCCCCCCCCCCGCCCGCTCCACGGTGTGTGGGTCGAAGGCGGACGGGATGGGAGCTGGGGTGAGTGGTGGTACAAACTAGGGGTAAGGGTGCGGGTCGTGCAGTGAGCTGGGCAGCCCTCACCGCGGACCGTAGGGTGCGTTCACTAGCCAAAAGGCACCTGGGTGCCGCCGTCGTGATCCAGACTGTACGAATGGATGCGGGGATCGCAGCGGTCATTGCAGGTGTGGCCGGCATGGTCGGCGCGCTTGGCGGGGCTGCGACAGGAGGTCTGGCGGCAGTGCGTGGCGCACGAATCGGCGCGGAGAAGACCTCTGCAGCTCTCCTGAAGCAGACACAGGACCAGGCCGAGATTGAGCACCGGCACTGGGCACGGGAACACCGACGGCAGGCTTGCTCACAGCTCATGGAGCAATACGCTGGAATGCTCGGAGCATTGGCACTTGCGCAGAAGGCACTTTGGAACGGGGAACTGCTCCCTGCTGAAGAGCATCAGGCGATAGATGCCCTGAAGGTGGCTATGGCTCCCGTTAGCCGTCAACTAGACCTGTGGGGTCCACCTGAGCTGCGCGACGCAGTGGACGAACTCATGGACAAGGTCATGATTGCCGCTTTCCTGGTGAAGGAATGGGCTCACGCCGTCGAGACTTCTGCAGTCGACATCGCGGCGCATGAAGCGCGGTACCAGCACTTCGACACCGGGCCGGCATACAACTCATTTGTTGCTACCGCGGGTGAGGTACTGCGAAGCCCAACATAGAAGCTGTTTAGGCTGCTCGGGCGAGGGACTGATCTGGAGACCCGTCCACACCGCAGCTGAGGTCTGACATCAACTGCTGACATAAACAGCAGCGACCACGGCTCTATCCGATCGGTCGTTCACTTCTTGGTGGCAAGCTACTCCGTGGTGCATGCCACCGCCCCAACCCGTGTCAGTGCCGCCCCCTAGAGTGCTCCCACCAACGGAGTCACCCTGGGGGGTTCGTGTCTACCTGGCTTCTGAGCTGCAACCCGAAGAAGTTCGACCTTGAGGGGCATCGCCGTGACGGCCACGTCCTGAGCTCATGGACCGTCGTTCGCTACGTGGGTGAGGTGGCGGCCGGCGATGAGTTCGTGTTGTGGGTGGCTGGTCCGAACGCCGGAGCGGTCGCGTATGGGCACTTCACCGGAGCCGCAGAGTATGGGCAACCCGACTTGCGCTACTGGGCTGAAGACCCGGGGCCTAGACACTTCGTGCCGTTGGTGGTCGACAAGTGGCTGGACCTTCGGGTCCCGAAGCACCGCCTCGTTGACGATCCGCGTATGAGCGATGCCACGATCCTTCGGCAGCCGTTTGCCGGCAGTCCTCACCGGTTGACTGATGGGGAGTGGCAGGCCGTGCGCGAGGCCATCGAGGTGTCAGAGGGCGCGGATCCAGACTGGGACCTCGTGCCCGGGGACGAGATCCGCAGGGTCGACCTCCACGCGAAGTTCGGGGGGAGCACGCAGAACGGCATTTCTCCGTGCAGCACAACGGACAACGTCCTGATCTTCACCGCGCCAAGTTCCGGTCACCAGCACGGCTACTTCGACACGTGGAACGAGGATGGCACCTTCCACTACACCGGTGAAGGTCAGACGGGTGACCAGAAGATGATCCGGGGCAACAGGGCGATTCTGGAGCACAGCCAGACTGGGAAGCGGCTGCGTCTGTTCGACGGCGCTAGGGGAACGGTGCGCTACCTGGGGGAGTGGACGCTCGACTCTGAACAGCCGTACACGGAGGCCGAAGCGCCGGCCACCGGCGGTGGCGACCTGCGACAGGTCATTCGCTTTCACATGGTGCCGGTCAAGGCCACCATCACAGCGCCCGAAGTCGAGATCGGGCAGGACTACGTAGTGCCAGACGAGACCGTTGCGCCGGCTCCCGTTACGCCTAGCGCACCAGACCCCGACCTTGTGGGGCGTAACCTGTCGACACACCGCAGGCTGCAGAACCTACTGGCCGCGGAAGCCCAGCGTCGTGGGTACGTCGCCCTGTCACCTGACGTGTCCGACCCTCACTTCGATCTTGCCTGGCGGGATGCTGAGGGATGTCTGACGGTGTGCGAGGTCAAATCGCTGACGCCTGCGAACGAGGCCCGCCAGCTACGCGCCGGACTGGGCCAGGTCCTCGACTACCAAGATCAGCTCCGCGAACGCGCACCGGAGGTGTCGGCCGTCCTGTGGGTGGAGCGAAAGCCGTCCGAGCGGAGGTGGGTCGACTTGTGTCAGCGGGTCGGTGTGACACTTGCTTGGCCGTGCCAGGAGGAGTTGGTGTTCCGCGACAACCAAAGCTGAAGTCCGTCCGACCGCGGGCCATCGCGTTCGCCGGCACCCAGGCCGAAGCCATCCAGCGTGGGTCGCACTTCCTCGCCAACAATGGCGGCGAAGAGGTTCACATCCAGGGCAGTGGTTGACCTGACCGCTGAGGGCAAGGCCCTAACGATGGCAGGACTAGTCAGCGCTCCCCAGGATTCCACCACCTGGCAGCTGACTCATCGATAAGATCAGTCGACGTCCCTATCCAAGCGGACGGTAAGGGGAAACCGTGGCACGCATCCCTCAGAACGAAAATGAATTGTTCGACGATCAAGACGGTGAAGAAAACGATCCCGGGGAAGTCTCCTCAGCAGACGTTCACCGCGCAGTTGTCACTGACACGGACTGGACCACAGAAACAATCCTCAGCCAACTTCGTCGCGGGAACATCCAACTGAACCCTCACTTTCAGCGTCGAGACGCCTGGGATCGAGGACGTAAAAGTAAATTCATCGAGTCTCTGATCCTTGGGCTTCCTGTGCCACAGATCGTGTTGGCGGAGGACAGAAGGCAGAGGGGTAAATTCATCGTCCTTGACGGGAAACAACGCCTCCTTACGCTCCGGCAATTCGCGATTGGATCGTCCCTGGACGTCACGAGGGGTGACGGCGACGTGAAGGGGTTTGGACTGACGTCGCTGGACGTCCGTACGGACTTGCGCCTGAAAACGCTGAAGAAGCTTGAGGACGACGGCGCGTACATTGATGACCTGAATGCCCTTCTCAACGAAACCATTCGCACTGTCGTGGTTCGTCGATGGCCGAATGAGGAATTCCTAAATCTTGTATTTCTTCGACTAAACACAGGCAGCGTACGGTTGTCTCCTCAAGAGCTGCGCCAGGCTCTACACCCCGGAAATTTCACCGACTTCTTGGACCTAGCAACCTACAACAGTACGGAGCTGCAGGCCGCTCTGCGCATCAAAAAGCCAGACTTCCGAATGCGCGACGTCGAGATCATGCTTCGCTACTACGCCATCACACTTCGACTGGGCGAGTACACAGGAAATTTGAAGAAGTTCCTAGACGGCACTGTCAATGAGCTCAACGATGCGTGGTCCGAACAGGAGAGCGAGATCAAGGAAACCGCCGAAGAGTGCAATCGGGCGATCCAAGCAACTTTTGACGTATTCGGTGGAAACGCGTTTTATAGGTGGTCGCGCGGAGACTATGAGGGGCGTTTTAATCGCGCAGTATTCGACGTCATGACCTACTACTTTAGGCATCAGGCCATCGCTGACGCTGCCATCGATGACAAATTCGACGTGGAGAGAGCCTTCAAAGATCTCTGCGACACTGACTCCGAGTTCGTAGAGTCGATTCAGACGACCACTAAGACTCCGCTGGCCACGCATAGGCGCCTCTCGATCTGGGGCGAGACATTGCAACGGATTCTCGTCGAAACAGAAGTTCCGATCCCTGGGTTCAAGAACAACCGAATCATCCCCTAAGGGGTCTTGATGTCGTCGCCACGTTACAGGGTCATGTCTCGCAGAATCACCGAACTGCGCCACAACCTCCTGCCGGCTAAGTTTAGCCCCCTAGGGCTGTACTCGGATCGAGTTTATGAGCGCACGCGCGCCTTTCGAGTACTCACTCATGCCGAGTTCGAGGCCTTTATTGAAGATCGGGCACTCGAGGTAGTCACAAAGGCGCATTCGGAGTGGAAGCGTGCGGGGGTAATCCGTCCAAGCCTTCTAAGCTTGATGTCGCATTGGGAGTCCAGTCCGCAAATTCCCGAAAGCTTGGATGATTTGGGCGATAACTCATCAAAGTATCCAACCCTCGCCGCACGCATCAAGTCGGCCAAAGGGCATTACAGTACTTACATAAAGACACGCAATCACGGCATTAAAGAGAAGGACCTACTTCTCCTCTTACTGCCATTGGGTGTGACAAAAAACGAGATTGATGCAACTTGGCTCGATGACACGGAGAGTTGGGCCACAGACAGAGGTACGGTTGCTCACACATCCGCCAAAATGCAAGTTCAACTAGATCCAAAGATCGAACTAGCCACTGTGCGTAAAGTGAGAGACGGTTTCCGACGAATTGATAAGATCCTACTTCGTAAGTAGGGCGCCGGAAGGCCGCCGGAAACTGTTAGCTCACGTCCCTCTGAACAGGCAAAAGACAGCGATCCGAAGAGCCCTCCGGATCCGTGTGTGCGTCTCCACAACAGGGTGGCACTGACATCCACAGGTGACATCAACGCCGGCGGACCGTGGCAGCATCGAGCGAACCGGAGCGGCATCTGCGAGCTCGATAGGTACTGCTGCCGCGGATCAGCGATCGAACTTACAAAGCAGATGTCACAGGTTCAAATCCTGTTGTGCCCACTCCTTGCGTTTGAATGACAAAGGTCCAGGTCATCCGGTGTGGATTCGGATGCCTGGGCCTTTGTCGTTTTCCGTGCGCGTCGTGCTCAGCCGGATTGTGTGCCGGTGGCGCGTCATGTTGCCCGTTGCCGCCGGGGCGAGCTGCTGCCCCCGCTGTCGCTGCGTTGTCGGGCCCGTAGGTCGGGCGGGGTGTAGGCGATCTGGGTCGCTATTGGGTGCCGCTGTGCGGCGCGGCGGTGGGGGGTTTGTGATCGTACGCTGGGAAAGTGACCCGCTTGTTCGTGGCTGCTGGAGGGGGCGGTGACGCTGTCGCCGCCGCGATGCTGGACGCGGGTCTGTACGGCGAGGAGAGCCCGGCCACGGTGTTCACCTTCGCGTGGGACCGGCTGCTGCCCGATGTCGCGCCGGGTCCGAGAGGGCCGGATGACTTCACGGGTCTGTGGCCCCTCACCCCGAGTGTGTGGACCGTCCCCGCCGAAGCGGTGCCGATCGCTCCGGCGGGCTCGACGCTTCCCGGCCTGGCGGCGGAACTCCCGCATTCCATCGCCCTCATCGACCCTTACCACGGTGCCGAGGGTCTGGTCCGCCAACTCGAAGAGCTGGTGCGGCACTTGGACCCCGACTCCGTCGATCTCCTGGATGTGGGCGGCGACATCCTCGCCCAGGGACGCGAGCTGACTCTCCGTAGCCCGCTCGCCGACGCCCTCACCCTCGCGGCGTGTTGCGAACTGAACTTTCCCGTACGGCTCCTGGTCGCCGGTCCCGGTCTCGACGGCGAGCTTTCCGCCGAGGCGCTGCGTGACCGGCTGGGGCCCGTCGCTCTGTCGCTCACCGCCGAGCATGTGGAGCCCATCGGCTCGGTGCTGGAGTGGCACCCTTCCGAGGCGGTGGCGCTGCTGGCTGCGACCGCACGGGGCGCCCGGGGGCTGTGCGAGGTCAAGGGCAACGGTCTTCCGATCCCGCTCACGGACGAAGGTCCTGCCGCGTACGAGGTGGACCTTGAGGAAGCCCTCGACCGCAATGAACTCGCCCGAGCCATCCTTGCCACGGAGAGCCTGCGCGAGGTCGAGCAGTACAGCCGTGACATCTGCGGCTTCTCCGAAATCGACCAGGAGCGCAGCACCGCAGGTCGGTCGGCAGGTCAGCGCACCCAGGCGCTCGATCCGGAGGTCGTGCTGCGTCAGCTCGACGCCTTCGAGTCCGACGCCCGGGCCCGCGGGATCACCCACACCACGTTCCGCCGGCTCGCCGAGGCTTTCGGTCTCGGTGGCCAACGGTGCCAGGACCTCAAGGCGCTGCTGCTCGGCGACCGGCCCGAGCAGCATGCGGCGCCGATCTGGCACGTACCGCCGGAAGTGTGAGCACCCCGCAGCCACTCGTACTTCGTGCCCCCTCCTTGTGGGTGGCCTCTGTGGCTTCGGCTTTCGGTGGTCCGTCGGCGTGGTTGTCCGGGGTCGGGGGGCTGTGTATCGTCGCGAAGGTGACTTGAACTTTCAAGTAACTGTCCGCGGCCGGTCGGCCCCGCCCTCACGGGAAAGAGCACTCCCCATGACGTCCCCTCTAGGCACTCTGCGAACCGTCAGCATCGGCACGGAGACGCGCCCCGCGCCCTCCACGCACTGCTACGACGTAGGTCTGCTGCTCCTGCGGCTCGCGCTCGGCGTGACGATGGCCCTGCACGGTGCGCAGAAGCTCTTCGGCTGGTTCGGCGGGCCGGGCCTGGACGGTACCGGGCAGTTCTTCACGATGAGTGGCTATCCCTCGGGGCGGACGATGGCCGTCGTGGCCGGGCTCAGTGAGACGCTCGGCGGGCTTGGGCTCGTGATCGGCCTGCTCACACCGCTCGCGGCCGCGGCGGTCGTCGGCACGATGATCAATGCCCTGGCCGTTAAGTGGGGTGGCGGTTTCTTCGCTCCCAAGGGTGTGGAGTACGAGCTGCTGCTGACAGCAGGGGCCGCCGCTCTGGCGCTCACCGGCCCCGGCCGATACGCCGCCGACCGCCTGCTGCCTGCCTTGCGCGCGCACCGGCTCGTGTACGGCTTCGCCGCTCTGGTGCTCGGCGTGGTGGTCGCCGGCGGTGTGCTGCTCGTCCGGAACTAGCAGGGTGCTTGCGCTGCCGGGCCGCGGGAGCGGGGCGGTAGGAGATCGGAGGGCTCATGTCCGTACGACGTCTTAATCATGCTGTGCTCTACGTCCGCGATGTGGCAGGATCCGTCGCTTTTTACACCGATGCTCTCGGGCTCGTGCTGGACACCGAGGCCCCCGGGCGGGCGGCGTTTCTGAGCGCGCCAGACTCGCTCAATGACCACGATTTGGGGTTGTTCGCGGTAGGGCCGGATGCGCCGGGGCCGGAAGCGGGCCGGGTGGGTCTCTATCACCTGGCGTGGGAGGTCGGGACGCTCGGTGAACTCGCCGCGACCCGGGCGCGCCTCGCCGCCCACGGGGCGCTGGTCGGCGCCACCGATCATCTCGTCTCCAAGTCCCTGTACGCGAAGGATCCGGACGGCAACGAATTCGAGGTCATGTGGCGGGTTCCGCGGGAGGGCCGGCCCGGGCCTGATGAGCCGGACAGGCTGCGTCCGCTCGACCTGGCGGTGGAGTTGGAGCGCTGGGGTCCCGACCTTGTGACGGGTGCTGCGGCAGGGGACGCCACCTGAGGGTGCGGGGATGGATAAGGGTGGGGCCCGGTGATGGGTACTGCCGGAGGGGGCGGCGGGCTGTGTCGGGTGGCTGTGTCGTGCATGGCCAGGGGTTTTGGGAGCGGGTGGAGCCGGCAGGCCGTCAGGCGTTTTCGCCTCTGCCGGGCGCCGGTCGACGACTGCTGCTGCCGATACGGTCGCGAACGGGCCGACGTCGATGAGGCCCGCCGTGTCGCGGTCGAGCGGCCCCGGGTCCGGTCCGCCGTCCTGCCGGGCGACCCGGTCAGTAGGGCAAGGACGACAGGAAGGCATGCAATTCCTGGTCGAACAGGGCGGTGTTCTCCAAATTGACCATGTGAGCGGCGCCCGGTATGCGCACTCTTCGGGCGCCGGGGACGGCCAGCGTGATCGCGTGGGCGTTGGCGGAGGTGTCGGTGCTGTCGAGGTCGCCGTCGAGCACGACCGTCGGCACCCGGATCTCGCCGAGCCGTGCTGCCGCACCGACCTCGACGGGTCCGCCGGCGCCCAGCCCGTCGGCATGGACCTCGATGTTGGCCTCGGCCGAGGCGCGCAGGCGCTCGCGCAATCCGGGGTGCACGGCGGACGGTTCACGGTGCGGCCCGTCCACCCACATCCGCAGGAAGTGCTCGACGTACCGCTCGACGCCGTCCGGTGCGCCGATCGCCGCCACCTGTTCCTTGATGTGCGACAGGAGGAACGGGTCGGTGAAGGGGCGCCCGCTGATCCCCGGTGAGGCGAGCGCCAGCGCCGTCACCCGTCTCGGGTGGGCGAGCGCGGTGTCGAGCGCGACCCGGGCGCCGTGCGAGAGCCCGACGAGGACGGCGCGGGGGACGTCGAGTGCGTCGAGGAGGGCCACAAGGTCGTCGTGGTTGGCGTAGTCCCCGGTGATGGTGGAGGAGAGGCCGTGGCCCCGGGAGTCGTAACGGATGGCGCGCAGGCCGGAGTTCACGAGCCAGGCGAACTGTTCGTCCCACATGTGCTGGTCGAGCAGGGCGCCGTGCAACAGGACCACCGCGGGGCCCGAACCGGCTGTTTCGTAGAACAGCTCGCCGCCCTCGATCTCCACGATGCCGTTGTCGATCTCGGACCAGGCACTGATTCCGTTGGTCATTCCGTGAGCCGTCCTTCGTGTGGCACCTGCGGTGGGGCTGGTGAAGCCGAAGCCGCTTGCGGGCTGTGATGGCTGCCCGGGATATCGGGATTGCCGGTTTCCTCCGGTGGAACGCGCGAGCCGGCCGCCAGGTGCCGGAATTCCTCGCCCAGCCGGTCGAGCACCCGCAGGGCGGTGGCGATCTCCTCCGCGGTGAGGTCCGCGAGTCCACGCCGCAGCTCGGCACTCTCGGATGCCTGTATCCCGCGCATCATTTCGGAGCCCTCGGTGGTGAGGCGGATCAGGGAGGAGCGACGGTGGGCGGGGTTGGGGGCGGTGGCCACCAGGCCAAGCTCCGCCGCGTGGTTCACCCAGCGTTGGACCGGCTGCCGGTCGAGCCCCAGGGTCCGGGCCAACTGAGGCACGGTGCGGGGGCCTTCGGTGCGCAAGGCATCCAGCAGTGCGTGTTCACCTGCGGTGATGCCCGTGCCCACCAGCTCGCGCTCCACCGATCGGGCCGCCGCGCGGTGGAGGGGGCGCAGGCGCCGGACGACGCCGCGCAGAAGGTCTTCGGTTGCGGTCGGGCCGCTCTCGTCATCCGCCTCAACGACACTCATGATGTCATGATGACATCGATGGTGTCGTTTGGGAAGGGGGTGGACGCGGGCAGGGTTGGGTCGGGGCCGAGTTGAGGGGCGAGTTGAGGAATGAGTTGAGGGTTGGGGCGCGGGGAGGGGGTCGGAGGGGCGGGATGGGATCTGGAGTTGCGTGAGTTGCGTGAGTTGCATGGGTTGCGTGAGTGCGGATGATTTGTGACTTTCTGTGGGGAAGACGCAGTTACATCGCTGAAGGTTGGCTTTCATGGCGGTTGAGTGTGGATGCGTTCATGTGTGGAGGTGTGCGGCTGTGGTTGCCTCGGTGGAACGCGGGATGTGAAACGCGGGATATGTGACGCGAGATGTGTGACGCGAGATGTGTGACGCGAACGTGAAAGGTGAGGGGTGGACGGCGGATGAAGGTTGGTCTCTTGAGGGCGGTGGGGGCGGCGACGGCGGTCTACGGGATCGCGGTGACCGCGCTGCCCGACCTGCTGGCCAGGCCCTCAGGGCTGGTGAACGACGAGGGGAAGAGCGAGTCGGCGACCCGGATTTCGCTGCGCCCGCTCGGTTGGCGCGATGCGGCGAGTGGGCTCGCGATGGTCTTCGCGCCCGCCGGCCCGGCGCTGCGTACGGCCGTATGTGTGCGCCTCGCCGCCGACTTCGGGGACGCCGTACTCCTCGGGGCGACGCTGCCGGACCGGGCACGGAAGAAGGCGGTCGCGGTGTCCGTCGGATGGGGAGCGCTGTCGCTCGTCGGACTGCTCGCGAAGGGGCGGCGGCAAGGGGACTGAGATCCGCCGGCTCCGGGCGCTGTGCCGGCCCCGGGGGCGAGGCGGGTGCCACGGAGCAGGCAGGACGTGTGAGGAGTGTGGTGCGAGGGGCGCTATTCGGCCAGTGGGGGAGGAGCCGTTTCGGGCGCAAAGGTGACGATGAGATCGGCGCGGTTTCGAGTCGACGCCACCACACGGGCGTTGGCCTCGTCCGAGGCGTGAACGAACCGCTCGGCCTCCGCGTGCGGCCGGCCGAATCGCTCGTGGCGGTCGATCAGGCGCCTGACCCGCTCCGGGGTCTCCAGCTCGACGTACCAGACCTCGTCGAGCAGCGCGCGGACCCGGGCCCACGGTGGGGAGTCCAGCAGGAGGTAATTGCCTTCGGTGACGACGAGCGGCACCTCGGGCGCCACGGGGATGCTTCCGGCTACGGGCTCCTCGATACGACGGTCGAAGGCCGGCGCGTAGACGGTGGCCTCGGGTTCCCGGGAGCGTAGGCGCGCCAGCAGGGCCGCGTAGCCGGCGGAGTCG
Organism: Streptomyces sp. NPDC048248; assembly: GCF_043201875.1. Taxonomy (NCBI): domain Bacteria; kingdom Bacillati; phylum Actinomycetota; class Actinomycetes; order Kitasatosporales; family Streptomycetaceae; genus Streptomyces; species Streptomyces sp. NPDC048248. Next base: position 272,074 of record NZ_JBICZL010000003.1, read on the forward strand.
AAGGTGTCGGGTGCGCCCTTGCGGTCGCGGCGGTCCAGCCGCTGCAACTCCGCCTCCGCGAGGTGGAAACCGTCCATCGGGACGAGAGCGGCCTGCCCGGCCAGCTCCGTCACGAGACGGGCGGCGAGCGTGGACTTGCCCGCACCGGGCGGCCCGGTGATGCCGAGCAGGCGACGACGGTCGGCGGTGGCGGTGGCAGCGAGTCGGCGGGCGCGGGAGAGAAGCTGCTGGGCGTCCATGGTGGTCCATCGTGCACGATCGCGAGCGCACGATCGGCGAGGGCCCCTTGAAGGTGGAGGGTCCCGGCGCGGGGTACCGGGCAAGGGAGTGGTGCCAACCCCTCTGCTGCCGGGAGAGGGAGGTCACCACCGCCAAGGACGCCTGCCGAAGCTGGTGATGCAGTGAAGCCGGTGACGCAGTAGGGTGCGCTGGCTCGGTGCGGGTGCGGGTGCGGGTGTGCGGATGCTGTGCGGGGTGCTCGTGCTCTTCCGGAGCGGCACCCGGGCGTGGCTACGACGGGCCCGTGCGTGGGCTTGCGGCCGAGAAGGGGCGGGTGCCCCGGATGTCGGCCGCCTTCCGCTCGTAGGACCCGTGCCGGACGTACGCCACGCCAGGCGCCGGAGCCGGGCTCCGGCGCCAAGCCCCGGAGGCCGGACGCGCGGCGTCCGACACCAGGTGCTGGTGGGAGCCGGACAGCCCGACGTCGCCCGGCGGTGGTTCAGGCGGTCGCGCCCAGCCTCCACAGGGAGGTGACCTCGGCGGCGCGGGCCACGTGCAGGGGGTCGGAGGTGTCGCGGGCGCGCGGGTGGCGGGGCAGGATGTCGTGGCGGTCCAGAACGGTCAGGCCGGCCTTGGCGAAGGCGTCGAGGAGTTCGGCGTGCGGCCGCAGCCCGAGGTGTTCGGCGAAGTCGGACAGGATCAGCCAGCCCTCGCCGCCCGGGGTCAGATGGTCCGCGAGGCCGTTGAGGAAGCCGTGCAGCATCCGGTTCCCCGGGTCGTACACGGCATGCTCCACCGGGGAGGTCGGTTTGGCCGGCACCCAGGGCGGGTTGCAGACGATCAGCGGGGCCCGGCCGGCCGGGAACAGGTCGGCCTCGACGACCTCCACCTGCCCGGCGACACCGAGCCGTTCGGTGTTCTCGCGGGCGCACGCCAGCGCGCGCGGGTCCTGGTCGGTGGCGACGATGCGCCGCACCCCGCGCCGGGCGAGCACCGCGGCCAGCACGCCGGTGCCGGTCCCGATGTCGAAGGCCAGCTCCTCGCCCGGCAGCGGCGCCTCGGCCACCAGGTCGACGTATTCGCCGCGGGCGGGCGAGAAGACGCCGTAGTGGGGGTGGATCCGGTCGCCGCCGAGCGAAGGGATCGCCACGCCCTTCTTGCGCCATTCGCTCGCACCGATCAGGCCGAGCAGCTCACGCAGCGAGACGACGAAAGCCACCTCGGGCGCGGAAGCGGGGGCACGGACAGACGCGGTGCCGCCTGAGGTCTCGGCCGGCTGCTCCGGCTCCGGCTGCGGCGGTGGGCCGTATGCCTGCGCGCACGCTTCCCGGACGTCGGGGGCTCGGTGCAGCGGGACGCCGTAGGTCGCGTCGAGCGGGATCAGGAGCATGCCCAGGATGCGGGCCCGTTGGTTCTGCGCGGCCCGGTGCAGGTGGAAGGCCTGAGTGACATCCGAGGGAGGCGCCTTGCGCGGGCGGCGGTCGATGCGGCGGGCCAGCGCCGTCAGCAGCTGGCGCGCGTTGTGGAAGTCGCCTCGCCACAGCAGCGCGGTGCCCTCGCAGGCGAGCTTGTACGCGTCGTCGGCTTTCGTGCGGTCGTCCGCGATGACGAGGCGGCGGGGCGGCGGCGCGCCGTTCTCGGAACGCCACAGGGCGGAGCGGGCCTGGTCGGCCTCGGTCCATTCGACGACCGGTGGTGAGTTCACCGAAATGTGCCTCGCGTTAGTGGTTCGACCCCCTTCCGCTGTCCGCCGCTGCGGCGGATCCCGGCGGCCCCGGGGGGCGCCGCGAGCGCGCCCGTACGGGCGGTGGGTGGGGGTGGTGACGGTCGACTCTACTCCGTGCCGGACGTGGCTCTTTAGCTCGCTGTCCTCGCCGCCCGGGCCGGAGCAGGATGGAGACAGCCATTCCCCACGCTCATCGCACGTCGCAGGAGGCATCCATGGACACCCGTCCGATCATCGTCGGGGTGGACGGCTCCGTGGACAGCGAGCGTGCGCTGTACTGGGCGGTGGAGGCCGCCCGACTGCGGTCGGCGCCCCTTCAGGTGGTGCACATCCAGCCATACGCCGCCTCCTCGCGAGCCGCTGCGGAGGAGGAGGGCACCGGAGATCCCGTGCTGGACGCCCTGCGGGCGGACGCGGCGGTGCAGAGCCTGCCGGAGGTCGAATTCCGTGGTCTCAGCGGGCTGACCGAAGCGCTGCTGACCGCGCTCGGCGAGGAGGGGCAGCTGCTCGTTCTGGGTTCGCGCGGCCGCGGTGGCTTCGCCAGTCTGCTGCTCGGCTCCAACGGACTCGCGTGCGCGGCCCGGGCCGCCTGTCCGGTCGTGGTCGTCCCGCACCCTGACCGTGGCGGCGCCCGGAGGGGTACGGACGGGGCCGGCGGTGCGGACGGGGAGGAGGCCGGTGGCCTGGCCGGGGGCGGGCCGGCAGCGGAACGCGCCGGCCCGCAGATGACGCTCGGTGTGGAGGTGCCCGCCGAGGAACCCGGCGCGATCGGCTTCGCCTTCGCCGAGGCGAGCCGCCGGGGCGCGTGGCTGAAGGTCGTCTCCGGTTACACCTGGCCGATGCTGATGCCGGCGTCCTTCGAATTCGCCGCGGCCTACGAGACCACGCAGCAGGAGTACGAGGACGCGCTGGGCACCCAGCTGGTGGATGCCCTGGCGCCGCATCGCGCGCGTCATCCCGGGGTCGATGTCGAGGTGCAGCTGCGCAACGCGGACGCCGTCGGGCAGTTGGCCGAGGCGTCCCGGGCAAGTGAACTTCTCGTGGTGGCACGGCACGCCCGCCGGCTTCCGGTCGGTCGGCGTCTCGGCTCGGTGGCGCATGCGGTCCTGCTGCACGCCCTGTGCCCGGTCGCGGTCGTGCCGGACGTCGCGCGGGCGGACGGCGGCCACCCACCACCCATCGTCTGACGCTGCCCGCTGCCCGCTGCCCGCTGCCCGCTGCCGGCTGGCAAGCCGTCCCGCTCGGGCCTCACGGCTCGCGCCTTGCGACGTCAGTCGATGCCGAAGGCCGTCGCGTAACGCACCGTGCCGTGTGGCGGAGTCGAGCCGTCCAGGGAGAGCGCCAGGAACGCCTCGTCCGGCCAGGGCTGCGGAGGCAGGATCCCGAACCGGGTGGCGGCCGGGGCGAAGCCGAAGCGCGGGTAGTAGGGCGGGTGGCCGAGGACGATCGCGGTCCGCTCGCCGGCCGCGCGCGCGGCCTCCAGCAGTGCCCGGATCACCGCGCTGCCGGCCCCCGACCGCTGGTACCGCGGAAGCACGCCGCACGGCGCGAGGGCGACAGCGGGGACGTCGTCGACATGGCAGCGGGTCAGCAGCGCGTGGGCGACGGGGGTGCCGTCAGGAGCCTCGGCGACGAACGACAGGCCGGGCAGCCAGGCCGTCGGATCGCGGCGCAAGGCGTCCACGAGATCGGCTTCCTCCGCACCCTCGAAGGCCGCGAGGTTGATACGGCGGACGGCCGCTGTGTCCTCAGGAGTCTCGGGGCGCGGACGCCAGGTGATGGCGCCGCCGTACGGATCTGCCGACGGGCCCGGGGTGCTCGGGCCGGGCCCCGTCGCGTTCCTGCCGCTGCCGGCTCCCGGGCCGTTCGTGCTGCCCGTACTTCCCCTGCTGCCCGTACTCCCCGTACCGCTCGCACTGCTCATGCCGTTCAGCTTCGCACCGGGGACTGACAACCGGCCACGGGATATTCCGGCTGTTCCCCTGTCAGGGCCCTTACCAGGACTCCTCTCAGGCCCGTGCCAGGGCTTGCCTGTGCCGCCCCGCTGCCGCCCTCGCCCCGGAGCCCGCTCGCAAGCCGGCCCACGGGCCCCGCCCCGTCAGTGGGCGGCGCGGCGTTCCGGGCGACGCATCAGGAAGACCGCGGCCGATCCGGCGGCGAAGAGGGCGAAGACGGACAGCGCGGTGCTGATCCAGGAGGTGCCGAGCCACTGGCCGCCGAAGTAGCCCAGGCTCACGCTGTACGCGGCCCAGGCGAGGCCGGCCAGCGCCGACCAGGGGAGGAATTCGCGCACCGTGCGGTGTGCGACTCCGGCGCCGAGGCTGACCACCGACCGTCCCGCGGGGGCGAAGCGGGCCAGGACGACGATGCCGCCGCCCCCTCGGGTGAGTGCCGCACCAAGTCGTTTCTGCGCCGCGGCCAGGCGGCGCGAGCGGCCGATGGCACGGTCGAAGCGGTCGCCGCCGCGCCAGGCCAGCCGGTAGGCGACCATGTCGCCGAGCACCGAGGCGGATGCGGCGCACAGCACCAGCGCGAACATCTCCGCCAGGTGGGCGCCGCTGTGCACGGACGCGGTGACATCGACGGCCCCGACCGCGTCAGCGGCGGACCTGGTGCCGGCGGCGGTGGTGGCCGCGGCGATCACCAGGACACCGCTCGGCAGGATCGGGACGAAGACGTCGAGAACGACCGAGAGGCTGACGATCACATACACCCACGGGGTGCCACTGAGGGACCCCAGGTTTTCCCACAACGTCTTGACTCCCGGTCCGAACCCCGCCGCGACGTCGCGCGGGGCGGCAGGGGCGGCTCTACAGCCATACAGCGTACGCCTGGCGGTGCCCGCTGGGCGGCGTGGGGTGGTTTGTGTAGTACGTGTCACGGCCCGGGAGTGTGCGGGGTCACAAACGCCCGTCCGCCGCATCCCGTCGCGCGCCGCCACTTCGCCCGGTGCCGCTACATCCCGTCGCTGCACCGCCCTTCGTCCGCCGCCGCATCCCGCGGCCCTGCCGCTGTCTGCCGCCGCAAGCCGTCGATCGCACCGGCGCGCGCCGCCGGCATCGGTCGCGAGGCCGCATTTCACCCGTTTCCCCGCGCTGTCACCCGGGTGCGCGGCGCGCCTGGGCGGACTGCCGAGAACGGTGTGAGCTGTACGAGTCAAAGGCGCGTCCGGCGCGGTTCAGGTCTGCGGACCGCGCTCCGCGCGCCGTGTGCGGAGGCGTCAAGTGCGGGGCATGGCGCGGATCGGAGCGGAGGGACGGACGATGGTGGCAGCGCGAGGGGTACGGGTCATGGGGACAGCGGCTGCCACGGCGTGGGCCGTGGCGTCGGTGGCGGTGATGACGTCGGCCTCTCCCGCGGGGGCGCAAAGCGGCATCCGCCCGGTCTGGCTGCACACGCACGGACGCTTCGCGCCGCCCAAGGCGCTCATTCCGTCCGACGCCCTGACCTACAACCAGCAGATGGTCCCGGCGGGTGCGGGGATCTCCGTCGGTGAGTTCGCCGTGCGCCGGTCCACGCTGGTCTCGCTACGGGTGGAGGGGCTGCGCCCCGGGCACTCCTACGGCGCGCATGTGCACAGCAAGCCGTGCGGGGCCGTGCCCGAGGACTCCGGGCCGACTTACCAGGACCGCCCGGATCCCCGGCAGCCGTCCACCGACCCCTTCTTCGCCAACGCGCGCAACGAGGTCTGGCTGGACTTCACCACCAACGACAAGGGGAACGGCGCCGCGTTCTCCCGGCAAACCTGGCGGTTCCGGCCCGGTGGGGCGCGGTCGGTCGTGATTCACGAGCGCCGCACCGCGACGGGGCCCGGGGAAGCGGGGGACGCGGGTGAGCGGCTGGCCTGTTTCACCGTGATGTTCGAGCGGCCGGGTTGGTACCGGGCGGGCGGCGCGCGCTGACGCCGGCCCCGCCTGCACCTCCGGCGTACGGGCCGCATCGGCCCCCGCCCGCCCCCCGAACGCCGCACGGCCCGTTCGGCAGGGGACGCCGAACGGGCCGTGCGGGGCCGGAGCGAGCGGTCTCCGGCCGGAGTGCGTCAAGCGGCGCTGGGCTCGCGCCGCGGGGGCGCCACCTGCTCCTCGGGCTGCCGGGAGCCGAAGAAGAGCCGGTCGAGCGACCAGGCGCCGGGGCCGACGAACACGATCAGCAGGAACGCCCAGCAGAACATCGCGGAGGGCTCACCGCCGTTCTGTATCGGCCACAGCGCCGAACCCTGGTGGCTGGAGAAGTACGCGTACGCCATCGAGCCGGAGCTGATGAAGGCCGCGCCGCGGGTGCCGAGACCGAGCATCACCAGGGCGCCGCCGACGAGCTGGATGACCGCGGCGTACCAGCCGGGCCAGGAACCTGCCGGGACGGTGGAGCCGTTGCCCATCGCCCCGCCGAGGACGCCGAAGAGCGAGGCGGCGCCGTGGCAGGCGAAGAGCAGCCCGACGACGATGCGGAAGAGCGCGAGCGCGTGCGGGGTGGCTCTTTGTGTGAGCGAGCTCAGGGGAGCGGACATGTGGGGGACTCCTACGGTTTCTGGGAGGACGGCAACCGATTGGAGCATAGGTTAGGGACGCCTAACCATTACTTGCAAGTTCAAACGTTGGCCGGATGGGGAATCCGCACCGGTGGATCCCGTGGGTCCGACAGGTTGAAGGGGGGCCGGTGGGGCCGCCGGGGCCGGGAGTGCCCGGTGCGGAAGTCCGGCGCAGAGAATGGCGGAATCCGCAGCCGGCGGCCGACCGGTCAGCCGTCAGTGGGGGCCGCCCCCGCCAGGTCATCGCCTTCCCCAGCAATGCGCGAACCGGCCAGGGAATCGCTCCACACCGTCACGAGACGGACGTCGCCTTCCTTCTCACGGCGGGTCTGGTCGAGCCGCAGCCGCGCCGCGCGGCCGTGCACCGTCAGCGTCATCAGCTGATTGCCGAACCACGGGCCGCCGGTACGCCGCCACTTGACCGGCGGCGGGCCGAGCCGGCCGTGCCGGGCGAACACCTTCCCCAGCCATCGTCCGGCCCGGCTCCAGCCGAAGCGGAAACCGGCCTGTATCGAGGCGGGGATGCTGTTGTGGACGGGCGAGCAGGTCAGCTGCAGGACCCGGCTGGTGGGCCGGCGGCCGTGCGGCGTCCGGACCTCGTCGGGCCCGTCCGGGGCGCCCTTGCCGGGGAGGCCCGGGTGGCGGCCGGTGGTGCGGGTGCGCCAGCGCGGTTCCGCGACGTACGCGTGGTGGACGTCGCCGGACAGCACGCAGATCGTGGCCGGCGCGCCGTCCCCGGACCCGGCCTCGGCGATCAGGTCACCGAGTGCGGCGAACGACTCCGGGAACGCCGACCAGTGCTCCAGGTCGGCCCGCTGCCGCAGGGACTCGCTGTGGCGGGCCCAGCGGGGGCCGCGTTCCCCGGCGCACAGTGCGGCGTTCCAGCCCTCCGCGGCGTGGATGAGGTGGGGCAGCAGCCACGGCAGCGAGCTGCCGATCAGCAGGTGGTCGTAGGAGCCGTGCCCGTCCAGCACCTGCTGGCGCAGCCAGTCCGCCTCGCCCTTGTCGAGCATCGCGCGGCTGCCCTCCTCCAGGACACGGTTGGCGCGGGTGTCGACCATGACGAGGCGTACCCGGCCGAGGTCGCGGCGGTAGCTCCAGCGCGCGGTGGTCGGGTCGGCGTCCGCGGCGGCGGCGAACTCCCGCACCGCGTCCGTCCCGTCGGGCACCGCCCGGACCCGGCCGTACACCTCGTCGGCCGCCAGTTCCGCGGGCGACAGATTGCCCAGGTGCTGGTGGACCCAGTACGACATCAGGCCGCCCTGGATCCGGTCGCGCCACCACGAGGTCGCCCGGATCTCGGCGCGCCAGGCCGCCGAGGTGTTCCAGTCGTCGATCACGTCGTGGTCGTCGAAGATCATGCAGCTGGGGACCGTGGACAGCAGCCAGCGGACCTCGGGGTCGAGCCAGGACTCGTAGTAGAGGTGGGTGTACTCCTCGAAGTCGGCGACCTGCTTCCACGGCGGCTCGGTGACGTCCCGGTGCCGGGCCAGCAGGCGGGCGGTCGCCTCCGAGGTCTGGTCGGCGTAGACCTGGTCGCCCAACAGCAGCAGGACATCGGGGCGTTCGCCCTCGGGGTGGGCGCCCAGCCTGGCGGCGAGGGTGTCCAGCGCGTCCGGGCCGACCGGGTCGTGCGCGGCCCGGGAGGGTGTCGCGGACCAGCGGCAGGAGCCGAAGGCGATGCGCAGCCCGCCGTCGGAAGGGGAGTCGGCCGGGGACGCGGAAGGCGCGTCCTTCGGGCGGTCCGTGCCTCCGGGTCTCGCGGACCCGTCCGGTCCGGCCGGGAGGGCGCGGATCGTGCTGACGGGGAAGTGGCTGCCGGGCAGCGGCCAGACCTGCTGGTCGTCCAGCAGGACCTCGTAGGGCGTCTCGCTGCCGGGTGTCAGGCCGGTCACCGGGACGAGCGCGTAGTGGTGCCCGGCCACCTGCCAGGTGCGGTCCACGCCGCCCGCCCCGCTTTCGCAGCGGATGCGGACCTCGCACGGGCGGTCGGTCTCCACCCACACCGTCGCGCTCCCGGCGTCGACGTACCGCAGCAGCGGCCCCAAGCGCAGTCCGGCCATCGGTGCCCTCCCTTGTGCGGGCGTGGTGCCCGTACCTCGCGATCAGAGCCGCCGTGGTCAGCCACGGCGTGGTCAGAGGATAGGAGGAGACGGCGCGCGGTGGGGGCGCGGGCGGCGGCGTGCCCGTCGGCCGGGGGTCCGACCGACGGGCGGGCGCGCCGCGTCACCCGCGGGGAGGCGGTGCGCGGTGGCCGCTCAGCAGGCGTCGAGGATCTTCTTGAGAGCGGCCTTCTCGGGGGAGTCCGCGGTCATGCCGTACTCGTGCTTCACCCACACCCACATCCGGGCGTACTCGCAGCGGTAGGAGGTCTTCGGGGGCAGCCACTCGGCCGGGTCCTTGTCGCCCTTCTCCTGGTTGAGGTTGTCGGTGACGGCGATCAGCTGGGAGTGCGTGAGGTCGTTGGCGAGTTCCTGGCGGCGCTCCGTGGTCCACTGCGCTGCGCCCGACTTCCATGCCTCGGACAGCGGTATGACGTGGTCGATGTCCAGGTCGGACGCCTGGGTCCAGGTCGCGTCGTCGTAGGCCGAGACCCACTTGCCGCTCACCGCCGCGCAGCTGCCGTCCTGCTGTACGTCCGTGCCGTCGCGCTTGAGCACCACCTCACGGGTGTTGCAGCTGTCCCCCTGCTCGATCCAGTGCGGGAACTTGTCGCGGCTGTAGCCGTCCTGCGGGCCCTCGGCCTGCTCCTTGATCTCGCCGAGGTACGTACGGGCGGTGGCCGCGCTCGGCGGGCTCGGCGGTGCCGCCTGGGCGGTCTGCCCGCTCAGCATCAGCGTGCAGACCAGCGCGGCGGCCGAACCCGCGGCGACGGACACGCGACGCGCGTAGACCTTTGACATCGGAACTCCCTTGAAGTGGGGGGAAGTTGACGTGCGGTGCGGGCCCATGGTGGCGAGGTGGGGTTTCCACACGATGGGCACCAGGTAACAGAGTGGCGACATGCTCACGTCAGTACAAGGGGCTGACGCCCCGCCATGTGCGTGTCAGGGCATTTCGGTTGGGATGCTCCCGCGCACACGCCCCTACAGTGAGCGCGTGCTGCTGCCGGTGAATGTCACTCTCGGGGTCGTCCTCGCCGTCCTGCTGGTCGTGGCCGTGGCCGTCGTCGCGCTGGCGCGTCTGGGGCACGCCCGCGCGGTCGCCGTCGCCGGGCTGCGTGCCGCCGTCCAGCTGACCGCCGTCTCCTACCTCATCGGCTGGGTCGTCAGCGCGGTGCCGTGGCTGCTGTGCTTCCTCCTGCTGATGTTCACGGTGGCGGCGCGGACCGCGGGCCGCCGCATCACCGGCAACCGCACCTGGTGGTGGGCGTCGGTGCCGATCGCCGCGGGAGTGGTGCCGGTCGTCGGGGTCCTGTTGCTGACGGGTCTGGTGCCGCCGCGCGGTCTCGCCCTGATCCCCGTCGCCGGCATCCTCATCGGCGGCGCGCTGACCGCCACCGTGCTCGGGGGGCGGCGCGCACTGGACGAGCTGGAGACCCGGCGCGGCGAGGTGGAGGCGGGGCTCGCGCTCGGCCTTCCGGAGCGGGACGCCCGGATGGAGGTCGCCCGCCCCGCCGCCTCGGACGCGCTGCTGCCGGGACTCGACCAGACCCGCACCGTGGGTCTGGTCACACTCCCCGGCGCGTTCGTCGGGATGCTGCTGGGCGGCGCCTCGCCCGTACAGGCCGGTGCGGTGCAGCTGTTCGTGCTGGTCGCGCTGCTCGCGGTGCAGGCGACGGCCTGCGCGGTGGTGCTGGAGCTGGTGGCGTGCGGACGGATGCACCGCGTACCCTTGACGCCAGCAGAAGGGGAGTAGCTCTTCGCCGGACCGTCGACATACTGCCCTCCCTCGTGGAGAGCCGGCGCCCGGAGGCTTGTCGGACCGCGGATCGCGGTGGCGGGCCAGCGAGACCTTCGGCCGCAGTGTTTGACGCTGCCGTGCCGAAGCGATCCCTCTTCCCGGGGCTTTTCGGTGCGGCCCGACCGATCGAGGTATTCAGCCCCGTGTTCAGCTTCACCGTCGCAGCCGTCGTCTTCGGCGTCGTCTTTCTCGCCGAGCTGCCCGACAAGACCGCCCTCGCCGGGCTGATGCTCGGCACCCGCTACCGCGCCTCCTACGTCTTCGTCGGGGTCGCCGCCGCGTTCCTGGTCCATGTCGCGCTCGCCATCGCCGCGGGCAGCGTGCTCACCCTGCTCCCGCACCGCTTGGTGCAGGCGGTCGTGGGTGTCCTCTTCCTGGCGGGCGCCGCCGTCCTGCTGTTCAAGAAGGACGATGCGGAGGAAGAGGTCAAGAAGCCCGCCGACCAGAGCTTCTGGAAGGTCTCAGGGGCGGGCTTCATGATGATCCTGGTGGCCGAGTTCGGTGACCTGACGCAGATCATGACGGCCAACCTCGCCGCCCGCTACGACGACCCGGTCTCGGTCGGCGTCGGCGCGGTGCTGGCCCTGTGGGCTGTGGCGGGCCTCGGCATCCTGGGCGGCCGCACGCTGATGAAATACGTCCCGCTCAAGCTCATCACCAAGGTCGCGGCCGGCGTCATGATCCTGCTGGCCGGGTTCAGCCTGTACGAGGCCATCGCGGGCTGACGGGCCCGGCCGGGCTGCGCAGGGCCCGCTCCCGGGACGTCGCATGCGAACGGCCCTGCCCGCCTCGGAAGGCGGGCCGGGCCGTTGTCGTGGCGCGGGCAGGCTCAGGACGTCAGGTGCAGGGCGATGGTGCCGTCGGGCAGTGCCTCGACGCGGATCGGGGTGAGATCGCGGACGTGCGCCGTGGGGGCGAACGCGGCGGCGCGGTCGCCGACGCCGACGACGCGCATGCCCGCCGCGTGGCCGGCGGCGATACCGGCCTCGGAGTCCTCGAAGACGAGGCAGTCCTCGGGGGCGTACCCCAGCTCGGCCGCACCCTTGAGGAAGCCCTCCGGGTCGGGCTTGCTGGCGCTCACACACTCCGCGGTGATCCGTACGGACGGCATGGCGAGCCCGGCCGCGCCCATCCGGGCGTCCGAGAGGGCGATGTCGGCGGAGGTCACCAGGGCGTGCGGGAGGCCGGCGATCGCGTCCATGAAGGCGGGGGCGCCCGGGACCGGCACGACGCCTTCGGTGTCGGCGGTCTCCTGCTCCAGCATCCGGCGGTTGTCCGCCATGTTGAGTTCCATCGGGCGGTCCGGGAGCAGCGCGGCCATGGTGGCCCAGCCCTGACGGCCGTGCACGACCTTGAGGACGTCCTCCACCGGCAGTTCCCGCTCGGCCGCCCAGCGCCGCCAGCAGCGCTCGACGACGGCTTCGGAGTTCACGATCGTGCTGTCCATGTCCAGCAGCAGTGCGCGGGCGGTGAGCGTGGTGGTGGCCGTCATCGGCGGGCTCCTGAGCGCTACGGGCGGGTGCTGATCGGACAGCGTCGTGCCGAGAACCGAACCGGTCCCGGCCGAGAACACAAGCGGTCCCGCCCGCCGGTCAGGGAAAACGGGCGGAACCACTTTGTTCCTACACGATACAAAACGTTTCCGGGTGCCGACAACCGGCCCTGGTCAGAGGCGGGCCCGGCGGCTCCGCCGGGCCCGTTCCGGCGGCTACGGCTCGCTGGTCCGCGACTCCAGGGACGCGCGGGTGGCTGCGCCGTACACGCCGTCCGGGTCGCCGTGGACGCCGTAGGCCCGCTGGTACCGGGAGACCGCGGCGCGAACGCCTGCGTCGTACCGGCCGTCGTCGCCGCCCACATACAGCGCCAGCTGCCTCAGGCGGTCCTGCAACTCCGCGACCTCGGGGCCGCTGGACCCTTCGCGCAGCTCGATCGGCCCGGTGGGCGGGGCGCTCGGCCCCTGGCTGCCGGGGGCCGCCGTGACGCTTCCGGCCGCCCGGGTCGGTACGGGAGGGCGCGGTGTGGAGGTCCGGTACAGCTCCGGCGTGCCGTCGGGGGCCGAGCGTGTGCTGACTTCCCGGGAAGGCGGAGGCGGCGAGGCGGGGGAGGGGCTCGCGCTGGCCGTCGGGGGGTGCGGGTCGCCGCTGGTCGGGAAGGCCGCGGTGGGGGCGGCGGTGCCCTGGTCGGGCAGCGCGGCCTCATGGCGTCCCCCGCCGGACAGCGCTTCGCCGGCGATGAGCACGACGGCGGCTGCCACGGCTGCCCCGGTGACCGCCAGCACGGCGGGGACGGTACGCCGGCTGCGGGGGCCGCGCGACGAGCTGCCGGCGGGTGCCGTCGGCTCAACCTCGGCCGGCGCCGAGGTGAACGTCCTGGAGGTCGGCCCGGCGCGGCGCCGCAGTGCGGGGACATGAGCGGTGGCGGGCTGCGCGTCGGCAGGCGCGGGGTCGGCAGGCGGTACGGGGGCAGGCGGTACGGGGGCGGGCGGTGCATCGGCAGGCGTCGCCTCGACGGGCCGCGCCGGGGCGGACGCCGCTGCCCCGCACGTCCCATGCGCCCCGGCTGTCGCATCCGCGCCGTCCGGGTCCCCGTCCGCCTCGCGTAACGACACGTATGGCCGTATGTGCAGCGGATCAAAGTCCTCGGCGCCGGCCGCCGCGCACAGGCAGGAGGGCCGGCCGTCTCCTCGTACGGGTGCGAAGCAGTGCGGGCATGATCCTGCCGTCACGAGCGGTCCCCTCCCTGGCGGTCCTCGAACCGGCAGCGATTATCCAGAGGCGGCCCGGCTCCGCACAGGCACTCCGCAACATCCGTCAGGTGTCCCTCGCGTGACGACCGGGCGACCGGGACCACCGGACCGCCTCTCGGCGGGCCGTATCGGGTGATTGCCACCAGGATGGATGAAAGCTCCGAAAGCTCCGAAGGGCCGTCGTGACAGGAGAGGACGGCCGGAACAGAGGGAGACGTACATGGCGCAGGACGCCGGCGCACCTGCGGTTCCCGGCGAGGGCCAGTCCACACGGACGGTCCTCGTCGCGATCGGCGCGCTGTTGCTCGGCATGCTGATCGCGGCCCTGGACCAGACGATCGTGGCCACCGCGCTGCCCACGATCGTCAGCGAGCTGGGCGGCCTGGACCATCTCTCCTGGGTGGTCACCGCCTACCTCCTGGCGTCGACGGCGGCGACTCCCCTGTGGGGCAAGCTCGGTGACCAGTACGGCCGCAAGAAGCTGTTCCAGACCGCCATCGTGATCTTCCTGCTCGGCTCGGTGCTCTGCGGCGTCGCGCAGAACATGCCGCAACTCATCGGTTTCCGGGCGCTCCAGGGCCTGGGCGGCGGCGGCCTGATCGTGCTGTCCATGGCGATCGTCGGCGACATCGTGCCGCCCCGCGAACGCGGCAAGTACCAGGGCCTCTTCGGTGCCGTCTTCGGCGGTACGAGCGTCCTCGGGCCGCTTCTGGGCGGGGTGTTCGTCGACCACCTCAGCTGGCGCTGGGTCTTCTACATCAACCTCCCCATCGGCGTCGTCGCCCTCGCCGTCATCGCCACCGTGCTGCACATCCCGGTCCGCCGCACCCCGCACCGGATCGACTACCTCGGCACCGCCCTGATCGCCGCCGTCGCCGCGTCCCTGGTGCTGATGACCTCCCTCGGCGGGGTCAGCTTCCCGTGGGGCTCCTGGCAGATCATCGGGCTCGGCGTCCTCGGCGCCGTGCTGCTCGTCGCGTTCGTCGCCGTCGAGCGCCGGGCGGCCGAACCGGTCCTGCCGCTGCGCCTGTTCACGCTCCGCACGTTCACCCTCTGCTCGGTCATCGGATTCGTCATCGGCTTCGCGATGTTCGGATCGATGACGTATCTGCCGACGTTCCTCCAGGTCGTCCAGGGGGTGTCGCCGACGCTGTCCGGGGTGCACATGCTGCCGATGGTGCTCGGCATGCTGATCGCGTCCACCGGCTCCGGGCAGATCGTCAGCCGCACCGGGCGCTACAAGGTCTTCCCGATCGCCGGCACCGCGGTGGTGGCCGTCGGCCTGCTGTTGCTGCACCAACTCGACCCGGCCAGCAGCGTCGCCGCGATGAGCGTCTACTTCTTCGTCTTCGGCTTCGGGCTCGGCCTGGTCATGCAGGTGCTGGTGCTCATCGTGCAGAACGCCGTCCCGTACCAGGACCTGGGAGTGGCCACCTCCGGGGCGACGTTCTTCCGCTCCATCGGCGCCTCCTTCGGCGTCTCCATCTTCGGCACGATCTTCGCGAACAAGCTCGCGCCGCGGATCTCCGGTGCCCTCGCCGGGCAGCAACTGCCGCCCGGCATCGACCCGTCGAGTCTCGCGGAGGACCCGAGGACCGTGGCGCGGCTGCCGGCCGATCAGGCGACCGGGGTGCTCAACGCCTATTCCGTCTCGATCACGGATGTCTTCCTCTACGCCGTGCCGGTCGTCCTCGTCGCGTTCGTACTGGCCTGGTTCCTCAAGGAGGAGCCGTTGCGCGGCAGCGTCACCGCGCCGGACACCAGCGAGGTGGTCTCCTCCAACCCCGTCGAGCGCTCCTCACGCGACGAATGCGCTCGCGCGCTGTCCAAACTCGGCAGCCTGGAGGGCCGCAAGCACATCTACGAGAAGATCACGGCCCGGGCCGGCCTGGACCTCAGACCGGCGGCGAGCTGGCTGGTGCTGCGGATGTACCGCTACGGCTCGGTGGAGCCGGGCCTGCTCGCCGAGCGCAGCACCGTGCCGCACGGGGTGATCTCCGAGGCCGTCCGCCAGGTGGAGGTGCGCGGGCTGGCCGCGCGCGAAGGGCTGTTGCTGCTGCTCACCGACCGCGGCCGGGAGACGGCGAGCCGGCTGTCGGCCGCGCGGCAGGAGTCGCTCGCTGAGCTGCTGGGGGACTGGTGGACCCGGGACCGGCCGACCGATCTCACCGAACTCGTCGCGGAGTTGGCGAAGGAGCTGTGCGGTTCGGACGGGGAGGAGCCGCACCACGAAGACGCCCGCCGAGCGGTGCCGCGCACGCCCCCGTCGCCGCGCCCGCCGGACCTCGCGAAGTGAGCGGCCGGGCGGACGGGAGTACGCGGGCTCCTAGAGAGCCGGCAGCCGCTTCTCGAAGTAGATCTCGGCGTAGTCGTCGTGGTGGTAGGGCGCGATCTCGACGAAGCCGTGCCGCCGGTAGAGCGCGATGGCCTCCACCAGGTCGCGGCGGGTGTCCAGCCGGATCCGGTCGGCCCCCAGGCCGGCCGCGGCCCGCTCGGCGGCCGTGAGCAGTCCGCCGGCGGCGCCCGTGCCCCGCCGGTCGGCCCGCAGGAACATCTGCTTGAGTTCCGCGGTGCGCGGGTCCAGCAGCCGCACCCCGGCGCACCCGGCAGGGGCGCCGCCGTACCGTGCGACCAGCAGCAGACCGTTCGGCGGCGCCAGGTGGTCCTCCGGATACGCCGCCAGTCCCTGCTCGATCTCCTGCGGCGTCGAGCGGCGCCCCTGGTGCAGCGTGAAGTACCGGTCGGCGACCTCGGTGTAGTACTCCCGCAACAGGGCCCTGGCGTCGGGCGAGTGGAACGGCTCGACGGACAGGGCCCAAGGAGGGGGCAGCGCAACAGCGTCACTCATGACGCCATTGTGGCGGCGGGTGCGCGGCGGTTCGTACGCGGCCACGGTGCCGGCAGCTCCCCACGGCCGGTGGGGCGGGCGGGTCACCGCACCCGCCCCGACGGGGTCAGCCCTGCTTGGGGCCCGTCTGCTGCACGACCTCGAAGGACCACAGCGTGGAGCCGGAAGCGGCGGGCTTGGGCCGCTCGCCGCCCTCGGCGCCACCGCCCTGGTGCGCGGCCTTCATCGGGCCCTCCATCCATGCCTGGAAGGACTCCTCGTCGCGCCAGCGGGTGTAGACGAGGTACTGGTCGGTGCCCTCGACGGGGCGCAGCAGCTCGAACCACTCGAAGCCGTCCGAGCTGTCGACCGTTCCGGCCCGGGAGGCGAAGCGCTTCTCCAGAACCTCACGCTGCTCGGCCGGCACGGTCAGTGCGTTGATCTTCACGATGCTCATGGGAACCATCGTGCCGCATGGTGCATAACGGATGTCGCCCAGGTCCTTCGACCGGCACGGCGGCGGGAGTCGGCGGGTCACACGGGCGGATGGGGGAGCGGTCCCGGTGGCGGGGGCGCGGACCGGCGACGGCACAGCAGCACGATCAGGACGACCGTCGGCGGCAGCGAGGACACGGCTCCGACCGCGAGGACCCACGCGGGAAGGGACCCCACCTTCAGCAGGACGTCTTCGTACTGCACCCGCTGGAACGGGGTGTCCGCGGCCGCGCGCCGCAGTTCGTGGTCGCCGCTGATCCGTTGCGGTCGCGGGAAGTGCTGGTCGAGGGCGGTGAGGTAGGCGTCGCCACGGCCGGTGAGGCCGCGTATCGCCTTCGTGGGCCGGATCCGGCCGGCGAAGAAAACCTCCGGGGGCGATCCTCCGATGGCGCTGCGCGGCTCCATCCGGTGTGACGCCAGCACATACAGGCCCAGTGACTGAGGTGTGGTGGCGAGCCGGGAGAGCCGCATGGGGTAGACGAGGCGCTCGCTGGCGAAGGACAGCCGGAGCGGTTCGAGGGTGCCCGACAAGGTGCGGCTCCGCTCGGCGGGGGCCAGCCGCACCGCGACGTACTCCCAGCCCTGTCGCACGTACGGGCGCAGTTCGGTGGCCAGGGACGCGGGGAGGCGGAACCCCTGGGAGGTCAGCCAGTCGCCCAGCGCGTCGGGGTCGGAGGCGGTCAGCCGTGCGACGTCGAAGGGGCCGAGGCGTTCCCGGCCGACCACACCGACTCCCGGGCCCTTCGCACCGGGTGCCGGGGCGGCCGCGCCGTCCATGTCCCCGCCGAACGGCCAGTCCCGGGCACGGGGCCAGAAGTAGTGGCGCTGCTCGACGGCGGGAGAGGTCCTTGCGGCGAGTTGCTGGAAGAGGACGGGGTCGCCGAGTTCCACCTCGGCCCGGTGCGGCACCGGCATGATCCAGGCGGCGTCCGGCGCGGTGCCGTTGACCGTCAGGCTCATGACGATCTGCTCGGTTCTGCCGTCCCAGTGCACGACGGAGGTTTCGCGGTCCACCGCAAGCGCGGTCTTCGGGTCGTGCACCATCGCCCCGCACCCACAGGCGTACGCCGGCCTGGCCAGGGCCACCAGTTGTGCCGCCAGCAGGAACAGCACCACCCACAGGGCCCGTTGCCGCCCTCTCGTGCGCGCCGTCGCCACGCTCATGTCCGTCCCCCGTCGGTGACCTGCCGATCGAGGTGATCGGCACGGTCACAGACGGGCGGGGCGGTCTCGCCGGTTCCGGCCGCCGCCGTCGGGCCGCGGGTGAAGGCGGGTGCTTCCCGGCGGGCGGTGCCGGGGGAGCCGTCAGGCCGCGGCGCGGCCGGAGGCGCCGGCGAGTTCGCGGGCCTCCGCCTCGCTCTCCACGGCGGGCGGCGAGCCGGGCAGCGGCTTGCGGGCGCTCTCGGACATCAGCAGTACGGCGATGCCGCCGATGACGGCCGCCGCCATCATGTAGTAGGCGGGCATCATCCGGTTGCCGGTCGCGCCGATGAGGGCGGTGACCACCAGCGGCGTGGTGCCGCCGAAGAGCGAGACGGAGATGTTGAAGCCGATCGACAGCGAGCCGTAGCGCATCTTGGTCGGGAACAGCGCGGGCAGCGTGGACGGCATCGTCGAGGTGAAGCAGACCAGCAGCAGGCCCAGCGCGGCCATGCCCAGCGCGATCGCGACCAGCGATCCCTGACGGATCAGCAGCAGTGCGGGCACCGAAAGCACCAGGAATCCGGCGCAGCCCGCCGCGATGACCGGGCGGCGGCCGAAGCGGTCGGTGAGCCGTCCGGCGAACGGCTGGACGCACATCATCACCACCATCACGGCGAGGACGACCAGCAGCCCGTGCGTCTCGTCGTACTTCAGCTCCGAGGTGAGATAGCTCGGCATGTACGACAGCAGCATGTAGTCGGTGACGTTGAAGACCAGGACCAGGCCGACGCACAGCAGCATCGCCCGCCACTGGCCGAAGACCATCTCGCGGATGCCGGCGCGCTTCTCCGCCTCCCGGCGCTTCTTCTCCTTCGTCCGCGCCTCCTTCTCCAGCCGGGCGAAGGCCGGGGTCTCCTCCAGCCGCATCCGCAGATAGAGCCCGATGATGCCCATCGGGCCCGCGATCAGGAACGGGATGCGCCAGCCCCAGGAGTGGAGGTCGTCGGTGGACAGCAGCGCCGTCATCAGGGTGACCAGGCCGGCGCCGCCGACGTAGCCGGCCAGGGTGCCGAACTCCAGCCAGCTGCCGAGGAATCCGCGCTTCTTGTCGGGCGCGTACTCGGCGATGAAGGTGGCGGCGCCGCCGTACTCACCGCCGGTGGAGAAACCCTGCACCAGGCGGGCCACGAGCAGCAGGACGGGCGCCCCCACGCCGATGGAGGCGTATGAGGGGATCAGGCCGATGGCGAAGGTGCCGGCCGCCATCATGATCATGGTGATGGCGAGGACCTTCTGCCGCCCGATCCGGTCGCCGAGCGGACCGAAGACCATGCCGCCGAGCGGACGCACCAAGAAGGCCGCCGCGAACGCTCCGAACGTCGACAGCAACTGCGCGGTCGGGTTCCCGGACGGGAAGAAGACGTGTCCGAGGGTGACCGCGATGTAGCTGTAGACGCCGAAGTCGAACCACTCCATCGCATTGCCGAGCGCGGCGGCCGACACCGCGCGCTTGACCATCACGGGATCGACGACGGTGGGCCCGCCCGCCGTCCGCTTCTCCAGGTCGGGTGCGGCCTTGTCTCGGCCGTCACCGTGGGTACCGGAACCGGGTGCGACGGGGGACTGCGTCGGCACGTGCTCGCTCGCCTGCGCTCTCTTGGAAGACGTCATGACAGCGCCCGCCACACAGTGGCGGGGCAAAGGTCGACCATAGGTGCAGACCGGACCATCACGGACAGTGCACGGATGACCCCGCAGTCGGCCGCAAACCGCTCCCCGCAAGGGAAATGCCGATTCCGAGCGCTGTCGGGCGGGGCAGTGATTGTGATCCTTCTCGCGATGACCGGCCGCAACCGGACCGCCCTGTGACCTGCGGCACGCGCTTGCGGGCGGGCCGCAGGGCCCCTCGCGAACCCTCCCGGCGGGCGGTCTTCCAAGGGGCCCACGCGCGCGAACGGCGCGGCGGTGCAGTTCACCGCCGCGCCGATGGATCGTCGCGTCCCTCAAGGATCCGGCATACGGGGCCACTCCGCCACTCGGAGCGGTAGCCGGGGCGGGCCGGGGTCGAGGCGGGCGTGGGCGTACGGCGCCGGGGCGGGCCGGTGCCTCACGGCATCCACGCCTCGTACGACAGCACCTCCCCAGACGTGATCTTGAAATCGGGGAGGTCCTTGGTGAAAGTGATCTCGCTGCCCAGCAGCCGCCCGGATCGGGGGTCGAGGATCACCATCTGCCGGGTGGCGTCCAGGGCGCCGTCGGGCCCGTCGTAGACGTACGCCTGACCGTGGCGGCCGAGACGGTCGGTGACCGGGCCGGCCGGGCGAAGCCCGTCGGTGCCGGCCAGCAGGCGGACGACCGCAGCGGTCTCGCGCGGCCCCGGGGTCCACTCCTGCAGGAACGAGGAGAGCGCCGAGAGGAGCTGCGGCGTCCGCGGGCCGGTGCCTCCGTAGTGCGCTGCCAGGTGCTCGCGGAGCGCCGCGGGCCCGGTCGGGGGCCGGCCGGCCGCGTTGCCCCCGGCGCGGGAACCGGCCGGATAGGTCGTGCGCCGCAGCACCTCGCCGTTGTTGACGGTGCGCCAGCTGCCACCCGAGTCGTCGATGACCGCCTTGCCGGGGTGTCGCGGGTCGGTGGCCACCACGAGTTCCGAGCCGCTGCCGTCGGGCCGCCAGCGGGAGATGCGTTCGTGCGGCACGGTGTCCGGCGGCGCGGCGTCCGGCCCCGTCTCCATGCTCAGATACCAGGTCTGCAGATGGCTGCCCCGGCGCGGCCCGGCGTCCTTGCCCGCTGAGCGCGCCACCTCCTCCGCCCGATGCGCGAGCGTCTCCAGGGGCACGGATCCGGTGGCGCCGCGCGGGACGATCGGCGGCGGAGCGGCGGCGGCGGGAGCGGCCCCGGCGCCGGAGAAGGTGTAGGCGAGCACCGCGACGAGGACGAGCACCGCGGCCTCCGCGCGCAGGACCAGGCGCCGCCGGGCCTGCCGCGCACGCTTGCTGGTCAGCAGGCGGTGCAGCGCGAACTCGGCGCGGGCATCCAGCGGGCGGTCCCGCCAGGGGCCCTCGTCGGCCCGCACCGGATCGGCCGCACGCAGCACATCGAGTTCGTCAGTCATCGCGGTCGCCCCCTGTGCGTACGCTCACGGTCATCTGCATGCGGTCGATCTCCGTGCGAAGGCGGCGCCTGGCGCGGTGCAGGCGCATGGCCGCCGCGCCGCTGCTGCAGTCCAGCGCCACGGCCAGTTCCTCCAGGGTGAGTTCCTCCCAGGCCGTCAGCCGCAGGGCCTCCTGGTCGGCGACGGAGAGACGGGCGAGGGCCTCGTGCACCCAGGAGCCGGCCCGTTCCGCGTCCGGACTGTCGACGGTCTGCCGGCGGTGCGCCGCCTCATGGTTGCCGAGCCGGTGCAGCAGCCGCCGGTAGCGGCCCATGCCCCGCACCGTGTTGGCGAGGCAGTTGCGGGCCACGCCGTACAGCCAGGGCAGCGGCGCGTCGGGGAGTTCGGTGCGGCGTCTCCAGGCTATGGAGAAGACCTCCGCCACCACTTCCTCGACCTCGTGTGCCTGCCCGTCCAGCCGCCGCGCCACGAAGCGGCTGACCGCCCAGTAGTGCGCGCGGTAGGCATCGGCGAAGGCTTCGTCCGTGCTCATGAACCGTTGATGTCCGCCATGGCTCCGATCTTCACACCCCGCGTGGTGAGACTTGCCACGCCCTCCCGGGGCCGCTCGCCGCGCCGTGCCGTGAAGTGCGGGACGTGTGCGGACACCTACCGGGCATGAGGCTTCCCGTGCAGTGGCTCACGACCACCGACCACAAGACCATCGGCACGCTCTACCTGGTCACGTCGTTCGCGTTCTTCTGCGTCGGCGGCCTGCTGGCATTGCTGATGCGCGCCGAACTGGCCCGCCCGGGCCATCAGATCGTCTCGAACGAGCAGTTCAACCAGGCGTTCACGATGCACGGCACGATCATGCTGCTGATGTTCGCGACGCCGCTGTTCGCCGGTTTCGCGAACTGGATCATGCCGCTGCAGATCGGCGCGCCCGACGTGGCGTTCCCGCGGCTGAACATGTTCGCCTACTGGCTCTATCTCTTCGGCTCGCTGATCGCTGTGGCCGGCTTCCTCACCCCGCAGGGTGCGGCGGACTTCGGCTGGTTCGCGTACTCGCCGCTCTCGGACGCGGTGCGTTCGCCGGGTGTCGGTGCGGACATGTGGATCATGGGTCTGGCCTTCTCGGGCTTCGGCACGATCCTCGGTTCGGTCAACTTCATCACGACGATCATCTGCATGCGTGCGCCTGGCATGACGATGTTCCGGATGCCGATCTTCACGTGGAACGTGCTGCTGACCGGTGTGCTGGTTCTGCTGGCGTTCCCGGTGCTGGCGGCGGCGCTGTTCGCGCTGGAGGCGGACCGTAAATTCGGTGCGCATGTCTTCGACGCGGCCAATGGTGGCGCTCTGTTGTGGCAGCACCTGTTCTGGTTCTTCGGGCATCCGGAGGTGTACATCATCGCGTTGCCGTTCTTCGGCATCGTTTCCGAGGTCATTCCGGTGTTCTCGCGGAAGCCGATGTTCGGTTACATCGGTCTGATCGCGGCGACGATTTCGATTGCCGGTCTTTCGGTGACGGTCTGGGCGCACCACATGTATGTGACGGGCGGCGTGTTGTTGCCGTTCTTCTCCTTCATGACGTTCCTGATCGCGGTGCCGACGGGTGTGAAGTTCTTCAACTGGATCGGCACGATGTGGAAGGGCTCGTTGTCCTTCGAGACGCCGATGCTGTGGGTGATCGGGTTCCTGATCACGTTCACCTTCGGTGGTCTGACGGGCGTCATCCTCGCGTCGCCCCCGATGGACTTCCACGTCTCCGACTCGTACTTCGTGGTGGCGCACTTCCACTACGTCGTCTTCGGCACGGTCGTCTTCGCGATGTTCGCCGGCTTCCACTTCTGGTGGCCGAAGTTCACCGGCAAGATGCTGGACGAGCGGCTGGGCAAGATCACGTTCTGGACGCTGTTCATCGGCTTCCACGGCACGTTCCTCGTCCAGCACTGGCTCGGCGCGGAAGGCATGCTGCGCCGTATCCCCGATTATCTCGCCGCCGACGGCTTCACCGCCCTGAACACCGTCTCAACGGTCTTCTCCTTCCTCCTCGGCAGTTCCCTGCTGCCGTTCTTCTTCAACGTCTGGAAGACCGCGAAATACGGTCGGAAGGTCGAGACCGACGACCCCTGGGGATACGGCCGTTCGCTGGAATGGGCAACGTCCTGCCCCCCGCCGCGGCACAACTTCCGTACGCTGCCACGTATTCGTTCCGAATCCCCGGCATTCGACCTGCACCACCCGGAGACCGTGCGTGAGGTCATGAGCGGGGCGCGCGTGTGAGTGAGGGAATGCGGATGGACGAAGCCATCAACGAGATCGAGGGATATCTGCTCTGGGAGGCGGAGAAGGACCGGGCCCGCACCCGGGCGGAGTCCTTCTGCGCCGGTATGCCGTGGCTCACCGACACCCAGCGCGAAGAAGTCGAACGGCGGTACTGCCAGGACCAGCGCGAGACGTCGCGTGCCTACCTGGAGCGCATCGCGGTACGAAGTTCCGCCCTGCGCGCCGAATACGAAGAGGTGTACCGCGACCTGCGGCGAAGGCTGCTGACCGCCTGGGTGAGCGGGATGGTGGCCGTGGCGGTGCTGGTGGCGCTTGCGGCCGCCGGCCTCGCCGCGCGATGAGGCGCGGCGAGGCCGGGGCTGTCGTACGGTGCGGCGCCGGTGCGACGGCCGCGGGCGGGTGGTGCGCCCGCGGCCGTCCCCCGTCGCTCAGCCGGTGACGGTGATCTGGGAGGCGGGGTCGGTGGTGTCGGTGACGTTGTAGGTGGCGTTGAACGTCGAGCTGGTCGCGCTGGTGGGGCAGCCGAAACCGCCCACCACCTTCACCGGCACCGAGGCGTTGGTGAAGGTCAGCGTGGACGGCGCGCCATTGGCCCAGGTGCCGTTCACCGTCGCCGCCCCGGTGGGCGCTGCGGTCACCGTGCAGGACGCAAGACCGCTGGTCTTGAGGACGAAGCCGGCGGCTGGGATGGTCAGTCCCGCGGTCACCGGGGCGCCGTTCTGCATGGCGACGCCCCAGCTCCCGGTCGTGGTGACGGTCGCACTGACGCCGGGCATGCTCGTGGTGCAGGATCCGTAGGTCGCCGGCGAGATGGAACTGCTCACCGGTCCGGACGCGTTCTGGTTTCCGGGCGCCGCCGGGACCTGACCGCTGGAGGTCGAGGTGGTGCAGGTGACGGTCACCGACCCGGCCGTGAAGGTCGCCTTGCCGCTGAGAGTGGCGGTGAAGCCGTGACCTGCGGGGCTCACGGTCGTGGACGCGGCGGCCGCGGACGGGGCGTCGGCGGGCTGCGCCGTGGCGGAACCGGTAGCGGCCAGTGACAGTGCGACGGCCGCGACGATGCCCGTTCCGGCGGCGAACAGAGCGCGCGGACGGTGCGTGGGGTGCGTCATGCGGGTCTCCTTCTGAGGGGGATGCCGATGGTGCGGGTGTGCGGGTGTGCGTGTGCGGACCCGTGCGCGCCGGGCCATCCGCTCTGCGGCAGGTGACCGGGCGCCGGGACACAGGGGGGAGCGCCGGGCGGTGCGCATGCCGGCGCTCATCGAGCCGTACGGCAGCCGGATGGCGCGCGTACGGCGGGGCAGTTGCTGTGTGCGGGGGCTTACGACTCGGCGGGAGCCGGTGCGGACGGGGCCGCGGGCTCCTCAGGAGCAGGGCCGACGGCGCCTGTGGGGTCCGCTGCCGGGATCGGCTGCCAGGCGAAGATCATCGCCCCGCCGAGAATCCCCAGGACGGTGCCGATCAGAAACCCGCCGAGGTTGGACATCACCAGTGCGGCCGCCGCGCACAGGACGGTGAGAACGCCCGCGAGCCCGCGGTAGTGCGGCGCGAACCACGCCGACAGGCCCATCACGATCATCACCAGCCCCATCAGTACCGACGGGATGCCGGCGATGCCCTGCTGGAGCATGATCTTCAGCGGTGCCAGCGGGAGCGCGCAGATCTCCGCCCCGGCGAGGACGGCGGCCAGTCCGCCCCAGAAGGGACGGCCCTTGCGCCAGCGTCGCCACCGCGCCCACCCGCCGGGACGGGTGCGCTCCTCGTCGCGGGCGGGTGGTGCGGGACGGGTGCCCGGTGCGGGCTCCGTCGGCGGTCCGGTTGCCCGGTCGGCGGCGGCCGCCATCTCAGAAGCATTCCTTCTTGCCCTTGGAGACCTTCATGCTCAGGCCGGAGAGCTTGAAGGTGCCCGCGTTGGTTGCCCAGGCGGTCTGCCGGAGGTTGCTGATGGTGACGTCGTCGGCCTGCTGGGCGAAGAGGTCCTGCATGCCCTGCGCGCTGTCGGGGCCCTTGTCCAGGGTGGAGGCGTCCCGGCCGATCTCGATCCGGTGGAAGGAGGCGTTGCCGGACAGCTGGGTGGCGTCGACGAAGAGATCGGCCGCCTCGACGGGCTTGCCCTTGGTGCCGGCGCTGAGGTTGAGCGAGATGTCGCCGATGACCGGCAGGTGGGTGACGACCGACTGGCACAGGTTGTTCAGCTCCGCCGACTTGATCGCGGTGACGGCGACCGGCAGGAGCTCGCCCCTGGCGTTCGCGTCCACGCTGCCGTACTGGGCGAAGCCGTCGCCCTTGAGGCTGTCGGCCGAGACCTTGAACTGCTGCCCCGAGACGGCGAACGAGGCGGCGAGGGCCCCGTTGGCCAGGGCGATGCCCAGGGCGGCGGTGCCGGCGAGGGCCGGGACGG
Organism: Streptomyces sp. NPDC048248; assembly: GCF_043201875.1. Classification (NCBI taxonomy): domain Bacteria; kingdom Bacillati; phylum Actinomycetota; class Actinomycetes; order Kitasatosporales; family Streptomycetaceae; genus Streptomyces; species Streptomyces sp. NPDC048248. The sequence continues at coordinate 297,442 of NZ_JBICZL010000003.1, forward strand.
AGAGCACGGCGAACTTCCGCCAGCTGATGCGTCCCGTGACATGTCTGCCGTGTGCGTCCTTCATGAGGTGTGTCCCCTTCGAAGAGCGGTGGATCGCGCTGTCGAAACGTGTGGGGGGAGTGCGGTGCGTGGTGCGGCGTACGGGCCGTGCGAGCAGAGGCGGTGCGCGGGCGAGCGACGGAGGCGTGGGGCCGGGCGGGCAGGCCGTCGGACGCCCGGCTGCTGAGCGGCCGGGCGCGGCACGGCTGAGCCGCAACCGGCAATGCATGGGGGAGATCGTGCGGCTCTGTCGTACGCGGTGAAGAGCTGTGCGTGATTGTGCTGAACTGCCGAGTGTTACTGGCGAGTTGAATGTAAGTCTGCCAATGACCGCTGGCAAGGTTGCGAGAGCGGCCGTTTTCGGACTACTGCGGCCCGGGGTCCTCGTCGCGGCGGAGGATCTCCCCCAGCTCGGCCCGCACCCGGCGTTCCATGGCGCGGGCGAATTCGGCGCTGACCACGTCACCTGCCACCGGCCGCAGTGAGTCCACCGCCTGGGCGATGCGCTGGAGTTCGGCCGGCGAACGGTGATCGAGGCCCGCGGCCCCGATCACATGCGTACGGATCACCTCGACGAAGCGGTCCGCCAACTCCGCCACCCTGGACTGTGCGAACGCGCCGGCCTCCAGCACCACCGAGAGCGGGACACCCTCCTTGACCAGGGCGAGTGTCCCGTCGAGCAGGCGGCGACTGACATGGGTGACGGTGTCACCTTCGACCGTGAGGTACCCCAGCTCGACGGCCCGCCGGATGGCGGCGTCGGTCGCCTCGTGGCCGAACATCGCCGCAAGGTCCTCCAGAGCGATCTCCACGGGCTCCTCACGGGACCATTCGCGGGTCATGGCCTCTTCCAGGCCCAGGAGTTCGGCGACGCCGCTGCCCTGCTCCCAGGCCGCGATCAGCTCCGCGATACCGCTCACCGCATAGCCGCGGTCGAGGAGGTCGGAGATGACCCGGAGCCGGGCCAGGTGCTCCTGGGTGTACCAGGTGACCCGGCCCTCGCGGCGGGGCGGCGGCAGCAGGCCGCGCTCCTGGTAGTACCGCAGATTGCGCACGTTGACGCCGGCGGCCTGCGCCAACTCCGTGACACGGTATTCCTGTTGGCGCTCCGGTACGTCGTTCACCCAGGAAAGTCTAGGTGCTTCCGGGCCTCATCCGGGTGACTTCCGGACGCGGAGCGGGCGCCCGACGCCGACCGTGGGGCGCCCGCCCGTTGCGGGGCGGGCGGCGCGCTCCCTGGCGGAACCGGCACCCGTCCACCGGTCAGCTGTAGTGCACCTGCAACTCCTTGACGCCGTTGAGCCAGGCGGAGCGGAGCCGGCGCGGCTCGCCCGCCAGGGAGATGTCCGGCAGCGTGTCCGCGATGGCGCCGAAGATCAGGTTGATCTCCAGCACCGCCAGGGACTTGCCGAGGCAGAAGTGCGGCCCGCCGCCGCCGAAACCGAGGTGCGGGTTGGGATCGCGGGTGATGTCGAAGCGCTCGGGGTGATCGAAGACCTCGGGGTCGTGGTTGGCGGAGGAGTAGAAGATCCCGACGCGCTGCCCCTTCTTGATCTGCGCGCCGCCCAGTTCGGTGTCCTGGGTGGCGGTGCGCTGGAAGGAGACCACCGGCGTCGCCCAGCGCACGATCTCCTCCGCGGCGGTCGCGGGGCGCTCGCGCTTGTAGAGCTCCCATTGGTCGGGGTGGGTGAGGAAGGCGTGCATGCCGTGCGTGATCGCGTTGCGGGTCGTCTCGTTGCCGGCGACCGCCAGCAGCAGGACGAAGAAACCGAATTCGTCGGAGCCGAGGTTCCCCTCGTCCTCCGCCGACACCAGCCGGCTGACGATGTCCTCGGCGGGGCACTCCTTGCGCGCCGCGGCGAGGTTCATCGCGTACGAGATCAGCTCCATGGCCGCGTTGGTGCCGACCTCTTCGGTGATGGCCAGTTCGGGGTCGTCATAGGCGATCATCTTGTTCGACCAGTCGAAGATCCGGGACCGGTCCTCCTGCGGAATGCCGATGAGTTCGGCGATGGCCTGAAGGGGCAGTTCACAGGCGATGTCCGTGACGAAGTCCCCGACTGCCTTCTGTCGCGCCTCGGCGACGATGCGCGCGGCGCGCAGACGCAGGGCGTCCTCCAGGGCACGGATGGAGCGCGGGGTGAAGCCGCGCTGGACGATCTGGCGGACCCGGGTGTGCTCGGGCGGGTCCATGTTCAGCATGATCAGTTTCTGCACGTCGATCTGGTCGCGGGTCATGGACGCGTTGAACCGGATGATGGAGGTGTTGAGGTGCGCGGAGAAGATCTCCGGCTTGGTGGAGACCTCCTTCACGTCCTCGTGGCGGGTGACGACCCAGTAGCCGTCGTCGTCGAAGCCGGCGATGCCGTGCGGCTGGTCGTTCCACCACACGGGCGCCGTCTGCCGTAGTTGGGCGAACTCCGGCAGCGGTACGCGGTTTTGGTAGACGTCGGGGTCGGTGAAGTCGAACCCTTCGGGCAGGGCGGGGCATGGCATCGGCGACTCCTGGTCCGGTCCGGGCCGGGACCGGGCCCCGATCCGGGTCCGATCCGGGTCTGACGGTTCTGGCAGCCGGGGCGGATCCGGCCCGTCCGCCGGCTCCCGGGGCAGTTGAGCTGACGAACCATCAGTTATGAGTGGCGCTGAAGGTAGTAACGAGTTCTACAAGTCGCAAGGGTCGCGGCGGCACCTCTTGCGGGGCAAGGGGGCATCGACGTCTGCGCGGGGGGTAAGGCTGACGGATCGACAAGTACGCGTCGGAGTCGGCCATACGGGGTCGGGCGCCGGACAAGGGTGTTGCAGACCCCTTGCGCCCGCGAGGGCGTCTCATAAGACTGTTCGCAGAACTAGAACGCGTACTAGTTCTTGTTCCGTGGGGCCGGGGCGCCCGCGGACGCGAGGAGAGGACGAGTCAGTCATGGCCGCGGAACCCGTCATCGTCGAAGCCGTACGCACCCCCATCGGCAAGCGCGGAGGTGCGCTCGCCAACCTCCACCCCGCCTACCTCCTGGGCGAGACGTACCGCGAACTCCTCGCCCGCACGGGCATCCAGCCGGACTGCGTCGAACAGGTCGTCGGCGGCACCGTCACCCACGCCGGGGAGCAGTCCATGAACCCGGCGCGCAACGCCTGGCTCGCCATGGGCCTGCCCTACGAGACCGCGGCGACCACCGTGGACTGCCAGTGCGGCTCCTCCCAGCAGGCCAACCACATGGTGGCCAACATGATCGCGGGCGGCGTCATCGACGTCGGCATCGGCTGCGGCGTCGAGGCGATGTCCCGGGTGCCGCTGGGCAGCGGCTCCAAGCACGGGCCGGGCAAGCCCTGGCCCGACGAGTGGAGCGTCGATCTGCCCAACCAGTTCGAGGCGGCCGAACGCATCGCCCGCAACCGGGGACTGACCCGCGAGAACGTCGACTCCCTCGGACTGATCTCCCAGGAACGAGCGGCCACGGCCTGGGCCGAGGAGCGCTTCAAACGCGAGACGTTCGCGGTCCAGGTCCCCACCACGGAGGCGGAGCAGGCCGCGGGCCAGGGCATGTGGCGACTGGTCGACCGGGACGAGGGCCTGCGGGACACCACCATGGAGGCGCTCGGCGGCCTCAAGCCCGTCATGCCGACGGCCGTCCACACCGCGGGCAACTCCTCACAGATCTCCGACGGGGCCGCCGCGGTGATGTGGGCCTCCAAGCGCATGGCACGCGCCCTCAAACTCAAGCCGCGGGCCCGCATCGTCGCCCAGGCACTGGTCGGCTCCGACCCCCACTTCCATCTGGACGGGCCGATCGACGCCACCCGCGCCGTGCTGGGCAAGGCCGGGATGTCCCTCAACGACATCGACCTGGTCGAGATCAACGAAGCGTTCGCGTCCGTGGTGCTCTCCTGGGCGCAGGTCTTCTCACAGGACCTGGAGAAGGTGAACGTCAACGGCGGCGCCATCGCGCTCGGCCACCCCGTCGGAGCCACCGGCGCCCGCCTCATCACCACCGCGCTCCACGAACTGGAACGCAGGGACAAGGAGTTCGCCCTGATCACCATGTGCGCGGGCGGCGCGCTCGCCACGGGGACGATCATTCAGCGGCTGTGAGGGGCCGGAGCCCCGAGGCACGTCGCGCGGTTTCCGGGCCGGTGCGCCACTGCTCAGGGGCCGGTCCGGTGCCGACGCGCCGGGGGCCGTACAGGGCCGATGAGTCCGCGCCGCTCCGGCAGTCTGCCCTCTGAACGTACCTTCAGGAAGGCGGGCCCGATGACGAACCTGCGCGAGACCCTGGGAAGACACGTCCGCGACGGATCGGTGCCCGGCGCGGTGGCTCTGGCCGCCCGCGGCGACGACGTCGAGGTGCAGGCCGTCGGATCGGCTGACGTCGAGGGCAGCGCCCCGATGGCCAGGGACTCGAACTTCCGCGTCGCCTCGATCACCAAGCCGGTCACCGCCGCAGCGGCCATGATGCTGGTCGACGACGGCCGGATCGCCCTGGACGACCCCGTCGGGCCGTGGCTGCCGGAGCTGGCGTCCCCCACCGTCGTCTGCGATCCGGCCGGCCCCGTCGACGACGTCGTACCCGCCGAGCGGGCGATCACCGTCGCCGACCTCCTCACCTTCCGCGCCGGCTACGGCTTCCCGTCGGACTTCTCGCTGCCCGCGGTCGAACTGCTGATCAACGAGCTGAAACAGGGGCCGCCGCAACCGCAGCGGATCGCGGCGCCGGACGACTGGATGGCGGCGCTGTCCCGCATCCCCCTGCTGCACCAGCCGGGCCACGCCTGGCTCTACAACGCCTGCTCCGACATTCTGGGCGTACTGATCGCCAGGGTCTCGGGCCGCTCCCTCCCCGAGTTCTTCGCCGAGCGACTGTTCGAGCCGCTCGGCATGACCGACACCGGCTTCGCGGTGCCCCCCGCCGACCGCGACCGGTTCACCAGCTTCTACCGACCCGACGCGACGGGCGGCCTTGAGCCGGTCGACGCCCCGGACGGCCAGTGGAGCAGCATCCCGGCCTTCCCTTCCGGCGCGGGCGGGCTGGTCTCGACCGTCGACGACCTGCACTCCTTCGCCCGGATGCTGCTCGCCGATGGAGCCGCCGACGGCTGCCGGCTTTTGTCGCCGGCCTCGGTGCGGCAGATGACCACCGACCACCTCACCCCGTCCCAGCGTGACGCGAGCGCGCTGTTCCTGGAGGGTCAGGGCTGGGGATACGGCGGCTCGGTCGACGTCGTACCCGTCGACCCGTGGAACGCGCCGGGCCGCTACGGCTGGGTCGGCGGCACAGGAACGGCGGCGCACCTCGTCCCGTCCACAGGCGCGGTCACGATCCTGCTCACCCAATGCGAGATGACCAACCCGAGCCCGCCCACCGTGATGCGGGACTTCTGGAGGTACGCGGCGGGAGCGTGAGCAGGGCCGGGGGCGCGGCTCGGTGTGCTGCCGCGTCCCCAGCGTGGTGGCCCGTGCAGGGGTGGTCGGATCGGCCGGGGCGGGCACCCTGACGTGATCTACGGGTAGGGCAGGGGGCGTTGGGGGGAAACCCGGATACCGCGCCGTGCGAGACGCCCGTACGGTCATTGGCAGGGAAGGAAAGGGGAAGCGGCCGAAGGAAGACGGCCGGGCGGTCAGGGGGGAGGCGCCGGGGAGGCGAAGGAGACGGGAATGTCGAAGGCGGCGCGGCGGGTGGCGCGGCGGAGGGCTCTGAGCACGGTGCCGCCCAGAGTGACGGTGAGGACCATGGTCACCAGGGCGCGCGGGACGTCCCAGCCGAGAGAGGTGGCCAGGCAGTAGGTGAGGTACCGGACGAGGTTGTCATGCAGCGGGTCGCCGGGGACGAAGGACACCCCGGAGGCCATACCGGCGAGGTAGGGCCAGCCCTGGAGGTTCATGACCAGGCCGTAGAGGACGGCGGCGACGCCCCCGTAGACGGAGAGGAGGGCCAGTTCGCGGCGGCCGCGCAAGCGGTCGGGCCCCGGCAGCAGGCCCGCGCCCATGGAAACCCATCCCATGGTCAGCATCTGGAATGGCATCCAGGGACCGACGCCGCCGGTCAGCAGCGCGGAGGCGAACATCGCCACGGACCCCAGGACGAAGCCGAATCCGGGCCCCAGCACCCGTCCCGCGAGGACCATCAGGAAGAACATCGGCTCGATGCCCGCGGTACCCGCTCCGAGGGGCCGCAGGGCGGCGCCCGCCGCGGCGAGGACGCCGAGCATCGCGATGGCCTTCGCGTCCAGGCCGGTGTCGGCGATGGTGGCCACGACGACGGCCAGCAGCATCGGCAGGAGCGCGGCGAAGAGCCACGGCGCGTCCTTGGAATGAGCGAGTCCGGAAGCCGAGTCGGCGAGCAGGGGCCACCCGAACGCCATCACACCGCAGGCCGAGACGAGAACCAGGGCCGCCACGGATCGCGGCCCCAGGCGCACGGCACGGGCCCGCTGCCCGGACCCGGTCGGCCGCCCAGCGCTCGGGCGATCCGATCGGTGCGGGTCGTGCGGGTCGTGCGGGCGGAACGGGCCGAGCGGGCGGCGAAGCCCACCGGTGCGGCGCAGGTCGAAGCGGCGTTGGCCAATGCGGTGCAGGCCGATGTGGCGTAGGCCGAGGCGACGTAGACGGTCCGACCCATGCGGCGGGGGTGAGGGTGGGGGAGGGGGGAGGGGGCCCCCGGGGAGCCCGTCGGGTTGGCCTGGGGTCGGGTGCGCGGCGTTCATGCCGTGGCCTCCAGGGCGTGGGCCACCTGGGGGACCGTCAGCCATGGCAGCGGCGCGAGGACCTTCGCGACCTGGGGGGCGAAGGAGGGCGACGCGAGCACGACCTCGTCGGTGGGGCCGTCGGCCACGATCTCGCCGTCGGCCAGGATGACGACGCGGTGGGCGAGTTCGGCGGCCAGTTCCACATCGTGCGTGGCCAGGACGACGGCGTGCCCCTCGGCGGCCAGCGCGCGCAGCAATTCGATCAGGCGGGCCTTGGCGGCGTAGTCGAGGCCGCGGGTGGGCTCGTCGAGAAGGAGCAGCGGCGGTCGGGCGGTCAGGACGACCGCAAGGGCCAGCGCGAGGCGTTGCCCCTCGGACAGATCGCGGGGGTGGACGGAGTCCGGTACGTCCGGCAGGAGGCGGGTGACGAGTTCCCGGCAAGTGCCCGCGGGCGCGCCCGCGTCGTCGTCGGCCGCGGCGCATTCGGCGGCGACGGTATCGGCGTACAGCAGGTCGCGCGGTTCCTGGGGGACCAGGCCGACGTGGCGCAGGAGGGTGCGGGGCCGGGTGCGGTGCGGGGTGGCGTCGCCGACCCGGACCGTGCCGGAGGACGGTTCGTGCATGCCGACGAGGGTGGCGAGCAGGGTGGACTTGCCCGCGCCGTTACGGCCCATCAACGCCACGGTCTCGCCGGGGTGGACGGTCAGGTCCACGCCGTACAGGACATCGCCACGGCCCCGGTGGACGGTGAGTTCGGAGACGACGGCGGCCGGGGCGGCTGGGGCGGCGGAGGTGGCAGCGCCTGCACCGGATCCGCCGGTACGGGGCCCGTCCGTGCCCCCTGCCTCCGTGTCTCGTCCGCCCGCACGTGGCCCGTCCGTACCCGGTCCGCTCGCGGTGGCTGCCGTGCCGCGTCCCGGCTCCAGCGCCTGGAGGCGGTCGCGGAGAGGGGCAGCCCTGCGGCGTGCGTCGCGTACGGAGAGGGGGAGAGGCGACCACTGGGCGAGGCGGCCCAGGGCGACGACCGGGGGGTGCACCGGGGAGACGGCCATGATCTGCGCGGGGTCGCCGAGGAGCGGGGCCGCGCCGGGTGCGGGCAGCAGGATCACCTGGTCCGCGTACTGCACCACCCGCTCCAGGCGGTGTTCGGCCAGCAGCACCGTCGTCCCGAGGTCGTGCACGAGACGCTGGAGCACCGCGAGCACCTCCTCGGCGGCGGCCGGGTCCAGGGCGGAGGTCGGTTCGTCCAGGACGAGGACCTTGGGATGGGTGGTCAGCACGGAGCCGATCGCCACCCGCTGCATCTGGCCACCGGAGAGTGTGGTGAGGGCGCGGTCGCGCAGGTCGGCCAGGCCCAGCAGGTCGAGGGTCTCCTCGACGCGGCGGCGCATCACGTCCGGGGCGAGGCCGAGGGATTCCATGCCGTAGGCGAGTTCGTCCTCGACGGTGTCGGTGACGAAGTGCGCCCGCGGGTCCTGGCCCACGGTGCCGACCACATCGGCCAGTTCACGCGGCCGGTGGGTGCGGGTGTCGCGGCCGTCGACGGTGACCCGGCCGTGCAGGGTGCCCCCGGTGAAGTGCGGTACGAGTCCGCAGACGGCATTGAGCACCGTCGACTTGCCGACGCCGGAGGGTCCGACGAGAAGACACAGCTCCCCTTCGGGAACGGTCAGGTCGACGTCCCGCACGGCGGGCTCGGTGGCGTCCCCGTAGGTGACCGACACCTGCTCGAACCGGATCACTGGGTGGACTCCCTCTGTGACGTGGGCGACTGCGATGACTGCGGCGACTGCGGCGATGTCGGGGACCGGAACGATTCCGGGGAGGGCCGCAACGACGTCGGGGATCGCAACGACTTCTTGGACGTACCGGGGGTGCGAGCGTCGCCGGGCCCGTCGCCCGGCCCGGCACGTTCGGGCGAGGTGCGGGGCGGCAGGGGGGCGACGAACGCGGGCAGCAGGCCCAGCAGTACGCCGAGCGCCGGCCGGAGCGGGAGGACGGGCGCGGTGAGAGGGACGACGGGTGGCTGGAGGGCGCCGGGCGCGACGGTGTCCGCCCAGATCATCAGGGCCGCCACGGCGATGCCGGAGCCGGCCACCAGCCAGGCGCGGATGCCCCAGCGCTCCGGCCGGTAGCGGGTGCGCACCGAGCGGCGGCCGCCGAGCCACAACCCGCCGAGCGCGGCGGCGAGTCCGGCGAGCAGCAGGGGCAGCCCGTAGCCGGCGCCGGACCCGGCCAGCAGCCCGTAGGTCCCGGCGCAGACGCCGAGCAGGCCGCCGAGGGTGAGGACCGAGGTGGTGTGCCGGACGGCGCGTGGCACCTGGGCGGTGCGGCCGTAGCCGCGGGCGTCCATCGCGGCGGCCAGCGCGACCGAGCGTTCCAGCGCCCCTTCCAGCACGGGCAGTCCGACCTGGAGGAGGGCTTTGAATCCGCGGTCGGGACGGCCGCGCAGTCGTCGGGCGGCGCGCAGCCGCTGCACATCGGCCACCAGATTCGGTGCGAACGTCATCGCGACGACGACCGCGACGCCCGCCTCGTAGAGGGCCCCGGGCAGTGACTTCAGCATCCGGGCGGGGTTGGCGAGGGCGTTCGCGGCCCCGACGCAGATGAGGAGGGCGGCCAGCTTCAGGCCGTCGTAGAGGGCGAAGAGCATGCCCTCGGCGGTGACCCGGCCGCCGATCCGGACGCCCTGTGCCCAGTCGGGGAGCGGGACTTCGGGCAGTGTGACAAGGAGGTGGGTGCCGGGAATCGGCGAGCCCAGGACGAAGGCGAAGACCAGCCGGACGGCGATCACGAACAGGCCGAGCTTGGCGAACGCGCCGTACGACCGGGCCCAGGGCGCGTCCGTACGGCGGGCCGCGACGACATAGCCCGCCACCCCGACCAGCATCCCGAGCAGCAGCGGATTGGTGGTGCGTGAGGCCGCGGTCGCCAGGCCGAGCGCCCACAGCCACCACGCTCCGGCGTGCAGGGCGGTGGTACGGGTCGCGCGCGGGGCGCTCATCCGCGCCGGCGGCGGGCCTGCCACACGGCCGCCGCTCCCAGCGCGAAGACGGCCGCGCCGCCACCGAGCAGTCCGGCGGACGGGCCGCCGTCCTCGCTGTCGCTCCCCGTACCCGAACCCTGCCCCGCCGACCGGCCCGAGGACGCGTCCTCGGGCGCGGAGCCGGCGCCTGGCGCGTCTTTCGACCCCTTGTCGCCCGATCCGTCGACCTGGTCCGCGCACCCTGACCGCGGGTAGTCGGCGACGGCGCACAGCAGGGCGTGGGAGTCGTACCGCAGCGGCCGGGCGACCGCGGCCAGCGCCTCGCCCGCCGAGGCGTCCTCGGGGACCACGGCGCAGTGTGTCCGCGGCTTCGGCGGGCGCTCCCCGCCGGCCGCGTCCGCCGCGCTGCCGAAGTCGATGACGACGCCGACCCGCTTGCTGTTCTCCTTGGCCGGTGTGCCCTCGCAGATCGCGTCGAAGTCGGCGGCCGTGCGCGGACCGGCGGCCGCGGCGGAGTCGGCGCTCACGGTGAACCGGAAACCCTCGACGGCCCCGTCGGCAGGCCGCATGGTGGCCGGCCCCTCGGTCGCGTACGCCCAGGAGCCACCGGAGCCGCCCGCCTTGCTGTTCCAGAAGGACCAGTAGCGGTACTCCTGTGCCTGGGCGGGCGCGGCGGCCAGGCCGGTGGCGGTGCCGGCCAGCAGGAGGGCGCCGGCGATACGGGGGAAGCGCATCAGAGGGCGTTCTTCTTCTTGCGGCCGCTCAGCAGGAAGCCGATACCGGCGCCGACGGCGAGCCCGACACCGACGACCCACCAGACGCTGATGCCGCTCCCGCCGTCCTCCGAGTCCTTCGCGTCGGCGTTCTTCCCCTGCTCCTGCCCGGCGGCCGGTGCGGGGCCGGTGGCGTTGAGGGCGGCCACCAGGTCGGTGCCGCCGAAGGAGCGCGGGTCGGTGCCCGTGGCGTGCGCGGCGAGCACCAGCTGGGCGTACGCCGCGGGGCCGTTCTGCTTCGCCCAGTCCGCCGCGTGCTGCTCCAGCCACTTCAGCGGCTTCTGCGCGGCCGTGCCGTGCGCTCCCGCGGCCAGCGCGAGGACGGTGTCGGCGGTGTTGCCGACGTCCGGCTGGTCCTCCGCGCCCGGCATCGCGGACAGCAGGTGCTGCCCGTTCGCGTCGAGCTGCGCGACGAGGTAGGCGTCCGCGCCCCCGGCCGCCGCCTTCCGGGCACCGGCGTCCGCGCTGCCCTGACTGCTTTCACCCTCGTCCTTGCAGGTCAGCGGCCGTATGGGGGTGTTGGCGTCCTTGCCCGTCGGCGCGACGACGAAGCCCTTGCCCAAGGTGCCCAGCGCGGCGGCCGCGGTGGCGTCGGCGTTCGGGGCCAGGGCGCCGTCCTTGGGCTGGAAGGCGAAGGCGCCGCGCTCCTTGGACTTCGCCGCGCAGCTCAGCTGGAAGGTCAGCAGGGCGTCGTAGGGGGACTTGCCGCCCTTGCCCGACGTCACGGTGGCCGGGTTCGCGCCGGCCGCGACGAGTGCGCCGATGACGACGGAGGTGGAGTTGGCGTCGCTGGGCGAGCCGGCCATGGAACTCCATCCGCCGTCCTTGTTCTGCACGGACTTCAGCCAGCCCACGGCCTTCTTCACCGCGTCACCGTGCCCGCCGAGCGCGGCCAGCGCCTGCACCGCGGCGCCCGTCTGGTTGGTGTCCCGCATCGTCTTGGCGGTACACGGCTTCGCCTGGTCGGCACGGAAGGCGGCGAACGATCCGTCGGCGCACTGCTGCCCGGTGAGCCAGTCGACGGCGGACGCCGCGGGCCGCAGGCCCACCGTGTCCTGCGCGAGCAGGGCGAGCGACTGCCGCCACACTCCGTCGTACTCCGGGGAGGCGGCGCCGTACAGGCCGGCGGGCAGTTTCGCGGGGGAGGGCGACGGGGCCGCGGCCGGTGCGGCGGAGTCGGCGAACGCGGCCGGGGCGGCGGCCGTGCCCAGCACCGCCGCGGTGGCCAGCGCCGCGGCGGCGCGGCGTGCCAGGACGGCGAAGGAAGGAGCCATGGGGGCCAGGGGAGCCATGGGGTCGGTGCCTCTCGGGTCGGTTCGCAGCGGTGTACGCAGCCGCGCTCGGCCGGCCACCCGCGCGCCCGGTCGTCGGGTCCGCGCGGTGGCACCGGGCTCAGCTCCGTATACCTCGACGGTGCCGCGCACCGGCCGTCCGTGGGCGGGGCCGGGGCGGGAGCCTTGGTCGTGCGCCAGCGGGTGCTCCGGCTCGTACGGCCGTGCGTGCCGCGAGAGCGTCGCGGTGCGCGGGCGGGCCGTCCTCACGGTTGCGGGTCAGCGCCGGATTTTCACCGGCTTCCCCCGATAGGCACGGATGAAGTTTTCTCGCACACCTTAACCGGCGCCCGCAAGGGACTCGCTCGCACGTACGGATATGGGTGGGTATGCGCCCCTGGGGCGGGGCTCCGGTCTCTGGGCGCGGGAGCGGGCCGCGGGGCCCTTGCCCGCGGGCGCCTCGGGTGGCCGCCGGGCGCAGGCCGGTGCCTCCTGGGCTTCACGCTGCCCGGTACGTCACCGGGTCGGATCCGGGGACCGGTTCGGCATGCCCGAGTTTCACCAGGCGGCGCAGGTGTGCCTCGGCTTCCGAGACGGCGATGTTGCGGGAGCCGTAGGGGATCTGCTCCCAGGGGCGGTTCCACTCCATCGCCACCGCGAGCTGCCAGGGCGTGAGGGGTTCGCGGAGCAGTGCTCTCAGTCCGGACAGGCGCTCTTCGTGGTGGGCGAGGAGTTCCCGCACGCGCCCGTCCGCGTCGGCGAAGGCGTGCTGATGGGCGGGCAGCACCTCGGCCGGGGCGAGCCTGCCGATCCGCTCCAGGGAGTCGAGGTAGTCGCCCAGCGGGTCGGTGACCGTGGCGTCGTCCGGATCCTCGTACAGCCCGACGTGCGGGGTGATGCCGGGGAGGAGGTGGTCGCCGGAGAAGAGCCGGCCGAAGCCGGAGGGCCCGGCCGCGGCCGCCCCGGCTCCCGGCCCCCCGGCCCCCGGCCCACCGCGCACCGCAGTCCCGCCCCCCGCGCCGGTGGCCTTCGCGCCCCCGGCACCCGCCCCGACCCCCGCGCCCCGCCCCGGGTGTTCCTCCTCCAGATGCAGGCAGACGTGTCCCGGGGTGTGCCCCGGCGTCCAGATCGCGCGCAGCCTGCGCCCCGGGAGGTCGAGCAGCTCGCCGGGGCCGATGTCGCGGTCCGGCAGCGCGGGCCGCCTGGCGGGCAGCGACCGGGCGCCGCCCTTGGCGCGGGCCGCCCGCAGGGGCGCGAGGTGATCCTCGGGCGCGCCCGCCGCCGTGAGTTTGGCGGTCAGGTAGTCGAGCCACCGGCCCGGCTGCGCGTCGCGGGTGCGGCGGATCATCGCCGTGTCGGCGGCGTGCATCGCGATCCAGGCCCCGGACGCCTCGCGGACCTTGGCGGAGAGGCCGTGATGGTCGGGGTGGTGATGGGTGATCAGGACGCCGTGCAGGTCGGTGAGGGCGAAGCCGCACCGCTCGACGCCGGCGACGAGGGTGTCCCAGGAGTGCGGGTCGTCCCAGCCGGTGTCGATGAGCACCGGGCCGCGGTCGGTCTCCAGGAGGTGGACGAGGGTGTGGCCGAGCGGATTGTCCGGGATGGGGACGGCGATGCTCCACACCCCGCCCCTGTGGTCGGTCACCTGTGTCATCCCGGTCCCCTCTCGGTGTGGGCATGCCCGTTCACTATAACTAGAACGAGTTTCAGTGCGTCCTGAAGTGGGCTCTTTCGTAGTGGAGTTGAGGTGGTGGACGGTTCGTGGTCGAGGGGCGCGGGGGCGGCGGTGCGGTGATTGTGTGTGCGCCGTGGACTCCTGCAAAGGGAACTGGTATCAGTTTCTGATGCAGCGTCAGGTGTCGGTGGAGCGTGAACGCCCGCCGGCCGAGGGCGGCCAACCCGCGGGAGGCGGCAGCGATGAGCGATCTCGTCGAGCACGGAAAGCTCTATATAGGCGGTGAGTTGGTCGACCCGGCCGGCCGCGACACGATCGAGGTCGTCTCACCGCACACCGAGCAGGTCATCGGCCGGGTGCCGCATGCCTCCCGGGCCGATGTCGACCGCGCGGTGGCCGCGGCCCGCACGTCCTTCGACTCCGGGGTCTGGGCGCGAGCCCCGCTGGCGGAGCGGATCGCCGTGGTGACCCGCATCAAGGACGCCTTCGCCGCGCGCAGCGACGAGATCGCCCGGGTCATCAGCTCGGAGAACGGCACTCCCGTCACCTCCGGTGTGATGGTGCAGTCGCTGGCGGCGATGCTGGTGTGGGACGCCGCCCTGGCCGTCGCCCGTGACTTCCCGTTCGAGGAGCGGCGGGCCGGACTGCTGGGCCCGCTGCTGGTCCGCCGGGAGCCGGCCGGGGTGGTCGCGGCCGTCGTGCCGTGGAACGTCCCGCAGTTCACCGCCGCCGCCAAGCTCGCCCCGGCCCTGCTTGCCGGCTGCTCGGTGGTGTTGAAGGTGTCCCCGGAGACCCCGCTGGACGCCTACCTCCTCGCCGAGATCGTGACCGAGGCGGGGCTGCCGGAGGGGGTGCTTTCGATCCTGCCCGCGGACCGGGAGGTCAGCGAGTACCTGGTCGGGCACCCGGGCGTGGACAAGGTCTCGTTCACCGGGTCGGTGGCGGCGGGCAAGCGGGTCATGGAGGTCGCCGCCCGCAACCTCAGCCGCGTCACGCTGGAGCTGGGCGGCAAGTCCGCCGCGGTCATCCTGCCGGACGCGGACCTGGAGGCGGCGGTGGCCGGCATCGTGCCGTTCGCCTGGATGATCAACGGCCAGGCGTGTGTGGCCCAGACGAGGATTCTCGCGCCGCGCAGTCACTACGACGAGATCGCCGAGCGGTTCACCGCGGCGGCCGGCGCGCTGACCGTCGGCGACCCGCTGGATCCGGCCACCGAACTCGGCCCGCTGGTCGCCCGACGCCAACAGCAGCGTTCGCTGGACTACATCGCGCTCGGTCAGCAGGAGGGCGCCAAGGTCCTGACCGGCGGCGGACGGCCCGAGGGGCAGCCGACGGGCTGGTACGTCGAGCCGACGCTCTTCGGCGAGGTCGCCAACTCCATGCGGATCGCCCGCGAGGAGATCTTCGGCCCGGTCATCTGCCTGCTGCCCTACGACGACGAGGCCGAGGCGGTGCGGATCGCCAACGACTCGGACTACGGCCTCTCCGGCTCGGTGTGGACGGCCGACGTCGAGCGGGGCATCGACATCGCGCGGCAGGTGCGCACCGGCACGTACTCGGTGAACACCTTCAGCATCGACATGCTCGGCCCGTTCGGCGGCTACAAGAACTCCGGCATCGGGCGGGAGTTCGGACCGGAAGGGTTCGGCGAGTATCTGGAGCACAAGATGATCCACCTGCCGGCGGGTGCCTGATGGGGGACCGCTGGCGGGTGGAGGTGGACCGGAGCGTGTGCATCGGGTCGGGCATGTGTATCGGCGCGGCACCCGACGGCTTCCGTCTCGACTCCGCCCGGCAGTCCCACCCGGTGGCGCCGGAGGGGGACCCCGCCGAGAGCGTGCTGGCGGCGGCCGAGGGGTGCCCGGTCGAGGCGATCCTCATCAGCGTGGCGGACAGCGGTCAGCCGGTCTTCCCGCCCGAGGAGTGAGGAGCCGTCGCCGAGCCGGGTCCCGATCGCGTCCCCGGTCGTGGTCCCGGCTCCGGTGCGGTGATGTCGATCAGCCGGCAGACCGTCTCGATGTCGATCTTCACCTGGGCGATCGAGGCGCGCCCGGACAGCCAGGTGATCAGCGCCGAGTGCCAGGTGTGCTCGATGACCCGCACCGCGGACAACTGGTCGGGGGTGGCGGGCCCGTCCAGGTTCATCGCGTCCAGGATGATCGCGGTGGTCAGCCGGGAGACGGTGTCCACCTCGGCGCTGACGGAGCGGTCGGCGAAGGTCAGCGCGCGCACCATCGCCTCCGCGAGGTGCGGTTCGCGCTGGAGGGCACGGAACGCCCGCATCAGGGTCTGGGCGACCCGTTTGCCCGGATCCTCCTCCGACGGCGGGCGCTTGCGCAGCGTCTCGTGCATGTGCTGGAGCTGGTCCTGCATGGTCGCGACCAGCAGATGCACCTTGGAGGGGAAGTAGCGGTAGAGGGTGCCGAGTGCGACGCCGGAGGACTCGGCGACCTCGCGCATCTGCACGGCGTCGAACCCGCCACGGCCGGCCAGCCGGGCGCTGGTGTGCAGGATGCGGCGGCGGCGGGCCTCCTGACGTTCGGTCAGGGGAGGACTCGCGGGAGGCGCCGGGTCGGCCGCCCTGGATTCCGTAGTCATATATCCCATTCCGTGGCATTGCGTCCGCGATGCGGTGAGTGCCGGTGGTGTGATCGGCACAGCATGGCAGGGGGGCGGGTCGTGGCGCGAATCACCTGGTGCGACTCTTTCCGCGGGGGGCTCGGCCGGTAGATTCGAAGCTCTGTGAACTGATCAGTAGCCGATCAGTTCTGAAACTTGTTCTAGATTACCGCCAGCGGTTACGCTCCGGCGAAAGTCCAGTGAGAAGGGGGCCGAGCGTGACCGCAGAGGCCGTCCAGGCAGCCGCGCCTCGCCCCGCAGAGGCCCCCTCGGCCTCCGCTCCGGAGAACGGCGACGGACCCCTGCGCATCGCGATGCTCACCTACAAGGGGAACCCTTTCTGCGGTGGTCAAGGCGTCTACGTACGCCATCTCTCGCGCGAACTGGCGCGGCTCGGCCACGCCGTTGAGGTCATCGGCGCCCAGCCCTACCCCGTCCTGGACGACGGGGTGACGCTGACCGAGCTGCCCAGCCTCGACCTCTACCGCCAGCCCGACCCGTTCCGCACGCCCAAGCCCGGCGAGTTCCGCGACTGGGTCGACGCCGTCGAGGTCGGCACGATGTGGACCGGCGGGTTCCCCGAACCGCTCACCTTCTCCCTGCGGGCCCGGCGTCACCTCGCCGCCCGGCGGGGCGAGTTCGACGTCGTGCACGACAACCAGACGCTCGGGTACGGCCTGCTCGGCGGCCCGCGCGCGATCGGCGCCCCGCTGGTCACCACGATCCACCACCCCATCACCGTCGACCGGCGGCTGGACCTGGAAGCCGCCGAAGGCCGGCTGCGCCGCGCCTCGGTGCGCCGCTGGTACGGCTTCACCCGGATGCAGAAGCGGGTCGCCCGCCGGCTGCCGTCCGTGCTCACCGTCTCCGGCTCCTCCCGCCAGGAGATCGTCGACGACCTCGGTGTGGCCGACGGCCGGATCCACGTCGTGCACATCGGCGCCGACACCGACCTCTTCTCGCCGGACCCGTCCGTCCCCGAGGTGCCGGGCCGGATCGTCACGACCTCCAGCGCCGACGTGCCGCTCAAGGGCCTGGTCCACCTCGTCGAGGCGCTCGCCAAGGTCCGTACCGAGAACCCCGACGCGCATCTGGTGGTCGTCGGCAAGCGCGCCGACGACGGGCCGGTCGCCGCGGCCATCGAACGCCACGGCCTCACGCACGCCATCGAGTTCGTCAAGGGCATCAGCGACAGCGAACTCGTCGACCTGGTGCGCGGTGCGCAGATCGCCTGTGTGCCCTCCCTCTACGAGGGCTTCTCGCTCCCGGCGGCGGAGGCGATGGCCACCGGCACCCCGCTGCTGGCCACCACCGGCGGTGCCATCCCCGAAGTCGCCGGCGCCGACGGCGAGACCTGTCTGGCGGTGCCCCCGGGCGACGCCGGCGCACTGGCGGCCGGGCTCCTCCGCCTCCTGGGAGACGCCCCGTTGCGCAGCCGGCTGGGCGCGGCGGGCCG
Source organism: Streptomyces sp. NPDC048248 (assembly GCF_043201875.1). Lineage (NCBI taxonomy): Bacteria > Bacillati > Actinomycetota > Actinomycetes > Kitasatosporales > Streptomycetaceae > Streptomyces > Streptomyces sp. NPDC048248. The sequence continues at coordinate 314,939 of NZ_JBICZL010000003.1, forward strand.
TGAGCGGGTGCTGGCCCGCTTCACCTGGCGGCAGGCCGCACTCGGCACCGCCGAGCGCTACCGTGAGGCGATCGCCCTCCAGGCGGACCGCACGGCCGCCGGAACACGCAGTCGGGGGGCGGCCGGGGGCGCCGCCGCGGCCGCTCCGAGCCCCGCCGGACGCGCCTAGTGCCGGGCCCGACCGCGCCTCCGGGCGTGCGCGCCGGTGCGCGGGGCGTCGGCCACCACCCCCGAACCTCGTACCTCACCGCTTTCCGCAGCCACCACCGCCATGAACCGCCGGACGAAAGCAGAACGCCGTGCTGACCGTCGACTTTTCCCGTTTCCCGCTCGCCCCGGGCGACCGCGTACTCGACCTGGGCTGCGGCGCGGGCCGGCACGCCTTCGAGTGTTACCGACGCGGCGCGCAGGTCGTCGCCCTCGATCAGAACGGCGAGGAGATCCGCGAGGTCGCCAAGTGGTTCGCCGCGATGAAGGAGGCCGGCGAGGTCCCGGCGGGTGCCACCGCCACCGCGATGGAGGGTGACGCGCTCGCCCTGCCGTTCCCCGACGACAGCTTCGACGTCGTGATCATCTCCGAGGTGATGGAGCACATCCCCGACGACAAGGGAGTGCTCGCCGAGATGGTGCGGGTGCTGCGTCCCGGTGGCCGGATCGCGGTCACCGTCCCGCGCTACGGCCCGGAGAAGATCTGCTGGGCACTCAGCGACGCCTACCACGAGGTCGAGGGCGGCCACATCCGGATCTACCGCGGCGACGAACTGCTCGGCAAGATGCGCGAGGCGGGTCTGGAGCCGTACGGCACGCATCACGCGCACGGCCTGCACAGCCCCTACTGGTGGCTCAAGTGCGCCTTCGGCGTGGACAAGGACGGCGACGACGCCCCGCTGCCGGTGAAGGCGTACCACAAGCTGCTGGTCTGGGACATCATGAAGAAGCCGCTGGCCACCCGGCTCGCGGAGCAGGCGCTCAACCCCGTCATCGGCAAGAGCTTCGTCGCCTACGCCACCAAGCCGCGCCTGCCCGAGCAGGACGCCGCGACCACCGCCGCGACGACCCCCGAGCCGGCCGACACCGCCACAGCCAAGGCCAAGAAGGCGCCGGCCAAGCGCGCCGCCGAGGCCAGCGCGAAGCCCGCAGCCAAGCGCGCCGCCAAGGCCGCCCACTCCACGGCCAAGCCCACCAAGTCCACGGCCGGGCCCGCCAAGCGCGCCGCCAAGCCCGCCAAGCCCGCCAAGCCCGCCACGTCCGCCGAGCCCACCACCGGAGCCGCCAAGTGACGAGTCCTGGGCGTACCGAACGCCTGGTCCTGCCGGGTGTGCTCACCGCCGAACAGGCTGCCCGTACGGTCGCCGGCATCATGGCGATCCAGCGCGAGGACGGCGCGATCCCCTGGTTCCGCGGGCACCACCTCGATCCGTGGGACCACACCGAGGCCGCCATGGCCCTGGACGCGGCCGGCGAGCACGAGCGCGCCGAGGCCGCGTACGACTGGCTGGTGCGCACCCAGAACAAGGACGGCTCCTGGTACGCGGCCTACGCCGACGGAGACGCCGAGGCGCCGACCGACCGTGGCCGGGAGACCAACTTCTGCGCCTACATCGCGGTCGGCGTCTGGCACCACTTCCTGTCCACCGGCGACGAGACGTTCCTCGACCGCATGTGGCCTGCGGTCTTCGCGGCCATCGAGTACGTCCTGGAACTCCAGCAGCCGGGTGGGGAGATCGGCTGGAAGCGGGAGGACGACGGCACCCCCGTCACCGACGCGCTGCTGACCGGTTCGTCCTCGGTCTACCAGGCGCTGCGCTGTGCCCTCGCCCTCGCCGACCAGCGCGAGGAGCCGCAGCCCGACTGGGAACTGGCCGTCGGGCGCCTCGGCCACGCGATACGCCGCCACCCAGAGCGGTTCCTGGACAAGGCCCGCTACTCCATGGACTGGTACTACCCCGTCCTGGGCGGCGCGGTGCGCGGCGCGGACGCCAGGGAACGGATCGACGCGGAGTGGGAGCGCTTCGTCGTGCCGGGACTCGGCGTGCGCTGTGTGCTGCCCAACCCCTGGGTCACCGGCGGTGAGAGCGCCGAACTGGCCCTCGCCCTCTGGGCGATGGGGGAGTCCGAGCGTGCCGTGCAGATCCTGAAGTGGATGCAGCATCTGCGCGCCGAGGACGGCATGTACTGGACCGGCTACGTCTTCGACGACGACGCGATCTGGCCCCGTGAACTCACCTCCTGGACCGCCGGGTCGCTGCTGCTCGCGGTAGCCGCCCTGGGAGGCGACGAGGCCACCACATCGGTCTTCGGCGGCGAGTGGCTGCCCACCGGCCTCGCCCCGGACTGCTGCCGCGCCTAGGCCGCCGGTGCCGCCCGGGAGGGGGACGGGCGGCACCGGGCCAGCCCGCCCATGGGGCATGCCGCGGCCCGCAAATTGACAAGCCGCGCGGGCCGGCCGCGCACTACTGTGCCGCCATGACTCTCCGCGGCTCCCTCTCCCATGAGCGCTATTGCGCCGAACTCCTCGCCGAGACCGACAGATTCAGGGAACTCGTACGCACGGGCGATCTCGCCGCCAAGGTGCCGACCTGTCCCGCGTGGACGCTGTCCGATCTCGCCCGGCATGTGGGCGGCGCGCACCGCTGGGCCGGTGTGCTGGTCGCCACCCGCGCCACCGAGAACGTCGAGGACGACGACGTCCCGTTGGGCGACGGCCCCGACGGGAACGACGCCGCCGCCCTGGACGCCTGGCTCGCCGAGGGCGTCGAGCAGACCGTGGGGGCACTGCGCGAGGCCGGTCCCGAGGCCGAGGTGTGGACGTGGTCGCCGGTGCGGCGGACGCGGTTCTGGGCCCGCAGGATGACCCACGAGACGGCGATCCACCGGGCCGACGCGGCCCTTGCGACCGACGCCGGCTACGAGCTCGCGCCCGAGGTGGCCGCCGACTGCCTGGAGGAGTGGCTCCAGTTGTGCGCCCTTCCGGAGATGGCCGCGGAGCAGGGGGAGGGCGACGACCCGCTGTTCGGCCCCGGCCGCAGCATCCACCTGCACGCCACCGACACCCCGCCCGAGCTGAACGCCGAATGGGTCCTCGACCTCACGGGCGACCGGCTCGTCCACCGCCGCAGCCACGAGAAGGCCGCCGTCGCGCTGCGCGGCCCGCTCACCGACCTCCTGATGGTCCTCTACCGCCGGCTGCCCGCCGACAGCGACCGCGTCGAGGTGTTCGGCGACCGCGCACTGCTCGACCTGTGGCTGGAGCGCGCTTCCTTCGAATGAGCCGGTGCGGTCCGCGCAGCCGCGGGACGCCTCAGGAGTTGAGCTCGGCCAGCACGCGCAGGGTGTGCGGGTCGGGAGCGGTGACCAGCAGGTCGGTGACCGGTCCCGCCCGCCACAACTCCAGGCGCTCAGCGATACGTTCCCGCGGCCCCACCAACGAGATCTCGTCGGCGAACGCGTCCGGAACGGCGAGCACCGCCTCCTCCTTGCGGCCCTGGAGGAAGAGCTCCTGCACCTGCCGGGCCTCCTCCTCGAAGCCCATCCGTGCCATCAGGTCGGCATGGAAGTTGCGGGTCGCGTGCCCCATCCCGCCGATGTAGAAGCCGAGCATCGCCTTGACCGGCAGCAGCCCCTCGCTGACGTCGTCGCAGACCACGGCTCGCGCCATCGGGGCGATGAGGAAGCCCTCCGGGGCGTCCTCCAGGGATGCCCGGTAGACCTCGGTACGCAGCGGTGACCAGTACAGCGGCAGCCAGCCGTCCGCGATGCGGGTGGTCTGCGCGATGTTCCTGGGGCCCTCCGCGCCGAGCAGGACGGGCAGTTCGGCGCGCAGGGGGTGCGTGATGGGCTTGAGCGCCCGGCCCAGGCCGGTGCCGTCCGGACCGCGGTAGGGGTGCGGGTGGAAGAGCCCGTCCGCCTCCACCGGGCCCTCGCGGCGCAGGACCTGCCGGATCACGTCCACGTACTCCCGTGTCGCGGTCAGCGGGCTCTTGGGGAACGGCCGCCCGTACCACCCCTCGACGACCTGCGGGCCCGAAAGGCCGAGCCCCAGCAGGACCCGGCCGCCGGAGAGGTGATCGAGGGTGAGGGCGTGCATCGCGGTGGCGGTGGGGGTGCGCGCGGCCATCTGCGCGATACCGGTGCCCAGTTTCATGCGTGAGGTGTGCGCGGCGATCCAGGTGAGCGCGGTGAACGCGTCCGAACCCCAGGACTCCGCGGTCCACACCGAGTCGTAGCCCAGGCGCTCCGCCTCGCGGGCGAGTTCGAGATGCCGGGGGTCGGGGCCGCGGCCCCAGTAGCCCAGCGCCAGCCCGAGTCGCATGCCCGCCCCTCTCCGCCGGTGTGTCCGGCCGCGCCACCACCGTATGCTGACGGTTCGTCAGATGCGACCGGTCCGGCGACTGTACGACCCGGCGGCGGACAGCGCAACGGCCCCCCGCCCGCGAGGGCGAGGGGCCGCGAAAGGACCGCGGTGCGTCCGGCGTCAGCCGCGCTGGATGCCGGTGGTGTCCTGCAGGACGCCACGCCGGCCGTCCTGGGTCTGCGCGATCAGGGCCTGGCCGCGCTGCTCCACCGCGAGGTACCAGGTGCCGGGCGCCAGTTCGGCGATCGGCTGCGGCGAGCCGTCCTCGCCGTACAGCGGGCGCGCGACGGGCACCGCGAACCAGAACGGCGCGAAGTCGGCCGGGCCGCCGGCCGCCGGGGTGGCGCCCTGCGGGCCGCCGGCCGTGGCGCCGGCCGGGGCCTGCTGGCCGCCGTAGGACTGCGGGTCGGGCTGCTGCTGGCCGCCCGGGTAGCCGTAGCCCTGGCCCGCGGGCTGCTGCTGCGCGCCGGGGTAGCCGTAACCGGGGTTGGGGCCCGCGCCGTACGGGGACGGGGTCGCCGGCTTCGGGGGGCCGACGAGGGCGGCCTTGAGGGCGGGCACCAGCGGGGTGGCGACGGCCGCGCCGGCCAGGGCGAGCGCGCCGATCAGACCGAGGATCAGGCCCGCGGAGGCGCCCTCACTGTCGATGATCGTCCAGAACGCGGTCCACGCCGCGAAGATGGCCAGCGAGACGCCGACCTGCTGGAGTTCGAGTCCGGCGACCTTGCGCGGCTGCGGCAGGGCGCGGGAGACCACGATCAGGGCGGCGGCGATGACACCGGCGAGGTACACGCTCATCAGCAGGGACAGGGCGTCCCAGGCGTTCGGGCCGGAGGTCGACTCGGGGCAGAACTTGCCGACGCAGGTGTCGCCGGTCGAGTAGAGCTCGAGGAACGAGGCGATGAACAGCAACACCGCTGCTCCGATCACCACGCCGTCGCCTCGAGTGAGGGAGCGGATGTTCACGTAAGGGTCCTTTGTCGGTTTCGTGGTTCTGGTCGTCGCTGTCGCTGGCGCGCGGTGCGAGGCACGGGCGGTGGCCCCCCATCGTAAAGGGGAACCTATCGTCGAATCCGCCGGGCCGTCGTGTGGGTTTCGGGATGGTTTCGGCAGCGGTATCGGAGGGCGTATCGGCGGGCGTTTCACCGGCCGCTGTCAGTGCGTCAAGAAGTCCGTAATGCCCTCGGTGATCCCGCGCGCCGCCTTTTGCCGCCACTGCGCGTCGGTCAATTGCGCGGCGTCCTTCGCATCGCGCATATTGCCGCACTCGAGGAACACCTTGGGCACCTTCGAGAGGTTGAGGCCGCCGAGATCGGAGCGTACGTCCAGGCCGGTGCCGCCCCCGATGTAATTGGAGGGAGCACTTCCGGTTACTGCCACGAACCGGCCGGCCAGCCGCTCGCCCAGTTCCCGCGAGGGCGCCACGATCGCCGTGGTGTCCGCGGCGCCCGCGGTGACACGGGAGGGCAGGATGACGTGGAAGCCGCGGTTGCCCGTCCCCGAGCCGTCGGCGTGCAGGGAGACGACGGCATCGGCGTGGGCCTTGTTCCCGGTGGCCGCGCGTTCGTCGACGCACGGCCCGTACGGACGGTCGCCGTCCTGGGTGAACACGACCTCGGCTCCCCGGTCCTGGAGGAGGGTGCGGGTGCGGCGGGCGAGGTCGAGGGTGAAGGCCGCCTCGGCGTAACCGTCGTTGGTGGAGGTGCCGGTGGTGTCGCACTCCTTGTGCGCGTTGCCGATGTCGACCTGTCGCGCGATCTCCCGGCCGTGGTCGCGGTTGCGCGGGTTGTGACCGGGGTCGACCACCACGACCTTGCCCTTGAGGCTGCCGCCCGGTCGCGGGGTGCCGGAGCCGTCCCCGGAACCGCCGGTCTTCCCGGCGTCGGCGCCGTCCCCGCCCTCGTCGGGCTCGGCGTGCGGGTCGCCCGCGCCGCCGTGCCCGGCCTTGCCGCCGGAGGCGTCGGCGCCGTCGCCCGATGACGTACTCGGGGCCGGCTGCGCGCCCGGTGGTGGCGCGCCGCCGGCGTCGCCCGAGGACCGCCAGAGCAGCCAGCCGGCGGCGCAGGCGGCCACCAGGACGGCCAGCGTCACGGCGAGGGCGCGGCGCAGGGGGCGGTGCGGGGGGAAAGTGCTGCCGTTGGACACGTCCGCGATCGTAGCCCGCTCAGATGCCGGGGCCGGTGCGCCGCAGGACGTGCAGGGACCCGTGCTCCGAGATCTCCGTGAAGGCGCCGGAGTCCAGGGCCCTGCGGTAGATGCGGTACGGGGCCTGGCCGCCGTCCGCCGGGTCAGCGAAGACGTCGTGGATGACGAGCAGTCCGCCGGGGGCGACGTGCGGGGCCCAGCCCTCGTAGTCGGCGGTGGCGTGCTCGTCGGTGTGCCCGCCGTCGATGAAGACCAGGCCGACCGGGGCCCGCCACAGGGCCGCGGCCTGCGGCGACCGCCCGACCAGGGCGATCACCTGCTCCTCCAGCCCGGCCGCGTGCAGGGTCCTGCGGAAGGTGGGCAAGGTGTCCATCTGTCCGACCTCGGGGTCGACGACCGTCGGGTCGTGGTACTCCCAGCCCGGCTGCTGCTCCTCGCTGCCCCGGTGGTGGTCGACGGTGACCGCCATCACGCCCGCGCCGCGCGCCGCGTCCGCGAGCAGGATCGTGGACCTGCCGCAGTAGGTGCCGACCTCCACCAGCGGCAGCCCGAGCGCCCCCGCCTCCGCAGCCGCCGCGTACAGGGCGAGGCCCTCGTCCACGGGCATGAAGCCCTTCGCCGCCTCGAACGCGGCGAGAATCTCCGGCTGCGGAGCTGTGGGAGCCGTGGGAGCGGCCATGGACTTCCTCCTGGGGTGCGGTCAGGGGGCTCATGCTGCCGTACGGCGCACGCCGGGCGATGTGCGGGTACCGGCCGCCGGCGCATTTCGCTGTCAGAACAGCGGTTCGTATTTCCGGTGGGGCGTTTCCGGGATGCCCGATAGCGGTGAATTCGCGCGGGGCCCGGCCGGTGCGGCCGGAATGGCGGGCGTGCGCCGGAATTCACCCGACCGTTTCCGGTGCGCAGCCGAGCCGTTCCCTGTCGAATGCGGACTGTTCGCGCCCGGAAAGCGGTGCGGGTCGGGCCGATTGCGGAATCAACTCCGACAAAGAGGTCGATCATCGTTCGATCCGCTCCTGACCTTCCGTCAGATTGGAACGTGTTCTAGTCTGCCCCGCATGGGCATCGGAATCACACAGGAGCACCGTGACCTGGCAGAGGCGACGCGCCGCTGGGCCGCCCGCACCGTGCCACCCGAAGAACTGCGCAGCCTGCTCGACACCGGGCCGCCCGGCAGTCCCGGCCGCCCTGCCCATGGGAAACAGCTCGTCGCACAGGGCCTGGTCGGACTGCACCTTCCCGAAGGCGACGGCGGAGGCGGCGGCGAACTCCTCGACCTGGCCGTCGTGCTGGAGGAGCTGGGCCGCGCCGCCTTCCCCGGCCCGTACCTGCCCACCGCCCTGGCCGCCGAACTCCTCCACCGCGGCGGCCCCCGGCACCTCGTACGCGCCCTGGCCACCGGTGAGCGCATCGGCGCCGTCGCACTCGGAGCCGGCTCGCTCACCGCCGTCGAAGGGGCCGGCGGCTACCTCCTCGACGGCACCGCGCCCCCCGTCCTGTCCGGCGGCGAGGCGGATCTGCTCCTGCTTGCGGCGGAGACGTCCGCCGGCACCGTCTGGCTCGCGGCCGACGCCGAGGCCCTGACCGTTCGGTCCCAGGAGAGCGCCGACCCCACCCGGCCGACCGCCGAGGTGAGCGCCGCCGGCGTGCTGATACCCGGCGACCGGCTGCTGAGCGTCGACACCGCTCTCGTCCGCGACCTGGCCGGGCTGTTGTTCGCCGCCGAATCCTGCGGCACCGCCGCCTGGTCCCTGCGCACCGCCGCGGAACACGCCGCGGTGCGCGAGCAGTTCGGCCGCCCCATCGGCCAGTTCCAAGCGGTCAAGCACCTGTGCGCCGACATGCTCGTCCGCTGCGAACAGGCCCGCGCCCTCGTCTGGGACGCCGCACGCGCCTGCCACGAGCCGCCCGAAAACCGCGGCCTGGTCGCCGCGCTGGCCACCGCGACCGCCCTGGACGCCGCCTTCAGCTGTGCCAAGGACTGCATTCAGATCCTCGGCGGCATCGGCTTCACCTGGGAGCACGACGCCCACCTCCACCTGAGGCGGGCGACCGTGGCCCGCCAGCTTCTCGGCGGCGGCGACACCCACCGGCTCCGCGCCGCCCGTCACGCCGCCGACGGCGCCCGCCGCGCACTGCGGCTGGAACTCCCGGCCGAGGCGGACGGTTACCGCGCCGACGCCCGTGCGGTCATCGGCGAAGTGCGCGGCCTGGAACCGGCGGCCGTCCGCCGTGCGCTGGCCCCCAGCGGGTATGCCGCCCCGCACCTCCCCGAGCCCTACGGACTGGGCGCGGGTCCCGTCCAACAGCTCGCCGTCCAGCAGGAACTGGCAGCCGCCGGGGTCAAGGTCAGCGACCTGGGCATCGCCACCTGGGTGGTGCCCTCGCTCCTCGCCCACGGCACCGAGGAGCAAAAGCAGCGCTACCTGCTGCCGTCGCTGCGCGGTGACCTCCTGTGGTGCCAGCTCTTCTCCGAACCGGAGGCCGGCTCGGACCTGGCGTCCCTGCGCACCCGCGCGGAACGGACCGACGACGGCTGGCGGATCAACGGTCAGAAGGTGTGGACCTCAGCCGCCCAGTGGGCGGGGCACGGGATCCTGCTCGCCCGCACGGATCCCACCGCGCCCAAGCACCGTGGACTGACCTTCTTCGTCGTCGACATGCAAAGCCCCGGCATCGACATCCGCCCGCTGAAGGAGATCACCGGCGACGCGCTCTTCAACGAGGTCTACTTCGACGACGTGCTGCTGCCCGCGGACGCGGTCGTCGGCGAGGTCGACAACGGCTGGGCGGTCGCCCGCACCACCCTGGACAACGAACGCGTCCACATGGCCGACCAACTGACCTTCGACACCGGTCTGCAGGCCCTCATCGATCGCTCCGCGGGCCTGGACGGTGCGCTGCGCGCGCGTATCGGCGCACTCGCCGCCGAGGCCCACGCGCTGGGCTGCATCGGGCTGCGCACCACCCTCCAGCAGGTCTCGGGCCTGGAGCCGGGCGCCGGCGCAAGCATCCGCAAGCTGGTGCAGACCCCGCACCAGCAGAAGGTCGCCGAGCTGGCGCTGGAGCTGCTCGGGCCGGACGGCGCGGTGCGCGAGGGCGCGGGCGAGCGGGCGCTGCACGGCTTCTTGATGTCGCGCTGCCTGACCATCGCCGGCGGTACCACCCAGGTCCAGCTGAACGTCGTCGCCGAGCGGCTGCTCGGTCTGCCGCGCGACCCCGAGCCCCGCCCCCTCGTCTGACTCTCCCAGGAGGACACGCATGGCCGGCAAGGCGTACATCATCGGTGTCGGAATGACCCCGTTCACCAAGCCCGAGACCCGCGAACAGCAATACTGGGACATGGCGAAGGAAGCGGGCGGCAACGCGCTCGCCGACGCAGGGATCGGCTACGAGGACGTCGAGCAGGTGCCGGTCGGCTACTGCTACCAGACCTCGACGGCCGGCCAGCGCGCTGTGTACGAACTGGGGCTGACCGGCGTACCGGTCTACAACGTCAACAACAACTGCGCGACCGGCTCCACCGCGTTGATGATGGCGCGTCAGTTCGTCGAGGCGGGCATCAACGACTGTGTGCTGGCACTCGGCTTCGAGAAGATGAAGCGCGGTGCGCTGGGCGGCGGCGCGGACAGCGGCGATTTCGCCACCTCACCGGTCGCCCGGCACTACGGCGTGATGGCGGCCGGCCACGGCTTCGAGATGACCCCGCCCACTGCGCAGATCTTCGGCAACGCCGCCCGCGAGCACATGGCGCGCTACGGCACCACCGAGGAGCAGCTCGCCGCGGTCGGCGCCAAGAACCACCGGCACTCGGCGCACAACCCCTACGCCCAGTTCCGGGACGTCCACACGGTCGAGGAGGTCCTCGCCGCCAAGACCATCCACCGGCCGCTGACCCGGCTCCAGTGCTCGCCGACCTCGGACGGCTCGGCCGCGGCCGTCGTCGCCTCCGAGCGGTTCGTGCGCGCCCACGGGCTGGAGGAGCGGGCGGTGGAGATCGCCGCCCAGGCCATGACGACGGACACCGAGGACAGCTTCGCCGCCGGCTCCTGCATCGACGTGGTCGGCAAGCCGATGTCGCGGGCCGCGGCCCGTCAGGTCTACGCCGCGAGCGGCCTCGGCATCGAGGACGTGGACGTCATCGAGCTGCACGACTGCTTCTCCGTCAACGAACTGCTCACGTACGAGGCGCTGGGCATGTGCGCGGACGGCGAGTCGGGCAAGCTCGTCGCGGACGGCGCCACCACCTACGGAGGGCGCTGGGTGGTCAACCCGTCCGGCGGCCTGATCTCCAAGGGCCACCCCCTGGGCGCGACCGGGCTGGCACAGGCCGCGGAGCTGGTGTGGCAGCTCCGCGGCACGGCGGGGGAGCGGCAGGTCCCCGGCGCCCGGATCGGCCTCGCCCACAACATCGGGTTGGGCGGCGCGGCGGTGGTCACCTTGCTGCGCAAGTGACGGCCGCGCATGCGGCATCGGCGCCGATCACGAGTCAGCCGAGGTCGGCCGCGGAGGGGACGACGACACCGTAGAGGTCCTCCACGGTCGCAAGCGCGCTGTGGTGGATCTGTTCGGCGCTCATCTCGACACCTGCGCCGCGCAGGGGGCGGGTGGCGCAGGCATCCGCGACGACGGTGGGCCGGTTGCCGCGCAGGAAAGCGCCCTGGGCGGTGAAGGCCACGCACATGTGGGTCATGAACCCGGCGATGACGACGTCCGTCCTGCCGGCGGCCTCGACGCGGTCGGCGAGGTCGGTGCCGTGGAAGGCGTCGGGTGCCTGCTTGACGACAACGTTCTCGCCGTCGACGGGGGCCACGCGCGGGTGGATCCGGCCGATCTCGGCCGTGATGTCGTAGGGCGTTCCCTCGCCGCCGTCGTGGATGACGTGGATGACCGTCGCACCGGCTTCGCGGGCCCGGTCGAGAAGCAGGGCGGCGGCGTCGAGCGCGCTCCGCCAGCCCGCCAGCTCCATCACGCCCTGGGTGTAGGTGTTCTGGTAGTCGATCAGGATCACGGTCGCGTCGGAGAGCTTCGCGGGCGTCTCGTCCAGGCCGTTGAGGGCGCGCAGGGTCGTCGTGGTCACAAGGGTCCCGTCTTCAGGGGTGGTTGGGGAGCGGCCCACCCGTCCGGTGGGCCTCCAGGAACGCTACGGACCCGGCAGAGTGTCGGCAATGTCATCTAGGATGCAGATCCGGACATGGCTGTCGAGGAGGCCGCATGACCAGCCCGGAACGCTCCGTCGTCATCGTCGTGTTCGACGGTGTGGATCTGCTCGACGTCACCGGGCCGCCGGAGGTGTTCTCCCTCGTGCGGCGGGAGAGCGACGACGGCGGCGGCTACCGCGTCCGTCTGGCCGCCGAGAACCTGGCGCCGGTCACCACATCGGCCGGCGTGCGCATAGTGCCCGACATCACCTTCGAGGAGGCCGCGGCGATGAGCATCGACACGCTGCTGGTCCCCGGCTCCGTGGAGGTCGACGACGAGCGCCGTATCCACCCGGTCGCCGACCCGGACACCGTCGACCGGGTGGCGACCCTCGCCGGCCGCTCGCGCCGCGTCGCCTCCGTCTGCGTCGGCGCGCATCTCCTCGCCGCGGCCGGGCTCCTCGACGGAAAGCGCGCCACCACGCACTGGTCGACGGCACCCCGGCTCGCCGCCGACCATCCGGAGGTCGAGGTCGACGCCGAACCGATCTTCATCCGCGACGGCAACGTGTGGACCGGCGCGGGCATCAGCTCCTGCCTGGACCTGTCCCTCGCCCTGGTCGCCGAGGACTTCGGTGAGATCGTCGCGTTGCGCGTGGCCCGCCAGCTCGTGATGTACCTCAAGCGGTCCGGTGGGCAGAGTCAGTTCAGCGTCCCGCTGGAGCCCGTCTCCACGACGCGGCGTATCGAGGACCTGCGCCACCACATCATGCGCCACCTCGACGAGCGGCTCACCACGGCGGACCTCGCCGCCCACGCGCACGTCGGAGAACGGCAGCTCGCCCGCATCTTCAAGGCGGAACTCGGTATGACCCCCGCCGTCTACATCGAGTCGGCACGCGTCGAGCGGGCGCGCCACCAGCTGGAAACCACTGACGTCACCCTCGAACGTCTGGCGTCTCTCTGCGGGTTCGGAACCACCGACACCCTCGTCCGGGCGTTCCGCCGCACCCTCAACACCACACCGACCGAGTACCGGCTCCGCTTCCGGGCCGCCCGCGCCTGATCCCGTTCCCCGGGCCTACGGGCTCCGGGTCCCGAGTCCTAGGTCCTCGGTCATGTGCGGGGTGCACCGATATGCCGATGCGGCTGATGCGTGACGGATGCGAGCATGGCCCGCATGCCCCCGATAGCCACCCCCACCACGCTGTCCGAGACCTCGCGCAGGGCGCACGCACCGGCCTGGCTGGTGACACTGCTGGTTTGCGCGGGGCAGTTCCTCGTCGTACTCGACGTCTCCGTCGTCAACGTCGCCATGCCCGCCGTACGGTCCGGTCTGGGTCTGAGCGAACTGGGCCTGCAGTGGGTCGTCAACGCGTACGTCATCACCTTCGCGGGCTTCATGCTGCTCGGCGGCCGGATCGCCGACATCTTCGGACGCAAGCGGGTTTTCGTCCTCGGGCTCGCCCTCTTCACCCTCGCGAGCCTGGGCGGCGGGCTCGCCCGGGAGCCCTGGCAGTTGATCGCGGCCCGCACCGTGCAGGGCGTCGGCGCGGCCGTGCTCTCCCCGGCGACCCTCACGATCCTGACCACGTCGTTCCCGGCGGGCGCGGCCCGCACCCGGGCGATCGCGACCTGGACGGCGGTCGGCGCGGGCGGCGGGGCGGTGGGCGGCCTGGTCGGCGGGCTGCTCACCGAGTTCCTGTCCTGGCGGTGGGTGCTGTTGATCAATGTGCCGGTCGGCGCGCTCGTCCTGGCCGGCGCGGTCCGCTGGCTCGCCGAGAGCCGGCGCGCCGCCGCCCGGCGGCTGGACATCCCCGGCGCGCTGCTGGTGACCGGCGGCCTGGGGCTGGTGGCGTACGGCATCGTGCACACCGAGACGGACGGCTGGACCTCGGCGCCCACGCTGCTGCCGCTGATGGCCGGACTGGTCGTCGTCGCGGCCTTCATCGCCGTCGAGGCACGCGCCAAGGCGCCGCTGATGCCGCTGGGGCTCTTCCGGCTGCGTTCGGTCTCCTCGGCCAACGCGGCGATGGTGCTGACCGGCGCCGCGATGTTCTCGATGTGGTACTTCCTGTCGCTCTACATGCAGAACGTGCTCGCCTATACGCCGCTGCAGGCCGGTCTGTCGTTCATCCCGCACTCCCTGAGCATCGTGCTGGGCTCGAAGATCGCCCCGCGGCTGATGAGCCGCCTGGGCGCCAAGACGCTGGCCGTCCTCGGGGCGATGGTCTCCGCTTCCGGCATGTTCTGGCAGGGCACGATGGGCGCCGACGGGACCTACCTCGGCACCATCCTGGGCCCCGGCATCCTGATGGCGTTCGGTGCCGGCCTGACCGCGACGCCGGTCGCCTCCATCGCCACGTCCGGCGCCGACCCGGACGATCAGGGACTGGTCTCCGGCCTGATCAACACCTCGCGCCAGATGGGCGGCGCACTGGGCCTTTCGATTCTGTCCACGGTCGCCGCCTCCCGCATGGAGGGCGGCCACGGCCGGTCCGCGCCGGTCAGCGGCTACGGCCTGGCGTTCCACGTCGGGGGACTCGTGCTCGTCGCCGCCATCGTGCTGATGGTCGTCGCCCTGCCCCGGCGGCGGGCGGACGTCGCACACTGAGCGGGGAGCGGGACGAGGCCCGGTACGGCTTCCCGGACACGGGCCGGACACGATTCGGGCGCGGCTCCCGGCGGCCGCGCGGACACGTGCCCCGGCCTACAACCAGCCGTTACGGCGGGCCGCCCGCACGGCCTCCATACGGTTGCGGGTGCCGGTCTTGCCGATGGCCGCCGAGAGGTAGTTGCGGACGGTGGCCTGGGACAGGTGCAGCTTGCCGGCGATATCGGCGACGGTCGCCCCGTCCACGGCCGTGGTCAGGACATCGCGCTCGCGCTGGGTGAGCGGGTTTGGCCCGGCGCTCAACGCTGCGGCGGCCAGCCCCGGGTCGATCACCCGCTCCCCGGCGAGCACCCGCCGGATCGCCGCCGCCAGCTCCTCCACCGGGCCGTCCTTCACCAGGAAGCCGGACGCTCCTGCTTCCATCGCGCGGCGCAGATAGCCGGGCCGCCCGAAGGTCGTCACGATCAGCACCTTGCAGGACGGCAGCTGCTCGCGCAGCTCGGCGGCGGCGTCCAGGCCGCTGCGGCCGGGGAGTTCGATGTCCAGCAGAGCGATGTCGGGACGGGCGTCGAGGGCCGCGGGAAGCACCGCGTCACCCGCGGCGACCTGCGCGACGACCTCCATGTCCTCCTCCAGGTCGAGCAGCAGCGCCAGCGCGCCCCGCATCATTCCCTGGTCCTCGGCCAGCAGGACCTTGATCACCTGGTCAACTCCTCCGCATCCGCCAACTCATCCGCCCCTAGGGGCAGTTCGGCCGTGACCCGGAAGCCGCGACGGCCGTCGGCCCCGCTGTGCAGCGTGCCGCCCGCCACGGCCAGCCGCTCCGCCAGCCCCTTCAGACCGGTGCCGCCCACCGAACCGGTGCCGCCCACCGGGCCCGCGCCGGCCGCGGCGTCCTCGGCGCTCCGCCCGGAGCCGTGCGGTGTGCCGTGCCGTGCGCCCGTCCCGTGGCCGCGAAGCCGGGCCGGACCGGGCGGCTCGGCAGCACCGGAGCTTACGGGACCGCGCCCGTCGTCCGTGATCGTCAGCCGTACGCGGTCGGTGTCGGCGGACACCTCGATCTCGCAGTGGGTGGCACCGCTGTGCCGGACGGTGTTGGTGACGCCCTCGCGGATCACCCAGCCGAGCAGCGCCCCGGTATGCGGCGGCAACGGCGGCCCGGAGCGGCGTACGACGGACTCGATGCCGGCCGCCTCCAGCACCGAACGGGCCTTGTCCAGCTCGGTGCTCAGGCTCCCCTCGCGATAGCCGGTGACCGCCTCACGGATCTCCGTCAGCGCCTGCCGGCCGACCGCCTCGATGTCGGCGGCCTGGCCCAGCGCCGCGTCCAGGTCACGCGGCGCCAGCCGGCGCACCGCCTCGGCCTTGACCACCACCACGGACAGGGTGTGTCCCAGCAGATCGTGCAGATCGCGGGAGAACCGCAGCCGCTCCTTCTCCACGGCGCTGCGGGCCAGCTCCTGACGTGTGGTCCGCAGCTCCTGGATGGTGTCGAACAGGCTCAGGACCGTGGCGGTCACCATGCCGGAGAGGAAGGTGCCGTACCCGATGCCGAAGGAGCCCCAGGGGTCGTCGTCGTGCCATCCCGCCAGGAACCCGGCCGAGCCGCTGAGCGTGACCAGCCAGAAGGCGAGCTTCTTGCCGCGCAACGCCCGCACCGTGCCGGAGGCCAGCGACAGCAGCGGGAAGAACAGGAACCAGTTGCCGCCGAAGCCGAGCGCGATCGCGTACGTCAGCGCGGTCAGCGCCGCCAGGCCGTAGAGGGGGGAGCGGGAGTCGCGCCGCCTCGGGTCGAAGGAGGCGAAGACCACGCCGATGTAGAGGGAGTTGAAGGCGAGCAGTCCGGCGCCGGCCAGCCACGGGTTGCCCGTCTTGCCCTGAATGATGTTGGAGAACGCTCCCAGGCCCATCAGCAGCCAGGGCAGGAAGGCGTACCGGCCCGGCCCCTGGTCCGTGTCCTCGCCGGATTTCTCCCGCTTGCACGACCATGCGCGCTTCCCGCCACCCGGTTCGGCACCGCGGTCCCGCTGCTCGCTCCGCTGCACTGTGACTTCCTCGGTCGTCATGGCCACCGCCGATCACACCGTGCGTGCGGCCCGACGGTACGCGTACACCGCATATCCGCCGAAGAGTGCCAGCCACGCCGCCAGCACCGCCACTGTGGTGACACCGGGCGCGCTGCCGTGCGTGATGCTCACGCCGAGGTCGGCGAAGCGCCGGGCGGGAGTCCAGACGGAGAGCGAGCGCAGCCAGTCGGGGAACGCCTCGACCGGGAACCAGAGTCCGCCGATGATCGAGAGCAGCAGCAGGCAGCCGGTGTTGATCAGCCCGGTGGCCTGCGAGGAGAGGCGGTAGCCGTTGCCGAGGCCCAGCAGGGTGAAGGGTGCGGTGCCCGCCCAGAGGACGAGGACCAGCGCCGCCCACTGCCAGACCGGCATCCGGACGCCGTTGACCAGCGCGCCCACCAGCAGCACCACGGCGATGGCCGGCAGCACCGTCACCGAACCCGTCAGCCCGCGGCCCACCACCACCCGCGCAGGGCTGAGGGGGGTGATCCGCAGCTGCCGCAGCCAGCCCAGACTCTTGTCCTCGGCGACGCCGGTGCCGGTGCCGATGGCTGCGCCGAGCGCGCCGTACGCGGCCATCCCGACCATCGCGGAGACCTTCCACTCCATCGAGGCACCGCCGGGGCCCGTGCCGATGTTGGTGAACAGCAGATACATGAGCACCGGCATGCCGATGCCGAAGATCACAAAGCCCTTGTCGCGCAGCGTGCGCCGGACTTCGAGCCGGATGTAGTCGAGCATCACGCAAGCTCCTTGGCGGACGACGCGGACGACGCGGACGGGGTGGCGGGGGTGGACGACGGGGAGGGCGCGGACGCGGCGGGGACGGCAGCGGCCGTGCCGGAAGCCCCGGTGGTGGAGGTCAGTGACAAGAACGCGTCCTCCAGGCTCGCGGGAGCCACCTCCAGACCGCGGACGAGGCCCAGTCCGGCCAGCGCCAGCACCGTCGCGTCCGAATCGGAGGTACGCAGCATCGCGCGGTCGCCGCGCACTTCGAGTGCGGTCACCCCGGGCAGGTCGGGGAGCGGCCCGGTCGGGGCCCCGGCGAGGTCGAAGGCGACCAGCGACCCGCCGGCCCGCCGCTTGATCGCCTCGCTGCTGCCGTCGGCGACGACCCGCCCGCGGTCGATCACCACGATCCGGTCGGCGTGGTCGTCGGCCTCCTCCAGGTAGTGGGTGGAGAACAGGATGGTGTTGCCGCGCCGCGCGTACGCCCGCATCGAGCGCCAGAACGCCCGGCGCGCCTCGACGTCCAGCGCCGCGGTCGGCTCGTCAAGCACCAGCAGTTCGGGGTTGCCGGCAAGCGCCACCGCGAAGCGGACCCGCTGGGCCTGCCCGCCGGACAGCTTGTCCACCCGGCGCCCGCCGAACTCACCGAGCCCGGCCAGCTCAAGGGTCTCGGTGACGTCCATCGGCCGCGGGTAGGTGGCCGCCACGAAGGTGATCAGTTCGCGGACCGAGACCCGGGGGATCGGTTTGCCGTCCTGCAGCATCGCGCCCACCCTGCCCGCCCGCACCGTCCGCTCCGGCTCCTCGCCGAACAGCCGCACCGCTCCCGAGTCGGGCGGCAGCAGCCCCAGCAGCATGCTGATGGTGGTGGACTTGCCGGCGCCGTTACGGCCCAGCAGGGCCACCGTCTCGCCGGCCGCGACCTCCAGATCCAGTCCGTCCACGGCCCGCACGGCGCCGTAACTCCGGGTGACTCCGGAGAACCGCACCGCCGCGCCGGACCTGCCGCGTCCGTCCGCCCCGCTCGCCCCGCCTGTCTTCGTCATGTCTTGGACGCTACGGAGCGTATGCACCTCGCGGCAGATGCGAATGTGGGCGATCCCCCCTGACAAATGTCATGGGTCGGCCGCCCGGGTGCGCCCGATACCAAATCTGACAATGCGTCAGGGGCTTTCGGGTGCCGGGCGGATCGGCTATACATGAGACCCATCGGCTAGAACGCGTTCTAGAAGTGTGCCGACCGTGTCGACCGCCCCGGCCGCGCCGCCCCGGCCGCGCCGCCGCGGCCGCGCCCGACCGGCCCGACCGCACTGACAGGGCGCCACCCGCCGACCGGATACGACCCCGGCACGGCCGACGGTGCGGACGGCCGGGCCGGGGTCTTCACACCGTGGTGAAGGAGCAACAGCCCGATGCCCATCGACGCCGCCAAGGCCACCTCCGCCGAGCCGCGGACCACCGAACTCGCCTGGGACCACAAGGACGTCCAGCTCTACCACCTCGGTATCGGAGCCGGCGCGCCCACACCGGAGCGGCCGCACCCGGCCACCGACCCCGACGAGCTGCGCTACACCCTGGAGAGCGCACTGCATGTGCTGCCCAGCTTCGCGACCGTCGCGGGCGGCGGCATGGCAGTCGCCGGCGGCCTCTCCGCCCCCGGTATCGACGTCGACCTCGCCGCCGTGCTGCACGGCGGCCAGACCGTCACCGTGCACCGCGCCCTGCCGGTGCGCGGCAGCGCCATCCAGACCTCCACCGTCCCGGCCGTCCACGACAAGACCAAGGCCGCCGTCATCGTGCTGCGCTCCGAAGTCGCCGACGCGGACGGCCCGCTGTGGACCTGCGACACCCAGATCTTCGTGCGCGGCGAGGGCGGGTTCGGTGGCGACCGTGGCCCCTCCGACCGCCTCGAACTCCCCGAACGCGCCCCCGACCTCACCACCGAGCGGCTCATCCGCGAGGACCAGGCGCTGCTCTACCGCCTGTCCGGGGATTGGAACCCGCTGCACGCCGACCCGGAATTCGCGAAACTCGCCGGCTTCGACCGGCCGATCCTGCACGGCCTGTGCTCCTACGGCGTCACGCTCAAGGCCGTCGTCGACACGGCGCTGGGCGGCGACGTCTCCCGCGTCGGCTCGTACAGCACACGCTTCGCCGGTGTGGTCTTCCCGGGCGAGACCCTGCGGATCCGGATGTGGCGTGACGCTCCCGGGCCCGGCCGCATCCAGGTGTCGGTCACCGCCGTGGACCGCGACGACGCCCCCGTCCTCGCCGACACCGTCATCACCCACAGCTGACACCGCGGCCGTCCGCCGACCGCCCGTCGCACCGCCCGCACCGTCCGTACGTACGTACGAGAGGAGCCACACCGTGCGCGCAGCCGTACAGCATGAGACAGGACAGGACAAACTCGAAGTCCTCGATGACGTCGAGGCGGTGGGCTTCGGCCCCGGCAAGGTCAAGATACGGATACGGGCGACCGGCCTGTGCCATTCGGACCTCTCCGCGATGAGCGGCGTACTGCCGCAGCCCGCACCCTTCGTCCCCGGACATGAGGGCGCCGGCGAGATCCTCGACGTCGGCGACGGCGTGACCGGCCTTCGGCAGGGTGATCGCGTGCTGATGTGCTGGCTGCCGGCCTGCGGCGGCTGCCCGTCCTGCAAGCGGGGCCAGACCCATCTGTGCATGGCCGGCTTCATGAACGCGGGAACCCCCAACTTCCGCCGCACGGACGGTGGTTCCACCGACGTCTTCGGCTTCGCGGGCACCGGGACCTTCGCGGAGGAGGTCGTCGTCGGGGCGAACTGCGCGGTCCCCATCCCCGACGACCTGCCCTACGAGATCGCCGCCCTGATCGGCTGCGGCGTCACCACCGGCCTCGGGGCGGCCCTCAACACCGCCGAGGTGAAGGCCGGATCCTCGGTCGCCGTCATCGGCTGCGGCGGCGTCGGCATCTCCACCATCCAGGGCGCCCGCGCCTGCGGTGCCGCCCAGATCATCGCCGTCGACCCGGTGGCCGCACGCCGCGAGGCGGCCCTGCGGTTCGGCGCCACCGAAGCCGTCGCCCCGGAGGAACTCGCCGACGCCAAGGCCAGGATCACCGCGGGGGAAGGCTTCGACTACGTCTTCGAGGTCGTCGGCAAGTCCGCCACCGCCCGCACCGCCTACGAGACGACGCGCCGCGGCGGCACCCTGTGCGTGGTGGGCGCGGGAGCCATGGACGACACCTTCCAGGTCAACATGTTCGAGCTGTTCTTCGACGAGAAGCGGATCCTGCCGTCGCTCTACGGCGGCGGGGACGTGCTGCGCTCCTACGAGCGCGCCATCGCCCTGTGGCGGGCCGGCCGGATCGACCTGGAAGGGCTGATCACCCATCGCGTCCGGCTCGCCGAGATCAACGACGCCCTCGACCAGATGCGCACCGGTACCTCGCTGCGCACCTGCATCGAGATCTGACCCGTACGACATCCGACCCGTACGACCCGCACGGGCGGGTGCGCGTGCCGAGAGCCCATCCGCACGCGCACCCGCCGTATCGAGAGCCGAGGGGACAGCAATGGCACAGCCACTTGACGGTCTGACCGCGATCGTCACCGGGGCCGGGCGGGGCCTGGGCCGCGCCGAGGCGAGGGAACTCGCCCGCCTGGGCGCCAACGTCGTCGTCAACGACTTCGGGCAGCCGGGCCGGGACGGCTCGGGCGAGGCGTCCGCGGCCCCGGCGGAGGAGACCGCCGCGGAGATCCGTGCGGCGGGCGGGCGGGCCGTCGCCCACCTCGGCGACGTCGCCGACTTCGAGCAGGCCGGAGCCCTGGTGCAGCTGGCCGTCGACACCTACGGGCAGCTGGACATCCTGGTGAACAACGCGGGCATCCTGCGGGACCGGATGATCTTCTCCATGAGTGAGGACGAGTGGGACTCGGTGATCCGCGTCCACCTCAAGGGCCACTTCAACACCACCCACTTCGCCGCGACCCACTGGCGCACGCGATCGAAGGCGACCGGCGGCCCGGTCTACGGCCGGATCGTCAACACCTCCTCCGAGGCGTTCCTCGCGGGCTCGGCGGGCCAGCCCAACTACGCCGCGGCCAAGGGCGGCATCGTCGGCCTCACCACCTCCACGGCCCTAGCCCTGGCCAAATACGGTGTCACCGCCAACGTCATCTGTCCGCGCGCCCGCACCCGGATGACCGAGGACGTCTTCGCCGGCATCCCCGCACAGGAGGCCGGCGAGAACCCCGAGCGAGGAAGGCCGGACCCTCTCGCGCCCGAGCATGTCTCCCCGCTCGTCGGCTACTTGGCCTCGCCGGCCGCGGCCGGGGTCAACGGGCAGCTTCTGGTGGTGCACGGCGGGATGGTCGCGGTCGCCGAACGGCCCCGGATCGCCGCGAAGTTCGACACCGCGAAGGACACCTTCGGCTATCAGGAGCTCGACGATCTGCTCACGCCCTACTTCGCCGAACGCCCACCGGGCGAGACCTTCGCCGCGGCAGAGGTGCTGGGGCTCAAGCACGGCTGATGTCAGGGCCCGGCGTGCGGTCCTGGTGCCGCCACGCAAACGGCCGTGGCCGCCGCGCCGCGGGTGAGCGGTGCGGCGGCCACGGCCGTGCGCGTCGGGCGGCGGCGGAAGCCCGCCGGACCGGCCTTACGCGTTCTGGGTCTCCTTGACCCTGCGGTGCCGTCCGTTGGCGGCGTCCCTGGCCTCTTCCGTGGCGGCCGGGCCACGGTGCCTGCCGGAGCTTGCCGCCGCGGCGGCCTGGGCGGATGCCTCCTGCGGGCGCGCCTCGGTCGTGTCGGTTCGGGCTTCGGACATGAAAAGACTCCGTCAAATCGCTTACAGCTGTACGCGTCGGGACCTCCCCCAGCTACTGCTGGGCCAGGAGGAAAGACGGGCTCTCCCCTCCTGAGCAGCACTGTCGGTGGCCGGTCAACCGGCTGCGTAGCCCCCGTCAAAATTCTAACGGGGTGGGTGACGGTGCTTCACGGTGCCTCCGGGGCCGCCAGTGGTGCCTGTTGCAAGGGCACTGGCCTGCACATATGGGGATGCGCGAGGTCGTCGTACGGTTCCGGCTCCACGGCGTGGGGATGTGCGGATGATGTGGAGCCCTTGTCAGGATCCGCAGCATCCGGGACAATCCCCGCGCTCATCGCCGGATCGCACACGACAGGTGAGTCGACCGGCGACGAGATCAGCGCGATGTCCGCCCGCGCGCTCCGCCGCGGGACCGGCTCCGGAGCGTGCTCCAGCGGTATGGCCATCCGCGCCACTCCGCAGGGCACCGCGTCCGTCGCGTACGGCAGCAGCAGTTCGCCGCCCGCCGTCCACAGTCCGGCGCCCGCCAGCCACCCCTCCGGCGCGGGGAACTGCCGCAACTGCCGGCCGGCGGGCGCCCACACGCCCAGCCGGGTGCCGCTCGCCCCGTCGAGCCGGAACGCCACCGCGCAGCTCTCCGGCGTCAGCTGCTGCCCCGGCTGGACCGCGAACGGCCGCACCGCCGTGTCGGCGGGCCGCAGGCACTCCGGGAAGCGCACCGGCAGGCTGCTGCCGAGCACGCCCCAGCCCAGCCGGTCGTGGCCCGGAGCGTCCGACCGCACGATCAGCAGTCCGCTGTCCGGATCGGCCAGCAGCAACCGGTCGTTGCTGTCCTCGGTGATCTGCAGCAGCAGGCCGGCCTCGCCGCCCCCCACCGGATCGACCACGACGGTCTTCGTCCGGCCGCCCCATTCCCGGTCCAGGGCCAGCAGCCGGCCGCCCCGGTCCAGCCAGACGCCGCCCGTGCAGCGGCCCGGCAGTTCGGTGATCGGCTCGGGACCGCGGCCGCCGCCGTGCACCAGCCACAGCGTGGTGCTGTGCGTGCCGGGCGCCACGGCGTAGGCGAACACGCCGCCCGGGGCGGGCGGCAGCAGGGTCAGCTCCGGCGCCTCGACGGTGCCGAGCGGGAGTTCACCGGTGCCCGGCCCCGTCGGGTAGAGCAGCGAGAGGGCGAAGTACGAGGCGACCCGGCGCAGGATCAGCACCCGGCCGTCCGCGAGCGGCAGCAGTTCGCTGTCCGGCTCCTCCGGCTGGCGACCCGGCAGCGGAACGGCGTACGGCTCGGGGCCGTTGATCGTCCAGCGCTCCGGAAACCAGCTGCCGGCGGCGTCGTCGTGACGGGCGAGCCGCGCGCCGTACGAGCCGTCGGCGGCGATCGTCAGCGCCGCGCGATACGGGCTTTCGAGCGTCCACGCACCCTCAGTTGCACAGATCGTCATCGAGTGGTCACCTCCAGTCAGCAACCGAAGCTAGTTTTTGCACTTCCGGCCGATCAACGCGAGTTGCCGTACTTCACGCATAAGGGTGGCGATTGTCCCGTTCTCCGGTGCCCGGCGGGCCGGTTGTGCTTCGCCTTTCAACCGAGTGGGCCGCGCGGCGGCGCGACGCCGTGTCCTGCACCGCCGTCACGGCCCGGGTGCGGGCCCGGGCCGGCGGTGGCACCGGTGGTGACCGCGACTCGTCGTCGGGGTACGGGTGAGAGGTAACCTTCCCCCGTGCCCGCACTGTCTGAAGTCCTCACCGCGCTCGATGCCCTCTGGCCCCCGGAGCGGGCCGAGGAGTGGGACGCCGTCGGCACGGTCTGCGGAGACCCCGACTCCCAGGTCCGCCGGGTGCTCTTCGCCGTCGACCCGGTCCAGGAGATCGCCGACGAGGCCGTGCAGCTCGGCGCCGATCTCCTCGTCACCCACCACCCGCTCTACCTGCGCGGCACGACCACGGTCGCCGCGTCGACCTTCAAGGGCAAGGTCGTCCACACCCTGATCAAGCACGACATCGCGCTGCACGTCGCGCACACCAACGCCGACACCGCCGACCCGGGCGTCTCCGACGCGCTGGCCGGCGCCCTGGACCTGCGCGTCCTCGGCCCGCTGGTGCCGGACCCGAGCGACCCGGCGGGCCACCGCGGCCTGGGCCGGGTCTGCGAGCCGACGCACCCGATGTCCCTCGCCGACTTCACGGCGCATGCCGCCGCTCGGCTGCCGGCCACCGCCCAGGGCATCCGGGCGGCCGGCGACCCGGACCGCGAGATCCGGACCGTCGCCGTCTCCGGCGGCTCCGGCGACAGCCTCTTCGGTGTCGTACGGGCGGCGGGCGTGGACGCGTTCCTCACCGCCGACCTGCGCCACCACCCGGCCTCCGAGGCCACCCAGACCTTGGGGAGCACCCCGCCGGCGCTGCTCGACGCCGCCCACTGGGCCACCGAATGGCCGTGGTGCGAGCAGGCCGCGGCCCAGCTCGACGCGGTCTCCGACCGGCACGGCTGGGGCCTGCGCACGCACGTCTCCCGTACGGTCACCGACCCCTGGACCGCCCACGCGGCGTCCGCCCCCTTCACCGCCCCGACGAACACAACAGGAGCCCCACGCTGAACGCCGCGCCCGCCGACCAGATCCGCCTCCTCGAGGTACAGGCCCTGGACGTCCGTCTGTCCCAGCTCGCGCACAAGCGCAAGAACCTGCCCGAGCTCGCCGAGCTGCAGGCCCTGGAGGCCGACCTCGTCCAGCAGCGCGACCTGCTCGTCGCATCCCAGACCGAGGAGAGCGACACCGCCCGCGAGCAGACCAAGGCGGAGCAGGACGTGGACCAGGTGCGCCAGCGCGCCGCCCGCGACCAGAAGCGCCTGGACTCCGGCGCCGTGACCTCCCCCAAGGACCTGGAGAACCTCCAGCGCGAACTCGTCTCGCTCGCCAAGCGCCAGGGCGACCTGGAGGACGTCGTCCTCGAGGTCATGGAGCGCCGCGAGGCCGCTCAGGAGCGGGCCGCCGAGCTCACCGACCGGGTCGAGTCCATCCAGGCCAAGGTCGACGACGCCGCCGCGCGTCGGGACGCCTCGTACGCCGAGATCGACGCCGAGCGCGGCACGGTCACCAAGGAGCGCGAGCTGACCGTCGCCGACATCCCGGCCGACCTGCTCAAGCTGTACGACAAGATCCGCGCGAAGGAGGGCGGCGTCGGTGCGGCCCGCCTTTTCCAGCGCCGCTGCGAGGGCTGCCGCCTCGAGCTGAACATCACCGAGGTCAACGACGTGCGGGCGGCCCCCGCCGACGAGGTCCTGCGGTGCGAGAACTGCCACCGCATCCTGGTCCGCACGCCGGACTCGGGCCTGTAGGCCATGCCGCGCAGCTTCATCGTCGAAGCCGACGGCGGGTCCCGGGGCAACCCGGGGCCCGCGGGCTACGGCGCGGTGGTCATCGACCCGGCGACGGGCGAGACGCTGGCCGAGGCCGCCGAGTTCATCGGCACCGCGACCAACAACGTCGCCGAGTACAAGGGCCTGGTGGCCGGCCTGCGGGCGGCCCATGCCCTGGACCCGCAGGCACAGGTGCGGGTGCGGATGGACTCCAAGCTCGTCGTCGAGCAGATGTCGGGCCGCTGGAAGATCAAGCACCCGGACATGAAGCCGCTCGCCGCCGAGGCCCAGCGCATCCTCCCGCCGTCGCAGGTCACCTACGAGTGGATCCCGCGGGCGAACAACAAGCACGCCGACCGGCTCGCCAACGAGGCGATGGACGCCGGCAAGCTCGGCAAGCAGTGGCAGCCGGGCGACTCCCGGGCGGCACTCGACGCCGGGCCCGCCCGCAGCGACGCCGCGCGCGCCGCGGATGCGGCTGCCGAGGCCGATGAAGCCGCCGAGACGGCCACCGCGAGCGCCCCGCCGGTCGGCTGGGCCCCCGCCGACCTCGGGGCACCCGCCACGTTCGTCCTGCTGCGGCACGGCGAGACCGCCCTGACGCCGGAGAAGCGGTTCTCCGGCAGCGGCGGCACCGACCCGGAGCTGTCGGCCGCCGGCCGCAGGCAGGCCGAGGCGGCCGCCTCGGCGCTGGCTGCCCGCGGCACGGTCCAGGCGATCGTGAGTTCACCGCTGCGGCGCTGCCGGGAGACGGCAGGGACGATCGCGGCCCGGCTGGGCCTTGAGGTCCGGATCGACGAGGGGCTGCGCGAGACCGACTTCGGTGCCTGGGAGGGGCTGACCTTCGCCGAGGTGCGCGAGCGGTTCCCCGACGAGCTCGACGCCTGGCTGGCCTCCGCCAAGGCCGCGCCGCCCGGCGGCGAGTCCTTCGCCTCGGTCGCCCGCCGGGTCGCGGTGGCCCGCGACAAGCTCATCGCCCGGTACGCGGGCAGGACCGTCCTGGTCGTGACCCATGTGACGCCGATCAAGACGCTGGTCCGGCTCGCGCTGGGCGCGCCGCCGGAGTCGCTGTTCCGTATGGAGCTGTCCGCGGCGTCCCTGTCGGCGGTCGCCTACTACGCCGACGGCAATGCCTCGCTGCGGCTGCTGAACGACACCTCGCACCTGCGGTAGCGGGCGAGCGAGCAGCGGAAGGGCCCGGCACACCGAGGTGTGCCGGGCCCTGCCATGTCCAGCTCCGGGGGAAAGCTGGACGGTTCGGGTGGCTCAGGTGGCCAACGCCGCGGCCTCGCGGGCGAGTTCACGTACCCGGTCCCAGTCCTTCGCGGCCAGCGCGTCGGCGGGGAGCATCCAGGTGCCGCCGACGCAGCCCACGTTGGGCAGCGCCAGGTACGACGGCGCCGACGCCAGGGAGATGCCGCCGGTCGGGCAGAAGCGGGCCTGCGGCAGCGGCGCGGAAAGCGACTTGAGGTAGGCGGTGCCGCCCGCCGCCTCGGCCGGGAAGAACTTCATCTCGGTGATGCCCTCGTCGAGCAGCGTCACCACCTCGGAGGCGGTCGAGACGCCCGGCAGGAACGGCACACCGCTGTCCCGCATCGCACCCAGCAGGCGCGGCGACCAGCCGGGGCTGACCAGGAAGCGGGACCCGGCCGCGCGGGCCGCGTCGACATCCGCGGGGGTGAGCAGGGTGCCGGCGCCGATCACCGCGTCCGGGACCTCCTCGGCGACGGCCCGGATCGCGTCCAGCGCGGCGGGCGTGCGCAGGGTCACCTCGATCGCCGGCAGGCCGCCCGCGACGAGCGCCCGGGCGAGCGGAACGGCGTCCGCGGCGTCGTGCAGGACGACGACCGGGACGACGGGGGCGAGCCCGAGGACGGAGGGGGCGGCGGGCACGGAGGAGGCGGCGCTAGTCACGCGCCCATAGTGCGCCACCGATCCACTCTACGCAACGAGCGTTGCGCATGCTGCAACGCGTTGGTGCTTCGGGCGCCCTCAGGGACGGCGGCGGCTCACAGCTCCGTCACGATCACATCCACCGACCACGCCTTCCCCGCCTTTGCCGGGGC
Organism: Streptomyces sp. NPDC048248; assembly: GCF_043201875.1. Classification (NCBI taxonomy): domain Bacteria; kingdom Bacillati; phylum Actinomycetota; class Actinomycetes; order Kitasatosporales; family Streptomycetaceae; genus Streptomyces; species Streptomyces sp. NPDC048248. The sequence goes on from NZ_JBICZL010000003.1 coordinate 342,216, forward strand.
CTGTGCCTCCACCGCATGGCCCAGCCCGCGCAAGTCCTCCACCAGCTCCGCCGGACCGGCAGGATCGAGCCCCGCGGTCAGCAGATCTCGCACCAGCCGGCCCTTGGTGGCCTTGTTGAAGTGGCTGACCACGGACCGCTTCTCGACCCCGTCCACGACCTTCGACTGGAGTACCCGCACCGTCGCCGTCCGCCCGGCGATCTCCCCCTTGGGCTTCCACGCCGTCGCGTACGCCGCCGACCGCAGATCGAGCACCAGCCCGTCCCCGGCCGCCGCCGGCATCACCTCCGCCATCGGCGCCCGCCAGAACGCGCCCAGCGCACCCAGCCCCGGCAGCTTCACGCCCATCGAGCAGCGGTAGGACGGGATCCGGTCACCGATCCGCACGGCGCCCCACAGCCCCGAGAACACCAGCAGCGACCGCTCGGCGCGCTCCCGGGCCGCCGCGTCCAAGGACGCGAGCCCCAGGGCGTCGTAGAGCACCCCGGTGTAGATCTCCCCGGCCGGGCGCGTGCCCGCGGTGCGCAGCCCCGCGTTCTTGCCGACCTCGCCCTTGAGGCCCTCGCTGAGCCCGAGCACCTCCTGCGCCTTGGTCTCGTCCGCCGCGCACAGCTCGACGAGCTCCTCCAGCACGGCCGCCCGCGCGGCGGTCAGCCCCGGCAGGGACAGTGCGGCCGGGTCCAGCGGTGCCCCGGCGCCTCCGGCGGCCTTCCCTTCGGACGGCGGCAACAGCACGAGCACGGTGTTCTCCTTCACGGCGGTACGGGTGGGGGTGCGGCCCCGGGAAAGCGTATGGCCTGCGGCGGGGGAGCCGGGAACCCGCTCACCGGACCGCCCCGCGACGCGCACCGCCCACCGGCCCGCATGCCGCGCCGGGAGGCTCCGCCCGCCATACGCTCGGTTTCATGCCCCGTCGCCATATGCACGTGACCGAGGCCGCCGAGGCCCCGCTGCGCCATGCGCTGCGTGAGCTGCGCGCGGAGATGGAGATCCCGGACCACTTCACGGCCACCGCCCAGGCAGAGGCGGACAGTGCCGCACTCGCCCCGCGCATCCCCACCGCCTGCGGCAGCGTGGCGACCGAGCACACCCTCGCCGACGCCACCGATCTCCCCCTCTTCACCATCGACCCGCCCGGCTCGCTCGACCTGGACCAGGCGATGTTCCTGTCCCGGCGGGACGGCGGCGGGTACCGCGTGCACTACGCCATCGCCGACGCCGCCTCCTTCGTGACGCCGGGCGGCGCCCTGGACGCCGAGGCGCACCACCGCGTGACGACGCTGTACTTCCCCGACGAACGGGTCCCGCTGCATCCGCCCGTGCTGAGCGAGGGCGCCGCCAGCCTGCTGCCCGACAAGGACCGCCCCGCTGTCCTGTGGCAGCTCGACCTCGACCGGCAGGGCGCACTGACCGCGGCCTCGGTACGGCGCGCCCTGGTGCGCTCCCGCGCCAAGCTCGACTACGTGGGCGTCCAGCGGGTCATCGACGACGGCACGGCCGAGGAGCCGCTCGCCCTGCTCCGAGAGATCGGACTGCTCAGGGAGGAACAGGAAGTCCAGCGGGGCGCGATCTCCCTCCACGTCCCCGAGCAGCAGATCGTCGAGCGGAACGGCCGCTACCGCCTCGGCTACCGAGCGCCGCTGCCCGCCGAGGGCTGGAACGCCCAGATCTCCCTGCTCACCGGGATGGCCGCGGCCGAGCTGATGCTCACCGCCGGCGTCGGCATCCTGCGCACACTGCCGACCGCTCCCGACGGCTCGGTCGCCCGGCTGCGCCGCACCGCCCGTGCTCTCGGCGTCGACTGGCCCCACCACACGTCCTACGCCGCGCTCGTACGCACCCTCGACCCGCGCAGCCCCCACCACGCGGCGTTCCTCCAGGAGTGCACCACCCTCCTGCGCGGCGCCGGCTACACCGCCTTCGACGGCACCGCGCCGGACGCCTCGCACGCCCAGCACGCCGCTGTCGCCGCCCCCTACGCCCATGCCACGGCGCCGCTGCGGAGGCTCGTCGACCGCTACACCTCCGAGCTGTGCCTGGCCGCCTCCGCCGGTGTCGCACCGCCCGACTGGGTCCGCCGCGAACTGGACGCCCTGCCCCGCACGATGGCGGCCGGCACCCGGCGCGCCAACGAGGTCGAGCGTGCCTGCGTCGATCTCGTGGAGGCGGCCCTGCTGCGGGGCCGCGTCGGCGAGACCTTCGACGCGGTCGTCGTCGACGTCGAGGAGAAGAACCCCACCCAGGGCACCGTCCACCTCATCGCACCGGCCGTCGTCGGCCGCGTCGAGACCACCGAGGACACCGCGTCCCTGCCCCTGGGCGAACCCCTCCGCGTCCGCCTCACCGAGGCCGAACCGGGCACGGCCCCGGTGCGCTTCGAGCCGGCGTGAGTGCCGGGGGAGGGGACGGGCGTTGCCGAACGGGGCGTGCGCCTCATGCGACCGAGGACCCCTTCACCGACGGTGGGGCGCCGGGTCCCGCGGCCGCCCCACCGGACTCCGATGCGGTCGCAGCCGCCGCCTCCACCGCCGCCCGCACGGCCGCCACGGCTCCCCGTGCGTCGTCGGCGTGGAAGCGCACCGTACGCACCTCGATCCGCCGCCCCAACAGCCGCTCTGCCGTGACCGGTTCCCGCAAGGCGACCGTCACCGAGGTCTGCCCGGCCACCGCCAGCTCCAGCAGATCGTCCCGCCCCGCGCCTTTCCGCTGCTTCTCCGCCTTGGTGAACCGCAGGTCGTAGCGGACCGAGGCGATCCGCTCCAGCGGGATGTCCACCTCCATCCGCGCGCCGTCACGCAGCCGCAACGATTCCGCTGCCAGGACGTGCGGCCGGGTGACGGCCGCGGCCTGGAGCCCCAGCATCGTCAGCACCGTGTAGACATCGATGACCAGCATCACCAGGTGCGCCACCGGGTGGTCGGCGAGCAGCACCGCGAGGGCGGTGGTCTCCACCGCGCAGACGAACGTCAGCCCGTAGACGATCGCGGCCTGCGCCGACCCGTACCCGAACGGCCGGTCGCCGGCCCCTACCCCGGCCCGCCGGCGCGTCACCCACCGCCCCAGGCTGACCAGCCACCGCCCCTCGTGCCCGGCCACCCGCCGCACCCGCTCCCATATGGTCACGCCGCTCACCGCTCCCCCTCCCGCCCTGCGTTTTGCTCCCGCTCCGCGCTGCGCTCCCGCTCCACGACCAGCCGGATCGCCCGCCGCACCGCCTCCGCCTGGGCGGGGGCGAGATCCGCGAACACCGCCTCGGCGAAGCCCGCGCCGTCACCGACGCCGCCCGCCCCGCCCCCGTCGCTCCCGGCGTCCGCCCCTGACCCGGCCGGCCACCCGGCATCGAGGACGCTTCTCGCCACCACCCGCTGCGGCAGACAGTCCGCCAGCGCCCTCGCCACGTCCGCCACCTCAGGAGCGCCGGGCTCCGCCGCGGCCAGCCCGTCGAACAGCCCGTAGACCTCGTACGCCCGCTCCATCCCACCCGGCGCGGTGAACGTCTCCCGCAACGCCGACATCAGCTCCTGCTGACCGCCGGAGCCGCCGGCGGTCTCCAGCAGGGCCAGCACCTCCCGGTCCTTGGCGGCCATCACCGGCTCGGGCCCGGGCATCGCGGCGGAGGCACGCGCCATCTCCGCGAACAGCTCGGCGAGTTGCTCCGAAACCGGCCCCTCGTCCGGCAGCCCGCCGTGCTCCTCCGCCCGCCGCAACAGCGCCGCGAGCCGGCTGCGGCGGGTCCGGATCGCCTCCTCCTGGCGCGCCAGGTCCGCGTCCAGCTCGACGAGCACGTCCCGCAGCTCCCGCCCGGCGTCGTCGGCCAGCACGTCCCTGACCTCCTCAAGACCCAGCCCCAGCTCCGTCAGCCGCCGCACCCGCGCCAGCGCCACCGCGTCGCGCAGCCCGTAGTCGCGGTAGCCGTTCGCCCGCCTGACCGGCTCCGGCAACAGGCCCACCTGGTGGTAGTGCCGCACCGCACGCGTGCTGACGCCGGCCAGCGCGGCGAGTTCTCCGATCCTCATGCGCTCTTCCTCATGCGATCAGTAGAAACGTTGACGTCGCGACAAGGTCAAGCATCGGCCCGGCCCGGCGCCCGGGGAGGCACGGGGGAGAGCCGCCGGTCCGTGCCGTTCCCTCCCTGCGGGTAGCATGGTCGGCACGGCGGACGAGCCGGCCGGGCGGCCGCGTGAGGATCGAGAGATCCTCCCGAGGAACGTCCGGGCTCCACACGGCAGGGTGGTGGGTAACGCCCACCCGGGGTGACCCGCGGGACAGTGCCACAGAAAGCAAACCGCCGGGGCCGCGAGGTCCCGGTAAGGGTGAAACGGTGGTGTAAGAGACCACCAGCCTCCGAGGTGACTCGGAGGGCTAGGTAAACCCCACCCGGAGCAAGGTCAAGAGGGGCTGCCATCCCGGTTGGGATGACGGCCCTGCGCGGACGATCGAGGGCTGCCCGCCCGAGTCCGCGGGTAGACCGCACGAGGCTGTCGGCAACGGCAGCCCTAGATGGATGGCCGCCTCCCCTCGGCCCGCAAGGACCGGGGGAGACAGAACCCGGCGTACAGGCCGACTCGTCCGCCGCCTCTCCGGGCTCCGCCCGGACGCCCCGCCGCCACCTGTGGCTCTCTCAGGCGTGGGCCGTTTCGTCGCACGGCGAGGGCCGCACGGATGGTGTCCGTGCGGCCCTCGGTGCGTGGGGTGGGAGTCGGTGGGTCAGGACGCCTGGGCCTCGTTGTAGAGGTTCTTGGCGTCGTCGCCGAAGTACGGGCCGAACATGGTGTCCGGCAGGAACTGATAGCCGAAGCTGTTCACCGAGGACTGCAGGCCGGTGCCGGTGGACTCGTCGAACGAGGTGAACCACGGGCCGCCGCTGGAGCCGCCCGTCATGTTGCACGACAGTCCGTGGTCGTCGGAGAGCAGCGGGTCCTTGAAGGAGTTGCCGCTGCAGTAGATGAGCTTGCTGCCGTCGTACGGGGCCGCGGCGGGGTAGCCGAAGGCGTACATCTGCTTGTTGTAGCCGGGGTTGAAGGCCAGGCCCTGGCCGCCCACGACGTCGGTGAGCTTCTTGCCGTCGAGCGGTGCGACGACCGCCGCGCCCACGTCGTAGTTGATGTCCTCGCTCGCCGTCCACTGGGGGGTGGAGAGGGTCTTGGAGGCTGCCCACTTGCCGTACGGGGCCTCGCCGTCGTGGTAGCCGGGCACGAAGACCCAGTTGGTGTGCCAGGCGCCCTCCAGCTTCACGCAGTGCCCGGCGGTGATCACCGTGCTCTTGTTGGTGCTGGTCACGGCGTCGCCGGAGCAGGAGGCCGAGCGTCCCTGATAGGTGAAGAACACCCGGCCGGTGGTCTTGACGACCGCGCCGCCGCCGGTCCACGGCCCGCCCGCCTGCGGCAGGATGCCGGGCAGCAGCGAGGCGGCGGACGGCACCTTCGGGAGCTGGGGGAGCGTGGGCAGGACCTTGTGGGGAGCGCCACGGGGGACCTGTGTCTGCGAACGGAGCTTCTCCGTACGGGACTTGGCGGCAACGGAGGTGAGATCGAGGGGCGTGGCGGAGCGCATCCGGTCCGCGGTCCAGAAGGCGGAGAGGGAGGACTGCGCGGCGGGGGAGCGGTCAGCGGTCCCGGCCGGGGTGGCGGCGCCGGCCGGGCCGGCGGGGAGGGTGACCGCGAGCAACGCCCCGGCTGCCGCCAGGACTCCGAGGGCGGCGCGCGACCTGCGCGGCCGGGAGGTGTGGGGGTCCGGTGTGCGGGCGTCGGCCCCGGTGCTGCTGACGGCTATCTGGCCACGAACGGTTCGTCTCACGCGTAACTCCTTCTGCGGGGGCCGCGCGGCGGGCGTGCGGCCGACGGGACGGGGCCGCGTGGGGCGGCCCGGCAGATGAGCGAGCTGTGCGGTGGAAGGTGGCGCGGTTGCGAGGTGCACAGGCGCGGGTGGGGGCTTCGTGGTGGCGCGGGTCGGTGGCGCACGGCAGAGGTGTGCGAGGAGAAGAGTGCCACCGGAAGCGAGAAGTGGGCAGGGGGCGGGGTGTGACTTTGCCGTGCAGGATCGGAGTGCGGCCGCCCGGTGAACGGCCCGTCGCACGGAGGTGGGCGGGCGCCTCCGCCCTGTGAGCAGCGCGGCGGTGGTGCCCGCCAAGGGGGTTGCCTGGGAGGCGAGTTGGTTCGGCCGTTGTGAGATCGGCTCAAATCTGCCGGTGGGCGGGGCGGGCGGTGGCCGGGTGCTCAGCCCGGCCACCGGTGCTCTTCGCGACGGCCGACCGCCGGCCTTGACGTCCCCGGTCCGGCCGCCGTTCAGCCCTCGCTGCCCGTGCTGCCCGCGCCTCCCGCGATGTCCGTGGCGGTGCCGCCGACGTGGGAGCGGGGGTCGCCGTCGCGCAGTTCGACGGTCAGCAGTCCGGGACGGCCGAGGTCGTGGCCCTGGTGGAGGGTGAGGGTGACGGGGGCGGTGACCAGGCCGAGGGTGCGGGCGTAGGCACCGAAGGCGGCCGCCGCGGCGCCGGTCGCCGGGTCCTCGACGACGCCGCCGACCGGGAAGGGGTCGCGGACGTGGAAGACGGTGGGGCTCTCCCGCCAGACCAGTTGAAGGGTCGTCAGATCCAGGCGGCGCATCAGGGCGGCCAGCCGCTCGAAGTCGTAGTCCAGCATCGCCAGCCGCTCGCGGGTGGCGGCGGCCAGCACGAGGTGCTGGTTGCCCGCGTAGGCGATACGGGGCGGCAGCGCAGGGTCGAGGTCGGCGGCGGCCCAGCCGAGGGCGGCAAGCGCCTCGGCCAGGTCGGCCGGCGCGGCGGCGGTGATGCGCGGCTCGACGCTGGTCAAGGTGGCGTGCAGGGCGCCGCCCCGCCGGGTGACGGTGACCGGGACCGGGCCCGCCTGGGTGGCGAAGACCAGGTCGCCGGGGCCGGTCCGCTCGGCGAGTGCGATCGCGGTGGCGACCGTCGCGTGCCCGGAGAAGGCGACCTCGGCCAGCGGGCTGAAGAAGCGGATGGTGAACGCCCGGCCCGGTTCGCCCAGGCCCGCGGGCGGCGGGGTGAGGAACGCCGTCTCGGAGTAGCCCAGTTCGGCCGCGATGGCCAGCTGCTCGGCGTCCGTCAGGCCCGCCGCGTCCAGGACGACGCCGGCCGGGTTGCCACCCTGCGGGTCGTCCGAGAAGGCGGTGTAGCGCAGTACCTCGGGGGTGGCGCGAGGGGCTGCCGGTGCGGGGGCGTCGTGTGTCATGGCGGGGGAACCGGGCCGTCGTGCCGGGTTATTCCCCGGCGGCGCGTCGCACCCGGCCGGTGCGGCGGCCGCTCACCGGCCGGCCGGGCCTCACCCCCGCCCGACGTACGGCATGTTGGTCGCCATCACCGTCGCGAACTGCACATTCGCCTCCAGCGGCAGCGCCGCCATGTGGACGACCGTGCGGGCGACGTCGGCCGCGTCCATCACCGGTTCGACCGCCGTGCTGCCGTCGGCCTGCAGGATGCCGGTCTGCATCCGGCCGGTCATCTCGGTCGCCGCGTTGCCGATGTCGATCTGGCCGCAGGCGATCCGGTACGGCCGGCCGTCGAGGGAGAGGGACTTGGTCAGGCCGGTCATCGCGTGCTTGGTGGCGGTGTAGGCGACGGAGTGCGGCCGCGGCACATGGGCGGAGATCGAACCGTTGTTGATGATCCGGCCGCCCTGGGGCTCCTGCTCCTTCATCGCGCGGAACGCGGCCTGCGCGCAGAGGAAGGATCCGGTGAGGTTGACGTCGACGACCGACCGCCAGTCGTCGTAGGTCAGTTCGTCCAGGGGCGCGGCCCGGCCGAAGGTGCCCGCGTTGTTGAAGAGCAGGTCCAGCCTGCCGAAGCGGTCGCGGACGGCGGCGAAGAGGGCGTCGACCTCGTCGGGGCGCGTGACGTCGGTCGGCACCGCCACGACCGCGGGGCTGTCGGCGTCGCCGCGGCCCAGCTGCCGGGCCGTTTCCTCCAGGGCCGTCGCACGCCGGCCGGCCAGCACCACGGTCCATTCGGCGGCGGCCAGCGCCTGGGCGACCGCCCGGCCGATACCGGAGCCGGCGCCGGTGACCACGGCCACCTTCCGCGGCCCCGCCGCCCCGTCCTGCCGCGCGCCCCGTGCCGCGGGCGCGGTGTCCGCTTCCTGCCCGCTCGGCGCGCCCGGCGCCGAAGGGGTGGGCCGGGCCGCCGGTGCCGTTCCCGCTACCCGTCCCGCGCGTGCCGTCGGCGTTGCCCGTGCCACCAGAGTGTTCTGTGCCATGGCGGCAGCGTAAGGGGCGTGGCCACGGCGGCTGCGTAAGGGGCGTACGCGCGAGCGGCGGGCCGGGCCTACGCCGGTGCCGCCCGGCCGCGAAGGCGCCGCCACCGGTGGGGCGAACGTGCCGCGATTGTCCGGCAGCGCCCGTTGCGGGGCCACTCCTCATCCAGCGGCCATGCATGCGTCGTACACGGGACAGCGCCGCGCCGTCCTCCGCCCGTCCAATCACCGGTGACAACCACCGTCAGGGGAGGGGCAGATGACCCAGCACGCAGCGCACGATCAGGAGATCCGGGCCGCCGCCGCGCACGTCGGCCGCCGTCGCTTTCTCACCGTCACCGGCGCCGCCGCCGCACTCGCTTTCGCCACCAATCTGCCGGGCGGCGGCGTCGCGTACGCGACCGAGGCCGACGCGCGGAAGATCAGCGACAACCCTTTCACCCTCGGCGTCGCCTCCGGTGACCCGCTGCCCGGCTCCGTGGTGCTGTGGACGCGGCTCGCCCCGCGCCCCTACGAGCCGGGCAACGGCATGCCGGACGCCAGGGTCACCGTCCGCTGGGAAGTCGCCTACGACGAGCACTTCAAGAGGCTCGCGGGCCAGGGCCGCGCGGACGCCCACCCGGAGTTCAACCACTCCGTGCACATCGAGCCCACCGGCCTGGCGCCCGACCGCGTCTACTACTACCGCTTCCGCGCCGGCGACTGGATCAGCCCCGTCGGCCGCACCCGCACCGCGCCCTCCCGCAGCGCGCGGATCAACGACCTCAAGCTCGGCGCCGTCTCCTGCCAGGCGTACCACGACGGCTACTTCACGGCCTACCGCCATCTCGCGCAGGAAGACCTCGACGTCGTCTTCCACCTCGGTGACTATCTGTACGAGTACCCGGTGACGGCGGCGGGCGGCGCCCGCGCCTACACCGACCGGACCCTGCCCTCGCTCTTCAACCGCGAGACGGTCACCCTGGAGGACTACCGGCTGCGCTACGCCCTGTACAAGTCCGACCCGGACCTGCAGGCCGCGCACGCCGCGCACCCCTTCATCGTGACGTGGGACGACCACGAGGTGGAGAACAACTACGCCGCGGAGATCAGTGAGGGCAACCTCCCGCCCGCCGAGTTCCTCGTCCGCCGGGCCGCCGCCTACCGCGCGTACTGGGAGAACCAGCCGTTGCGGAGCCCGCAGCGGCCGCAGGGCTCCGACGCCCGCCTCTACCGCCGTGTCCAGTACGGCCGGCTCGCGCAGTTCGACATCCTCGACACCCGCCAGTACCGCTCGGACCAGGCTTACGGCGACGGCTGGCACGCGCCGGGCCCGGAGTCCGCGGACCCCCGCCGCACCCTGACCGGCGCCACCCAGGAGCGCTGGCTGATCGACGGCTGGCGCGAGTCCACGGCGCGGTGGAACGTGCTGCCGCAGCAGGTCACCTTCTCCGAGCGGCGCGACGCCACGGGCGACGCCTACCGGGTGAGCATGGACGCCTGGGACGGCTACCCGGCGTCCCGCGAGCGGGTCCTGGCCGGCGCGGAGTCGGCGGGTGTGGACAACCTCGTCGTGCTCACCGGCGATGTGCACGTCCACTACGCCCTCGACATCAAGCGGGACGTCAAGGACCCGGGGTCGCGCAATGCGGGCGTGGAGTTCGTGACGACCTCGATCGCCAGCGGCAAGGACGGCGCGGACAAGCCGGCCAACTGGGACACCTACATGGCGGCCAATCCGCACATGAAGTTCTACAACGGCCGGCGCGGCTATGTGACGGTCACCCTGGACCAGGACACCGCCCGCGGCGACTACCGGACGGTGTCCGCCGTCACCACGCAAGGGGCACCGATCGCCACCGCGGCGTCCTTCGTCTCGGAGGCGGGCGACCCGGGACTGAAGCCGGCCTGACCCCGGGATCGCGGCCCTCTGCACCGCCCGGTGCGCGGGCCGCTTCACCCGGTCGGCGGAGTACGCGGCGGCCCGCATCCCGCCGGTTCCCGGGACTCGGGAACCGGGCACCGGGGCACGCCCCCACGCCCCGGCCCAGGTCCGACGGTCCAGCCGCAACCGGCCCGGCGGCAGGTCCGTGCATGACACCATGGTGCGGCCATCAATAAACCATGGAGACGCTCATGACGGACCCCGGCCCCAGCACGGCCGAGACCAAGGACCTTCCCCCGATAGCCGAGCGGGGCGCGGCAGCAGCACCGGCCGCGTCCCGCCGCACCAGCCTCCTCGTGACCTTCGTCCTCGGCGGCCTCACGGCGGTCCCGCCGCTCTCCATGGACATGTACCTCCCGGCTCTGCCGCAGGTCACCGCAGCACTGCACAGCCCGGCCGCCACCGTCCAGCTGACCCTCACGACCTGTCTGGCGGGCATGGCCCTCGGCCAGATGATCGTCGGCCCGATGAGCGACAAGTGGGGGCGCCGCCGCCCGCTGCTCGCCGGCATGGTGATCTACATCCTCGCCACCGCCCTGTGCGCGGTCGCCACCAACGCCGAACTCCTCATCGCCTTCCGCCTGTTGCAGGGCCTGGCCGGTGCGGCCGGCATCGTCATCGCGCGGGCGGTGGTGCGTGACCTCTACGACGGCGTGGCGATGGCCCGGTTCTTCTCCACCCTGATGCTCATCTCCGGGGTCGCACCGGTCGTCGCACCGGTCATCGGCGGCCAGATCCTGCAGGTCACCGACTGGCGCGGGGTCTTCGTCGTGCTGACCGTCGTCGGGATCCTGCTGACCCTGCTGGTCTGGCGCAAGCTCGACGAGACCCTGCCGCCCGCACGCCGGCACCCCGGCGGCCTCGGCCAGACCCTGCGCACCATGCGCGACCTGCTGGCCGATCGGGCCTTCTCCGGCTACCTCCTCGTCGGCGCCTTCGCCTTCGCCGCCCTCTTCGCCTACATCTCCGCCTCGCCGTTCGTCGTCCAGGAGATCTACGGCGCCTCCCCGCAGACCTTCAGCCTGCTCTTCGGCGTCAACTCCGTCGGTCTGGTGCTGGTCGGCCAGATCAACGGCAAGGTGCTTGTCGGCCGGGTCAGCCTGGACAAGGTGCTCGGCACCGGCCTGGTGCTGATCGCGGTCGCCGCGACCGGCCTGCTGCTGATGTCCTCCGGGGTGTTCGGCGCGGTCGGCCTGGTGCCGATGGCGGCGGGGCTCTTCGTCCTGATGGCGTCCATGGGCCTGGTCATGCCCAGCACCAACACCCAGGCGCTGCTGCGCACCCCGCACGCGGCCGGCTCCGCCTCCGCGCTGCTGGGCACCTCGACCTTCCTCCTCGGCTCGGTGGCCTCCCCGCTGGTGGGCATCGCGGGGGAGCGGACCGCCGTGCCGATGGCCGTCGTACAGCTTTCCTGCGCCGTTTTGGCGCTCGTGAGCTTCCTGGGGATGTGCCGCCCGTGGCAGCGTAGGGGGGAGACCACCGGGAGCACCGCCGGCGAGGGGACCAGGCTCTGAACGCACCGAGACTCCGATACGGCACCCCGGCCCGGGCCGGCCTCGACCCGACGTGGATGGAACGACTGGTCCAGGGCGTGCGGGCGCTGCCAGGCGGGCGGCCCGCCTGGTGCGCGGGAGCCGTCGTCCTCGCCGGCCGCGGCCCGGTCGTCGCCGTCGAGGACGCCACCGGCTGGGCGGTGCGCTACCGCTCCTACGACCCGGAGCGGCAGCGGGGCGTGGACCTGCCGCGGGACCGCTGGGAGCCGATGCGGGTCGGTACCGTCTTCGACCTCGCCTCGCTCACCAAGCTCTTCACCGCCGTCGCCGCGCTCCAGCAGGTCGAGCGCGGCTTCCTGGCCCTCGACGAAGAGGTACGCGGCCACCTGCCCGCCTTCGCCCGCGGCATCACCGTGCGGCAACTGCTCGACCACACGTCCGGCCTCCGCCCGGAGCTGCCGTTCCACGACCATCCGGGGAGAGCCGCCCAGCTCGCGCTGCTGTGGCGGGAGGCGGCGGCCCCCGCCGGCGGCCCGGCCGGCGCGCACCTCTACTCCGATCTCAACCTCATCGCCCTCCAGCTGGTCCTGGAGCAGCTCACCGGGCTGCGCCTGGACGCCCTCGTCCGGGAGGGCATCACGGCGCCGCTGGGCATGCTCAGCACCTCCTACGGGCCGTTGGCGCCCCAAGGCGTGGCGGCGACGGAGGACCAGCGGCGCCCGTGGGCGAAGGCCGACCGCGGGATGGTGCGGGGTGAGGTCCACGACGAGAACGCCTGGGCACTGGGCGGCGTGGCCGGGCACGCCGGTCTCTTCTCCACCGCCCAGGATCTGGCCGTGCTCTGCCGGACGCTGCTCAACGGCGGCGCCTACGGCACCGCCCGCATCCTGGGGCCGGACGCCGTGGCCGCCCTGCTCGACCCGCCCGGCCTCGGCTTCGGCGTCGACCAGCCGTACTTCATGGGCGAGTTGGCGGGGCACGGCGCGGCCGGCCACACCGGCTTCACCGGTACCAGCCTCGTCCTGGACCGGGCCACGGACACCTTTTTGGTGCTCCTCGCCAACACCGTCCACCCGTGCCGCCGCAACGGTGGCAGCGCTCCCCGTGCGGCCGCCGCCGACTGCCTGGCCCGGGCGGTCGCCCGCGCCGGCTGACCACCGGGCGCCGCCGGCATCATCCGGCCCCGCCCGCCCCCGGCAGCTCGCCCGCACCGGCCCCTCCAGCTCCTCCCGCCGCGCGGAAGGAGCGCCTTCAGGGCCCCGTAGACTTTTCCGAATGCACGAGGAACTGCGGGCCGCACTGGCCGTCCTGCTCGACGGCCTGCCGCCCAAGCAGGCCGTGCAGGCCGTCGAGCGGCTGATCGTCAACTACCGGGGCCGTACGCCCACCGACGCACCGGTGCTCAGGGACCGCGCCGATGTCGCCGCGTACGCCGCCTACCGGATGCCGGCGACCTTCGAGGCGGTACGGGCCGCGCTGGGCGCCTTCGCCGAGCGGCTGCCGCAGTGGTCGCCGGCCACCCATGTGGACATCGGTGGCGGCACCGGCGCCGCCACCTGGGCCGCCGCGGCCACCTGGAAGGGGCATCAGAGCACCGTCCTCGACTGGGCGCAGCCCGCACTCGACCTCGGCCGTGAGCTGGCGGACGGGGTGCTGCCGGATGTCCGGTGGCAGCGGCAGGTCATCGACGAATCGCTGGCGGTCCCGGCGGATACGGACCTGGTGACCGTGTCCTACGTCCTGGGCGAGCTGCGGCCGGAGGCCCGGCGGGCCGTGGTGGCCGCCGCGTCGACCGCACATACCGTGGTGCTGATCGAACCGGGCACCCCCGAGGGCTATCGCCGCATCATCGCGGCCCGCGAGCAGCTCGTCGAGGCCGGGCTGCGGATCGTCGCGCCCTGCCCGCACAGCGACACCTGCCCGATCATCTCCGGCGCGGGGAACCCCCCGCCTGCAGGAGCCGCCGGGGACTGGTGCCACTTCGCGGCCCGGGTCAGCCGTTCCTCCCTCCACCGCCAGGTCAAGGGCGGCTCCCTCCCGTACGAGGACGAGAAGTACAGCTACGTCGCCGCCACCAGGGCGGACGCCTCCCCGGCCCCCTCCCGTATCGTCCGCAAGCCCCAACTCCGCAAGGGCCAGGTGTTGTTGGACCTGTGCACCGCGGAGGAGGGGCTGCAGCGCGCCACGGTCACCAAGCGGCACGGCGACCTCTACCGCGCGGCCCGGGACGCCGCCTGGGGCGACGACTGGCCGCGTTCCTGACCTCTGTACCCCTCCGCCGCGGGCCGGGGCGACGGCCTCGGCCCGCGGCCGGCAGTGCTCACGCGTCGCCGTCCTTCGACGGCTCGGACCTTTCCGTCCGCGCTTCCTGGAGCTTGCGCAGCAGTTCGCGGCGCTGTGCCTGCGGATCGGGCCGGCCGCCGTGCGTGCCGCCGCTCGCACCGCCGCGCAGCGCGCCGCGGGAGAGCTTGCTGCGGGTGCCGCCGACGCCGAGCATGCCGCCCGCTTTTCCCTTGCTCATGAGGTGATCCCTTCACCGGTCGAACGAGACGCACCGTCTCGCTTCTGGTTCAGAATGAGGCGAGACGCTGCGTCTTGTCAAGACGATACGTCTCGCCTCACGTGGCTAGACTTCACCCATGGCCAACAAGACACCCCCCGATGCCTCGCGCCGCAGTGAGCGCTCGCGTCGCGCGATCTTCGACGCCGCCCTCGCGCTCGTCGGCGAGGTCGGCTACGACAAGCTCACGATCGAAGGAATCGCCTCCCGGGCGGGGGTGGGCAAGCAGACGATCTACCGCTGGTGGCCCTCGAAGGCCGCCGTCCTGCTGGACGCCTTCACCGTCGACGTGGACGGCTACGGGGAGGCCATGCCGAACACCGGCGACCTGGCGGCCGACCTGAAGTCCGTACTGCGTGCCACGGCGGACGAGTTCAACGACCCGGCGTTCCAGGCCCCCTACCGCGCCCTCGCGGTGGCCGGCGCGAACGACGAGGAGCTGTCCCGCACCTTCGTCTCCCGGCTCCTGGAGCCCGGTATCAGTGCCTACACCGACCGGGTGCGGGCGGCCCAGGAGGCGGGCGAGCTGGCCCCCGACGTCGATCCCCGCATCGCAGCGGAAATGGTCCTGAGTCCCTTCTCACAGCGATGGCTGATGCGCACCGGTGAGCTGACCCACGAGTTCGTCGACACCCTGGTGGACCTGGCGCTGCGTGGCCTGCGGGCGCGCCCCTGAAAGTTCACGCCGACCTGATGATGATGTGGGCAAATGCCCCCATTCGTCGGTTCTTCGTTCACCCCGGATCCGCACACCGGTCACCCGAGGCGCAGGATGGTGGCAGCATTGATCCCAGACCACCGCTCGAAGTGAGGGGATAGATGGAACGCAAGAGCAGGTTCTCCCAGTGGCTGCGCCGGCCGAAGAGCGGATCGGACGGCGGCGATACGGACACGGGATCGACGGCCGCGCGCGGCCGTGAGGACCTGCTGCTGGCGGCCGCCGACGCGGGTTTCCCCATCGCCCCGGCAGCGCACCCCTCCGGCTACGGCTGTTCCTGTGAACGCATCGGGTGTCCCACCCCTGGCCGGCATCCGATCTCTTTCGGCTGGCAGACCGTCGCCACCACCGACCGCGACAAGGTCGCCACCTGGCTGCGCACCCTCCCGCACGCCAACTTCATCACCGCCACCGGCATCATCCACGACGTGCTCGACGTCCCCGTCGAAGCGGGCCGCAGCGCCCTGGGCCGGCTGGACGCGGCAGGCATCGACGTCGGACCGATCACCCTCAGCGGCAGCGGTACCCGCGACGGCCGGATGCTGTTCTTCACCGCCACCCGCGGCACCCCGGACGACGAGGACGAGTGGTGGCCCTGCGAGCTGGACTGCCACCCCGAGACGCTGGACGAACACCCGGGCCTGCGCTGGCACTGCCGCGGCAGCTATGTGCTGCTGCCGCCCTCCGAGCTGCCCGGTGACCAGCCGGCCGTGAGCTGGCTGCGCGGCCCCGAACTGCCGCTGCCCGACCCGCTGACGCTGCTGGAGTCGCTCACCGACGCCTGCGCCGAGTTCCTCGACCGCGAACCCCACCACGAGTCGGCGGCCTGGCCGATCGGCCGCTGACGCCCCCGGAAGCCTGCGGGCCGTACGAACGGTCCGGTCCCGCACGCATCCGTACGCACCGCGTCACGGACCTCACGGAAGACGCCGAAGGGGCCGCCGGACACCCGGCGACCCCCGACACGGCGGCGCACCCTCCGCGGCCGTCCGTCACACCCGTTACAGCGCCTTCGCCGACGTCTTCGCCTCGATGCGGTTCAGCACGACGACCTTGCCCCCGGAGTCCTTGGCCGGCACCTCGACGGTCTGGCCCGACACGGTGGTGAAGGTCATCTTGTTGGTCTTCTTCGCGGGGCCCTGCACGATGCCCTGGAGGCTCGGCGGCACCTTGATCGTCAAGCCCTCGGCGACCGTCTTCTGCTGGTGGTAGTAGGTCGAGAAGAACACCAGCGCCCCGCCGTCCTTCAGCCGCAGCGCCACCGGCGGGAAGGCCGCGGGCCGGTCCTGCCACTGGATGTGGGCGCCCAGCTGGTCGGCGTCCCTGGCCCGGGTCGCGCGCCAGCCGTCGGTGTTCCGGCCGGGCGCGAACAGCTCGCCCTTGCCGGTGTTGAGGTAGTCGGCGTACCGCTGGCTCAGCTTGCCGGGCGCCACCGCCAGACCGGACGGGGAACCGGCCGGCACCGCCTCGGCGTAGCCGTCCTTGTCCGTCTTGAACTGCGGTGCCGCATTGCCGGCGAACGTCGCCAGATACACCGCACGCCACTTGGCGTCGATGCCGTCCCGGCTGAACACCAGGTACCAGCGGCTGTTCTTGCGGTTGCTGACGGCGTCCGCGACGAAGTACTTCGGCCAGCCCGCCTGCTTGGGCACCGTGAAGTGCGCGTCCTTGAACGTCAGCGGGGTGAAGTTCGGGTTGCCCTGCGGCCGGACGGCGTGCGCGGCCTTGATGCCCGCCTGGTCGATGGCCAGCAGCGCCCCCGACTCGTACGAGGGGTTCACCGAGGGATCGAGCCGGCTGTTGGCCTTGTTGAAGCCCTCGGCGAAGCGCTGGAGCGCCTTGGCGCCCTCAGCCTCCGTCACCGCCGGCAGCTTCACCCTTTCGCCGTGCACCGTCATGCACCCGCTCAGTATCACCAGCGCCGCCGCTGCCGACGTCAGTGTTGCGGGCACCCGGAACGGCGACCTGCGTGTCATGGGGCTCGGGCTCCTTCGGGGCGACCGGGGCGGACGGGGAGGCCGCCGGGGTGGCACGATTCGGCGCAACCCTACCGGGGGCGAGGAAGAGGGCGAGAGTGGGGATCAGATACAGAGCCCACACCGTGACCTGAAGGACGGTCGGATCCGGCTGGAAGTTGAAGATGCCCTTCAGGAGCGTGCCGTACCAGCTGTCGGCGGGGAGCTGCTCGCTGATGTCGAACGCCCGCTGGTGCAGGCCCGGCAGGAACTCCGCCTCCTGCAGATCGTGGAAGCCGTACGCCAGCACGCCCGCCGCCACGACCACCAGCATCCCGCCGGTCCAGGTGAAGAACTTCGCCAGGTTGATCCGCACCGCACCGCGGTAGAACAGCCAGCCCAGCACGACCGCCGTCAGCAGGCCCAGCAGCGCGCCGATCAGCGGACGTACGCCGTCCTGCGCGGACTGCGCGGCGGTCCACACGAACAGGGCAGTCTCCAGCCCCTCGCGGCCCACCGACAGGAACGCGGTGATCACCAGCGCCGTGGTGCCCAGGGACAGCGCCGCGTCCAGCTTGCCGTGCAGCTCCTGCTTCAGATGCCGCGCGGTGCGCCGCATCCAGAAGACCATCCACGTCACCAGGCACACCGCGATGATCGACAGGGAGCCGCCGAGGGCCTCCTGCGCCGTGAACGTCAGCGTCTGCGAGCCGAACTGGAGCGCCGCGCCGAAGGCGAACGACAGCACAACGGCCAGCGTGATGCCGATCCAGACCGGCCGCAGCGCCTCCCGCCGGCCGGTCTTGACCAGATAGGCGATGAGGATGCACACGACGAGACTGGCTTCCAGCCCCTCGCGCAGTCCGATCAGGTAGTTGCCGAACACGTCGGTCCCTTTCCTTCCTTCATGGCGTCTTCCACGGTGTCGGCAACCTCAGGCGAACAGTGCCCGGCCCCACCAGTCGTCCGCGTTCCGGACGCCCGGCGGTACCGCGAAGACCGCTGAACCCACGTGCTGGATGTACTCGTTGAGCGCGTCGTTACGCGCCAGATTCCGCTGCAACGGTACGAAGCCGTCACGGACGTCGCGCTGGTAGGCGAGGAAGAACAGTCCGGCGTCCAGCCGTCCCAGACCGTCGGTGCCGTCGGTGAAGGAGTAGCCGCGCCGCAGGATGCGCGCCCCGCCGTTGGAGTCCGGGTGCGCGAGCCGCACGTGCGCGGTCGGCAGCATCGACTTCAGATGCGGCTCGTCCCGCTCGTGCTTCCTGCCGACCGCAGCGCCCTCGCCCTTGTCCCGGCCGAAGATCTCCTCCTGCTCCTTGAGCGGAGTGCGGTCCCAGGTCTCGATGCGCATCCGGATCCGGCGGGCAACCAGGTACGAACCGCCGGCCATCCAGCCCGCGTCGGGTTTCTCGCCCACCCACACGTGCTCGGCGAGGGCCGCGTCGTCGGTCCCCGCGATGTTGCGGGTGCCGTCCTTGAAGCCGAACATGTTGCGCGGCGTGTGCGCGTCGGGGGTGGTCGATGAGGTCTTGCCGAAGCCGAGCTGCGACCAGCGGATCGCGACCTTGCCGAAGCCGATGCGGGCCAGGTTGCGGATCGCGTGCACCGCGACCTGCGGGTCGTCCGCGCATGCCTGCACACACAGATCACCGTCGCTGCGGGTCCGGTCGAGGTTGTCGCCGGGGAACTTCGGGAGCTCGATCAGCGCTTCGGGCCGCCGGGCGGCGAGCCCGAACCGCTCCTTGCCGTCCTTCTCGAAGAGGGAGGGGCCGATCCCGAACGTCAGGGTGAGCCGGGACGGCGGCAGACCGAGCGCCTCACCGGTGTCGTCCGGCGGCGCCTCGGCGAGCCCGCCGACCGCCCCGTCACCGACCGCGTCCCCCGCCGTCATCCGCGCCGCGGCCTTCGTCCACTCCTTGAGCAGCGCGATCAGCTCCTCGCGGTCGTCGGTGGTGACATCGAACGCGGCGAAGTGCAGCCGGTCCTGGACGGCGGTGGCGATCCCGGCCTGGTGCCGGCCGTGGAAGGGCACCGCGGCGCCCGCGGTCGCGTCCGCCGCGGCCGGCTGGGCGTCGCTGCCGGTGCGCAGCGCCGCTGCCGTGCCGCCGGCCGCGACCGCGCCGAGCGCCAGCCCCGCGCCGCCCCATCCCAGCAGCGCGCGCCGGGACGGCGTGCGGCCGCCGGGGGCGGCCGCCGGGTCGTCCTTCGCGCCGGCGCCTGCGGTGCCCGTCGCCGGGGCGTCCGCCGTCTCCTGTCGCTGACCGTCCGTCGTCATCGTGACTCCCTGCTCCGCGATGGACTACTTGTCGGTCGCCACGGCGGCGGCCAGCTTCGACAGCGGCTCGGCCAGCGCGCTGACGCCGTCGGAGAGTTCCTTCTTCTCGCCCTTGTCGACGGTGTCGTACGAGACGAAGCCGTCACCCTCGCGGTAGGCGTCCAACTGCTTGTCGATCGCCGTGAACTGCTTGTCCAGTTCCTTGGCCAGCGCCGCGTCGTTCTTCGCCGCGACCGGCTTGAGCAGCTCGTACGCCTTGCGCGCGCCGTCCACGTTGGCCTGGAAGTCGACCAGGTCGGTGTGGCTGTAGCGCTCCTCCTCACCGGTGACCTTGCCGGTGTAGACCTCGTCGAGCAGCTCCTTGGCGCCGTTGGCCATGCTGGTCGGGGTGATCTCGGCCTTGCCGACCCGCTTCTGCCAGTCCTTGAGGTCGCTGATCAGCCGGTCGGCGAGCTCGGTGTCGGCGGCGGAGAGCTTCTCGGTCTCCCACAGCGACTGCTCCAGCTTGTGCCAGCCGGTCCACTTCTGGCCGTCCTCCAGGCCGTCCTCGCGGACGTCGACCTTGGGGTCGATGTCGCCGAAGGACTCGGCGACCGGTTCGGTGCGCTCCCAGCCGATGCGGGAGACGGCGTACGCCTTCTTCGCGGCTGCGATGTCGCCCGCCTTCACGGCGTCGGCGAACTTCTCGGCCTTGGGCAGCGTCTCGTCCGCCTGCTCCTGGACGTAACGCCGGTAGGCGGCGACCGCGGCGTCCAGCCGGGGGTCGCGCTTCGCGGTCGCGCCCTTGCCGCTCGCCGTGACCTTCTGACGGATGCCGTCGCCCTTCATGCCGGGCTTGCAGGCGATCTGGTACGAGCCGGCCTTGATCTCGGCGGTGATCTCGGCCCGGGTGCCGGGGCCGATGTTCTCCCGCTCGGTGACGATCCGGTCGCCCGGGGCGTAGACGTAGACCTCGGTGACCTTGGAGCCCTTGTTCTGCACCGCGAACCGGACGTGACCTGCGGGGAACTCCTTCGCGGAGACCTCGCAGCCGGTGTCGGTGGCCGTCACCTCGATCGCACCCTTGCCGCCGCCCTTGGCGTCGCTCTTCTCGGCGCAGCCGGCGACGGCGGTGAGGGTCGTGGCCACGGCGATCGCGGCAACGGCGGAGGAGCGGAGGGCTCGCATGTGGGGCTCCAGGCGGGTCTGTCGGTGCGGGAACGGGGGACTACGCCACTAAGGCGGCCCTAACTTATCCGAGGCTTACCTGAATGCTTCCCCCCGTGTCCAGTGATTCGGCTCTCATGAGCTACGACTCGGTCACGGTCCGACAGGGGGTCTGTCAAGGGACCTTCAAGGACTGGTCAAGGCGGGCGGGGGAGGGGGCCCGCGCGCGGCGGCCGGTACGTACGGCGCCCGTACGAGGCGATCAGCCGTTCCGAGGCGAACAGGTTCCGCCCGGCAGCCGTGCCGTCCCGCGCCTCCGTGGCGTCCACGGCTCCGGTGAACGGGCTCCGCCGGGCGGTGCCGCGTCCCGGATTCCCTTACGGGGACGTGCTGTTGAATGGACGGGTGATCGGATGCGATGGCCGGAAGCTCGAACTGGATGTGCTGCGCGTGTTCTGCGGGCCGGGCGGGACGGGCGGCAACCCACTGGGAGTGGTGCGCGACGGCGCGGCCGTCCCCGACCGTGCGGCGCGTGCCGCGCTGGCCGCCGAACTCGGCTTCAGTGAAACCGTCTTCCTGGACGACGAGACGCGCGGCACCGTCGACATCCACACGCCGAGCGTCCGCCTCCCCTTCGCCGGCCATCCGCTCGTCGGGCTGGCCTGGCTGCTGCGCAGCCTCGGCCGGCCGCCTCGCATGCTGCGGCCCCCGGCCGGCGACGTCCCGGTGACCTTCGACGAGGAGTTCACCTGGGTGTGCGGCCGCGCGGAGTGGGTGCCCGGCCGCAGGACCGAGCAGTACGCGTCGGTGGCCGAGGTCGACGCGCTGCCGGCGCCGCCGCCGGGGGAGGGCTGGCTCTACGCCTGGGCCTGGCAGGACGAGGCGGCGGGAGTGGTCCGTGCGCGGGCCTTCCCGCGCCGCGGCGACGGCATCGTCGAGGACGAGGCCACCGGCGCGGCCGCGCTGCTGCTGACGCATGAGCTGGGGCGCGCGCTGGACGTGCGCCAGGGCATCGGATCGCAGATCCTCACCCGCCCTCATCCGGACGGCGCGATCGCGGTCGGTGGGCGGGTGCGCGCCGATACGCCGTAGTGCGCCGGCTGCGGGCACCCGCCCGTGACCCGTCCGTCAGGCAGTCAGCGGGAACTCTTCGCCCAGCTCGCGGAAGACCTCGCCGTTCAGCGTGAAGGCCCGCTTGCACTCGTCGACCACGCGCTGCTTCTCCAGGTCGTCGACCGGCAGGGCGTCCAGCAGCTCGCGGTAGTGACGCTTGAAGGCGGCCGGGTTGGCGATGTCCTCGAAGACGTAGAACCGCACCCCGTCGCCCTTGCGCGCGAAGCCCCAGGTCTTCTCGGCAGTGCCGCGGATGATCTGGCCGCCGGAGAGGTCGCCGAGGTAGCGGGTGTAGTGGTGGGCGACATAGCCGGCCGGCCAGTCGCGGGCGCAGCGCGACACCCGCTCGGCATACGCGGCGGTGGCCGGCAGCGGCTCCAGGCCCGCGCGCCAGGACGGCCCGCCCAGGTGGGCGAGGTCGCGCTCCAGCTGGGCGGTGCGGGCCAGCTCCGGGCGGATGAAGGGACCCGCGACGGGGTCGTCGGTGAGCGCGTCGGAGGCGTCCTCCAGCGCGCGGTAGACGAACCACAGCTGTTCGGTGTAGCGGCGGTAGGCGCTGACGCCGAGTTTGCCGCCGAGGAGGTCGCTCATGAAGGAGGAGTTCTCGGCCTCGGTGTGCTGCGCGTGCGAGGCGGTGCGGATGACCGTCGAGAACGGAGCGGACGGGGTCGGGCTGGGGGCTTCCAAGGCGGACCTCCGGGAACCGAGGGGGGCGGACGGGAACGGTTCATCGCCGCTGGGACCCAGCAAACTACTTAGGCTTACCTAAGTCAACCGGTTCCCGACGCCCTGTCGGTAAAACCCTACCCCCGCCGGGGATCAGGGAAGCGTGAGAATTTCCGCCCCGGTCTCCGTCACCACCAGGGTGTGCTCGAACTGCGCGGTGCGCTTGCGGTCCTTGGTCACGACCGTCCAGCCGTCGTCCCACATGTCGTAGTCGTAGGACCCCAGCGTCAGCATCGGCTCGATCGTGAAGGTCATGCCGGGCTGGATGTCGGTGGTGTGGTGCGGGCTGTCGTAGTGCGGAACGATCAGGCCGGAGTGGAACGACGAGTTGATGCCGTGGCCGGTGAAGTCACGGACCACGCCGTAGCCGAACCGCTTGGCGTAGGACTCGATGACCCGGCCGATGATGTTGATCTGCCGGCCCGGCTTGACGGCCTTGATCGCGCGGTGGAGCGCCTCGCGGGTGCGCTCGACCAGCAGCTTGGACTCCTCGTCCACGTTGCCGCACAGGTAGGTGGCGTTGTTGTCGCCGTGCACACCGTTGATGTAGGCGGTGACGTCGAGGTTCACGATGTCGCCGTCCTGGAGGACGGTCGAGTCCGGGATGCCGTGGCAGATGACCTCGTTGAGCGAGGAACACAGGGACTTGGGGAAGCCGCGGTAGCCGAGCGTCGAGGGGTAGGCGCCGTGGTCGCACATGAACTCATGGGCCACCCGGTCCAGTTCATCGGTCGTCACGCCCGGCTCGATGAGCTTGGCGGCCTCCTCCATCGCCTGCGCGGCGATCCGGCCGGCGATCCGCATCCGCTCGATCGTCTCGGCGTCCTGCACCTCGGGCCCCTTGTAAGGGGTCGGCGCGGCCTTCCCGACGTACTCGGGGCGGGGGATCGAGGAGGGCACGGGGCGGGTGGGGGAGATGGTCCCCGGGACAAGAAGCGACTGGCCAGACATGACAACGAGTGTATCCGCGGGGCTTCGGGCAGGATGGCGGCACGGGAGTTACCCAGAGGAGGCGGTAATGGCGCTGTTCAAGAGGCGTACGGTCGGCAAAACCGGCGAGTGGTACTACTGCCTCAAGCACGGAACGGTCGAGGAGGGCCCCGAATGCCGGGCAGCCGACCGCTTCGGCCCCTACGACAGCCGCGAGGAGGCCGCGCACGCCATGGAGACGGCCCGCGAGCGCAACCTGGAGTGGGAGAACGACCCCAAGTGGCATGACAAGGCCAAGGGGGACGAGGGGGACGCGACCTAGGCCCCCCGGGGCCAAGGGGCGGCATTCGCTGGGCGCCCGCCCTACGGCCCCTGGCCGTCCGGCGTCAGGACGGCGCCGGGTCCGGGTCGGGCTCCGGCGCGCCGGTCCGCCCGGGGGCGCCGTCCTCGGCCGCCCGACGCTCTCGCATCCGCCGCGCGTGCTCGTCGGTCCTGGCGTCGTACGCCATCAGCTTCGGCAGGGCCAGCGCCAGCAGCCCGACGGCCACGAAGCACAGCACCCCGCCCGCCCAGACCGACGTCCGTACGGTCGTCAGGGCCGCCATCCCGCCGACCCGGACCTGGCCCAGCTGCGGGCCCACGGAGTACGACAGCAGCTCGATGCCGGCCAGCCGGCCCCGCAGCTCGTCGGGGATCGTCTGATTCCACATCGCCGAGCGGAAGATGCCGCTGATCATGTCGCAGGAGCCGGCCAGCGTCAGGAACAGCAGCACCAGCCGGACGTCGTGCATCTGCCCGGCGGCGGTGATCGCCAGCCCCCACCCGGCGGCCGCCAGCACGACCGCACGGCCCTGCCGCTGGACGCGCGACGTCCAGCCGCTGGTCAGGCTCACCAGGAAGGACCCCGCGGGCAACGCCGCATACATCAGCCCGAGTGCCCAGGGGGCGTCCAGGTCGTCCGCGAGGAAGGGGAAGATCGCGAGCGGGAAGGCGAACACCATCGCCGTGAGATCGACGGCGTAGGTGCCCAGCAGCTCCTTACGGCTCCAGGCGTAGCGCGCGCCCTCGGCGATACCGCGCAGCGACGGCTTCCTGGCGTCGTGCGAGGCGGGCGACGGGCGCAGCTTCAGTCCGAGCAGCACCGACGCGGCGTACGTCACGACATCGATCCCGTACGCCCAGCGCACCCCGGCGTAGGCGACCAGCCCGCCCGCCAGCGCCGGTCCCGCGATGGCGCCGACCTGCCAGCGCAGTGCGTTCAGCGCTGCGGCCGCGGCGAGCTGCTCGCGCGCGACGATGCGGGGGACGATCGCGTCCAGTGCGGGGCGCTGCAGACCGGTCAGCGCGCTGGATGCCGCGGTGATCACGTACAGCGGCCACACCATCGGGTCCGGCAGCAGGCTGTTGAGCAGCAGCAGGACCGCCAGCGCGCCGAGCGCGGCCTCGGTCCTGACGATGAGCCGGCGCCGGTCCACGGCGTCGGCGAGCGCGCCGCCGTAGAGGCCGCAGACGATGAGCGGCACGATCTCGACGGCGCCCAGCGACCCGACCGCGAGAGTGGAGTCGGTCAGCTCCTTGAGCTGCAACGGCACCGCGACGAAGGTCAGGAAGCTGCCGAAGACGGTGATCGCGCCCGCCCACCACATCAGCCGGAAGTCGCGGGAGGAGCGCCAGGGCGCCAGGTCCGGCAGCAGAGCGGCCGCGCGACGGCGGGACGGTGGGGGAGGGGCGGAGGTCACGACGCACCATCGTCCGCGCGGGTGCCGGGCGGCGCAAAGCATTTTGCGGTGGCCGGGCCGTGGGTGGCCGGGGGAGATCGGCCAGGGCCGTCACCAGCGTGGTGGCGGGGGCGAGGTCAGCTCCTCGGCGAGCCGGGTGAGCCGGTCGCGGAAGCGGCGGTGCCGGCGCGGCGCGGGCACGCCGTTCTCCCCGGCGGCCGCGCTCACCAGATGCTGGAGGGTGTCGAGGTCGAGGTCCTGGGCCACCTCGGCGTCGTTGACGTCACCGGACGCTGCCGGCGGCGCGGCGAGGGCGTCGTGGGCCAGGGCGCGCAGATCGCGGTCGCCGGCGTCCAGGGCGAGGACCGTCGCGCCGTTGCGCCGGGCGTCGTGCACCCGCTCCAGCAGCTCGGCCCCCGGCTGCTCCGGGGTGACCACCAGCAGGGTCTCGCCGCGTCCCGCCGCCTCCAGCCTGCCCAGCCCGACCGACAGGTGGGCCGGCCGGCCGCTGGGGACGCGGTGCCGCACGAGTGTCGGCGAAAGCTCCGGAAGGCCGGACCAGGCGGCCTCGTCGTCCAGATGTGCGGCCAGGTGCCAGGGCTCGTAGGCGGCGCTGCCGACCAGCAGCAACCCACCGCCGTGCGGCGCGACGGAGGCACGCAGCGATCCCGCGAAGTGGCGGGTGGCCTGGACCCACTCGGTTCCGGCGAGGACCTCACGCAGCAGGGCGACCCGTACGGCATCCATGGCCCGGCATCCTGCCGCAGCGCGCCGCCTCGCGGGAGGTGGTTCCCTTGCTGTCACCCGTACGGGACCTGGCTCCGGCGGCAGTTGAGCGGTGAGCGGGGGCGAGCTACGGGTCCGCCCGGGTCACCGGACCGGCGGCAGTCCCGCGGCGGTGAGCAGGCGCGCGACCTCGGCGACAGGCCCCTCGCTCAGCGGGAGCTGTGGGAAGGCGGTGTCTCCCCGCTCGATCACGCCGAGGAGCCGAAGGGCGGCCTTGAAGGCGCCGAGCGCCGAGGAGCTGCGGCCCATCTCCGAATCAGGACCGGCCTCGACCATGGCGAACAGGGCCACCAGCCGCTCCTGTTCCGCGGCGGCACGCTCCCAGTCCCCGGCCCGCGCGGCGTCGTAGAGGCGTACGTAGCCCGCCGGGTCGACATTGCCGATCCCCGGGACGACGCCGTCGGCGCCCGCCAACAGGGCCGCGTCCACGGTCAGTTCGGAACCGGTGAGGACGGCGAAGCCCGGCGCCCGGCCGGTGCGGCGGCCGGTGCGGCCACCGAGGGCGACGATCAGGCGGCGCAGCGCGCCCTCGTCGCCGCTGCTGTCCTTGACCCCGGCGAGCGTGCCGTCCGCGGCCAGTTCGTGCACCAGCTCTGTGGACAGCTTGCTGTGCACAGCGACGGGAATGTCGTAGGCGAACAGCGGCAGGTCCACCGTCGCGCGGATGTGGCGGAAGTGCGCGGCGATCTCCCGCGGGTGGGTGCGGGTGTAGAACGGCGCGGTGACCACCAGGGCGTCGGCGCCCAGGGCGGCGGCGGTACCGGCCTGGGCCACGGCCCGCGAGGTGGTGGTGTCGATGGCGCCGGCGAGCACCGGCACCCGGCCCGCGGCGGCTTTCACCACGGTCTCCAGGGCGAGGGCGCGCCGGGCGTCGGTGAGGTAGGCGACCTCGCTGGTGGAGCCGAGCGCGAACAGCCCGTGCACCCCGCCGTCCAGGAGGTGGTGCACCAGGCGTGTCAGGGAGGCGGTGTCCACCTCGCCGCGCGCGTCGAGCGGGGTGCAGACCGGCGGGATGACGCCGTGCAGCGGTGCGGGCAGTGGCATGGGCGCTCCAGCGGCCGTGCGGCGGCCGGGCGGGAAGCCACCGCGAGACGTGGGACATGGGATGTCCGGTGTCGACGCCACAATAGACGCGGGCGCGGTCCGCCGGTCAACGGTGCGCCGGTACGGCGGCGGTACGTCACCGGTCCGGGGGCACGTCACCGCTCCTGCCCGACGTCAACGGGCGGGCGCACGGCATCGGCCTGCCCGTACGCCGCGTCCCTGGCGCGAGTCCCGCCGGAACCGGGTCTTCATCGCGATGCCGGCCGCCGTTCACCGGTCGGAAAAGGGGCCATGTCGGGTGTCTTGACGGTCAGTTGGGCGCTCTCTAAGGTCACGAAACAGGACAAGGGACGTCCTACGTCCGGCCGTTGGGGGTGACCCGTGGCGTACGAGAGTTCAGTGCCGTACCGGGCCGGGACCGAGGGATATGCGAGCTTTCGCATCCCGGCCGTCGTCCGGTCCCGCTCCGGGGCCGTCCTCGCCTTCGCGGAGGGGCGGGTCTCCTCGGCCGCCGACTCCGGCGACATCGACATCGTCCTCAAACGCTCCGCCGACGGCGGTCGTACCTGGGGCCCGCTCCAGGTCGTCGCCCGCAACGGCAGCGGCACCGCGGGCAATCCGGCGCCGCTGGTCCTGGCCGGTGGGCGGGTGCTGCTGCTCCAGGTCCACAACGCCGCCGACGCCACCGAGGACCGCATCCGGCGCGGGCAGGTCTCCGCGGCCGACGGCCGCAGGGTGTGGCTCCAGCACAGCGACGACGAAGGCACGACCTGGAGCGCGCCGCGCGACCTCACCGACATGGCCAAGCGGCCGGACTGGCGGTGGTACGCCACCGGGCCCGGCCATGCGGTGCGGCTGCGCCGGGGCACGTACGCCGGCCGGCTGGTGGTTCCCGCCAACCACTCCACCCCGCCCGAGGACCCCGCTCACACCGGCGTCGAACCCCGCTACAACGGCGGCCACGCGCTGCTCAGCGACGACGACGGCGTCACCTGGCGGATCGGCTACACCGACAGCGACAGCCATCCCTCCGTCGCCCCCAACGAGACCACCGCGGCCGAACTCCCCGACGGCTGCCTCTACCTGAACACCCGCAACCAGTCCGGCGCGGCCTGGCACCGCGCCGACGCCGTGTCCACCGACGGCGGCGAGCATCTGCGCACGCCGTTCCGGCCGCAGGCGGGTCTCACCGGGCCGGTGGTCCACGGCAGCGTGCTGTACCTCGCCGAGCGCGACGAGCTGCTCTTCTGCGGGCCCGCCGAACCGGACGCCCGCGCCCTGATGACCGTCCGCGCCAGCCGGGACCGCGGTCTGACCTGGCGGGCACGGCACACCGTCTCCGGCCTCCCCGCCGCCTACTGCGACCTCGTCACCCTCGACCACGCGACCGTCGGGCTGCTCTACGAGACCGGCGACTTCAGCGCCTACTCGACGATCACCTTCCGCCGCATCCCCGTGGAGGAGCCCGCATGACCAGCAACGACATGCACCGCAGAACGGTCCTGGGCGGGGCTGCCGCTGCCGCCGCCGGGTTCGCGCTCGCCGGCTGCGGCGGCGGCGAGGGCGACGTGCCCCGTGAGCGCAAGAAGGGCCAGAAGATCACCCTGACCTTCTGGTCCTGGGTACCGGGCATCGACAAGCCCGTGGACCTGTGGAACCGCGAGAACCCCGAGGTGCAGGTCGCGGTCGAGAAGGTCTCCGCCGTCAACGGCCAGCAGTACGCGAAGATGCACGCCGCCATCAAGGCGGGCAACCCGCCGGACCTGGGGCAGATCGAATACCCCGTGGTCCCCGGCTTCCTGCTCGACGACGGCCTGCTGGACCTCGGCCCGCTCGGCGCCGCCCGCCACAAGGGCCGGTTCTCCGGCTGGCAGTGGCAGCAGTCCGTCTTCGGCAAGGGCGTCTACGCCATCCCCCAGGCATCCGGACCGATGGGCCTGTTCGTCCGCCAGGACCTCTTCGACAAGTGGGGCGTGCCGGTCCCGAAGACCTGGGACGACTACGAGAGTGCCGCCAGGGCGATCCGCGCGAAGGGCGCCTGGATCGAGACCTTCGCCCCCACCAACGGCAACCGCTTCGCCGGCCTGGCCTGGCAGGCGGGCGCCAAGTGGTACGCCACCGACGGCGACACCTGGATCGTGCACCTCGACGACGAACCCACCCGGAAGGTCGCCGACTACTGGGAGGCGCTGGTCAGGCGGAAGCTCGTCAAGACCATCCCGGACCGCCAGAACGCCTGGTACAAGGACGTGCAGACCGGGGCCGTCCCCGCCTGGATCGGGGCGAGTTGGGGCGACGCGCTGCTGGCCGGCAACGCACCGGGCACCAAGGGCGCCTGGCGGGCTGCGCCGATGCCGCAGTGGCGGGCCGGCGCGGACGCGCAGGCCAACTGGGGCGGCTCCACGACGGCCGTCTTCAAGAAGTCGCGGTACCCCGAGGACGCCCTCGACTTCGCCGTCTGGCTCAACACCGACCCGGAATCCATCGCGCTGCTGATCGACGGCGGCTACGGCTTCCCCAGCGCCAAGAAGGGCTACACCACCGCCGATCTCGACGTCCACAAGGAGTTCTTCGGCGGCCAGACCTACAGCAGGGTCTTCGCGGACGCGGGCGCGCACGTCGACACCAGCTGGCGGTGGGGGCCCGGCGTGGACACCCTCTACCAGCGGCTCGGCGACGCCTTCACCGACGCGCTCGCCGACGGCGGCTCCTTCCGCGCCGTACTGAAGAAGGTCCAGGCCCAGACCGTCTCCGACCTCAAGGGCAAGGGCCTGAAGGTGGAGAGCGGCGGATGAGCGGGTCCGACCGGGACACCCTGAGCCGGGCGGACACCGGCCCGCCGGCCCCGCGCGAGGCCGGCGCCCGGCCGCCACGCCGGTCCGCCCGCCGGCGCCGCCGCGGCCGTAGCGAAGCCCGCAACGCCCGTGTGGCCGCCGGGTTCGTGCTGCCCTTCCTGGCCCTCTTCGCCCTCTGCTTCGTCGCGCCCATCGTCTACGCCGTCCACCAGAGCCTGTACCGCACCGAGCGGACCGGACCGCTCGGCCTGGGCCGCGAACGCGAGGTGTTCACCGGCCTCGATCACTACGCCCACGCCCTCGCCGACGACCGCTTCCTCGCCGGCTTCGGCCGGGTGCTGCTCTTCGGCGCCGTGCAGATCCCGTTGATGATCGTCCTCGCCACCGTGCTGGCGCTGCTCCTGGAGAGCGCCGGCGCCCGCGGCGTCACCTTCTTCCGCAGCGCGTTCTTCCTGCCGTACGGCGTCCCCGGAGTGATCGCCTCGATCCTGTGGGGCTTCCTCTACGTCCCCGGCATCAGCCCGCTGGTCGAGATCGCCCGATCCGTCGGCTGGGACGTCGACTTCCTCTCCTCCGGCACCGTCCTGTGGTCCATCGCCAACATCGTCACCTGGCAGTTCACCGGCTACAACATGCTGGTGCTGATCGCCCAGCTCAAGTCCGTGCCCGCGGAGCTGTACGAGGCCGCGCGGATCGACGGCGCCAACGCCTGGCAGGTCGCCCGGCACATCAAGATCCCGCTGATCCGGCCCGCGCTCGTCCTGACCGGTGTCTTCAGCATCATCGGCACGCTCCAGCTGTTCGCAGAGCCGATGGTGCTGCGGCCCCTCGCCTCGGCCATCGACTCCGGGTTCACGCCCAACCTGCACGCCTACAGCGAGGCGTTCGTCGGCAACAACCAGCATGTGGCGGCGGCCGAGGCGGTGCTGCTCGCGCTCGTGGCGTGCGCACTCTCCTTCGGCTTCCTGCGGCTGGCCGGCGGGCGCGCCGAGGGGCGGCGATGACGCGCACCCCACTCCGCCACCGGATCCTCACCACCTCGCTGCTGACCGTCGCCGCGCTCTACTTCCTGATGCCGGTGTACTGGCTGACCGTCTCGGCCACCAAGAACAGCGCCGACCTCTTCGGCACCTTCGGCTTCTGGTTCGCCGACCCGCACCCCGTCGACCACCTCCTTGACGTCCTGACCTACGACGACGCCATCTACACCCGCTGGTTCGCCAACTCCCTGCTGTACGCCGGGATCGGCGCGGTCTGCGCGACCCTGCTGTCCGCCGCGGCCGGCTACGCGCTGGCCAAATTCCCCTTCCGCGGCCGGGAGGCGATCTTCAACGCGGTGCTCGCCGGCGTCCTCATTCCCGGCACCGCACTGGCCCTGCCGCTGTACTTCCTGTTCAGCTCCATGGGCCTGTCCAACACCTACTGGGCGGTGCTGATCCCGAGCGTGGTCAGCCCGTTCGGCGTCTACCTGTGCCGGATCTACGCGACCGCGGCGGTGCCGGACGCGCTCCTGGAAGCGGCCAGGCTCGACGGCGCGGGCGAGGCACGGATCTTCGCCGGTCTGGGTCTGCGGCTGATGACGCCGGCGCTGGTGACCGTCTTCCTGTTCCAGTTCGTGCACATCTGGAACAACTTCTTCCTGCCGCTGGTGATGCTCTCCGACTCCCGCCTCTACCCGATCCAGCTGGGCCTGACGTCCTGGACCGGCTACGCCGACCGCCAACCGGTGCTCTACCAGTACACGGTGGGCGGCGCTTTCCTGTCCGTCGTGCCGCTGATGGTGCTGATGACCGTGCTCCAGCGCTACTGGCGTACGGGGCTCACCGACGGCGGTGTGAAGGCGTGACAGTATCGCTGTCATGACTACTCCTGACGATGCGCAGTCCCCGAACGCCGCCACCCGCGCGAAGGCCGCCCTCAAGCGCGACCCGTGGGACCTCCCGGACGTCTCCGGCCTCGTGGTCGGCGTCCTCGGCGGCACCGGCGACCAGGGCCGCGGCCTGGCCTACCGGTTCGCCAAGGCAGGCCAGAAGGTGATCATCGGCTCCCGGGCCGCCGAGCGCGCGCAGGCCGCGGCGGCGGACCCCCAGCTGAGCAGCCTGGGTGTCGAGGGCGCGGACAACGCCGAATGCGCCCGGCGCAGCGATGTCGTGATCGTGGCCGTGCCCTGGGACGGCCACGCCAAGACCCTGGAAGCCCTGCGCGAGGAGCTGACCGGCAAGCTCGTCGTCGACTGCGTCAACCCGCTCGGCTTCGACCGCAAGGGCGCCTTCGCGATCAAGCCGGAGGAGGGCAGCGCCGCCGAGCAGGCCGCGGCTCTGCTCCCCGAGTCGCGGGTGACCGCCGCCTTCCACCACCTGTCCGCGGTGCTGCTGCAGGACCCGGAGATCGCGGAGATCGACACCGACGTGATGGTGCTGGGCGAGGCCCGCGCGGACACCGACCTCGTGCAGGCGCTGGCCGCGCGCATCCCCGGGATGCGCGGCGTCTTCGCCGGCCGGCTGCGCAACGCCCACCAGGTCGAGTCGCTGGTCGCCAACCTGATCTCGGTCAACCGCCGCTACAAGGCGCACGCGGGGCTGCGCGTCACGGACGTCTGAGCCGGGGCGCACCGGGCGGCAGCCGTCGCCGTACGTGCCCCGCGCGGGGCACGTACGGGCATGGGGGACACTGGGGAGGACCGCACCACTCCCGACAGGAGCCGACCTCCATGCCCTCCGCGCCCTCGACCCGCCCGGTCCCGCGACTCGCCCTCTGGGCCGTCGCGCTGTGCGTCCTCGCCGTCGCCGCGGCCGTTGTCTCCTTCGCCCAGGGCAGCTGGCTCGGCGTCGTCTGGATCCTGATGGCCGGCATCTCCAGCAACATGGCGTGGTTCTACTTCCGCAAGGCCAAGCTGGAGCGCGCGGTCCGCGCGGAAGAGCCCGCGCCCTCCGCCTGAGGAGACGCGGGCCCGGGACGCGGGCCGGGCCGTGCGCCCCCGCTCAGCCGATGCCGCTGACCGGCGGGATCTGCGGCTCGCCCTGCCAGAACCGGAAGAACTCCAGGCCCCAGTAGCTGTCCCAGTCGGTCACGCCCAGTGCGCGCAGGACGGCGTGGACCAGGTCGAAGAAGACGTCGTTGATCTCCGGTACCCACAGGAGCCCGAAGACCGCGAGGAGCCCGAACGGCGCGAAGGGCTCCACCTGGCGCCGCAGGTTGTGGGAGAGCCAGGGCTCGATCACGCCGTAGCCGTCCAGGCCCGGGACCGGCACGAAGTTCAAGATCGCCGCGGTCACCTGGAGCAGGGCGAGGAAGGCGAGTGCGTAGCGGAACGGGTCCGGGACGCCGTCGAGCTGATCCAGCCAGAACGGGGCGGAGACCACTGCCGCGAAGAGGATGTTCGTCAGCGGGCCGGCCGCCGAGATCAGGCTGTGCCGCCAGCGCCCCCGGATCCGGCCGTGCTCGATGAACACGGCGCCGCCCGGCAGGCCGATCCCGCCCATGATCACGAAGATCACCGGCAGCACGATGCTGAGCAGAGCGTGGGTGTACTTCACGGGGTTCAGCGTCAGATAGCCCTTGGCGCCGACCGAGATGTCGCCGCTGTGCAGCGCGGTGCGGGCGTGGGCGTATTCGTGCAGGCAGAGGGACACCACCCAGCCCGACACCACGAACAGGAAGACGGCGAAGCCGGTGCTGCCCGCGAGCTGCTCGCTCCAGACGGCCCACCCCGACACCGCCATCACGGCGACGAGCGCCAGAAAGACCGGGCTGACGCGGCGGTCGGCGCGCGCGATTGCTGTGGTCATGGTGCGAAAGCTCCTGGAGGTCTCGGGGTGGACAGCCATGACCGTAACCGCGCGGTGGCGACCGGCGCACGGTTCCTCTTCGGTCAACTCCTGCGGAAAACGAAGCGCGGGGCCCGACGGGTTCCGGGCAAGGTGGACCCCGGGCCGATTTCCGGGGGCGGTCGCCGCCCTGTGGATGAGCGGGTCCGCAGTCGGCCCTTACCGGCAGGCGCGGCCTCGGAATCGCTCATTCACGGTTTTCCCAGGGACGCGAGGGGTGTGAGCGCAGCGTGAGCGGCGCGGCGGTGAACGACAATGGCACGGTGCGCTACGGAATTCTCGGCACCACCCAGGCCGGCCGGGCCGACGGCACCCCCGTCGCCCTCGGCGGCGCACGTCTGCGCGCCCTGCTCGCCGCCCTCGCGCTGCGGCCGGGGCGGGCGCTGACCACGAGCGTCCTGATCGCCGACGTCTGGGGCATGGACCCGCCCGCGGACGCGGCCGGCGCGCTGCAGGCCCTGGTCGGCAGGCTCCGTCGAGCCCTCGGTCACACCGCGGTCGCCTCGGTCGACGGCGGCTACCGCCTGTGCGCCGAGCCCGAGGCCGTGGACCTGCACCGTTTCGAACGGCTCGCGGCGGAGGGCGGCCTGGCGCTGGCCGCCGATCCGGCCCGTGCCGCCGCCCTCCTCGACGAGGCGCTGGCACTCTGGCGCGGCCCCGCCCTGGCCGACCTCCCCGACGCGAGCGTGGAGGCAGCTCGCGTCGAGAGCCGCCGGCTGGACGCCCGCCGCACCCGGCTCGCCGCCGACCTGGCCCTCGGCCGGGCCGGCCACGCCCTGCCCACCCTCGCCGCCCTGTGCCAGGACCATCCGCTGGACGAGCCGCTCCAGGCCCTGCGGCTGCGCGCGCTGCGCGACGCCGGCCGCACGGCCGAGGCGCTCGCCGCCTACGAGGACATACGCAGCGACCTCGCCGGGCGCCTGGGCGCCGATCCCGGCCCGGAGCTCCGCGCCCTGCACGCCGAGCTGCTGGGCCCGCCGCCGGGCCGACGGCACGCTCCGGGGCAGGCCGCGGCCGCCGGCCCGGGTAACGGCGCAGGGCCGGACGCCGAAGCGCCGGGGGCGGGCACTGCCGCTCACCGGCCCCCGTACGGTCCCTCTGCCTTCGCCCCGGCCGCGTACGAGTCCGCGCACGGCCCCACCGCCTACGACCCGGTCGCGGACCCGGCAGGCCCGGACCCGGCCGACCACGGCGCATCCCGCCCGGCTCCCGCCCTGGACCCCCGTGCCCCGTTCCGTCCCGGCAACCTCCGGGCCCGGCAGACCTCCTTCGTCGGCCGCGAAGCGGACCTCGCCGCGATCCGCGCGGACCTCGCCGCACACCGGCTGGTGACCCTGCTGGGTCCCGGCGGCGCGGGGAAGACCAGGCTGTCGCAGGAGGGCGCGGAAGCCGCCGCGGCCGTCGCCCCCGACGCATGGCCGCACGGCGTCTGGCTCGCCGAGCTCGCGCCGGTGGACGATCCGCAGACCGTGGCCGAGGCGGTGCTCACCGCACTCGGTGCCCGGGAGACCGTCGTCCGCGGCACCACAGCGGAGGGCCTACGGGCCGCCACCGACCCGACCGCCCTGGATCCGCTGGCCCGCCTCGCCGAGCACTGCGCGGGCCGCCGGATGCTGCTGGTGCTCGACAACTGCGAGCATGTGATCGGGGCCGCAGCGGCCCTCGCCGAGCGGCTGCTCGCCGAATGCCCCGGCGTGACGGTGCTGGCCACGAGCCGCGAGCCGCTGGCCGTACCGGGCGAGGTGCTGCGGCCCGTCGGACCGCTGCCCGACCCGGTCGCCCTGCGCCTGCTCGCCGACCGCGGGGCCGCCGCCCGCCCCGGTTTCCGCGTCGACGACGACCCGGCGGCGTGCGCCGAGATCTGCCGGCGGCTGGACGGCCTGCCGCTCGCCGTCGAACTCGCCGCGGCCCGCCTCCGGATGCTCTCCCCGCGGCAACTGGCCGACCGGCTCGACGACCGTTTCCGGCTGCTGACGAGCGGCAGCCGCACCCTGCTGCCCCGGCAGCAGACCCTGCGCGCGGTGGTCGACTGGTCCTGGGACCTGACCGACGAGTCCGAGCGCGCCGTGCTGCGCCGGCTGTCCGTCTTCGCCGGTGGCTGCGATCTGACCGCCGCGGAAGAGGTCTGCGCCGGCGACGGCGTCGACGCCCGCGATGTGGCGTCGCTGCTCGGTTCGCTGATCGACAAGTCGCTGGTGGTGGCGGCGCCCGCGCCCGGGGGACAGATGCGCTACCGGCTGCTGGAGACCGTCGGGGAGTACGCCGGCGAGCGGCTCGACGAGGCGGCGGAGCGGGCCGACGCGGAACGGCGCCACCTCGTCTCCTACCGCGAACTGGCCCGCACCACCGACCCGTTGCTGCGCGGACCACGCCAGGGCCCCTGCATGGAGCGGCTGGAGCTGGAGCACGACAATCTGCGGACGGCGCTGCGCCGTGCCGTCGTCGCCGGCGAGGAGCACGAGGCGCTGTGCCTGGTGCTGTCCCTGCAGTGGTTCTGGTTCCTGCGCGACCATCGCAGCGACGCCCACTCCTGGTCGGCGGCGGCCGCCGCGCTGGGCCCCAATCCCTTCGCGCCGCCCGTCACCCCCGCTCCCGATCTGTCCGAGCGGCCCATCGACAAACCGCCGCCGATGGACCCCGAACAGCTCCAGGAGGCCCGCCGCGAGGTCCGGCTGGTCGCCCTCGCCAGCGTCGACAGTGACATCGAGGCGCTGCGGGAGCCCAAGATGCAGGAGGAGCTGACGGGTATCCTCGCCGCCTACCGCAGCGGGATGCCGCAGACCTGCAAGGTGCCGGGCGTCATGTGGCACTACGCGGTGCTGATCAACGGGGACTACGAGCAGTTGGCGCATCTGATCGACACCACCATCGAAGCCTGCCGCGACCTCGGCCACGACTGGGAGCTCGCGTTCGTCCTGCAGCTGCGCTCCAAGGTTCTCAACGACCACCCCGGCGGGCTGGAGATGGCGACCGCGGACGCCGACGAGGCCCTGCGGATCTTCCTGCGGATCGGCGATGCGTGGGGCGCGGCCGAGGCGCTCTCGGGCCGTGGCGAGGCCCGTGAGAAGCGGGGGGAGTACGTGCTCGCCGCGCGGGACTACCGCGCCGCGATGGTCCACGCCGAGGAGCTGGGGGCGCACGGCCAGACCCTGATGCTGCGCACCCGGCTGGGCGGCGTGCTGATCGAGGACGGCCAGGACGAGGCCGGCGAGCGGATGCTGCGCGACGTACTGGCGCTGGCCGAGGGCCGGCACAGCGGGCGTGACACCGTCCCCTTCGCGCGGATGGCGCTCGCCATGTGGCTGGGTGTCTCGGGGCGTATCGCGGAGGCCCGCGGCGAACTGCGCGCGGTGCGCGATCTGCTGGGGCCGAGGGCCCCCGATCTGTTCGTCGGGATCATCGAATCCTCGCTGCTCTCGCTGGACATCGACGAGGGGCGGACCGACGAGGCACTGCTGCCGGAGTTCCGGGCGGCCATGGACCTGGTGCAGGACATGCTGACGAAGATCGTCGCGCCGGAACTCCCGGTCATCCAACTCCTCACCGCGGCACGCGTGTTGATGGCGGCCCGGGGGGAGGGCGGAGGGGCTGACGCGGCCCGGCTGCTGGGTGCGTACGACGCTCTGCGGGGGCGCTCGCACGCCCAGACGAGGAGCGTGCGCGCGGACCGGGTCCGTACCGAGGTCACCGCGCGGGCGCTGCTGGGCGACGCGGAGTACGACCGTGCGTACGCCGAAGGCGGTGGTCTCTCCTTGGAAGAGGCCACCGCCCTCATCTAGGCAGCCGTACGGGCGGTCATCGGGTGCCTCCTGGGGCGGTGCCCAGGGCGGCGCGGAGGAGCGCGAAGCACGCCGGGCAGTCGGCCCGATCGGGTGCCGGCAGCACCCGGGGCCCGGGCCGCGCCTCTCGGACCACCCGGGGGTCCGGGTTGATCCGAACGGCACGGCCTGGGCGGGCGGGCTCAGGTCTTGTTGCGGAACTTCGCGACCGCCAGCGGCATGGTCACCGCCGTGATGGCGACCGCCCAGCCGAGGGTGACCAGGGTGGGGTGGGCGACGGCTCCCTGTCCGTTGATCAGGGCACGCGCCGCGTCGGCCAGGTTGGAGAGCGGGTTGACCTGGGTGAACCCCTCCAGCCAGCCGGGCATCGACTTCGTCGGCGCGAAGATCGACGAGCCGAACTGGAGCGGCATCAGCACCAGCATCGCCACGCCCTGCACCGCCTGCGGGGTCTTCATCGCGAGCCCCAGCAGGATGAAGATCCACATCAGCGCGGCGCCGAAGGCCGTGGACAGCACGATCGCGCCCAGGAATTCGAGGATGCCGCCCTTGATCTCCAGGCCCAGCAGGAAGCCCATGCCCAGCAGGATCGCGGTGGCGATCAGCATCCGGCCGACCTCGACGACGATCTTGGCTATCAGCACCGAGGACCGGGCGATGGGCATGGTCCGGAAGCGGTCCATGACGCCCTTGCGGAAGTCCTCGTTGACGCCCGTGCCCACCGCCATGGCGATGTTCATGCCCATCATCGCCATCATGCCGGGCACCAGATACTGCACGTAGTCCTGCTGGTTGCCCTTGCCCGCGATGGCGCCGCCGAAGACATAGACGAACAGCAGGATGAAGATGACCGGCATCAGCAGGGCGTCGAACATCGACTCCGGGTCCTGCTTGATCTGCAGGGCGTTGCGCCGCACCAGCGCGCCGATGTGCCGCAGGTTGGCGCGGACGCCGATCCGGCCCTCGTCGGCGCCCGGCTTGATGCGTGGCGCCGTCATCGTCGCGGCACTCATGCCGATACCTCCGCGTACTGCTGGTCGTGGGTGTCGCCGGCGTCGGTGCCGGCCTCGGCCTCGGACTCGGAGGTCTTCTGGCCGGTGATGGCCAGGAACACCTCGTCCAGGCTGGGCAGATGGGTGCTGATCCCGGCGAGCCGGAAGTCCCGTTGCCCGAGCAGGTTGACCACGGCGGTCAGCTGCTCGTCGCTGATGATCGGTACGTTGACCACACCCCCGTCGTGGTCGGCGGTGGCGCCGGCGATGCCGTCCAGGCCGGACTGCGCGAGGGCACCGACCATCCGGTCCAGCTCGCCGGAGTCCGTCGGCCGGATCTGCAGGGTGCGGCCGCCGACCTTGGCCTTGAGCTCGTCGACCTTGCCCTCGGCGATCACCCGGCCGCGGTCGATGACCGTCAGCTCGTTCGCCAACTGCTCGGCCTCTTCCATGTACTGGGTGGTGAGCAGCACGGTCGCGCCCTCGCGGACCATCCGCTGGACCTCCTCCCACACCTCGTTGCGGGTGCGGGGGTCCAGACCGGTGGTGGGCTCGTCCAGATACAGCACCGACGGCTGCCCGATCATCGAGGCGGCGAGGTCCAGACGGCGGCGCATGCCACCGCTGTACTTGGCGGCGGGCCGCTTGGCGGCTTCGGTCAGCGAGAACCGCTCCAGCATCTCGTCCGCGCGCCGGCGGGCGTCCTTGCGGGACAGATCGAGCAGCCGCCCGATCATGTAGAGGTTCTCCCAGCCGGAGAGCTTCTCGTCGACCGAGGCGTACTGCCCGGTCAGGCCGATCGTGCGGCGCAGCGCGCGGGGCTGGCGCACCACGTCGTAGCCGGCCACGAAGGCGCTGCCGGCGTCCGGGACGAGCAGGGTGGAAAGGCAGCGTACGAGCGTCGTCTTGCCGGCGCCGTTGGGGCCCAGCACACCGAGTACGGTGCCTTCCCGCACGTCCAGGTCCACCCCGTCGACGGCCTTGACGTCGCCGAAGTGCTTGACCAGGCCGCGCACCTCCACGGCGTTGCCGCCCTTGGTGGTTATCGTCGTCTTTCGCGTCATGCCGCCAAAGATGTCAGCCGCCACTGACAACGCACCGACAAGCCACCGACAGGCCGCCGACAGGGCCTCCGCCGCCGCGCCCGACGCCCGCCCCGAACGCCCCCCACGGAACGGTCGGACGACGCGAACGGCGGCCGGAACGATTGCGTTCCGGCCGCCGTTCGTGGCCTGGACCCCGGGGGGACAGGGCCCAGGCGTCAGTGGGCGGAGGCTCCGCTCCCGCCTAGTGGAAGGTGTGCTCCTCGGCCGGGAAGGCGCCGCCGACGACGTCCTCCGCGAACGCCTTGGCCGCGCCGCCCAGCAGCTCCCGCAGCTGGAGGTACTGCTTGACGAAGCGCGGCACGCGGCCCGCGGTGATACCGGCCATGTCGGTCCACACGAGCACCTGAGCGTCGCAGTCCAGGCCCGCGCCGATGCCGACGGTCGGGATGTACAGCGAGCGGGTCACCTCGGCGGCCAGCTCGGCCGGTACGGCTTCCAGGACGACGGCGAACGCCCCGGCGTCCTGGACCGCCTTGGCGTCCCGCAGCAGCTGCTGGGCGGCCTCCTCGCCGCGACCCTGCACCGGGTAGCCGCCGTAGGCGTTGACGGACTGCGGGGTCAGGCCGACATGCGCCATCACCGGGATGCCGGACGACACCAGCAGCTCCACCTGCTCCGCGGAGCGTTCACCGCCCTCCAGCTTGACGGCGCCCACGCCGGCTTCCTTGACCAGCCGGGTGGCGTTGCGCAGGGCCTGGACCGGGCCTTCCTGGTACGAGCCGAAGGGCAGGTCGCCGACGATCAGGGCGCGCTTGGTGCCCCGTACGACGGCGGCCGAAAGCAGGGTGATCTCGTCCATCGTGACCGGCACGGTGGATTCGTAGCCGAGGTGGCAGTTGCCCATCGAGTCACCGACGAGGAGGACGGGGATCCCGGCCTCGTCGAAGACGGATGCGGTCATGGCGTCATAGGCGGTGAGCATCGGCCACTTCTCGCCGCGCTGCTTGGCCGCGGCGATGTCACGGACCGTGATGCGGCGCGAGCTCGTACCGCCGTACAGCGACTTGCTGCTGTCCGTGGGGGGCTTCGGCGCGGACGGGGACCCCTCGGCCGGCTTCTGGGCAGGCGAAAGCTGCGTCATGGTGACGGCTCCTGTTCGTCATCTCGAGGCGCCCTGACGGCGTCCCCGGACCGCTTCCATGCTGGCACGCGATGCGCGCGAGGGAAAGGGGGCCGTGAACCGGTCTTCACCGATACGAGACGGGCCCGTATCGTAAAGGCGTATGGTGGTGTCATGGCCACCACCACGCCGGGCGAAACCGCCTCACGCCGCGTCCCCGAACACGTCCACCGTCGCCGCTGGGCGATCCTCTCCGTCCTCATGCTCAGCCTGCTGATCGTGGTGCTGGACAACTCCATCCTCAACGTCGCCATGAAGACGATCGCGACCCCGGCCCCCACCGGCCTGGGCGCCACCCAGAGCGAGCTGGAGTGGGCGATCAACTCCTACACGCTCGTCTTCGCGGGGCTGCTCTTCACCGCCGGGCTCCTCGGCGACCGACTGGGGCGCAAGAAGGTGCTGCTGTTCGGCCTGGCGGTCTTCGGCGCGGGTTCGGTCCTCGCCGCGGTCGCCGGCTCGCCCGCCGAGCTGGTGGCCTTCCGCGCCGTGATGGGCCTGGGCGGCGCCTTCGTCATGCCCGCCACCCTCGCCATCTTGATGAACGTCTTCGAGCGGGACGAGCAGCCCAGGGCGATCGGGATCTGGGCCGGCGGCGTGGGTCTGGCCATCGCCATCGGCCCGATAGCGGGCGGGCTGCTGCTCGACCACTTCTGGTGGGGCTCGGTCTTCCTCGTCAACGTCCCGATCGTGCTGATCGCGCTGGTCGCGATGGTCTTCCTGGTGCCCGACTCCAAGGACCCGAGCCCGGGCCGACTGGACCCGGTCGGCGTCCTGCTGTCCGTCGTCGGGCTGGTGCTGCTGGTCTACGGGATCATCCGGGGCGGCCAGCTCGCCGACTTCACCGACCCGCAGGTGCTCGCGGCGTCCCTGGGCGGCCTCGCCGTGCTGACCGGCTTCGTGCTGCACCAGAAGCACAGCGATCACCCGTCCATCGACATCGGCTACTTCCGCAAGCCCGCGTTCTCGGCGGCCGTCGCCGCCATAGCCCTGGTCTTCTTCGCGCTGATGGGCGTCACGTTCTTCATCGTCTTCTACGTCCAGAGCGTGCGGGGCTACACCCCGCTCCAGGCCGGGCTGCTGATCCTGCCGCTGGCGGCCGCCCAGATGATCTTCTCGCCGCGGGCCCGGCACGTCGTGGACCGCTTCGGCGCCCGCGCCGTGTGCACCGTCGGCATGCTGCTGGTCGCCGTCACCATGACCGGCATGCTGCTGCTCGACACCGACACCCCCATTTGGGTGCTGGAGGTGCTGTTCTTCATCCAGGGCACCGGCATGGCGCACATCATGCCGCCGGTCACCGTCTCGATCATGCAGTCCCTGCCCCGGGAGAAGGCCGGCTCCGGCTCCGCCCTGAACAACACCTTCCGGCAGGTCGGCGGCACCCTCGGCGTCGCCGTCCTCGGCTCGCTGCTGTCCACCACCTACCGGAACGGCATCCAGGGCACGCTCGACGACCTGCCCGGCGTCCCCGCCGCCGCCCGGCACGCGGCCGGCGAGTCCATCGAGGCGACCCTCGGCCTCGCCGACCGCATGGGCCCCGCCGGGCGGGAACTGGTCGGCGCCGCCCGGGACGCCTTCGTGCACGCCATGCATGTCACCGCCCTCGGCTCCGCCGGGACCGCGCTGGTGGGCGCCGTGGTGGTGGCGGCGTTCCTGCCCGGCAAAATGGCACCGGCGCCGCGTGCGGCGGAGCCGCAGGAAGAGCGAAAGGCGGGCGCACGACGATGAGCCGGGCGGCGGGAGACTCCGAGGCGGCGGCGCCGGACGCGCGAACGGGGCCGGTGGCCCCCGAGCGCCGCGGCAGACCGCGCAGCGCCGCGGCCGACACCGCCATCATCGAGGCCGTGCTCCGCCTGATCGAGAACGGCGCCTCCATCGGCGAGTTGTCGATGGAGGGCATCGCCCGCGAGGCCGGTGTGGGCAAGGCCACCGTCTACCGCCGCTGGCCGGGCAAGAGCGCCCTGATGCTCGACGTCATGCGGTCGCTGGACACGCCGAGCCCGCCGCCCGCCGGTCTATCCGTACGCGAGGACCTGATCCTCCTGCTGGAGTTCCTGCGCCGGCGCGGCCTGGCCAAGCGCAACTCCGCGCTGCTGCGCACCGTCGTCAGCCATGTGCAGGCCCAGCCGGAGCTGTGGGCCGAATACCACGAGACGGTCGTGCGGGCCCGCCACGAGGCGCTGCTCGCCGTGCTCCGGCGGGGTATGGCGAACGGCGAGATCCGCACCGACCACGACATCGAGACGGTCGCCGACCTCTTCGTCGGCCCGATGCTGGCCCGCGCCATCCTGCACGAGTGGAAGGAGCTTCCCGACGGTCTCGCCGAGGAGATCGTCGACATGGTGCTGGAGGGCGTACGTCCCGAGCCGGCCGGCTGACGGCCGCCCGGGCGTGCGGTGTTGACGCCCGGGCAGACCCGGCGCCCGCTGCCGAAGGCCGCGTGGCGCCGCCCGCGGGCGGGCCGGAGATGACGGGACCGTGCCCGTTCTGTCACAGCCGCCCTCCGGGCCCCGCGGGCCGGAACCCCTACCCGTCGCCCCACCGTCCTCACTTCTAAGAAAAAGCGTTACGGACCATCGCCTAGGGTCGAAGACCACAGGTGAGGCACACCGGAGCAAGGCAGTGAGGACAGCGGAAATGGCGCAGGCATACATGACGGAGCCGGGGCAGGGCCAGGGGCCCGATCGGACCGGTTCCCGCGTCGGGCGCCTGCTGAACTGGTGGCGTCCGGAAGGGATGTGGCGGCGCGGCATCGTGCTCGCGGTGCTCGCCGTGCTGCTCGGGCTGCTGATGGTGCTGCACGCCAAGATCCCCAACGCCGTGGGGAACATGGGCAGTCTGCTGGAGACCTTCCTGCCGTGGCTGGGTC
This sequence comes from Streptomyces sp. NPDC048248, assembly GCF_043201875.1. NCBI lineage: Bacteria > Bacillati > Actinomycetota > Actinomycetes > Kitasatosporales > Streptomycetaceae > Streptomyces > Streptomyces sp. NPDC048248. The sequence continues at coordinate 385,320 of NZ_JBICZL010000003.1, forward strand.
TCGGCGTTCCGCTGCTGCTGATCGCCGCGGTGCTGCGGCGCTCGGCGACCGCGCTCGTCGCCCTGCTGCTGCCGGTCGTCGCCTGGGTCAATCTCTTCGGCGGTCTCCTCACCGACAAGTCGGCCACCGGCGGCAACCTCACCGTCGCCACGCACAACGTCGACGCCGGCAACTCCGATCCGGCCGCCACCGCGCGGGACGTCGCGGCGTCCGGCGCCGACGTGGTGGCCCTGGAGGAGCTGACTCCCGCCGCGCTGCCCACCTACCGGCGGGAGCTGGCCAAGACCTTCCGCTACCACGCGGTGGAGGGCACGGTCGGGATCTGGAGCAAGCGCCCGCTGGCCGATGCCGCGCCGGTGGACATCAAGATGGGCTGGACCCGGGCGCTGCGCGCCACCGTCACCGCGGCCGACGGCCAACAGTTCGCCGTCTACGTCGCGCATCTGCCGTCGGTGCGGGTCAAGGTCGAGGCGGGCTTCACCGCCAACCAGCGCGACGGCAGTGCCCGGGCGCTCGGCGAGGCGATCGCCGCCGACCCGGTGCGCAAGGTGATGCTGCTCGGTGACCTGAACGGCACCATGAACGACCGCTCGCTGGCCCCGGTCACCTCGCAGATGCGCTCCGCGCAGGGTGCGGCGGGCGACGGGTTCGGCTTCAGCTGGCCCGCCGGGTTCGCGATGGCCAGGATCGACCAGATCATGATGAAGGGGATGGATCCGGTGGCGGCGTGGACGATGCCGGCCACGGGCAGCGATCACCTTCCGATCGCGGCGTCGGTCAAGGTCTGACCCGGGGGAGGGGCGGCGTGCCCCGCAGGTGCCGCGGCCGGATCCGGCGTGCGCTGCGGGGCCGGGGAGCGGTTGCGGGGCGGTACGACTTCGGCTCGTAACGTCCCGTTCCCGGGATGGAATACTTGGGCTGAGAGACTTTGTTCCGCTAGAGAACTTACTGTCCTCGCGGCCGCATGCCCGACCGTGCGCGCTTCCCCTCGTTCCTGGAAAGGTTTTCCATGCCCTTGGCTCTGCTCGCTCTCGCGATCTCGGCCTTCGGTATCGGCACCACGGAATTCGTGATGATGGGCCTGCTGCCCAACGTCGCGGAGGATCTGGGCACCTCCGTGCCCACCGCCGGCTACCTCGTCTCCGCCTATGCTCTCGGCGTCGTCATAGGCGCCCCGCTCCTGACCGCCCTCGGCTCCCGCATCCCGCGCAAGCGGATGCTCGTCCTGCTCATGGCGGTCTTCACGGTCGGCAACCTCGCCTCCTCGCTGGCCCCCGGCTTCGGCACCCTGATCGCCGGCCGGCTGCTGGCCGGACTCCCGCACGGCGCGTTCTTCGGCGTCGGTGCGGTGGTCGCCGCCCGGCTGGTGCGCGAGGGCCGGCAGGCCCGCGCGGTCGCCACGATGTTCCTCGGTCTGACCGTCGCCAACATCGTCGGGGTGCCCGCAGCGACGCTGCTCGGCCAGCACCTCGGCTGGCGCGCGACCTTCCTCGTCGTGGCCGCCATCGGCCTCGTCGCGATGGCCGCCCTGGCCAAGTTGATCCCGCCGCTGCCGGCCGACGAGCGCACCGGCCTGGGCCGCGAGCTGCGCGCACTGGGCAACCGCCAGGTGCTGCTCGGCCTGCTCACCACGGTCTTCGGGTTCGCCGGGATCTTCGCCGTCTACAGCTATCTCGCGTCGATGATGACCGAGGTCACCGGCTTCTCCGAGACCTCGGTGACGGTCGTGCTCGCCCTCTTCGGTATCGGGATGACGCTCGGTGCGCTCGTCGCGGGCCCGCTGACCGACCGGGCGCTGCGGCCCACCCTGTACGGGTCGTTGGCGGCGCTCACCGTCGTCCTGGCCGTCTTCCACTTCACCGCCGAGGTGAAGTGGGCGGCCCTGGTCTCCGTCGTCCTGATCGGCGCCGTCGGCTTCATGACCACCACTCCGCTGCAGATGCTGGTCATGAACAAGGCCCAGCAGGCGCCGACCCTGGCGGCCGCCTCCAACCAGTCCGCCTTCAACCTCGCCAACGCGGGCGGGGCCTGGGTCGGCGGGCTGGCCCTGGCCGCGGGCTGGGGCTGGACCTCCCCGACGCTGGTCGGCGCGCTGCTCGCGGCCGTCGGCCTGATCGTCGCCGTCGCGGCCGGCCTCCTGGACCGCGGCGCCCGGGACTCCTCCCGGATCGTGGCCCGCGGCGCGCAGGCGGACGCCGCCACGGACGCCGGGGCGCACACCGACACCGCGGCGGCGTCGAAGAGCCTCGGCTGAACCCAGGCGCTGCGCCGGCGGGGACACCACAGGGGCGCCGTGGCCCGAGGGGTCACGGCGCCCCTTGCCGCACCCGGGTACCGGGCGGGGTCCCGTCAGGAGCCCTCACGCCAGCGATTGGTGATCGGCAGGCGGCGGTCCTTGCCGAACCCCTTGGCGGAGATCTTGGTGCCCGGCGGGTACTGCCGGCGCTTGTACTCGGCGTGGTCGACCATCCGCAGCACCCGGGTCACCAGCTCCTCGTCGAAGCCCTGCGCCACGATCTCGTCGTGGCCCCGGTCGCGGTCGACATACAGCTCCAGCACGCGGTCCAAAACGTCGTAGTCCGGCAGCGAATCGGTGTCGACCTGGCCCGGGCGCAGCTCCGCGCTGGGTGGCTTGGTGAGGGTGTTCTCCGGGATCGGCGGCGTCTCGCCGCGCTCGGCGGCGGCCTGGTTGCGCCGGTGGGCCAGCTGGTAGACCACGGTCTTGTAGACGTCCTTGATCGGTCCGTACGCGCCCACCGAGTCGCCGTAGAGCGTGGAATAGCCGCACGCCAGCTCGGACTTGTTGCCCGGCGCGAGCACCAGGTGACCCTCCTGGTTGGAGATCGCCATCAGTGTCGTCCCGCGCAGCCGCGACTGCAGGTTCTCCTCGGCGAGCCCGGTCAGCCGCAGCGCGTCCATGTAGACGTCGAACATGGGCGCGATGGGCACGGTGCGCAGCGACAGGCCGGTGCGGCGGGCCAGTTCGGCCGCGTCGGTGAGCGAGTGCTCCGAGGAGTAGCGCGAGGGCATCGCGACGGCGTGCACATGCTCCGCGCCCAGCGCGTCACAGGCGATCGTGGCGACCAGCGCGGAGTCGATCCCTCCGGACAGCCCCAGGACCACGCTCTGGAAGCCGTTCTTGGCGACGTAGGCGCGCAGCCCCACGACCAGCGCCGTGTAGATCTCGTCCAGCGCCGACAGCCGTTCCGCCGGTCCGCCGGGCACCTCGGGCGGGTAGTCCGGCAGCGGGTCGGCGGACAGCACGACGTGTTCGACGCGGAGCCCGTCGTCCAGCACACCCGACAACGGCGCGTCGGCCGCGGCCGGCAGCTCCAGGTCGACCAGCACGCAGGTCTCGGCGAACTGCGGGGCCCGCGCGATCACCCGGCCGTCCTTGTCGACGACGATCGAGTCGCCGTCGAAGACCAGCTCGTCCTGCCCGCCGGTCATCGCCAGATAGGCAGTGGTGCAGCCCGCCTCCCGGGCCCGCCTGCGCACCAGTTCCAGGCGGGTGTCGTCCTTGTCGCGCTCGTAGGGCGAGGCGTTGACGGACACCAGCAGTCCGGCGCCCGCGCTGCGGGTCGCCGGCACCCGGCCGCCCTCCTGCCACAGGTCCTCGCAGATGGCGAGCGCGACATCGACGCCGTGCACCCGCACGACGGGCAGCGTGTCGCCTGGGACGAAGTAGCGGAACTCGTCGAAGACGCCGTAGTTGGGCAGATGGTGCTTGGCGAAGGTCAGTGCCACCTCGCCGCGGTGCAGTACGGCGGCGGCGTTCTGCGGCGAGCCCGCTGGGAGCCCGTAGCGCGGCCGGTCCTGCGCGCAGCGGTCGAGGTAGCCGACGATCACCGGGAGATCGCCCAGGCCCTCGTCGGCCAGCCGGCGGGCCAGCGCGCCCAGCGCGGTGCGGCTGGCCTCGACGAACGACGAGCGCAGCGCCAGGTCCTCGACGGGGTAGCCGGTCAGGGCCATCTCGGGGAACGCGACGAGGTGCGCGCCCTGGTCGGCGGCCTGTCGGGTCCGGTGCACGATCGTCTCGGCGTTCCCGGCGAGGTCGCCGACGCAGGAGTCGATCTGTTGGAGGGCGAGACGAAGTTGAGGCACCTCGCCAGTCTAATCGTCTTTCTGACGCAATGGGGTCCTGGTCGTGAACGGCGAGTGTCGTGGCGGCCCGGTGGCGGCCCGCCGGAGGGGTCGGCGGTCTACCCCTGTGGGGTATGGGTCAAGCGTTGCGGGCCGGCCGCACGGAGGCCGGGGGCGCGAGGAAAGGGGGTGTCCAACAGTGGGTCAACAAGGCGCCGGTTATCGCTCAAGAGTGCGCCAAGCCCCCCGATTGCCACCCCCGGTCGCGCTGAACGCGCGTCGGGCGGGAAGGATCGGGTCGGGGGTAACGGCCCGACGGTTCTGCATCAGGCCAAGGGTGCGTAATGTGACGGTAACCCCCTCACGTGATACTGGTGTGCCACGCCGCGTTTGCCCACGAGCGTGGACAGGCCGATTGACCTGCAAGGATTGGTGACCCATGGACAAGCAGCAGGAGTTTGTGCTCCGAACGCTCGAGGAGCGCGATATCCGCTTCGTACGGCTGTGGTTCACCGACGTACTCGGGTTCCTCAAGTCCGTGGCCGTCGCCCCGGCGGAGCTGGAGCAGGCCTTCGACGAAGGCATCGGCTTCGACGGCTCCGCCATCGAGGGTTTCGCCCGTGTGTACGAGTCCGACATGATCGCGAAGCCGGACCCCGGAACCTTCCAGATCCTGCCGTGGCGGGCCGAGGCACCCGGCACCGCCCGGATGTTCTGCGACATCCTGATGCCGGACGGCTCCCCCTCGTACGCCGACCCGCGCTACGTGCTCAAGCGCATCCTGGCCAAGACCTCCGACCTCGGGTTCACCTTCTACACCCACCCCGAGATCGAGTTCTTCCTGCTCAAGGACAAGCCCGTCGACGGCCAGCGGCCGACGCCCGGCGACTCCTCGGGCTACTTCGACCACACCCCGCAGAACGTCGGCATGGACTTCCGCCGGCAGGCCATCACGATGCTGGAGTCGATGGGCATCTCGGTGGAGTTCAGCCACCACGAGGGCGCGCCCGGCCAGCAGGAGATCGACCTGCGCTACGCCGACGCGCTCTCCACCGCCGACAACATCATGACCTTCCGCCTCGTCATGAAGCAGGTCGCGCTGGAGCAGGGCGTGCAGGCCACGTTCATGCCCAAGCCGTTCTCGGAGTTCCCCGGCTCCGGCATGCACACCCACCTCTCGCTCTTCGAGGGCGACCGCAACGCCTTCCACGAGTCCGGCTCGGAGTACCAGCTCTCCAAGGTGGGCCGCTCCTTCATCGCCGGCCTCCTGCGGCACGCCGGTGAGATCTCCGCCGTCACCAACCAGTGGGTCAACTCCTACAAGCGCATCTGGGGCGGCGCCAACCGCACCGCCGGCGCCGGCGGTGAGGCCCCCTCCTACATCTGCTGGGGCCACAACAACCGCTCCGCGCTGATCCGCGTCCCGATGTACAAGCCCGGCAAGATGGGCTCCACCCGGGTCGAGGTCCGGTCGATCGACTCCGGCGCCAACCCGTACCTGACGTACGCGGTGCTGCTCGCCGCCGGCCTGAAGGGCATCGAGGAGGGCTACGAGCTCCCGGCCGGCGCCGACGACGACGTCTGGGCACTGTCGGACTCCGAGCGCCGCGCGATGGGCATCGAGCCGCTGCCGCAGAACCTGGGCGAGGCCATCGACCTGATGGAGCGCAGCGAGCTGGTCGCCGAGACCCTCGGCGAGCACGTCTTCGACTTCTTCCTCCGCAACAAGAAGCAGGAATGGGAGGAGTACCGCTCCGAGGTCACCGCCTTCGAGCTGCGCAAGATGCTGCCCGTGCTGTAGAGAGTCCGACGCACCCCGCGGAGCGTGCACGCTCCGCGGGGCGTCACCGAGAGGCTGCACCATGGCACTACCCGCTCCGCAGGGACGGCGGAGCAGCGCCTTCACCCGGCTGCTGAGGCACGGTTTCACCGACCCCTCGGCGGCAGGGCAGCTGCTCGACGCCCCCGAGTTCGCCGCGGTACGCGACGACTCGGTCCTGCTCGAAGCGCTCGGGGCCACCGCCGACCCCGATCTCGCGCTGCTCGGCCTGGCCCGGCTGGTGGAGGCCCAGGCCCCGGACGACCAGCAGGCGCTGCTGAGCACGATCGTTTCGGCGAAGCCGGTGCGCGACCGGCTGCTGGGAGTGCTGGGTGCCTCCGAGGCCCTCGGCGACCATCTCGCCCGGCATCCGCACGACTGGCAGTCGCTGATCACCTACGAGTCGGTCGATCTGCACCCCACCACTCCCGAGTTCGAACAGGCGCTGGCCGAGGGGATCTGGGGCGAGGGCGCGGACCGCTCGCGTGCGGACGCGCTGCGCGTCGCCTACCGCAGGGCGCTGCTGGGCATCGCCGCCCGCGACGTGTGCGGGACGACCGATGTCGCGGAGGCCGCCGCCGAGCTGGCGGACCTCGCCACCGCCACGGTGCGCGCGGCCCTGGAGATCGCCCACGAGGAGCAGCCGGAGGACGTCGCCTGCTGCCGGCTCTCCGTCATCGGCATGGGCAAGTGCGGTGGCCGCGAGCTGAACTACGTCTCGGACGTGGACGTCATCTTCGTCGCCGAGGCGAAGGACGGCGTCGAGGAGGCCAAGGCGGTTCAGGCCGCGACGCGGCTCGCCGCCCGGATGATGCGCCTGTGCTCCGACGTCACGGCCGAGGGCACCATCTGGCCGGTGGACGCCAATCTGCGTCCCGAGGGCCGCAACGGCCCGCTGGTGCGGACGCTGAGCAGCCACCTCGCCTACTACCAGCGATGGGCCAAGACCTGGGAGTTCCAGGCGCTGCTCAAGGCCCGCCCGATGGCCGGCGACATGGAGCTGGGGCAGGAGTACGTCGACGCCCTCGCACCCATGGTGTGGCAGGTCTCCGAACGCGAGAACTTCGTCGTAGACGTGCGCCAGATGCGCCGCCGGGTCGTGGCGAACATCCCCGCCGCCCAGGTCGACCGGGAGCTCAAGCTCGGACCCGGCGGTCTGCGCGATGTCGAATTCGCCGTCCAGCTGCTCCAGTTGGTGCACGGCCGCAGCGATGCCACGCTCCGCAGCGCGACGACGCTCGACGCCCTGGGCGCGCTCGCGGCGGGCGGCTACGTCGGGCGCCAGGACGCCGCCGCCCTGGACGCCGCCTACCGCTTCCTGCGCACCCTGGAGCACCGCATCCAGCTGTTCCGGATGCGCCGGACGCATCTGATGCCGGAGGCCGAGGCCGATCTGCGGCGCCTGGCGCGCTCGCTCGGCCTGCGCACCGAACCGGTGGAGACGCTGCGCCGGGAGTGGCGCTGGCATGCCCGTGAGGTGCGCCGGCTGCACGAGAAGCTCTTCTACCGGCCGCTGCTGGACGCCGTCGCGCATCTGGAGCCCGGCGAGACCCGGCTGTCCGCGAAGGCCGCGGGACAGCGGCTGGAAGCACTCGGCTACGCCGACCCGGTGGCCGCGCTGCGGCACCTGGAGGCACTGTCGTCCGGGGTGACGCGCAAGGCCGCCATCCAGCGGACGCTGCTGCCGGTACTGCTGTCCTGGTTCGCCGACTCCGCCGACCCGGACGCCGGACTGCTCAACTTCCGCAAGGTCTCCGACGCCCTGGGCAAGACTCCCTGGTATCTGCGGCTGCTCCGCGACGAGGGCGCGGCCGCAGAGAACCTCGCCCGGGTACTGTCCGCCGGGCGACTCGCCCCCGACCTGCTGCTGCGCGCCCCCGAGGCGGTGGCGCTGCTCGGTGCGTCCGACGGGCTCCAGCCGCGGAGCAGGGCCGCGCTGGAGCAGGAGGTGCTGGCGGCAGTGGGCCGCGCGGAGGGCGCGGAGGCGGGCGTCGCGGTGGCCCGAGGGGTGCGCAGGCGTGAGCTGTTCCGCACCGCCGCCGCCGACATCATCGGCGCGTACGGCACCGAGGGCACCCCGGCGGAGGAGGACCACGGCCACGCCATCGACGTCGTCGGCTCAGCCGTCTCCGATCTCAACGCCGCCACGCTCGCCGGCGCCCTGCGTGCCGCGGTCCGCGACCGGTGGGGCGACACCCTGCCCACCCGCTTCGCGGTGATCGGCATGGGCCGCTTCGGCGGCCACGAGCTGAGCTACGGCTCGGACGCCGATGTGCTGTTCGTGCACGAACCCCGCGAGGGCGCCGACGAGCACGAGGCCGCCAAGGCCGCCCAGGCAGTCGCCAACGAGATGCGCCGGCTGCTCGAACTCCCCTCCTCCGACCCGCCGTTGCCGATCGATGCCGATCTGCGCCCGGAGGGCAGGTCGGGTCCGCTGGTGCGCACCCTCGCCTCCTACGGCGCCTACTACCGGCGCTGGTCGCTGGTCTGGGAGTCGCAGGCGCTGCTGCGCGCCGAACCGGTCGCCGGGGACATGGAGTTGGGGCAGCGGTTCATCGAGCTGATCGACCCGCTGCGCTATCCGGCCGAGGGCCTCGGTGAGGACGCGGTCCGCGAGATCCGCCGGCTCAAGGCCCGTATGGAGTCCGAGCGGCTGCCGCGCGGTGCCGACCCGACCACCCACGCCAAGCTGGGGCGCGGCGGTCTGAGCGACGTCGAATGGACGGTACAGCTGCTCCAGATGCGGCACGGCTGGGAGATCCCCGGGCTGCGCACGACCCGCACCCGCGAGGCGCTGGCGGCCGCACACGCCGCCGAGCTGATCGGCACCGAGGACGCCGCGACGCTGGACGAGGCATGGGTGCTGGCGGCGCGGGTGCGCAACGCCGTGATGCTGGTGCGCGGCCGCCCCGGCGACACCTTCCCGGTGGACGGCCGCGAGCTGGCGGCGGTCGGCCGCTACCTCGGCTACGAGGAAGGCCACGTCGGGGAGATGCTCGACGACTACCGCCGGATCACCCGGCGGGCGCGCGGCGTGGTGGAGGAACTCTTCTACAAGGGGTGAGCGCCGGGGCGCAGGTCACGCCGACGGGTCGCCCCGGCCGCCCTCGCCCCGATTGCCGCCCCCGCCGTCCGCCGGCTCCCGCTGCTTGCCCAGCTCTGCCCGTACGCGTTCCATGACGCCGGCGAGCGACAGCTCGAAGGCGTGGTCCGCGCGGTCGGGGCCGGCGGCGGCCAGTGCGTGCGCCAGCCGGGGTGCGTCGGCCTCCTCGGTCTCCCACATGGTCTCCGGGGCGGCCAGATCCAGTGCGGAGCCCAGCACCACGTTCTCCAGCGCCGCGATCACCGCAATGACGTCGGACGGGGCGAAGCCGGCGTCCAGCAGCAGCCCGGCCGCCTGCTCGTACTGGGCGATCACTTTCGGGGCGCGCACCGGTGAGGTGGTGAGCAGCGGGATGGCGCGCGGGTGGGCGGCGAAGGCGGCGCGGTAGGAGCGCGCCCAGGACTCCAGCGCCGTGTCCCAGCGGGCGGCGTCCAGCGACGAGGTGTCGATGGCATCGGCCACCCGCTCCCGCAGCAGCTCGATCACCCCGGCCCGGCCCTCGACATGGTGGTACACCGAGGCGGTCTGCACCCCGAGGGCCCTGGCGATCTGCGGGACGCTGAACTCGCCCTGCTCGTCGACGAGTCGCAGCGCCGTCGCGGCGATCCGCGCCCGGTCGAGCAGCGGCTTGCGCGGCCTGCCCATGTCGTCACTCCCACCCGTGAGGTCTTCCCGAATCGTACGGGCGGGGGTTACATTGCAAAAACCGAAAGGCTTTAGGTTTCTGCTTCAGGTTCCCGCCGTGGCCCCGCCGCCCCGCCGTGCCATCCGTACACGCGCCGGGCCGGCCGTCGCCCGGCGTCCCCGCTCCCCGCCGCAGAAGGGCACCAGCGCCATGGCCGTAGAGCCCGAGACCCGCGACGGGTCGCGTACGCGACCGTCCGGCCCACCCGGTCCCGCCGACCGCCCCGCTCCCTCCGACCCGACCGCACCGGCCACGCCGCAGCAGCCCGCCGGGCTGCGCCGCGCCACCCTCGGCGTCGCGGACATCGCCTTCTTCGTCATCTCCGCCGCGGCCCCGCTCACCGTGATGGCCGGGGTCGCCCCGCTCGCCATCGGTATCGGCGGTCTCGGCGCCCCCGTCGGCTACCTGCTCGCCGGCGCCACCCTCGCCCTCTTCGCGGTCGGCTTCACGACCATGACGCGGCACGTGTGCAACGGCGGCGGTTTCTACGCCTACATCACCCGCGGCCTCGGCCGCCCGGCCGGCTTCGGCGCCGCCACCGTGGCCCTGCTCGCCTACAACGGCATGCAGATCGGCGTCTACGGGCTGCTCGCCACCGGCACCCAGGACGCTCTCGAAGCGCTCTGGGGTGTCCACGTCCCCTGGCCGCCCATCGCCGTGGCGGGCGTCTTCGTCATCTGGTTCCTCGGCTACCGCAGCATCGACTTCGGGGCCAAGGTGCTCGGCGTACTGCTGGTCGCCGAGACCGGCATCCTGGTCCTGCTCGCCGGGGGAGTGCTGTTGCGCGGCGGGGCGGAGGGCCTCGCGCCCGACTCCTTCACCCCCGGCAACGTCCTGGTGCCGGGCACCGGCGCGGTCCTGGCCTTCGCCTTCGCCGCCTTCACCGGATTCGAATCCACCGCCATCTACCGCCGCGAGGCCCGCGATCCGTCGCGCACCATCCCGCGCGCCACCTACATCGCGGTCGCCTTCCTCGGCCTCTTCTACGCCTTCACCGTCTGGATCGTCATCCAGGCGTTCGGCGCCGACGGCGTCATCCGGGCCGCCACCTCCGACCCGGCCGGGCTGTTCTTCACCGCCACCACCGAGTACGTCGGCAGCTGGGCCGCCGATCTGATGCACGTCTTCATCGTCACCAGCATCCTCGCCTCCCAACTGGCCTTCCACAACGCGATCAACCGCTACGGCCTCGCGCTGTCCCAGGAAGGCGTGCTGCCCGCCGCGCTCGGCCGGATCCACCCACGCCACCGCTCGCCGTACCTGGCCGGAGCGGTGCAGAGCGCCGTGGCGCTGGTCATCGTCATCGGCTTCGCGGCGGTCGGCGCTGACCCCTACCAGCAGCTGCTGTTGTGGATGAACACCCCGGGAATGCTGGGCCTGTTGGCGCTCCAGGCGGTCACGGCCGTCGCCGTGCCCTGCTATTTCATGCGCTTCGCCCACCGCGAGGGCGCGCTGCGCACCGTGGTCGCGCCGATCGCCGCCACCGTGCTGATGCTCGGCGCCCTGTGGCTGGTCATCGCCAAGATCGACCTGATGACGGGGGCACCCTTCGCCACCAACACCGCGCTGGTGCTGACCGTTCCCGCCGCCTTCGTCCTCGGTCTCCTCCTCGCCCGCCGCGTCCGCCGCACCCGGCCCGAGGTCTACGCGGGCTTCGCCGCGGAACCGGCGGAGGAGCGGGACACACCGCACGAAGCACGGGACGCGGCGTCCCGGCCGGAGCTCGTGGGCGAGGCCCCCGCCGGTCCGGGCGCCGGGCGGCCCGCTCCCTGACCCACCGCGCCGCCCAACCCGTCGCTGTCCGACTCGCGAATCACCGCGCCCCACCAGCACCACCTCACCTCAAGGAGCCCTCGTGCCGTCCGCCTCCACAGCCCTCACCGCCGCCGACACCGTGCTGACCGGGGCGCGGGTACGCACCCTCGATCCGGAGCGGCCCCGGGCCGAGGCCGTCGCCGTCAAGGACGGCCGGATCGTCGCGGTGGGCGACGAGCGGGACGTACGGGACTGGCGGGGCGCGGCGACCGAGATCGTCGACCTGGCCGGGGCCACCCTGACCCCCGGGCTGGTCGACGGGCACAGTCACCCCGTCTGGGGCGTCGAGATGGCCACCGGCCTCGACCTCTCCGGCTGCCGCGACCTCGACGGCCTGCGCACCGCACTCGCCTCGGCGGCTCGCGCCCTGCCGCCCGGCGGCTGGGTGACCGGCTGGGGCCTGGACCACAACGTCTTCGGCGACCGCCCCGTCCACCGGGACCTGATCGAGGAATCGCTCGGTGGCGCCCCCGGATTCATCCGCCTCTACGACGGTCATTCGGCGCTGGCCTCCGGCCGTGCGCTGGAGGCCGCGGGCGTCACGGGGCCGCGGGAGTTCGCCCAACGGGCCAGCATCGTCTGCGACGCGGCGGGACGTCCCACCGGGCATCTGGTCGAACACGCCGCCATGAACCTGCTGTTGCCCGTCATACCGCGCCCCTCGGCGGCCGACCGCCGGGCCCGGCTGCTCGGGCTGCTGGGCGAGATGGCCGCCAACGGCCTGACCGGCGCCCATGTCATGGATCTGGAGGACGCCGACGCCCCGGAGCTGCTGGCCGCCATCGAGGCGGACGGCGAACTCCCCCTGCGGCTGCGGCTCGCCCCCTGGTGCATGCCGGGCGTCGGCGAGGAGGAGCTCGGCCATCTCGTCGAGTTGCAGCGGCTGCGCGGCCGGCACTGGCAGGTCGGCGGAGTGAAGTTCTTCATGGACGGCACCGTGGAGGGCGGCACGGCCTGGCTGGAGCACGCCGACTGCCACGGCCAGGGCACCGCCGCTTTCTGGCCCGACCCGGCCGCCTACACCCACGCCGTGCACCATCTCGCGCGGGCCGGCATCCGCACGGCCACCCACGCCATCGGCGACGCCGCTGTACGGCACGTCCTGGACACCATCGAGCTGCTCGGCGGGGAACCGGCGGCCGGCCCGCACCGGCACCGCATCGAGCACATCGAGACGGTGCCGGACGGGCAGCTGCCGAGGTTCGCCCGGCTCGGCGTGGTGGCCTCGATGCAGCCCACCCACACCGCCTACACCCGCGCCGACCACACCGACGCCTGGTCGCTGCGGGTCGGTGCGGAACGCGCCGGGCGGGCCTGGCGCTGCCGCGATCTGCGCGAAGCGGGCGCGGTGCTCGTCCTGGGGTCGGACTGGCCCATCGCGCACCACGACCCGCGCCAGGTCCTGGCCACGGCCCGGCTGCGGCGCCCCGCGGGCGAGCACGACATCACCCCGGTCACCCCGGAGCAGGCCCTCACCGGCCTGATGGCCCTGGAGGGCCTCACCTCGCACGCGGCGCTGGCGGCGGGCGAGGAGGCCGAGGCCGGCCGTATCGCCCCCGGCTACCGGGCCGACCTCACGGCCCTGGCCGTGGACCCGGTGACCGCACCGGCGGACGAGGTGGGCACGGCTCCCGTGCGGCTGACCATGACCGGCGGCCATGTGACCCACCGGTCGTCGTAGCCACCGCGGGTGGCCGCGCCAACCGGCTGATCATCGGGTGCGGTTGACGGCCCGGGGCGGGATCCGCTGCTCGCCCCGGGCAACCGATTTCCGGCTGCGGGAGGGGCCACGGGCCGAATAGATATACATGCGGCCCATCTACGCCGACTACTCCGATCGGGTGACGCCGACGGCTCCCGCGCACCCGGTCCCCGGTCCGCCCCGGAAGCGCTTCAGCGGGCCTTGAGCAGGCTCGCGTCGGGGGCGCTCACATAGCGCGCCAGGCGGTGCGGCAGCGTGCCGTACCAGGCGAGGGCCAGGGCGAAGCCGAAGGTCAGGCAGAGGATGCCGCCCACGGCGTCCAGCCAGAAGTGGTTGGCGGTGGCGACGATGACGACCAGCGTCGTGGCGGGGTAGAGCAGCCCCAGGAGCCTCGCCCACAGCGGCTTCGCCAGCAGGGCGATGGTGATGCCGCACCACAGCGACCAGCCGATGTGCATCGAGGGCATCGCGGCGTACTGGTTGGACATCGAGGCCAGGTTGCCGGACGCCATCGAGCCCCAGGTGTCGTGCTTGATCACGGTGTCGACGAAGCCGCCGCCCGGCATCAGTCTCGGTGGCGCCAACGGGTAGAAGTAGTAGCCGAGCAGCGCGACGCCGGTGGTGGCGAAAAGGGCCATCCGAGCTGCGGCGTAGCGGCCGGGATGCCAGTGGTAGAGCCACACCAGGACCGCGATGGTCACGATGAAGTGCAGGGTCGCGTAGTAGTAGTTCATCGACACGATCAGCCACGTCACGGAATTCACCGCGTGGTTGACGCTGTGCTCCACGGCGACGCCGAGCGACTGCTCCGCGCGCCAGATCCAGTCGGCGTTCCGCAGCGCCTGGGTCTTCTGCTCCGGTACCGCGTTGCGGACGAGTGAGTACGTCCAGTAACCGAGACCGATCAGCAGGATCTCGAACCACAGACGGGGCGCGCGAGGGGTCCGCAGCCGGGCCAGGCGGCCACCGCCCGAAGGGTGGTCCGCGCTCTCCCCGTTGGGTTTCGGGGCGGCCGTCCGACCTTCCAAGGTCCTCACATTCGCATCACCCATAGGCAGACAGTCTGCCAGAAAGCGGCATGTCGCCGATCATCCTTCGGGCGGGTATTCGAGGTCCCGTATCGGTCTTCAGGGGGAGGTGGAACCCCCGCCCTCGTCAGGGTGTGCGGGAGGGTTTGGGGACCTTCGCGGCTTTTGGTGCGGAGGCGGTTGAACCGCGAACGACCAGTTCGGGGTGGAAGACGAACTCGCTGTGCGGGGCGGGGGTACCGCCGATCTCCTCCAGGAGCGCGCGGACCGCCGCCTGCCCCATCGCGGGCACCGGCTGCCGGATCGTGGTGAGCGGCGGGTCGGTGAAGGCGATGAGCGGGGAGTCGTCGAAGCCGACCACGGACATCTCACGGGGGACGTCGAGCCCGCGCTGCCGAGCGGAGCGGATCGCACCGAGCGCCATCATGTCGCTGGCGCAGACGATGGCCGTACAGCCGCGGTCGATCAGCGCACCGGCCGCGGCCTGGCCGCCTTCGAGGGTGTAGAGGGAGTGCTGGATGAACTGCTCCGCCTCGGCGGGGCCCAGGTCCAGGTGTTCCTGCACGCTGCGCAGGAAGCCCTCGATCTTCCGCTGGACGGGCACGAAGCGCTTGGGGCCGAGCGCGAGGCCGATCCGCCGGTGGCCGAGCGCGACGAGGTGTGTGACCGCCAGGTGCACCGCCGCGCGGTCGTCGGGCGAGACGAACGGCGCCTGCACCTTGTCGGAGAAGCCGTTGATGAGGACGAACGGCACACCCTGGCCGCGCAGCTGCTCGTAGCGCTGCATATCGGCGGTGGTGTCGGCGTGCAGCCCGGAGACGAAGATGATGCCGGCGACCCCGCGGTCCACGAGCATCTCGGTGAGCTCGTCCTCGGTGGAGCCGCCCGGCGTCTGCGTCGCGAGCACCGGCGTATAGCCCTGGCGGGTCAGCGCCTGCCCGATGACCTGGGCGAAGGCCGGAAATATCGGGTTCTCCAGCTCCGGCGTGATCAGGCCGACCAGACCGGCGCTGCGCTGCCGCAGCCGCACCGGGCGCTCGTAGCCGAGCACGTCGAGTGCGGCAAGCACGGACTGGCGGGTGGTGGCGGAGACGCCGGGCTTCCCGTTGAGAACCCGGCTGACGGTGGCCTCGCTGACACCCGCCTGCACTGCGATATCGGCCAGCCGGGCGGTCATGTGTGGGACTTTACCGTTCGTGTGTCAGATTGCCCACCAGGTGCAGCTGTCACCCGGGAGCACCGCGGTGCAGCCGTCGACGCGCGCCGGGGCGCTGGAGAGCAGCGGCCGTCCGGGCAGCGGGAGTTCGACGTCGTGCCCGAGGGTGTTGACGGTGCACAGCACGCCGGGACGGGAGAACGCCAGCACTCCCTCGGGGGCCGGCTGCCAGCTCATCCGGCCGTCGCCCAGCCCGGGCAGGCTCCGGCGCAGCGCGAGCGCGGAGCGGTACAGCTCCAGGGTGGAGGACGGGTCGCCGGTCTGCGCGGCGACGGTCAGCGCGCGCCAGTCGGCGGGCTGCGGCAGCCAGCTGCCGCCGGGGCCGAAGCCGTACGGCGGGTGCTCACCGGACCAGGGCAGCGGCACCCGGCAGCCGTCGCGGAAGCCGTCCTGCCCGCCGGGGTCGGCGAGGCCGTCGGGGGCGAGTTCGGTGTCGGCGCCGGAGCCTGCGGCACCGAGGCCCAACTCGCCGCTGCCGCCCCGGAAGAACGCCGGGTCCTGGCGTACCTCGTCGGGCAGGTCGGTGACCTCGGGAAGGCCCAGCTCCTCGCCCTGGTAGACGTACGCGGAGCCGGGCAGGGCGAGCATCAGCAGGGTGGCGGCGCGGGCGCGGTCGAGGCTGCCGCCGAGGCGGGTGGTGTGCCGTACGACGTCGTGGTTGGAGAGCACCCAGGTGGTGGGGGCGCCGACGGAGGCGGTGGCGGCGAGCGAGTCGTCGATGACCGAGCGCAGTGCGTCGACGTGCCAATCGGCGTTGAGGAACTGGAAGTTGAACGCCTGGTGCAGCTCGTCGGGGCGTACGTAGAGCGCGAGCCGTTCGGCGCTGGGGGCCCACGCCTCGGCGACGCCGATGCGGTCGCCGTCGTAGGAGTCCAGCAGTTGGCGCCAGGTGCGGTGGATGGCGTGCACGCCGTCCTGGTCGAAGAACGGCAGGACCTGGGTGCCGATCAGCTTGGCCTGCTGGCCGTGGCCGATGTCCGGCAGGCCGGGTGCCTTGACCATGCCGTGGGCGACGTCGATGCGGAAGCCGTCCACGCCGAGGTCCAGCCAGAAGCGCATGATCGCGGCGAATTCGGCGTGTACCTCCGGGTTGTCCCAGTCGAGGTCGGGCTGCTCGGGGGCGAAGAGGTGGAGGTACCAGTCGCCGCGGTCGGTGCGGGTCCAGGCGGGCCCGCCGAAGACCGACTCCCAGTCGTTGGGCGGCAGTTCGCCGTTCTCGCCCTTGCCGGGCCGGAAGATGTAGCGCGCGCGGGCGAGGTCGGGGTCCTGGAACCAGGGGTGCCGGTCGGAGGTGTGGTTGGGGACGATGTCGACGATCACCCGCAGGCCGGCTCCGTGGGCGGAGCGGATCAGGTCGTCGGCGTCCTGGAGGTCGCCGAAGAGCGGGTCGACGGCGCGGTAGTCGGCGACGTCGTAGCCGCCGTCGGCCTGCGGTGAGGCGTAGAAGGGCGTGAGCCAGACGGCGTCCACCCCCAGGTCCTTGAGATAGGGCAGGCGCTCGCGGACGCCGCGCAGGTCGCCGATGCCGTCGCCGTCGCTGTCTGCGAAGGAGCGGACGTACACCTGGTAGATGACGGCGTCGCGCCACCACCTCGGGCCTCGGCCCGGTCCTGACGACTGGCGGGCGGGGGTGGGGGAGGTGAGCTCCTGGGTCATCTGCCGTCCCTGTCGAGGTCGAAGAAGTCGAGGTCGAAGGGGCGGTCGCCCTTCACGCACTCAACGCTCGGGCGCCCGCGGGGTGACGGGGGAGCGGGCCGGCGGAAGGTGCCGTTCCGGCCATAGCGCTGCAAATCATTCCAGCAGTCTTGCAGAAATTTGCCGCAAGGTCTTTCGGTTTGATTGCGGCGCTGTTACGTTCCAGACCGCCATCTGAGGCATTTCCCTAAGGAGTTCACATGCGGCGTGGCATACGTGGCATTTCCGCCACCGCGCTGGTAGCGGGCCTTGCACTGGCAGCGACGGCGTGCGGCGGCGGGGGTGACAGCGGCGGCAACGACAACAGCGGGGGTGAACTGTCCGGAACCGTTACCTTCTGGGACACCTCCAACGACGCCGAGAAGGCGACCTACCGCAAGCTCGCCGAGGGGTTCGAGAAGGAGCACCCCAAGGTGGACGTCAAGTATGTGAGCGTGCCGTTCGGCGACGCCAACGCCAAGTTCAAGAACGCGGCCGGCGGGAACTCCGGCGCCCCGGACGTGATGCGCACCGAGGTCGCCTGGGTCGCCGACTTCGCCAACCTCGGCTACCTCGCGCCGCTGGACGGCACCCCCGCCCTCGACAAGGCCGACGACTACCTCCCGCAGGCGCTCGGCAGCACGAAGTTCAAGGGCAAGACCTACGCCGCGCCGCAGGTCATCGACACGCTCGGGCTCTTCTACAACAAGAAGATCCTCAAGGACGCGGGCGTCGCGGTGCCCAAGACGTTCGCCGAGCTGACCGCCGCCGCGAAGAAGATCAAGTCCAAGACCGGCGCCACCGCCCTCTACCTGCGCGGCGACGACCCCTACTGGTTCCTGCCCTACCTCTACAGCGAGGGCGGCGACATGGTCGACGCCCGCGACAAGATCGTCCAGATCGACGACGGCGCCGGCGTCAAGGCGTTCAAGACCATCAAGAACCTGGTCGACTCCAAGGCCGCCGTCACCGACGCCACCGACGGCCAGGAGAACCAGCTCAAGGCCCTCAAGGACGGCACCGTCGCGATGGCGGTCGACGGCCCCTGGGACATCGAGGGCGCCCGCGCAGGCAAGGCGTTCAAGGACAAGGACAACCTGGGCGTCGCCCCGGTCCCCGGCGGCGAGACCGCGCAGGGCTCCCCGCAGGGCGGCTGGAACCTCTCCGTCTACGCCGGCACCAAGAACCTCCAGGCGTCCTACGCCTTCGTGCAGTACATGAGCTCGGCCAAGATCCAGCAGCAGACCACCGAGAAGCTCAGCCTGCTGCCCACCCGCAAGTCGGTCTACGACGTGCCGGCCGTCAAGAACAACGAGATGGTCAAGTTCTTCAAGCCCGCCGTCGACGGCGCCGTCCAGCGCCCGTGGATCGCCGAGGGCAACTCGCTCTTCGAGCCGATCAAGGTGCAGATGAACAAGGTGCTCACCGGCGCCTCCACGCCCGAGCAGGCCGCCAAGGCGACCGGCGACGCCTACCGGAAGCTGCTCAAGGACTACAAGTGACCTTTGCTGTACGGGTGCGCAGGGCGCTCGGCACCCACTGGTACGCATGGACGATGATCGCCCCGGTGGTACTCGTCATCGGGGTGATCATCGGCTACCCGCTGGTGCGCGGCGCCTATCTCTCGCTCACCGATGCCAACGAAGCCAACGTCGAGCGCACGATCGGCGTCAACCACATCCCGGCCACCTACGAATTCGTCGGCCTGGACAACTACCAGGCGATCCTCTCCGACAGCGTCTTCTGGGACCGCCTGGGCTGGACCGTGCTGTGGACGGTCGGCTGCGTCTCGCTCACCTTCCTGCTCGGCCTCGCCCTGGCGAACATGCTGAACCGGAAGCTGCGCGGACGCACCTTCTACCGGCTGGCGCTGATCCTGCCCTGGGCCATCCCCGCCTTCATCTCCGTCTTCACCTGGCGGATGCTCTACAACGAGAAGAACGGCATCCTCAACAAGCTGCTGGCCGGCGGCGGCATAGACGCCGTCCCGTGGCTCAACGACCCGGCCTGGGCGAAGCTCTCGGTCATCGCCGTCAACGTGTGGCTGGGCGTGCCCTTCATGCTCGTCGCGCTGCTCGGCGGACTGCAGTCCATACCGGGCGAGCTGTACGAGGCCGCCGAGATGGACGGCGCGGGACCCTGGCAGCGGTTCCGCAACATCACGGTGCCGGGGCTGCGCGCGGTGAGCAGCACGGTGATCCTGCTCTCCACCATCTGGACCTTCAACATGTTCCCGGTGATCTTCCTGCTCACCAGGGGCGGGCCGGGTGACGCCACCGAGATCCTGGTGACGTACGCCTACCGGCTCTCCTTCATCGACAGCCCCCGCAACTTCTCCGAGTCCGCGGCCTGGGGCGTTCTGATCCTGGTGATGCTCTCGCTCGTCGCGGTGGTCTACCGCCGGGCGCTGCGCAAGCAGGGAGAGGTGTGGTGACCATGACCCGTAAACGCCACGAGCGCAGCCCGCTCGCCTCCGTCGGCCTGCACCTCGCGCTGGCCCTCGCCGCCGTCGTCGCGGTCTTCCCGCCGCTGTGGCTGCTGGTGACCTCCTTCAAACCGAAGGACGACGCCTTCACCACCGGCCTTTTCAGCAACCCCACCCTCGCCAACTACACTCACGTGCTGGCCGATACCGAGTTCCTGACCTGGTTCGGCAACTCCGTGATCATCGTCGGGGTGACCACCGTCCTGGGTGTGTTCATCGCGGCCACCACCGGCTACGCCGTCAGCCGCTTCCGATTCCCCGGGATGCGCCCGCTGATGTGGCTGCTGCTGATCACCCAGATGTTCCCGGTCGCGGTGCTGATCGTGCCGCTGTACAACCTGATGGCGAGCCTGGGCCTGCTCAACCAGCCCACCGGCCTGATCATCACGTACCTGACGATCGCGGTGCCGTTCTGCGCCTGGATGATGAAGGGCTTCTTCGACACCATCCCGGCGGAGATCGACGAATCCGGCCGCGTCGACGGACTCAACCCGTTCGGCACCTTCTGGCGGCTGGTGCTGCCGCTGGCCCGCCCGGGCCTCGCCGTCACCGGCTTCTACACCTTCGTCACCGCCTGGGCCGAGGTCGCCTACGCCTCCGCCTTCATGACCGGCGAGGAGAACCTGACGCTCGCGGGCGGTCTGCAGACCTTCGTCAACCAGTACACCAACGACTGGGGTTCGATGACCGCGGCCGCCGTGATCATCGCCGTGCCCGCCGCGCTCGTCTTCGCCTTCGCCCAGCGCCACCTCGTATCCGGACTCACCGCCGGCACCACCAAGGGATGACATGACCCAGCATTACGCCGACCCGTCCGCCCGGACGGGCAGCGACCCCGGCGCCGCCCCGACGGGATGGTGGCGCGACGCGGTGATCTACCAGGTCTACCCGCGCAGCTTCGCCGACGGCAACGGCGACGGCATGGGGGATCTGGAAGGCATCCGCAGCCGCCTGCCCTACCTGCGCGACCTGGGCGTGGACGCCGTCTGGCTGAGCCCGTTCTACGCCTCACCGCAGGCCGACGCGGGCTACGACGTCGCCGACTACCGCGCCATCGACCCGATGTTCGGCACCCTGCACGACGCCGACGCCGTCATCCGCGAAGCCCACGGCCTGGGCCTGCGCATCATCGTCGACGTCGTGCCGAACCACTGCTCCGACCGGCACGAATGGTTTCAGCAGGCGCTGCGCGAGGGCCCCGGCTCACCGCTGCGCGAACGCTTCCACTTCCGGCCCGGCCGCGGCACGGACGGTGAACTGCCGCCCAACGACTGGGAGTCCATCTTCGGCGGCCCAGCCTGGACCCGGCTCCCGGAGCCCGACGGGCAGTGGTACCTCCACCTGTTCGCGTCCGAGCAGCCCGACTTCAACTGGGACCACCCCGCCGTCCAGGACGAGTTCCGCTCCATCCTGCGCTTCTGGCTGGACATGGGCGTGGACGGCTTCCGGGTGGACGTGGCGCACGGCCTGGTCAAGGCCCCGGGACTGCCGGACATGGGCCAGGGTGAGCAGCTGAAGCTGCTCGGCAACCAGGTCCTGCCGTTCTTCGACCAGGACGGCGTCCACGAGATCTACCGCTCCTGGCGCACCGTCCTCGACGAGTACGCGGGGGACCGGATCGCGGTCGCCGAGGCATGGACGCCCAGCGCCGACCGCACCGCGCTCTACCTCCGCCAGGACGAGCTGCACCAGGCGTTCAACTTCCATTATCTGAACACCGGGTGGGACGCGGCCGCGCTCCGCGCCACCATCGACGAGTCGCTGGACGCGATGCGTCCGGTCGGGGCCCCCACCACCTGGGTGCTCTCCAACCACGACGTCGTACGGCACCGCACCCGCCTCGGCGGCGGCCTGGACCGCGCCCGCGCCGCCGCGTTGCTGATGCTGGCGCTGCCCGGCTCCGCGTACGTCTACCAGGGCGAGGAGCTGGGCCTTCCCGAGGTCACCGACCTTCCCGACGACGTACGCCAGGACCCGTCCTTCTTCCGGGAGAGCGGTCAGGACGGCCTGCGCGACGGCTGCCGGGTGCCGCTCCCGTGGAGCGGTGAAACGGCGCCGTACGGCTTCGGCTCCGGCGGCAGCTGGCTGCCGCAGCCCGCCGACTGGCGCGAGCTGACCGTGGACGCCCAGACCGGCGACCCCGCCTCCACCCTGGAGCTGTACCGGGCCGCACTGACCCTGCGGCGCACCCACCCCGGGCTCGGGGCGGGGGAGTCGGTGGAGTGGCTGGAGGCGCCGGACGGCGTGCTGGCCTTCCGGCGGCCCGGCGGCCTGGTGTGCACGGTCAACACCACGGGCGCCCCGGTCCGCCTGGACACTCCCGGCCGGATGCTCCTCGGCTCCCGCCAGTTGGCAGCCACGGGCGACGTGTTCGACCTCCCCGCCGACACCGCAGTCTGGTGGGAGGTGTGACCCTTCCCGCGTCCCGCGCCACCCCGCGGCTCGCCGATATCGCCGCGCAGGCGCAGGTCAGCGAGGCGACCGCCAGCCGCGTCCTGAACGGCAAGGCGGGCGTCGCGGCGAGCACCCGGCAGCGGGTGCTCGCCGCGCTCGACGTCCTCGGCTACGAGCGGCCGGTGCGGCTGCGACGCCGTAGCGCGGGATTGGTCGGCCTCGTCATCCCCGAGCTGACCAACCCCATCTTTCCGGCCTTCGCCCAGATCATCGAGCAGTCCCTGGCCGGCCACGGCTACACCCCGGTGCTCTGCACGCAGATGCCGGGCGGCGCGACGGAGGACGAACTCGTCGAGCAGCTGGAGGAACGCGGCGTCACCGGCATCGTCTTCCTGTCCGGTCTGCACGCGGACACCGGCGCCGACCCGGCCCGCTACGCCCGGCTGACCTCCCGCGGCGTCCCGTTCGTGCTCATCAACGGCTACAACGAGCACATCGATGCGCCCTTCGTCTCACCCGACGACGGCGCCGCGGCCCGGATGGCCGTGCGCCACCTGGCCGAACTGGGCCACCGCCGGATCGGCCTGGCCGTCGGCCCGTCCCGGTACGTGCCCTCACGCCGCAAGGCCGAGGGCTTCGTGGCGGCGCTGGGCGAGTCGTTCGGCCTGTCGAGGGGGCAGGCCGAACGCCACGTCCGGCACACCCTGTTCAGCGTCGAGGGCGGCCACGCGGCGGCAGCCACCCTGCTCGACGACGGCTGCACGGGCATCGTCTGCGGCAGCGACCTGATGGCCCTGGGCGTGGTCCGCGCGGCCCGCCAGCGCGAGCTGTCGGTGCCGGGTGACGTCTCCGTCGTCGGGTTCGACGACTCACAGCTCATCGCCTTCACCGACCCGCCCCTGACCACCGTCCGCCAACCCGTCCAGTCCATGGCCACGGCGGCGGTGGGCGCGCTGATCGAGGAGATCCAGGGAAACCCGGTCCAGCGCACCGAGTTCGTCTTCCAGCCGGAGCTGGTGGTGAGGGGGTCGACGGGGCGGGTACGGGGATGAGCGCCGGGCGGGCCGTCAGTGGCCGCCGGTGTGCTGGTCGGCCCGGTGGATGGTCTCCCACGGGACCTGCTGCCAGGGGCTTTCGCCGTTCGCGGGGTCCAGCAGGCTCCGCACCGCGCTGACGGTCTCCTCCTGCGACCCTGACCATTCGCTGCCGGCCGAACGCATCCACAGCTCCCGCCCGGCCACGAAGTCGTCGGCGAACTCCTGCCAGGAGCGGTAGGTCTGCGCCACGGGTGCCACGGCGTTGCTCAGCAGCTGCCAGGCGCCCGGTTCGTCGACGTACCCGGCGGCGAACCCGGCCCGCACGATCCAGACGTAGCGGCCGAAGTCCCAGGCCACCGGCGGGCGGCCGAGGGCCGGAGCCATCTGGGTCCGGTGGCCCTCGGTGGCCAGCCACCGCAGGGTCGAGTGGAAGGTCTCGGGCGAGGTGACGCCCCAGCTGCTCTTCAGGCTTACCCGGGGCTGCGTGGAATTGATCCGCTTCAACGGGTAGAGCGCCAGGTGACGATGCCCGTAGCTGCGCTCCGCGAGGATCGCGTCGAGGGAGACGATCCACTTCTGATGGTCGGTCAAGGTGGCGGGGTAACGCTTGTGCGCCGGCCGTCCGATGGCCATCTTCACCAGCGCGACGGCCATGATTCCTATGTTCATGACACGCCATCCTCACAGAGCCGACCCGTCGGGACGACGCGAGGCTCGGCGGCCAGGTGCCGTACGAGGCGGCGGTCAGGCAGCGTGCGCGGCGTACGACACGAACGCGGCCCAGGCGGCGGCCGGTACGGCGAGCTGGGGGCCGTCGACGTTCTTGGAGTCGCGGATGTGGATGGTGGTGGGGCAGGCGGCGATCTCGATGCAGCTGTCGCCGGAACTGCCGCTGTAGCTGGACTTGTGCCAGGAGAGGGCGACTTCTACGCAGTCGTCGCCGGAGCTGCCGCTGTAGCTGCTCTTGAACCAGGTCAGTTCGTCAGTTCTCATAGCGCTCCTCGCATCTGCTTCAGCAGGCTCCGGGAGTCCTCGGGGGTGAGGGCCTGCGACCGCAGTTTTGCATACCGCATGTGGAGGGTGCTGATCGTCTTTGGGTCGGAGACGAACTGGCCGCTTTCTTGCCCCTCGGAGTAGGCGAACCACTGGATGTCCGGTGTCTCCAGAAGACGAATTGGGCCATCCAGGCCAGCATGAACTCCTCTTTGTAGCGGCATGATTTGGAACTCGACGTTCCGGCGCTTCGCCGTGTACTCCAGCAGCTGGTCGAGAAGTCCCCGGCTGGCTCCACGCCACCCGTCCGTCGCTGGAGGATGTGCTCATCGACGATGAAGCTGAACGCCGTGTTCGGCCTGGTCCGCAGCAGCTCCTGGCGCGCCAGACGGGCCGCCACCTGGGTCTCGGACTCCTCGTCGGTCAGCGGCGGGACGCGCTCGTCGAACAGCGTCCGTGCGTACGCTTCCGTCTGCAACAGGCCCGGAATCAAACGGCATTCGTAGGTGTACAGGCTGATCGCCTGCTCCTCCAGCTCGGCCCACTGCCGGAACCAGGCTGCTAATCCGGGCTGCCTCGACAGATATTGCGCTGCGGCCTTCAGTACGCCGAGCGCATCCAGAACTTCTCCCGCCCGCTCGATGAACCGAGGCGGCGGCAGCCGTCGCCCCTGCTCGATGGAGGCGACCGTCGCCGGTGAGAACTGCACCCGCCGGGCCAGTGCCTCCTGCGTCATCTCCGCCCGCTCACGGAACGCCTTGAGTACCGCCCCGAACTGCTTGAGGCTGTCCGTGGATTCCGGCTCGCCGTTGCCGCTCATTCCGGCCCCTCCCATGGTGTCGTCCGCACAACACGTCCATGGTCACGGTCCGTTACGCGCGCCGTCTACCCCAAGTACCCGCACGCACACCCTCCGTACGGGCAGCGTACGGGCTCCGTAGGGCCGGAAAGCCTGGTCACGGCACCGCGCGGGCATCACCGTGGGGCTCATGTCAGCCCACGCCACCCACCGCGCCCCGCAAGACCCGCTCACCGTACGTATGTTCACGCAGCGTTTCAGCGCCACCCGCCTCGGGGCCCGGCTCGCCCGGCATCTCGCCGTTCATCAGCTCGACCTGTGGGGCTTCCCGTACGGCAGCGAACTCTCCGAGTCCGCCGCCGTGATCGTCGGCGAACTGGCCGCCAACGCCGCCACTCACGGCCGCGTGCCCGGCCGGGACTTCGAACTGCGCCTCACCCGGCTGCCCGGCTCCGCCCGCCCCGGCACGCTCCGCATCGAGGTCGCCGACACCCGCACCGAGAAACGCCCGCCGACCGTCGGCGCGCTCGAACTCCCGCCGCCGGACGCCGAATGCGGCCGAGGGCTGCTGCTCGTCGCGGCGCTCGCCACCTGCTGGACGGTGCTGGACCGGCCACCCGTAGGCAAGATCGTCCGCGCCGAAATCGACCTGCCGGACCATGCGTAGGGCGAGCCCTGTGGGTCCGGTCCGACCGGCCGGGCGCGTGGGGTCAGGCCGACGGGTCGGCCGTCCCCCCGGCCGGCCGGACCGGGGCTTGTCGTTGAACGTAACACCGTTGCAATGTTTTGCGTAAGACCTTGCAACGTGGAGTTCCGCCAGCTAGAACCGTCAGCATCAGGGGCGCAGTCGGCCGTCGGCGCCCCTTCAACGGCCTTTCGGGCACGGCGCGTTGCCGAGCAAGGTCACTCCACCCCCTCAGGAGGAACCATGCTGCACCGGATCAGGCAAGCCACCCGCAGACCCGCGGCTGCCGCCCTCGCCCTGGTGGCGGGCGCGGCGGCCTTCCTCGCGCCGCAGCAGCCGCAGTCGGCCCAGGCCGCGCCCCCCGGGGACAAGGACGTCACCGCCGTCCTCTTCGAGTGGCGCTTCGACTCGGTCGCCGCGGAGTGCCGCAACACCCTGGGCCCGGCCGGATACGGCTACGTCCAGGTGTCGCCGCCCCAGGAGCACATCCAGGGCGGGCAGTGGTGGACCTCGTACCAGCCGGTCAGCTACAAGATCGCCGGGCGGCTCGGCGACCGCACGGCCTTCGCGAACATGGTGGCCACCTGCCATGCCGCCGGGGTCAAGGTCGTCGCGGACACCGTCATCAACCACATGTCGGCCGGGTCCGGCACCGGCACCGGCGGCTCCTCGTACACCAAGTACGACTACCCGGGCACCTACTCGGTCCACGACTTCGACGACTGCACCGCGCAGGTCACCAACTACAACGACCGCTGGAACGTCCAGCACTGCGAACTCGTCGGCCTCGCCGACCTCGACACCAACGAGCCCTACGTCCGTGGCCGCATCGCCGCCTACCTGAACGATCTGCTGTCCCTCGGCGTCGACGGCTTCCGCATCGACGGTGCCAAGCACATCGCCGTCGACGACCTCGCCGACATCAAGAGCAGGCTGAGCAACCCGCAGGCGTACTGGAAGCAGGAGGCCATCTTCGGCGCGGGCGAGGCCGTCTCCCCGGACGAGTACCAGGGGACCGGCGACGTCCAGGAGTTCCGCTACGCCCGGGACCTCAAACGCGTCTTCACCGGCGAGAACCTCGCCTACCTGAAGAACTACGGCGAGGGCTGGGGCTACCTCCCCGGCGGCAAGGCCGCGGTCTTCGTCGACAACCACGACACCGAGCGCGGCGGCGACACCCTCAGCTACAAGGACGGGGCCAACTACACCCTCGCCAACGTCTTCATGCTGGCCTGGCCCTACGGCGCACCGGACGTCCACTCCGGCTACGAGTTCACCGACCGGGATGCCGGGCCGCCCAACGGGGGGCAGGTGACGGCATGCTGGCAGGACGGCTGGAAGTGCCAGCACAAGTGGCCCGAGATCGCGAGCATGGTGGCCTTCCGCAACACCGTGCGCGGCGGCGACGTCACCAACTGGTGGGACAACGGCGGCGACGCCATCGCCTTCGGACGCGGCGACAAGGGCTACGTCGCGATCAACCACGAGAGTTCCGCCCTCAGCCGCACCTTCCAGACCTCGCTGCCGGCCGGTGGCTACTGCGATGTGCAGAGCGGGCGGGCGGTGACCGTCGACGGCTCGGGCCGCTTCACCGCGACCCTGGCCGCCAACACCGCGCTTGCCCTCCACCAGGGGGCGCGCACGGGCTGCTGACACCGGACCCGGCCGGTGACCCCGAGGTCACCGGCCGGGCGGGCGGCACCGCCGCCCCTCGCGAACCGGCCGCCCGGCACCGTCCCCGCCTGTCGGGCGGCCCTCCCACCCGCGGGCGCTCGTACGCCTGCATGCCCCATCCGTACGTCACGTGAAGGAGCCCCTTCGTGAACGGCCCCCTCCGCCGAACCGTCGCCGCCGTGGCCATGGCCCTGTGCGCCACGGTCCTGCCCGGCGCGGCACCCGCGACCGCCGGGCCGGCGCCCGAGCCCGGCACGGCCCTGGCCCAGTGGATCGACCGCGACACCGTGGTCTGGAAGGGCGCAGGACCCGGCGCCGCCCAGCTGGAGTTCGGCCCCGCCGACACCGCGGGAGGTGGCCGCGACGGCCGCCTCCGCCTCACTCCCGCCACGCTCACCCCGGCCGAACGTGCCGCCCACCCGCACCTGAAGACCTTCCCGGCGTTCGCCGTCGACCCGCGCGACCAGCACCTGGCCCGTACCGCCCTGCGCGACCGTCTCGTCGCCACGCAGCGGACGGCGGACCGCATGCTCCGCGCCGTCACCGGCGTCCAGATCCCCGGAGTCCTCGACGACCTCTACGGGCCGGCCGCCGAGCGTGCCGCACTGGGCCCGGTCTTCCACCGCGGCCGTCCCACCCTCTCCGTCTGGGCACCCACCGCCCGCACAGTGGCGCTCGAACTCGACGGGCGCACCGTCCCGATGCACCGGGACGACGCCAGCGGGGTGTGGCGGGCCCGGGGCGAGCGCGACTGGGCCGGAAAGCCCTACCGCTACCTCGTCACCGTCTGGGCGCCCAGCGTGCGCAAGACGGTCACCAACAAGGTCACGGACCCCTACTCCACCGCGCTCACCGCGGACTCGGCCCGCAGCCTCGTCACCGACCTCGCCGTCCCGGCGCTCGCACCCGACGGCTGGGACGGTCTGCGCAAACCCGCCGCCGTACGCGCCACCGCCGACCGCCCGGATCCGCTGCGCAACGCCCGCATCCAGGAACTCCACATCCGCGACTTCTCCGTCGAGGACCCCACCTCCCGCCACCGCGGGCAGTACCTCGCCTTCACCGACCGCGACTCGGCCGGAATGCGGCACCTGAGGAAGCTGGCCCGCACCGGCACCTCGTATGTCCACCTCCTGCCCGCCTTCGACGTGGGCACCGTCCCCGAGCG
The DNA here is from genome assembly GCF_043201875.1 of Streptomyces sp. NPDC048248. Lineage (NCBI taxonomy): Bacteria > Bacillati > Actinomycetota > Actinomycetes > Kitasatosporales > Streptomycetaceae > Streptomyces > Streptomyces sp. NPDC048248. The sequence continues at coordinate 413,680 of NZ_JBICZL010000003.1, forward strand.
CAGGTCGGACCAGGCGCACCCCGACTGCGATCTCAGCTCCTACGCACCGGACTCCGACCGCCAGCAGTCCTGCGTCGCGGCGGCCGCCGCCAAGGACGCCTACAACTGGGGCTACGATCCGCTGCACTACACCGTCCCCGAGGGCTCCTACGCCTCGGACCCCGACGGCACCGCCCGCACCGTGGAGTTCCGCCGCATGGTGCAGGGACTGAACCGGACCGGCCTGGGCGCCGTCATGGACGTCGTCTACAACCACACCGTCGCCGCGGGCCAGGACCCGAAGTCCGTCCTCGACCGGATCGTGCCCGGCTACTACCAGCGCCTCCTGGACGACGGCGGCGTCGCCACCTCCACCTGCTGCTCGGGCACCGCGCCCGAACACACCATGATGGGCAAGCTCGTCGTCGACTCCGTCGTCACCTGGGCCAAGGAGTACAAGGTCGACGGCTTCCGCTTCGACCTCATGGGCCACCACCCCAAGGCCAACATCCTCGCCGTCCGCAAGGCCCTGGACGCGCTCACGCCGCAGAAGGACGGAGTGGACGGCAAGTCGGTGGTCCTCTACGGCGAGGGCTGGAACTTCGGTGAGGCCGCCGACGACGCCCGCTTCGTCCAGGCCACCCAGAAGAACATGGCCGGCACCGGCATCGCCACCTTCAGCGACCGCGCCCGCGACGCGGTGCGCGGCGGCAGCCCCTTCGACGCCGACCCGCGCGTCCAGGGCTTCGCCTCCGGCCTCTACACCGACCCCAACTCCGCCCCCGGCCAGGGGACTCCGGCCGAACAGCGCGCCCGGCTGCTGCACTACCAGGACCTCGTCAAGGTCGGCCTGACCGGCAGCCTCGCCGACTACACCTTCACCGACACCACCGGCCGTCGCGTCAAGGGCTCCGAGGTCGACTACAACGGCGCGCCCGCCGGATACGCCGCCGACCCCGGCGACGCCCTCGCCTACGCCGACGCCCACGACAACGAGACCCTCTACGACACCCTGGCGTTCAAACTGCCCGAGGGCACCTCCGCCGACGACCGTGCGCGCATGCAGGTACTCGCCCTCGCCACGGCCGGCCTCTCCCAGGGCCCGGCGCTCTCCCAGGCCGGATCCGACCTGCTGCGCTCGAAGTCCCTTGACCGCAACTCCTACGACAGCGGCGACTGGTACAACGCGCTGCACTGGAACTGCGCCGACGGCAACGGCTTCGGCCGCGGCCTGCCCCCGGCCGCCGACAACAAGGACAAGTGGCTCTACGCCCGGCCCCTGTTGACCGACCCCGCGCTCCGCCCCGACTGCGCCGCGATCAACGCCACCTCCGCCGCCTACCGCGACCTGCTGCGCATCCACGCCACGGAACCGGCCTTCGACCTGCCGACCACCGCCCGCGTGCAGTCCGCCCTGACGTTCCCGCTCTCGGGCAAGGACGAGACCCCCGGCGTACTCACCATGCGGGTCGGCGACCTCGTCGTCGTCTTCAACGCCACCCCGCAGCGCCAGGACCAGACCGTCGGCGCCATCGCGGGGGAGCGCTACGCCCTGCACCCGGTACAGGCCCACGGCGCGGACCGGGTGACCGCCACCGCCTCGTACGCACCGGCGACGGGCACCTTCACCGTCCCGGCCCGCACCGTCGCGGTCTTCCGCCACCGCTGATCACGAGCAGAGGAACCTTCGAGGAGGGGACGCGACGGCGTGCTCGCTGCCGCCCGCCCCCTCCTCGAATCCTCCGAACCCGAGCCGTCGGTTCCTCGTGGCATCGCCTCCCGACGACCCCGCGGCACCCGGCGGCTCAGGCCGGCTGCGGCAACGCCAGCAGCCGGGTCACCAGCTCCCCGAACATCCCGTCCGCCGGCTCGTCCGCGAGCATCTCGCGGACCAGCCGCGCCATGTGCTCGTCATACGCCGCGCTCACCGCCATCAGCGCCGCGAAGTCGTGCACCAGCTGCCGCTCCAGCTCCGCACGGGGAATCTCCCGCCCGTCAAGCCACAGGAGTGCGGTGGTCTCGGCGAGGGAGATCCACGAGCGCACCACCAGCGTCAGCCGGGGCGGCGGGTCGGCGATCCCCAGGTGCGCCAGGATCTGCTCGTAGGCGGCCTGCCGCACGCCGTCGATCATCGCGCTGGTCCGCCCCGACCCGACCGCCGGGCCGCCCCGCATCAGTGCCGAGAAGCCCGGACCGTGGTCGTCGACGAAGTCGAAGAAACGCTCCATGACCCGCAGCAGCCGGGCACCGAGCGGGCCCTCGTGCGGCTCCTCGAAGCGCCCCGAGAGTTCCTGCGCGGCACGCCGCAACGCCTCTTCGTACAGCTGCTGTTTGCCGGGGAAGTAGTGGTAGACGAGCGGCCGGGAGATCCCCGCGGCCTCGGCGATCTCGTCGATCGAGACGTCATCGGGGGATCGCCTGCTGAACAGGTCGAGTGCGACGGCGATGAGCTGCTCACGCCGCTCCTCGACACCCATCCTGCGGCGCGCCCCGGTCGTCATGCGCACCACCCTAACGACCGGGCGCAGCGAGCCCGACGTCGGACTCACACCGCCGGGCCGCGGCACGGCCTCACAGGTCCAGCACCAGCCGACCGGCGCGGGCCCGCGACACACAGATCAGCATCGAGTCGTCGCGCTCGGCCTCCGTCAGCAACTCGTCGCGGTGGTCCACCTCACCGGCCAGTACCCGCTGTTGGCAGGTGCCGCAGAACCCCTGCTCGCAGGAGTACGGCAGATCCGGCAGCGCCTGGTCGCGGATCGCCCGCAACGCCGTGGTGCCTTCGTCCACGGTGACCGTGCGGCCGGTGCGCCGCAGCTCCACCTCGAACGCGGTGTCCTCCCCCGACGGCACGGGCGCGGCCGGCGCGAACCGCTCGGTGTGCAGGGTCAGCCCCTGCGGGCCCGCCGGCAGCAGCTCGGCCACCGCCGCCATCATCGGCTCCGGGCCGCAGCAGTGGACGGCCGCGTGCGCGGGCGCGTCGGCGAGCACCGCCGCGAGGTCCGGCCGGCCGTCCTCGTCCTCGGCGACGACCGTCAGCCGCCCGCCGTCCGCACCCGCGAGCTTCTCCAGCTCCGCCAGGAACGGCATCGAGGCCCGCGACCGCCCCGCGTACACCAGGCGCCACGGCACCCCCGCCGCCTCGGCCTGCCGCACCATCGGCAGGATCGGGGTGATGCCGATGCCGCCGGCGAGGAAGACGTAGGCGTCTGCCTCGTCGAGGCGGAAGCGGTTGCGGGGGCCGCGTACCTCGACTGTGGTGCCCTCGTGCAGCGTCTCGTGCACCTCCCGGGAGCCGCCGCGGCCGTCCTCGATCAGCCGGGCCGCGATGGTGTACGAACCGCCGTCCGGCCGCACCGCGTCGGCGGGCTCCCCGCACAGCGAGTACTGGCGCACGGTGCCCGACGGCAGCACCAGGTCCAGATGCGCGCCGGGCTCCCACGCCGGCAGCGGTGTCCCCTCCAGCCCCTCCAGCCGCAGCGTCACCACGCCCTCGGCGGCCACCGTCCGCTCCGCGACCCGCAGCAGCAGCGTCGCCGCCCGGCGCCGGCCCTGGCCCGATATCGGCTCCTCCAGGGCGGGCAGCGGCCACAGCGGTGACCGCTGGACACGGCGTCGCAGTGCGCGGCGGGCGGCCAACGCGGCACCCGCGACCACGATCACGCTCCCGATACGGCGCAGTGCCGGCATCTCAGGCGCCTCCGTGGGCAGATGCCTCGGCCGCGGTCGCGGCGGGCGAACGGTCGAGGTACGCGACGGCCTGCGCGGTGCTGCCGTGCTGGGAGGGGTGGTACGAGCGGCTCAGATACTGCGGGATGGAGCGCAGCATCTGCCCGGTGGTGGGCAGCACGCCCTGCCGCCCGCCGCGCAGGAATTCCTTGATCTCGGCCTTGCCTTCGAGCAGGGAGGGGTCATGGGCCATGAAGAAGCGGACCCCGCGCTGCCAGAGGAACACCAGCGCGGCGAACGCCGTCGCCCAGGTGCGCACCCGGCGCCGGTATCCGCCGTCGAGGTGCAGGAAGAGGTCGAAGGCGACGGAGCGGTGCTCGACCTCCTCCGCACCGTGCCAACGCAGCAGGTCGAGCATGGTCGGATCGGCGCCCTTGGCGTCCAGCGCCCCGGCGTTGAGCACCCAGTCGCCGAGGAACGCGGTGTAGTGCTCGATCGCGGCGATGGTCGCGACCCGCTCCTTCAGCCACCAGGTGCGGGCCCGGCCCGGCGGCAGGGTGCGGTCGCCGAGCAGCTTCTCGAAGAGCCAGTCCACCTGTGCCGTGTAGGGCGTGGGGTCCAGGCCCTGCTCCTTGAGGTGCGGCAGCACGTCGTCGTGGGCCTGCGAGTGCATCGCCTCCTGGCCGATGAACCCGATCACGTCCTCCCGCAGCCGGGGGTCGCGGATATGGGGCAGCGCCTGCTTGTAGACATGGACGAACCAGCGCTCGCCGGCGGGCAGCAGCAGGTGCAGGACATTGATCGTGTGGGTGCTCGCCGGGTCACCCGGGATCCAGTGCAGGGGAGTGTCCGCCCAGTCGAAGGCGACGTTGCGGGCCTTCAAAGGGGTGTGCTCGGACGCGACCGGCTGGGGCCGCAACGAGGCCGTATTAGACATGGCGTCAATGTACTGGCGGGTAAGCGCTCGGCAATACCCCTCGCACAACGGAAATCACAGGGATGGGACCGCCACGGGGCGCGGGCCGGGCGCGGGAGCGTGTGCGGAGGGCGTGCCGGGGGAGTCCACACCCCGGCACGCAGCCGCCCGGCGGTGCCGCTCAGCGCAGTGCGGCGAGCTTCTTGCCGTCCCGCAGCAGACCGTCCAGCTCCGCCCGGTCACCTGCCCGCGCCCGCACGGCCAGCAGCCGGCCGTCGGCCCGCCCCTGGACCCCGCCGGTCGCGGTGATCGACGTGACCTGCTCGCTGCCCGCCGCCAGCAGCCACCACTGTCCGCCCGCCGCCTTCCACAGCACCCCGGCCAGCACCCGCGGAGCCCGCGGCCCGCACGCCGTACCGCCCTCGGCGCGCGCCACCACCACGCCCGGCGCGTACGGCTGACCGTTCGGCGACGGCGCCTGGAACTGCGCCATGGTCCTGCTGCCCGCACCGCGCCAGGTCTCGGCGCGGGTGCACACCCACGTCGCGGCAGCCCCACCGCTCGCCGCGCCCGCGGCTCCGGGCAGCGGCTGGCGTGCGAACTCCCAGGAGTTGACGGTCCGCACGCCCTGCCCGCGCACCGCCACCAACTGGCAGGCCGTCCGCGCCCACGCCGTGCGGGCCTGCGGCGTGCTCACCCCACCCGGCGAGCGCGGCGGGCCGTACGTCAGCCGGGCCGGCGTCAGCTCACCGAGGTCGGTCAGGGTGTGGCCACCCATCCGCAGCGCCGGCCAGGCCGTGCACTTCCTGTCCGGGCGGGGCAGCGGGACGGGGGCGGTCAGCCCGCTCGCGCCCACGGCCACCGCCTCGCTCGCGCCGGTCGGCTTCAGCAGGTCGACCAGCCGCACCGACCGCACCCACGGGGCCGCCAGATAGCGGATGTTGCCCTCCGTGCGGTTCACCACCAGCGCACCCGCCGACGACGTCTGCGCACCGTCCGTCCGCGCGAAGTCCAGCCCCGCGCCCGAGCCGTCGCTGTGCCCGTCGGCGTCCGCAGCCTCGGCGTAGCGCACCACGCGCAGCCCGTCGTGGAAGAGCACCACCACGGCATGGTCGACGACCCCGGCGAACAGCAGCTGCGCCGGTCCCGCGGGCGGGCCGGTCGCCGTGCCGGGCGTCGCCGAGACCGGCACCCCGGCCCCCGGCCTCGCCCACACCGCGAGCGCCCGCCGCAGCAGCGCCTTGTCGCCGAGCCGGTCGCCCCGTGCGGGCCAGGCGGAGAAGTCCGTACGGGGCGACGTCCGCCACGCCTGCGGTGCGACCACCGTCAACTTGGCCGGATCCAGCGCCGCTTCGGCGGAGGCGTTCTGCGCGTAGGGCGGGGCGGCTGCGCCGTCCGGACCCCAGCCGTCGCCCGGCAGCCCGAGCAACGCCCCGCACACCAGTACCGCCACGCCCGCCGCCAGTACCGCCCGGACATGCTGGCGCCGCCGGATCAGATCCGTCGGGCGGGCCTGCAGGGCGCACGGGTCGAACTCCACCGACTCCAGCAGTGACCGATCCCGGCTGCCGGCCGGCGCCACGACGGCCTCCGCTTCCTCCAGGGCCTCGCGTGCCTCGGCCACGCCGGCGGCCTCCAGCAGACGGCGGGTCTCCGGCGCGCCGAGCCGCTCCAGTTCGCGTAGCACGAAGGCGGCCCTGCCGGGCCGGGAGAGCTCCGAAAGTGCCTGGTCCAGGGCGAGTTCATCGGCGCCACCGGCGCGCGGGAACAGTCGCAGCCCCCACACCTGGGGAAGCAGCGGCGGCATCGCGGGCAGCCGCCATCGCGGACGCCCGGAGGCGAGCGCCGTCCGCAGCACCCGCAGCCGTACGAAGGCGTAGCCGGGGTCGCAGTCCTCGGGGGTGTCGCGGCGCTGTGCGGGGAGTTCGAGACCCCGGGTGGAGGTGCGCTGGCGCGGCAGGCTCCGCTGCACCACCGCGTGCGCGGCCAGCACCCGCCGGCCGCGGCTCACCCCGGGCGGCAGGACGAGATACGCCAGCCGTACCAGCCGGGGGTAGTGCTCGACCAGCGCCGCCTCGGCCTGTTCGACGTCGATGACGTCTCCGGCTTCGATACCGCCGAAGCCGTCGGGGGCGGTGCGGTCCGGTCGCGGGGATGTCGCCTGCTGCTGCTCCACGTTCGGTGAAACGAGTGAATCCTGCGATGGTCACCCGTGGTGCCCATCCGCCCCACGGGTGACATCACGGACCGGAGCGGGCGCACCGCCGCGGTCGCCGAGCCGGTGTCTCAGCGTCGGAGGTCGAACTCGCCGTCCCGTGCGCCGAGGACGAAGGCGCGCCACTCGGCCTCGGTGTACCGCAGGACCACGTCCGGGTCCTTGGAGTTGCGCATGGCCACCGCACCGCGCTCCAGGAAGGCGATCTCCACCGCCTCCTCGGAGTCGCCGGGGGCGCGCTGCCAGGTGGCGTCGGAGATGTCGAGGGCGTAGAGCCACTCCTTCTCAGCTGCGGCACTCATACCGTGATCCCCTCGCTCGTGATCCGTCCCGGTCAGCGTACGCGGTGGTCAGGTGACCTTCCAGCCGCGGAACTCGGCCGTCCCGCGCGCTCCCGTACCGGAGTTGGCGGCGGACTGGTGCAGTCCGGTGTCCTGCTCGGCGGCCGCCCCGGGGACGGTGACGGTGGCGATCTCCCGCCAGGTGGCGCCGTCATCGGTGGAGCACGCCCCGGTGTAGGTACCCGATCCGCCCGCGTCCTCGCCGCGCGTCAGGCGGAGCAGCACGGGGGCGGTGACGCCGGTGATCCGGCGGTAGGTGTCCAAGGTGCCGTCACCGGTGGAGTCGTAGGAGAGCACCACGCCGTTGGCGGGCGTCACCGACAGGTTGAGGAAGCCGCGGCCGTCGGGGGAGCCGGTGGCGCCGACGGCGAGGCGGTTGCGGACGACGAGGCCGGCGCGGGCCCACGGTCCGGTGACGTCCTGCCGGGTCACCTCGGCCGTCGCCGACCCGCCCGGGGCGAGGGCGCCCGCCCGGTAGACGGTGCCGAACTCGGCGGTTGCCTTCCACAGGTCGGACCCGGCGCCGTCGATGGCGAAGCGGTCGTCCAGCCGGCCGAACACCGCCGTGTTGGTGGTGGCCGTCCGCAGCCCGGCGGGCAGCGGCCCGGCCACGAACAGAGTGCCGTCGCGGGTGGTGCGGACCCGCGGCTCGCCCCGGGGGCCGTAGGCGACGCCGAGTTCGTAGGGCAGTGGCCGCAGCGGGTCCCTCAGCGGCTCGGCCGGCGCCGCGACCCGCCAGCGGGCCTCGCCGCTGCCGCCCGCCGGGATCGACGGCAGGGACACCGGGCCCGTGGGGGTGGCCGCAGGGCCGGTCAGCGTGAAGTCGACCCGGCCGGTCGCCCGTAGGCCGCTCTCGTTGCGCAGGACCGCTGTCACGGTGGCGTCGCCGCCCGGCGGCATCGCCTCCGGCGCGGCGGTGACCGTGACGGTTCCCTGGTAGGGCGCCTTCGCGAGGGCGTCATGGACTCGTGTCGCGGTGCGGTGGGCGTCGGCCGTGGGGCGCAGCGGGTAGTTCTTGCGCTCCCGCGTCCAGGGCTCCTCGGTCGCGTACCAGTCGAACGTCTTCGGTGCCCGGCCCGCGGCCAGGGCGTCCGCCAGTTCGTCCAAGTACGCCTGCCACTGCGGCAGATGGACGTCGCCGATCAGGCCGTGCCAGTCGCGGTTGGCGTAGTTGGCGAGTGAGCCGCCGTCGGCGGTGGCGCGGTCCGCCCAGGTGGTGATCAGCGCGCGGGCGCTGTGCTCCAGCCGCGCCTCCTCCTCGGGGCCGGACGCCATCGCCTTGGCGTCGGCCAGCCACGGCCCGAGCAGGAATCCGCGGTGCGCCCCGGTGACCTCCTCGCTCAGCCGCATCAGCCGCAGCCACAGGTCCGACAGCGCGCGGAAGGCGGTCAGGTCGGACCGCCGAAAGGCGTCCTGGAGCTGGGGGATCAGCTGCCAGGACCGGTTGGCCAGGGCCTGCCGGGCGGCGTCGGTCAGGTCGTAGCGGTAGGCGTCGCTGCGCCGCAGCGCGGGGCGGACCGTGAGCAGCGCGGCGAACGCGGTATCGAAGACCGCCGGGTCGAAAGCCGGGGTGTGGGTGGCCCAGCGGGTGCCGGAGCGGGCGGTCAGGCTCGGGCGGGCGGCGAAGACCGAGTCGTGCGGTCGGCCGTCCTTGCTGCTGATCTCGTACGCGCTGGTGCGCAGCGCGGCGAAGGCGGCTCGGGCCTGTGCGTCGTGCTCTCCGTAGCGGGTGTCGGCGTAGTCGTCGAACCAGGCGGCACGGTCCACCGGCCGCTCTCGCCAGGCCAGTTCGCCGAACAGCTCGAACGCGGCAGGGTCGCGCTCGGCGGCCTCCGGCATGTATGCGGTACCGGCGAGCCTGCTGCCCGGCTTGTCGCGCCACGCGGTGAACCGGTCGGCCCACATATGGGTCTTGGCGCCGATGGTGGTGCGTCCGCCGAAGTTGGGGATGGTGCCGAAGGCGTACGGCACCCCGCCCCAGTCCCGCTCCCGGTCGGTGACCGTGTCGAGATCGCTGAGCCCGTCCACGATCAGCATCCGGTCGTGGTCGACGGTGTCCAGCAGATCGCGCCGCGGGTTCTCCTGCCAGCCCAGGATCACCCAGGTCGCGCCGGGGCGGGCGGTGCGCAGGGCCCGCTCGACGGCGCGGGCGGCATCCGGCACCGGTACGTCCCCGGGATTGCCGCCCTCGTGCAGCAGGTCCATCTTGAAGTGCTGTGCGGAACCGAGGAGTTGGTGCTGGTGGCGGTAGAACGCCGCGGCGACCTCGGTGAAGACCTCGGTGCGCGGGTCCAGCCAGTCGGGGCGCTTGAGCCCGGACCAGGTGCCCTGCGGCACGGTGCGGGCCCCGGGGTTGCGGTCGGCGAAGCCGTCCGGGACGGTGCCGAAGTAGCCGGGCAGCACCGGGTGCATGCCCAGTGCCCGCAGTCGGTCGGTGATCTTTCGGCCCAACTCGGTGCGACGGGCGATGAGTTCCGATGAGGTCGGGCCGCCGTAGGCGCTCATGTTCTGCAGCAGCCACCACGGCTGGTGCGACGGCGCGGGGATCCAGGCGCGGGCCTCGGCGTCCGTGTAGCCGAAGTCGGTCAGCACCCGGTGGTAGACGGCTTCCGAGCCGGGTGTCACCAGCACCTCGTTGACGCCGCGCAGCGCCAGCATGTCGATCATCCGCTCCCAGCGGGACCAGTCGGCGTAGGGCGCGGTGTAGCCGTCATGCGTGTCGTTGAGCGCGAAGCGGTGCGGGAGCGCGGTGGAGCGTTCCAGGGGCGCGGCCGGGGCGGGCAGCCGGGCGGGCAGGTCGAGCTGATCGCCGGCCCAGGTCAGCTGGGCCCGGCAGGTGTAGCGCAGGTACCAGTTCACCCCGGTCAGCAGCACCGCCGGGCTGGTGCCCGCGACCGTGATCCGCCCCGTGGTGCCCTCGACCCGGAAGCGCTCGGTGCCGCCGTCCGCCGCGAGCGGCTTCAGGGTGAACTGTTCCGCATGGCGGGGCAGCAGCCGGTGCAGCGCCGCCCGCGCCGGTGCGGTGTCGTAGGTGGCCGCCCGTCCGGACCGGCGGCCCGAGTGCCCGGCCGCGGAGGCCGGAGCCGCCCCGCCCAGCGCAGCCCCCGCGCCGATCGCTCCGGCGGCTCCCAACAGCGCGCGTCGTGACGGTTGGCTCACGTGTGCCCCCACTGCTCGGCAGAAACAACAGAACCGTGCGGGAGCACGCTAACGGGCCGTCAGCCCCGCTCCAAGTAGGCCGGGGCGGCCCGCACCCCGCCCGCCGTAGTGCGCCGCGCGGCCGGATCGGGGTATTTCGCCTGGCCCCGGCCCCCGTACGACCCGGACCTTGGCGGCCCCGGCGTCGGCCGCGGCGACCAGTGTTCTGCGGACCCTCATCCGTACGCTCCCTGGGCTTCACGCGCCCGGCCGTCCGGCACGGGAACAGTCTGACGGGCAGAGAACGCCAGGTCATGGGGCTGCGCCTCCGCCAGGAGGGGCTCCCCGCAGCACGTCACAGCGGTCCGGCAAACGGTCCGCCGGAGGCCGCCCGGTACGCAGGGCGGGTGGCCGTCCGTACCGGCGGAACGCCTCGCTTCCCCGCTCCGGTCCGCATGAACACCGCCGCGCGCTGTCCCACGCGGCCCTTGGCTCACCGCCCGTCGACCCCACCGGCCTCCCCCTCCCATGGAGAGCTCGTATGAGCATGGCATCGACCGCGTCCGCCGTCCCCACCACCGAAGGCGCCGCCCGGACCGGGCCGCGTACCGACCCGGGTGCCGCGTCACCCGCCGCCCCGCCCGGGACCGACCCGTCCGCCCCCGGCCCGGCCCACGCGCCCGGCTACGCCGTCGTCCTCGCCGACAGTCAGGAGCAGATCCGGGCCGCGCAACGCCTGCGCCACCGCGTCTTCGGCGAGGAGATGGGCGCCCAGCTGCACTCCCCGCTCGCCGGGCACGACATCGACGCCCTCGACGATCTCGCCGACCATCTGATCGTCACCGCCACCGCCACCGCCACCGCCACCATCACCTCCACCGCGACCCCGCCCGTGCCCGGCGAGGTGGTCGGCACCTACCGCCTCCTGCCGCCCGGCCGCAGCCCACGGCTCTACTCCGACGGCGAGTTCGACCTCACCGCACTGGACCCGTTGCGCCCCTCCCTCATCGAGGCCGGCCGCTCCTGCGTGCACCCCGACCACCGGGGCGGCGCCGTCATCAACCAGATGTGGGCCGCCCTCGCCCGCTACACCCTGCTCTCCGGCCACCGCTACCTCGCCGGCTGCGCCTCCGTCCCGCTCGGCGACGGCGGCACAGCGGCCGCGCACGCCTGGGAACTGGGCAGGACCCGCCATGCCGCGCCCCCCGAGCTGCGGATCACCCCGCACCACCCCTGGCGGCCCTCCGTCCCGGTGCCGGACCGCCCCCGCGCCGCGCTGCTGCCCCCGCTGTTGCGCGGCTACCTGCGGATCGGCGCGTGGATCTGTGGCGCGCCCGCCCACGACCCCGAGTTCGACGTCGCCGACTTCTTCGTCCTGCTGGACATGGAGCGACTCGGCGAGCGCTACCGCCGCTACTTCCTGGGGGACCGGTGAACGGCGCTTGGGACGTCTGGTCCGCCTGCACCCCGGCCTGTGCCACCCACGCCGTGCGACGCGCCCCCACCACCGTCACCGCCCGGCGCTGCGCCGCCTTCGCGCACGCCGTACGCCGGGCACTGACCGACGGCGAGCGGATGGCCGACCCCGTACGACTGCGTACGCACGCCCGCGCGCTGCTCGCCGCGCTCGGCATAAGCCTCGAAGGCCCGGCTGTCGGCGCGTTGCGGGCCGCGGCGGACGCCCGCACCCGGGGGACGTGGCTCGGGACCGGGCCCGCCGCCGTTACACCCCTTCCCGGCGGCCCCGGCACCCTCATCGTCGTCAACCACATCTCCTGGCTCGACATCCCCGCGCTGCTCGCCGTCGAGCCGGTGACCCTCCTGGCAAAGCGCGAGGTCGGCGGCTGGCCGGTCGTCGGCGGGCTGGCCCGCCGCGCCGGCACGCACTTCATCGACCGCGGAAACCCCCGCGAACTACCGCGGACCATAGGCGAGTTGAGCGAACTGCTGGCGTCGGGCCGGTCGGTGGCGGTCTTCCCGCAGGCCACCACCTGGTGCACCGGCGAAGGGGGCGCCTTCCGCCGGGCCACCTTCCAGGCGGCGATCGACGCGGGCGCTCCCGTCCGCCCGGTGACGCTCACCTACGCCCAGCACGGTCTGCCCAGCACGGTCGCCGCCTTCTGCGGTGAGGACACCTTCGCCTCCTCACTGCGCCGCGTACTCACCGCACGCGGGCTGACGATCGGCGTCACCGCCCACCCACCGCTGTCCGCACCGGAATCCGGGCACGACCGCAGGACACTGGCCGCGCTCGCCGGGGCGGCCGTCATGGGCGGCCCGCCCCGGTCCCCCCGGCAGGCGCCGGAGCGGGCACCGGCACAGCGGGGGCACCTGTGCGGCACCGCACCTCATCTACGGCCGACGGCACAGGCCCCGCACCATGTTTGAGCAGCTGGACCGGCTCGCGGAACCGCTCCAGGGCATGCTCGGCTCGCCCTGGCTGTGGGTGATCGTCCTGCTGGTCTCCGGACTCGACGCGCTGCTGCCGTTCATGCCCGGTGAGACCACGGTCGTCCTGGTCGCCGTCCTCATCGGCCCGGACCCGCCACTGCTGGCACTGCTCGCCGTCGTCGCGGCGGCAGGCGCCTTGGCCGGCGACTGCCTCGGCCATGCCGTCGGCCGCCGCGCGGGCCCACGCGCGACCGCCCGGCTGCTGCGCGGCGCCCGCGGCCGGACCCGGCACGCGCAGGCCGGGGCGATGGTCGAACGGCACGCCGCCACCCTCGTCATCGCCGGCCGCTTCCTCCCGGGCGGGCGCGTGGTCGCGGCGCTCTGCACCGGCGGGATCCGCTTCCCGGTGCGCCGGTTCGTCGTGCTGGACTCGGTGGGCGCGGCCCTGTGGGCGCTGTACGGCACCGCCCTCGGCGGCTTCGGGGGCGCGGCGCTGACGGACTCGCCGGCCAAGGCGCTGCTCCTCGCCTCGGGGGTGGGAGTGGCGGTGGCCGGCGGAGCGGCATGGGCGTCGCGACGCGGACTGCCCCACCGGTCCGCGGCCCGCCAGGCGGGCGGTGCGGGCCGGAGCCGGACGGAGAAGCACTTCCCGCCGGGCCCTGGCCCGCGGTCGGGCCTCACGGAAGGTGTCTGAAGGAGGGGGATCGAATACCCCGCCCTCAGACGCTGGGCACGTACTTGTAGCCCACCCGCCGCACCGTCACGATCGACGACCGGTGTTCGGCGCCCAACTTGCGGCGCAGCCGGGCCACATGGACATCGACGGTGCGGCCGTCGCCGACGTGGCCGTACCCCCACACGGTGGTCACCAGCTGGTCCCGGGTGTGCACCCGGTGGGGACGCGCGACGAGGTGGCTGAGCAGCTCGAACTCCAGGTAGGTCAGTTCCAGCGGCCGACCCTGGACCTGCGCGGTCCGCTGCTCCGGGTCGATGCTGATGATCGCGTCACCGGTCGGCTCGGCCGCCGGTTCCGCGGCCGGCTGCGGTGCGGCCGCCTCGGCGGGGACGAGCACGAGGTAGCCGACCATCGGCGGCCGGCCGGGCAGTTCGGGCAGGCTGTGCGCAGGTGCCGGCAGCCAGGTCGCGCCGGAGTTCAACAGCTCCGCGACCGGCGGTACTTCGTCCGGGCTCACGGCGCGCAATCGGTGCCGGGGGGCGTGGGGGAGGGGCGGGAGGGTGGCCGTCGCGGAAGCGGCAGGCAGCGTACGGACGTTCGTCATCAGGGTCAGCTCTTTCGCGCAGAGGGGCGTCGGGGACGTCATGCGCGCGGGCAGGGCTGGGGACGCCGGTCAACGGCGTCGAAGAGAGGTGTGCGGGCCCGCGCTCAGTGCGCGCGGCAACACAGACGATCGAAAGCGTGCGCCTGCCGGGACGGCCAGAACGGCTCGAGGTCGCTGCGACCCGTCGCGGTGTCTGTGAGGCTGGCCATGGCCCCATTCAATCAGACCGCCGGGGATCTGTCCCCGGCGGCGGCACTTGCTTGGCTTGAATCACACGGTGTGGCCCGCCCATTCGCCGGCAGGGCGCGGGTCGGCTCCGCGGCCGACCGCACGTCCGCACGCCTCGCCGTCCGGATGGTCAGCCGCCTACCGGCGCCGACGGCACCGCCCTGCGAGCCCGCGCCGCCCGGACAGCAGCCCGCGGGCCCGCCGCCCCGGCTCCGGCCGGCCGCCGTCGCGGCTCATCCGCCCCCAGCGCCGCACCCGCCGCCACGCCGAGCACCACCGCCGCCAGATGTCCGGCGTCGGTGAACGTCCGGCGGGGGCGCAGGACGGGGCGTATCCCCAGCGCCAGCACACCGGCCGTCGCCGCGACCCGTACGCCGCGGTGCGAGGCGGTGGCGGCCAGCGCGCCGACCGTGGCGCAGAAGCCGTAGCTCGCACCGACGTCGACGGCCCGCGCGGTCGCGTCCGGCGGATCGGCGCGCACCCGGCCGCGCAGGCCGGCGTACACCAGCAGGCTGGCGCCCAGGTGCCCGGCGGCGAACAGGCCCGCCGCACGCGCCGGCCCCCACCGCGCCTCGGCCGTACCGAGGGCGGCGAGCAGGGCGGCGGCGTACGGCGCGGGCAGGGGTTCCTCGACGAATGCCGCGCTGGTGACCAGCGTCCGCCACCGGCCGGCCCGCAGATTGGCGACATTGGTGGAGTGCGCGCGAAGCAGTTCCACGCGCTGCGGGCGGGGGAGTCGCGCGGTGGCGCACGCGCCGAGCTGGACGGCGCCGACGTACAGCGGAGTGACCCAGGGGGCGCGCCTCGGGGCGGGCGTCGCGGCGGAACGGGGCTCGGGGTGCGGCATCTCAGGCTCCCGTCGGCAGCCGCTTGAGCCACTCCAGTGGCGTGACCCGGACGACCTGGCCGGGGTCGCCGTCCCACTGCACCGGCAGGCCCGCACCGGCCAGCGCGGCAGCCACCGTCCGCCCGATCTCCGCACGGTCCCGGCCGGAATCGGGGTAGGCGCCGTAGCGCACCGCGAGGCCGTGGCCCGCCGCGGCGGCCTCGGTGTCCTGGTAGTGGAAGAAGGCGAA
This sequence comes from Streptomyces sp. NPDC048248, assembly GCF_043201875.1. Taxonomy (NCBI): domain Bacteria; kingdom Bacillati; phylum Actinomycetota; class Actinomycetes; order Kitasatosporales; family Streptomycetaceae; genus Streptomyces; species Streptomyces sp. NPDC048248. The sequence goes on from NZ_JBICZL010000003.1 coordinate 428,913, forward strand.
TCCGTGGTCGGTCTCGGCGCGCTCCGCACCGATCTCCGCGAGCCCGCAGGAGGCGCAGCAGCTGAAGTTCATCCGGGCCGTCAGCCCCTGGCCGTCGAGCACGGCGAACGCCCGTGCGACCAGGTCCGGTTCGGTCACCTCGGGCCAGCCGGCCTGCTCGGCGAGCCGCTCCTCCCAGAGGCCGGCGACGATCCGCCGTGCCTCGTCCGGCGTGACCGGGGACTCCTCGGGGTCGCAGGTGTCCACCACGCCCTGGGCGACGTCGCGGAAGCCCCGGAAACCGGACCTGATGTCCTTACGGGCGCGCTCCTCTGCCTCCGCGCGGACCTCGGGATCCAGACCGGGCGTCGAGACCAGGTCCGCGGGCTGCCAGTCGAGCGCCGTGCGCCAGGACTCGGCGCCGCGCGCCCAGGCCAGGAACACCTCGACGATCTGGCCGGTGTCCGTCGACTCGGCGGTGAAGTGCCGGTCGGGAGCGCCGTCACGGAACTCCACCGTGAACGGCCCCGGGCCCTCGCGCCAGGTCTGCAGGAAGAAGTGATCCTCCTCGGGATCGCGTTCGACCACCACGAAGTGATCGTCGTCACCGCCGATCCGCCCCAGCAGACCGGCGAGTTCGCCCTCGGCGGGGCGGGCGAGGACCGGCCCGGTCTCGGTCTTCACGGTGATCGCAAGCATGGGTACAGCCTGCCAGCTGCCACTGACATCCGGCATCGGCACTGCGCGCGCGACACCGACCGGGAGCACTGTGGCGTCGCCGGGAGTGCTGTTGCACCGGCCGGGGCGCACGAAGGGGCCGGACCTCGTCGGCCCGGCCCCTTCGTATGCGAGTCACATGCGCTTCACATGCGATGCGCGTCTGTCCTGCCCGAGGCGTCAGACCTGCTCGCGCCGCGCCAGCTCGGTGCAGCAGGTGTCCACCATCAGACGGGTGACCACGTACGGGTCGACGTTGGCGTTCGGCCGCCGGTCCTCGATGTAGCCCTTCTTCTCCACCTCGACCTGCCACGGGATACGCACCGAGGCGCCGCGGTCCGAGGCGCCGTAGGAGTACGCGTCCCAGGGGGCGGTCTCGTGGGCGCCGGTCAGGCGGTCCTCGATGCCGGTGCCGTACTGGCGCACGTGCTCCAGCGGCTTGTCGCCCTGGCCCAGCGCCTCGCAGGCGGTGATGATGGCGTCGTAGCCCTCACGCATCGCGCGGGTGGAGAAGTTGCAGTGCGCGCCGGCGCCGTTCCAGTCGCCCTTGGCCGGCTTGGCCTCCAGCGACGCGGTGACGCCGAACTCCTCGGCCACGCGGTGCAGCAGCCAGCGCGCCACCCACATGTGGTCCGAGACCTCCAGCGGCGCCAGCGCGCCGACCTGGAACTCCCACTGGCCGGGCATGACCTCGGCATTGATGCCGGACAGGCCGAGACCGGCCGCCAGGCACAGGTCGAGGTGCTTCTCGACGATCTCACGGCCGAAGATCTCGCCGGCGCCCACACCGCAGTAGTAGCCGCCCTGCGGGGCGGGGAAGCCGCCCTCGGGGAAGCCGAGCGGGCGGTCGCCCTTGAGGAAGGTGTACTCCTGCTCGATGCCGAAGATCGGCTCCTGGCCGGCGAACTTCTCGGCCACCGGGCGCAGCAGGGCGCGGGTGTTGGTGGCGTGCGGCGTCAGGTCGGTGTGCAGGACCTCGCAGAGCACCAGGAGGTGGTCGCCGCCGCGGATCGGGTCGGGGCAGCTGAACACCGGCTCCAGGACGAGGTCCGAGGAGTGGCCTTCGGCCTGGTTGGTGCTGGATCCGTCGAAGCCCCAGCGGGGCAGCTCGGCACCTCCCCCAGTGCCGAAAGCCTGGGAGGGACCCCCACCCAGGATCCTGGTCTTGGAACGAAGCTTGGCGGTCGGCTGGGTGCCGTCGATCCAGATGTACTCGGCCTTGAAGGTCACGGGGTCCTCTTATACGGGTAGGTGCGGGTACGCGTGCGGGCGTACTCCGGCACTCTCGCAACCAGCCGTTTCTCATCCGTTGCCCGTATGTGAACCGCAGGTTACTCAACCGGACGAGCCGGCAATCCCCAGGATTTCGTCCCTTTCTGCCCCGGAATGTATGCCTGTTTTCGGTGCCTGTCCGGCCCCTTCCGCCCCGTGAATCCCAGATGGCGGACGCCGGGCCCGCGCCGGGCGCCGCGAGAGACTGGCCCCATGACGACCCCGCGTATCGGCCTTCTCGGCACCGGTCCCTGGGCGCAGCGCGTCCACGCCCCCGTCCTCGCCGCCCACCCCGGCGTCACGCTCGCCGGCGTCTGGGGGCGCAGGCCCGAGGCCGCCGCCGCACTGGCCGAAAGCCACGGCAGCCGCCCGTATGCCACGCCCGACGAACTCTTCGCTGCCTGCGACGCGGTTTCTGTCGCGCTGCCGCCTTCCGTCCAGGCCCCGTTGGCGGTTCGCGCCGCCGAGGCCGGCTGTCACCTGCTGCTCGACAAGCCGGTGGCCACGACGGTGGCCGAGGCCCGCGCCGTCGCCGGGGCCGCGGAGCGCGCAGGCGTCGCCACCGTCGTCTTCTTCACCGCGCGCTTCGGGAAGGAGGAGGGGGAGTGGATCGACGCCCAGGCCGCGGCCGGCGGCTGGTTCACCGCGCACGCCGACTGGCTCGGCTCGGTCTTCGCCGCGGACAGCGCGAGCCCGTACGCCGACTCGCCCTGGCGTCGCGAGAAGGGTGCGCTCTGGGACGTCGGGCCGCACGCCCTGTCCGTGCTGCTCCCCGTGCTCGGTGACACGGAGGCCGTCACCGCCACCCGGGGGCCGGCCGACACCGTGCTGCTGGCGATGCGCCACAGCGGCGGTGCGGCGAGTTCGGCGACGCTCAGCCTGACGGCCCCCGCGGCGGCGGCGGGCGTGGGGATCACCCTGCGGGGCAGCGCCGGCACCACTGCCCTGCCCCGCCGCACCGACGGCCCGCAGCCGGCGTTCCACCGCGCCGTCGACGCCCTCCTCGCCGCCGCCCGCACGGGTCGCCCGCACGCCTGCGACATCCGCTTCGGCCGCAGGGTCAGCGAGATCCTTGCGGCGGCGGAGGAGCAGCTGGGGTGAGGCCGGCAGCCGGGGGGTGACGCGGTGCGCGGGGTGCCGGGCGCCGTCGGGACGGCGACCCCCGGGGTCCCTCCGATGGCGGCCACCGAAGGGCCGCGGCCGCCCGCTCACGGGCCGTGTATGAGGTGGTCCCTGAAGGCCCCAAATCCCCGCTGGCCAGGGGCTTTTGTCAGTGGTCGCCGGTAGAATGGGAACCAGTCAGTGAGGGTTCATCCACGCTCCAGGAGGTCCGCCGATGGCCGCTGCCACACTCATGACGAAGCCTCTCCCGGCCCACCCGCTGCCCAAGAAGCCCCTGCCCGCCGGATGGCCGCGCGAGCGGTACGAATCCCACAACCGCCGCCTGAAGGCGATGCGCCTGGCCATCGCCCTGCTCGACACCGGCGTCTACCGCCCCGAGCAGGCCCACAACCGCAAGATCCGCGCCACCGCCGCCGACATCGGTGTGCACGCCCCCTCCGACACCACCTGCCGTCTGGTGCGTGCCCTGATCTACGACAACTGCTGACGATGCCCGGCTGACAGCGCGGCCGGCTCCGGGACTCCCCGGGGCCGGCCGCCGCCGTACGGCCGCGCCCGCTCAGCGAGCGGGGCCCGCCTCCTCGATGTCCGCCACCTCCGCGAGCGCTTCGGTGAGCCACTGCACCCAGAACGTCTCCAGCCCGATGCCCGCCCGCAGCACCAGCCGCTGCAGCCGGTCGTCGGGCGACGTCGGGGCGTCGAAGTCCCGCTCCTCGATACGGCTGTATTCCGCCAACTGCCTCTGGTGCAGGGCGAGATGGCGTCGCAGTTCATCGTCGAGCCCGTCGTGCCCCACCACCGCCGCGGCACGCAGCCGCAACAGCAGCGCGTCCCGGATGGGCTTGGGGTCGTGCTCCCCGGCCGCCCAGCGGGTCAACTCCGTCCGCCCCGCGGGCAGCACCTCGAAGTCCTTCTTCTGCCCGCGGGCGGGCTGGTCCGAGGGCAACGCCCGGATCAGTCCGGCCTGCTCCAGCTTTCCCAGCTCGCGATAGATCTGCTGGTGCGTGGCGGACCAGAAGTACCCGATCGACCGGTCGAACCTGCGGGTCAGCTCCAGGCCCGACGACGGCTTTTCGAGCAGGGCGGTGAGGATCGCGTGCGGGAGTGACATGGGGAAATCCTAGGCGCGGCTCACAGGGTGGCCGCCAGCTCGGTGCCCTGCTGGATGGCGCGCTTGGCGTCGAGCTCCGCGGCGACGTCCGCCCCGCCGATGAGGTGCGCCCCGTGCCCGGCGGCCAGCAGCTTCTCGTACAGCTCGCGGCGGGGCTCCTGCCCCGTGCAGAGCACGACCGTGTCGACGTCGAGGACCTCGCGCCTGCCGTCCACCGTCACATGCAGCCCGGCGTCGTCGATGAGGTGGTACTCGGCGCCGGCGATCATGGTGACCCCGCGGTGGCGCAGCTCGGTGCGGTGGATCCAGCCGGTGGTCTTGCCCAGCCCCGCGCCGACCTTGGTCGCCTTGCGCTGCAGCAGATGCACGGTCCGCGGCGGCGCCTGCCGCTGCGGGGCCTGCAGTCCGCCCGGCGTGCCGTAGCCGGTGTCCACGCCCCACTGCCGGAAGAACACCGCCGGGTCCAGGCTCGCCTCGTCCCCGCCGTCCGTCAGGAACTCCGCGACGTCGAAGCCGATGCCGCCGGCCCCGATGATCGCGACCCGCTCACCGACCTGCGCGCCGTCGCGCAGCACATCGAGGTAGGTGACCACGCTGGGGTGGTCGGTCCCGGGGATCTCGGGCCTGCGCGGGGTCACACCGGTGGCGATCACCGTCTCGTCGAAGCCGCCTTCGGCGATCGTCTCCGCGGTGACGGCCGTACCCAGCCGGACGTCGATCCCCCACTGCTCCAGCTGGTGGCGGAAGTAGCGCAGGGTCTCGTTGAACTCCTCCTTGCCCGGGACCTTCCGCGCGATGTTCAGCTGCCCGCCGATCCGCTCCGCGGCGTCGAACAGCGTCACCTCGTGGCCCCGCTCGGCCGCCGCCACCGCGCACGCCAGCCCCGCGGGCCCGGCGCCGACCACGGCGACGCGCTTACGGCGCCGGGTCGGCGAGAGCACCAGCTCCGTCTCGTGGCACGCCCGCGGGTTGACCAGGCAGGAGGTGATCTTTCCGCTGAAGGTGTGGTCGAGGCACGCCTGGTTGCATCCGATGCAGGTGTTGATGGCCGCGGCCCGGCCCTCCCGGGCCTTGTTGACGAAGTCGGGGTCGGCGAGCAGCGGGCGGGCCATCGAGACCATGTCGGCGTGCCCGTCGGCGAGCAACTGCTCCGCCATCTCCGGGGTGTTGATGCGATTGCTGGTCACCAGGGGGATCGAGACCGCCCCCATCACCTGCCGCGTCACCCAGGCCCACGCGCCGCGCGGCACCGATGTCGCGATGGTGGGGATGCGGGCCTCGTGCCAGCCGATACCGGTGTTGATGATCGTCGCACCGGCCGTCTCGATCTCCTTGGCGAGCGTGATCACCTCGTCCAGCGAGGAGCCGCCCGGTACGAGGTCGAGCATCGACAGCCGGTAGATGAGGATGAAGTCCGGGCCGACCCGCTCCCGGACCCGGCGGACGATCTCGACGGGGAAGCGGATGCGGTTCTCGTAACTGCCGCCCCACCGGTCCTCGCGCCGGTTGGTGGCCGCGACGATGAACTCGTTGATCAAATAGCCCTCGGAGCCCATGATCTCGACGCCGTCGTAGCCTGCCTGCCGGGCCAGCGCGGCCGCCCGTACGAAGTCGTCGATGGTCTGCTCGACCTCGTCGTCGGTCATCGCGTGCGGCAGGTGGCCGCTGATGGGCGCCTGGAGCGCGCTGGGCGCCACCAACCCCGCGTGGTGGGCGTACCGCCCGAAGTGCAGGATCTGCATCGCGATCTTGCCGCCCTCGCGATGCACCGCGTCGGTGACGAGCCGGTGCTGCGCCGCTTCGTCCTCGGTGGTCAGCGAGGCGCCGCCCTCCCAGGGCCGCCCGGCCTCGTTGGGCGCGATGCCTCCGGTGACCATGAGCCCGACACCGCCGCGCACCCGCTCCGCGTAGAACGCGGCCATCCGCTCGAAGCCGCGTGGTGCCTCCTCCAGGCCGACATGCATCGACCCCATCAGCACGCGGTTCGGCAATGTGGTGAAGCCGAGGTCGAGCGGGCTCATCAAGTGCGGGTACTGGCTCATCCGGCGCCTCCTTGCACAGCGGTGTCAGCCACTTTCTAGACCATCCGAGAGTCTTATGCAACAAGTTGCATAAGAACGTGACGCACGCGACGCCGCGACCGGTACGGGCTGCGCCGGGCCCTCGCCGTCTCCGGCGGTCGGGTCCATCGGCGGGGGGTGGGGCCGGTATGGGTGGACGCGCGCCGATTCGAGGTCGAGCGACTGTCGCACCCGGGCGCCGTGTGACGCGTCACAGGCAATCCCGGGTCTCCCCATGGCGAACCCAACTGTGTTACTCATCAGTAGAGTTGATGATGAGCCAAGGGTGCGCCCCGACGGCTCGCGGACCTCGCCGGGCGTCCCCTGCGGACCCCCGGAACCGGCCGCGAGCGTCGGGGCGTCCGTTCGGCACGGTCTGCCCGCACGTGGAGAGGATCGAATGAGCACTCTGGAAGCCATGAAGTTCGACCAGCTGGTCGACACGGCTCGCTACCCCCTGTCGGATCTCGAAAGCGCCGAGGCCAGGGCCGTCGTCACCCGCGCCCGGCGCGAGCTGGAAACCGTCGGCTGCACCGTGCTGCCGGACTTCGTCCGCACCTCGCTCCTGGACGTCCTGCGCCAGGAGTGCGCGGACATCGCGCCCCGGGCGCACTTCGACGTCGAAACCGTCAACGTCTACAACATCCCGGTCGACGCGGACCTGCCCGCCGACCACCCCGGACGGCGGACCTTCCAACGGGGCAACGCGTTCGTCGCGCGGGACCGCATCCCCGCCGACGCCCTCATCAGCCGCCTCTACTCCCACACGGTCTTCCAGCACTTCATCGCACGCTGCTTCGGGCTGCCGCAGCTGCACGAACTCGCCGACCCGCTCTCCGGACTTGTTCTCAATGTCGTCTCGCCGGGCATGGAGCACCCGTGGCACTTCGACACCAACGAATTCACCGTGAGCATGCTCACCCAGCAGGCACAGGACGGCGGCGTCTTCGAGTACTGCCCGCACATCCGGTCCCCGCACACCGAGAGCTTCGACGACGTCCGGGACGTCCTGGACGGCCGGGGCGAGCGCCTGACGCGGCGCCTCCCCCTGAAGCCGGGCGACCTCCAGCTCTTCAAGGGTCGCTACTCCCTGCACCGGGTCAGCCCCGTCCGGGGCGACATCGCGCGGCACTCCGCGATCTTCGCCTACAGCGAGCGGCCCGGCGTCATCGGGAGCGTGGCGCGCACCCGGCAGCTCTTCGGCCGGGTACTCCCCGCGCACGAGGCCGCGGAGGGTCGAGCCGTCAGGGGCGACCGACTGCTGGATTAGCGGACGGCCAGGGCACGCAGTCGTAGGCCGATTCCCCTCTCTGCGATCCACCAAGGAGTACGCCCCGTGCGCTTCGACGCGACCGGAAAAGTCTCGCTCGACCACATCTACACCCAGCCCGATCCGCGCTCCTACTTCCGTCTGCTGCAACCCCTCGGCTACTGCATCCCGCAGCAGGCCAAGCCCTATTTCGCCAAGCTGATCCAGGAGTACCGTGAGTACCGGCGGGTCGCCGCGCCGACCGTCCTCGACATCGGCTGCTCGTACGGCATCAACGCCGCCCTGCTGAAATACGACGCGACGATGGACGAGCTCTACGGCCGCTACTGCGGGCCCGATGCCGACGGCACGCCCGCCGCCGACCTCACCCGCGAGCAGCTGCTGGCCCGCGACCGGGAGCTGTCCCGGTCCCGCCGGCCCGCGCACGAGCTCCGCTTCGTCGGCCTGGACACCTCCGCCCCCGCGCTGGCCTACGCCACCGAGGCCGGCTTCCTCGACGACGCCGTCCACGCCGACCTGGAGCGCGACGAACCCACCGCCCGGCAGCGCGCCCGGCTCGCCGGGGCGGACCTGGTGATCTCCACGGGCTGCCTCGGCTACGTCACCGAGCGGACCCTCACCCATGTCGTCCGCGCGCAGGAAGGCCGGCTGCCCTGGATGGCGCACTTCGTGCTGCGGATGTTCCCGTTCGACCCGGTCGAGGACGCGTTGTCCCGGCTGGGCTACCGCACCACCCGCGTCGAAGGGGTCTTCAGGCAGCGGCGGTTCGCCTCCCCGGAGGAGCAGGCCCAGGTGCTGGAGACGATGGCGGCCGCCGGGGTCGACCCGCAGGGCCTGGAAGCCGACGGCTGGCTCCACGCACAGCTCTACCTCTCCCGCCCGGCGGGCACGGCCGGCGCCCCGGCCGAGGATCCCGCCGCACCCGCGGAACCCACCCGTTCCCCCGATCCGAATCGAGAGCAGAAGTGAATACCAGTCAGGACACCGCAGACACCGCGACGTTCGCGGGGGAGGACAGCCTGCCGCGCGTACCGCTACCCACGCTTGAGGAGAGCTGCGAGAGGTTTCTCGCCTGGTGCGCGCCGCTGCTGACCGCTGACGAGCGGGCGGCGACCGAGGCGGAGGTGGCCGCCTTCCTCCGGCCCGACGGCCCCGGCCGGACACTGCACGCGGCGCTGGCGGAGTACGACGCCGCGGAGGGCGTACACAGCTGGCTCGACACGTTCTGGCCCTACCGCTACCTGGGCCGCCGGGACCGGATCGCCCTCAACGCCAACTTCTTCTTCCTCTTCCAGGACACCGGCCGGCCCCAGGTCGAGCGGGCGGCCGGGCTCATCGCGGGGGCCGTCCACTACAAGCGGCAGCTCGACCGGGAACTGATCCCGCCGCTGGCACCGCGCGGCGTGCCCCAGTCCATGGAGCAGAACAAGTACCTGTTCGGCACGACCCGCATTCCGGGGGCGGAGCAGGACACCGTCCGCGCGCCGTACACCGAGGCGTCGCCCGGGCCGTCCCGGGCGCGGCACATCGTGGTCTTCCACCGCGGCAACATGTTCCGGCTCGACGTGTTCGGCGCGGACGGGGTGCCGCACAGCCTGGAGGACCTGGAGGCGGGGCTGAACGCCGTCCTGAAGGCCGGCGCCGAACCGGCCGCCCGGGACACCTCGGTCGGCCATCTGACCACCATGGCCCGCGCCGAGTGGGCGGCCACCCGCCAGGACCTGCTCGCCTGCGACCCCCGCAACGCCGACGCCCTGGAGGACGTCGAGACCGCGCTGTTCTGCCTGTGTCTGGAGGACTTCGCCCCCGCGGACACCCAGGAAGTCTGCGACCAGCTGCTCCACGGTGACCGCGGCAACCGCTGGTTCGACAAGGCCGTGTCCCTGATCGTGTTCGCGGACGGCCGGGCCGGCATCAACGTCGAACACTGCGAGCTGGACGGGACCACCATCCTCAGCTTCGTCGACGCCCTGCTCGCCACCCCGGCGGAGGAGCACGCCCGGCGGTCCGGAGCCCGCGCCCAGGGACAGCCCGCACTGCGGCCGGTCGTCTTCGGACTGGACGAGTCCCTGCGGGCACAGGTGCGCTCCGCCGCCGACGCCTTCGCGGCGTACGGCGAGAACACCGCGACCACCACCCTGTCGTTCGAGGACTTCGGCAGCGCCGCCGCAAAGGCCCTGCGGGTCTCGCCGGACGCCTTCGTCCAGCTCGCCTACCAACTCGCCCACCAGCGCGCCAAGGGACGGCTGGGCGCCACCTACGAGTCGATCGCCACCCGGCAGTACCGGCGAGGGCGGACCGAGGCGATGCGCGTCGTCACCCCGGAGATCCAGCGGTTCGTCGCGGCGATGGAGGACCCCGCAGCGGACGCGGACACCCGCCGCGCCGCGTTCCGGGCCGCCGCCGCCGCGCATGTGGCGCGGGCCAAGGAGTGCCAGGTCGGTCAGGCGCCCGAGCAGCACCTGTGGGAGCTGGAACTGATCCAGCGGCGCCGCGGGACCGAGCTGGGAGTGACCGACCAGCCCTCGCTCTACCGGTCACCGGGCTGGCTGACCATGCGGGACGACTACCTGAGCACCAGCTCCGCGCCGTCCGCACACATCCAGTACTTCGGCTTCGGCTCGACCAGCAGCCGGTGCATCGGCGTCGCCTACGTGCTCCTGCCCGACCGCTTCAACGTCTACCTCAGCACCCCGCTGGCGGTGGCCGACCAGATGCGGACCTTCGCCGGCCGTCTCCGCGAGGCGGTCGCCGAACTCCGCGAACTCCTCGCCTCCGAACAGCCCGAGAGCTGACCCCGGCCCGCCGCCGGACCGGTGCCGCTTCGCGGTTCCCGGTCCGGCGGCGGGAGCGCGAATCCCCTACTTCAGCAGCCGCGAGAGCCGCCGGTCGGCGAGGATCTTGCCGTCGGTCTGGCAGGTGGGGCAGTACTGCAGCGCCGAATCGCTGAAGGACACCTCACGGATCGTGTCCCCGCAGACCGGGCAGGGCTCGCCCTTCCGCCCGTGGACCCGCAGCCCGCTCTTCTTCTCCGCCTTGAGGTCCCCGAGGGCCAGCCCTCTGGAGCGCTCGACCGCGTCGGTGAGCGTCGTCCCGATCGCCGCGTACAGCCGGGCCACCTCGTCCTCGGAGAGGTTGGCCGCCGGCTTGAACGGTGACATCCGCGCGGTGTGCAGGATCTCGTCCGAGTAGGCGTTCCCGATGCCGGCCAGCACGCTCTGATCCCGGAGGACGCCCTTGATCTGCCGGCGTTCCCCTGCCAGCAGAGCGGCGAAAGCGTCGAGGCCGAGGGCCCCGGACAGCGGATCGGGTCCGAGCCGCGCCACACCGGGCACCTCCTGAGGGTCCCGTACGACATACACCGCCAGGTGCTTCTGGGTGCCCGCCTCGGTCACGTCGAAGCCCGTACCTTCGGGCTCTTCGAGCCGGACCCGCAGCGCCAGCGGTCCCTTGCCGGGCCGCGGCGGCGCCTCCGGCAGCTTGTCCTTCCACCGCACCCAGCCCGCCCTGGCGAGGTGCAGGACCAGATGCAGGTCCCCGGCCCTCAGATCGAGGAACTTGCCGTGCCGGGTCACCTCGTCGAACGCCCGGCCCTCGAAGGCGGTGAGCGGCGGGTCGTACGTCTTCAGCGCGTGCACCGAGACCGGATGGACCCGCGCGACGGACCGGCCGGCAAGGCGATCGGCCAGGAACCGGCTGAGGGACTCGACCTCCGGCAATTCAGGCATACCCCCAGTCTGCACGGCCCCACCGACACCCGGCCCGCCGACGGCGCCCCGGCGAGCGCGCCACCCGAAGACAAAAGACCGCCGGCCGCGCCTCCCGGTGAAGGAAGGACACGGCCGGCGGACCGAAGACGGCGGACGGAGGCCCGCTCCGCCCGGCGCTCTTTAGAGGTCGAAGTACAGCTCGAACTCGTGCGGGTGCGGACGCAGCTGGATCGGGGCGATCTCGTTGGTGCGCTTGTAGTCGATCCAGGTCTCGATCAGGTCGGAGGTGAAGACACCGCCCTGCTGGAGGTACTCGTTGTCGGCCTCGAGCGCGTCGAGGACGGCCGGCAGCGAGGTCGGGACCTGGGCGACGCCCGCGTGCTCCTCGGGAGCGAGCTCGTAGAGGTCCTTGTCGATCGGCTCGGCCGGCTCGATCTTGTTCTTGACGCCGTCCAGGCCCGCGAGGAGCAGGGCGGAGAAGGCGAGGTAGGGGTTCGACGACGGGTCCGGGGCGCGGAACTCGACGCGCTTGGCCTTCGGGTTGGAGCCCGTGATCGGGATACGCATGGCCGCGGAGCGGTTGCGCTGCGAGTACACGAGGTTGACCGGGGCCTCGAAGCCGGGGACCAGGCGGTGGTAGGAGTTCACCGTCGGGTTGGTGAAGGCCAGCAGCGACGGCGCGTGCTTGAGGATGCCGCCGATGTAGTAGCGGGCGGTGTCCGACAGGCCCGCGTAGCCCTGCTCGTCGTAGAAGAGCGGGTTGCCGCCGGACCACAGCGACTGGTGGACGTGCATGCCCGAGCCGTTGTCACCGAAGATCGGCTTCGGCATGAAGGTCGCGGTCTTGCCGTTGCGCCAGGCGACGTTCTTCACGATGTACTTGAAGAGCATCAGGTCGTCGGCCGCGGCGAGCAGCGTGTTGAACTTGTAGTTGATCTCCGCCTGGCCGGCCGTGCCGACCTCGTGGTGCTGACGCTCGACCTGCAGGCCGGCCGCGTCCAGCTCCAGGGAGATCTCGGCGCGCAGGTCGGCGAAGTGGTCGACCGGCGGGGCCGGGAAGTAGCCGCCCTTGTACCGGACCTTGTAACCACGGTTGTTGACCTCCGAACCGGTGTTCCAGGCACCGGCCTCGGAGTCGATGTGGTAGAAGGACTGGTTCGCGCTGGTCTCGAAGCGGACGCTGTCGAAGACGTAGAACTCGGCCTCGGGGCCGAAGAACGCGGTGTCCGCGATGCCGGTGGAGGCGAGGTAGGCCTCGGCCTTCTTGGCGATGTTGCGCGGGTCGCGGCTGTACTGCTCGCCCGTGATCGGGTCGTGGATGAAGAAGTTGATGTTGACCGTCTTGTCCCGGCGGAACGGGTCCACCCGGGCGGTCGACAGGTCCGCGCGCAGCGCCATGTCGGACTCGTGGATCGCCTGGAACCCACGGATCGAGGAGCCGTCGAACGCCAGCTCCTCGGCCGGGTCGAACGCCGTTGCCGGGATCGTGAAGTGCTGCATCACACCGGGCAGGTCGCAGAAGCGGACGTCGACGAACTTGACGTCCTCGTCCGCGATGAACTTTTTGGCCTCGTCGGCGTTCTGGAACATCCAACTCCTCCTAGCCCGGTCACCGGTCGGCGGACGCGGGGTTGCTACTCGGAGCGCGTCCATGTGCGGTGGCGCGCTTGCCCGACCATAGGCAGGCGGGATTTCCCAAGCATGACCCATTTGTTTCGGCGAGGTTAACCGGCGCGCGGTCATCCTCGCCTCCCAGTGTGCGCCGTCGGAGGCTCGAACGACTCTCCTCCACCGCCCCTGATAAATCGAACGTATGCGGTCGCAGTACCGTGGACGGGTGGACAACAGGCAAGCAATCGGATCGTGGATCTCAGGCCCCCGCGCGACAGCGGAGGACATGGGTGTCGACTTCGGGTACCGCGGGCAGCAGCTCGGGCTGCCGGAGGAGGGCCCGGGCGCGATCGCCCGCCCCGGGCGCCGTATCGCCGCGCTCTTCATCGACTGGGCGCTGTGCATGCTCGTCGCGTACGGCCTGCTCAGCGGCGGCAAGCCGGACTCGGCGAGCAACTGGGCGCTGATCGTCTTCGCGCTGCTGAGCGTGCTGACGGTCGGCACGGTCGGCTTCACCCCCGGCAAGCGGCTGCTGGGCCTGCGGGTCGCCGCCGAGGGCGGCGGCCGTCTCTCGCTGCCCCGCGTGGTGCTGCGCACCCTCCTGCTCCTGGTGGTCATTCCGGCGGTCATCTGGGACCGCGACGGCCGCGGCCTGCACGACCGCCTCGCCCGCTCCGTTCAGGTACGGATCTGAGGCGGGCCGGCTTCTCCACCCCCATTCCGCCCACGGAACGGCCCCGCGCCGCCCCGCATCAGGTGGATCGCATACAGAACGCCCCGGAGCCGAGAGCTCCGGGGCGTTGTGGTCGGGCGGGGTCGCGTCGGTCGGCAGGAGCGGCGGCCCGGCCGCTCAGCGCATCTTGCCGCCACCCCTGGGCATCCGCATGCCCTTGGGCATCGGCCCCTTGGGCACCGGCATGTTGCTCATCAGGTCGCCGAGCGCACGCAGCCGGTCGTTGACGCTCGTGACCTGGGCGCCGGGAAGCACGCGCGGCAGCTTCATGAGCGTCGTACGGAGCTTCTTCAGCGGAACCTGGCCCTCGCCGTCACCCACCACGATGTCGTGGACCGGGGTGTCGGCGACGGTGCGCGCCATCCGCTTCTTCTCGGCGGACAGCAGCCCGCGGAGCCGGTTGGGGTTGCCCTCGCCGACGAGCACGATGCCGGGCTTGCCGACGGCGCGGTGCACGACGTCCTGGTTGCGGTTCATCGCCACCGCCGGGGTGATCGTCCACCCGCGGCCGACGTTCTCCAGCACGGCCGCAGCCGCACCGGGCTGGCCTTCCATCTGCCCGAAGGCAGCTCGCTCGGCGCGCCGTCCGAAGACGATCGCCATCGCGAGGAAGGCCAGCACGAAGCCCAGGATGCCCGCGTAGATGGGGTGGCCGATCGCGAAGCCGATGGCAAGGAGAACGCCGAATACGACGATGCCTACGCCAGCGACGACAAGACCGACCTTGGAGTCGACCCGACGGGTCATCTTGTAGGTCAGGGCGATCTGCTTGAGCCGCCCGGTGTTCTCAGCGCCGGCAGCGCCGTCTGAGTTTGCCTTCCTCGCCATACAGCGAAGTTTACGTGGCCTGCGGACGCCCGGTCGCCGCGGCCTCCAGTACGTACTGGGCCTCGTGGCGGTCCTTGGCCCGACGGCGGTCCTCCAGGACCGACGTCCAGGCGTTACGGCGTGCGGTGCGCTGCCCGCCGCCCATCAGAACGGCCTCGACGGCACGCAGTGCGCCGGAGACGGAAGGGATGGGGCGGGCGGTGGCGCGGAACGGCGCGGCCTGCATGGTGAAGTCTCCCTCGGGGAGGTCGATCGGGGCGGAAGGTGTGCGTATGTCCATCGGTTCGAGCGCGGTGCGTACATCCATCGTCACTGAAGGGTGTTACCAACGGATGACCTGCCGGTCAAACACCGATGAAGCAAGTGACGCAGCAGACGCGGCCCGCGCGCCCCCGGCCTGGGGGAGAGCGGGCCGCGTCAGTTCAGCATGTGCCACGATTCACAAGATGGCGCGCCGAGCGGATCAGACCGCCTGACTGGACGCCTCGACCTCGCGGCGCTCGACGGCCTGCTGGTAAAGGCGGCCGGCGCGGTAGGAGGAGCGGACCAGCGGACCGGACATGACGCCGGCGTAGCCGATCTCCTCGGCCTCCTCCTTCAGCTCCACGAACTCGGCGGGCTTGACCCAGCGCTCGATGGGGTGGTGCCGCACGGAGGGGCGCAGGTACTGCGTGATCGTGATCAGCTCGCAGCCCGCGTCGTGCAGGTCCTGCAGCGCCTGGCTGATCTCCTCGCGCTCCTCGCCCATGCCCAGGATCAGGTTGGACTTGGTGACGAGGCCGGCCTCGCGGGCCTGGGTGATGACGTCGAGCGACCGCTCGTAGCGGAAGCCGGGGCGGATCCGCTTGAAGATCCGCGGCACCGTCTCGACGTTGTGCGCGAGCACCTCGGGGCGCGAGGAGAAGACCTCGGCCAGCTGCTCGGGGACGGCGTTGAAGTCGGGGATCAGCAGCTCGACGCCGGTCTCGGGCATCGCGGCGTGGATCTGGCGGACGGTCTCCGCGTAGAGCCAGGCCCCGCCGTCCTCCAGGTCGTCGCGGGCGACGCCGGTGATGGTGGCGTACTTCAGGCCCATGGTCACGACCGACTCGGCGACCCGGCGCGGCTCGTCGCGGTCCAGCTCCTGCGGCTTGCCGGTGTCGATCTGGCAGAAGTCGCAGCGACGGGTGCACTGGTCGCCACCGATGAGGAAGGTCGCCTCGCGGTCCTCCCAGCATTCGTAGATGTTGGGGCAGCCCGCCTCCTGGCAGACCGTGTGCAGACCTTCGCTCTTGACCAGGCTCTGCAGGTGGTTGTACTCGGGACCCATTTTCGCCCGGGTCTTGATCCACTCGGGCTTGCGCTCGATGGGGGTCTGGCTGTTCCGGACCTCCAGGCGCAGCATCTTGCGTCCGTCGGGTGCGACTGCGGACACGTCCGGCTCCCTACGACTTCGTTTCTTCGGCGTACACCAGGGTACGCCCGATAATTCGCACGTCTTTACGCGTGCAGACTGTGCAGGTCAACCTCGGGTGGGAGGAGAGCATTCCTGCCGTCCCGCCCGGCGCGCGGTGTTCAGACCGCGCGGGGAAGGAGCTCGGCGCCTTCCAGGACGTCCCGCAGGTGCTCCTCGACGATGGGCAGCACCTCGGCGATGGTGACCTCGCGGCCCAGCTCTCCGGAGAGCGAGGCGACGCCGGCGTCACGGATGCCGCACGGCACGATCTTGTCGAACGAGGTGTTGTCCGGGTTCACGTTCAGCGCGAAGCCGTGCATCGTGACGCCCTTGGCGACGCGGATGCCGATCGCGGCGAGCTTGCGGTCCTCGCGGCGCTGGCCGGCGTTGGACGGCGCGTACTCCGGGCCGTTCAGCCGGGGGTCGAACAGCTCGTCCGCGGCCCGCGGGTCGAAGTCCAGCTGCAGGCCGCCAAGCGCCGCCCGCTCCTCGACCGGGTCGCCGAGCACCCACACACCGCTGCGGCCCTCGACGCGGGAGCCCACCACGCCGAAGTCGGCGCAGACCCGGATCAGGGCGTCCTCCAGGCGGCGGACGTGGGCGACCACGTCAACCGGACGCGGCAGCTTCTGGATCGGGTATCCCACCAGCTGACCGGGGCCGTGCCAGGTGATTTTCCCGCCGCGGTCGACGTCGACGACCGGGGTGCCGTCCAGGGGGCGCTCGTCGTCCGACGTGCGCCGTCCGGCGGTGTAGACGGGCAGGTGCTCCAGAAGCAGGCAGGTGTCGGGCACCTCGTCGGCGAACCGGGCGGCGTGTACCCGGCGCTGCTCCTGCCATGCGGTTTCGTATTCCACGGCGTCCGCACCGAAGCCCAGATGCACAAAGCGCAGCCCCTCGGGTGCGGGGGGCTCCCCCCGAGAGATCGCAGTCACGGCAGCTCCTCTTCGAACCTCTGTTGCATCTCGCTGCAACATTTGATGCCACTTCGCGCCCAGGCCACTGTACGGCGACCCGCTCCGGTACCCGTAGGCGGCCGGTGCCGAGCGCCCCTGCGCACCGCATGCGCCCTGCTCACACGATCGGATGAACACAGGGCACAGGCCGGGAGAACGGCTTCCTGGGCCGTTACATTCACGCCGTCCCACAAGGGCGAGGAGCGTGCCGGACAGGGACAGCCGAGTCCGGCAGCCCGGCCCGGAAGGCAGGAGACCGGTAAAGCTGATGACGGAACGACCCCCGCAACACACACCCAACCGCCAGCTCGCCGCGCTCATCGCCGAGGCGGGGTTCTCCAACGCAGGGCTGGCCAGAAGGGTTGATCAGCTCGGTATCGAGCACGGCCTCGACCTGCGCTACGACAAGACCTCGGTGACGCGCTGGCTGCGCGGGCAGCAGCCCAGAGGCACCACCCCCGCCCTGATCGCGGAGGTGTTCACCCGCCGGCTGGGACGCCGGCTGTCCGCCCAGGACCTCGGCCTGGACGCCTGTGCGCCGGTGTACGCCGGGCTCGAATTCGCCGCGACCCCCACCGAGGCCGTGGACATCGTCAGCGGCCTGTGGCGCAAGGACTCCGGCAGCCACGCCGAACTGCGGAAGATCGCCTTCACCCCGGCCGGTCTCGTGGTGCCGAGCCGGGACTGGCTGATCGGCCGCGCCGACGAGCGGGTCGCCCGCGGCGACACCGGCACCGAGGCCCCGGGCCGGGTGCCCGCCCAGGGCCGGGCCTCGGTGCCGCGCCAGCGCCGGACCGACCGCGTCGACCGTGTCCAGGGCGCCCGGGTCTCCTCCGGGGACATCGCGGCGCTGCGCTCGGTCGGCGAACTGTTCCGGTCGCTGGACCACGCCTACGGCGGCGGTCATGCCCGCCAGGCGCTGGTGCGCTATCTGGAGCACGAGGCCGAGCCGATGCTGCGCGGCAGCTACGGCGAGGCGACCGGCCGCCGGCTGTTCGCGGCCGCCGCCGACCTGACCCGGCTGGCCGGCTGGACCTCCTACGACATCGCCGCGCACGGCCTGGCGCAGCGGTACTTCGTCCAGGCGCTGCGGCTGTCCCAGGCGGCCGGGGACCGGGCGTACGGCTCCTACGTCCTGGTGACGATGAGCCGGCAGGCCGTCTATCTGGGACACGGCAGGGAGGCCGTCCAGCTGGCGCGGGTCGCGCAGCAGGGCATCGGCAGCAGCGCGCCGCCGGTGGTGCAGGCGCTGCTGCACGCAGCGGAGGCCCGCGGCCACGGCCTGATGAGCGAGGTCCGGGCGTGCACCGCCGCGCTGTCGCGGGCCGAGCGGGCCCTGGAGGCCGCCCGGCCGGGCGACGAGACCCCGTACTGGGCACGGTTCTTCGACGAGGCGCAGCTCGCCGACGAGCTGGCGCACTGCCACCGCGACCTCCAGCAGTACCGCACGGCATGCCAGCACGCCGAGCGGTCCCTGCAGCTGCGGGCCGCGGGGTTCGCCCGCAGCCGGCTGTTCTGCCGGGTCGTCCTGGCGACCGCCCGGCTGGGTCTCGGCGAGCTGGAGCAGGCGTGCACCCTCGGGGCGGAGGCGGCGCTCCAGGCCACCGAGATGCGTTCCGTACGCGCCCATGAGTACGTCAGGGAATTCGAGCGGCGGTTGGAGCCGTTCCGCGACGCGGCGGCGGTGCGCGGCTACCGCGACCGGGTGGCGGCCCTGGGATGAGAGTTCCCCCCGCACCCGGCTGCCGGGTGCGGGGGAACTCGGCCCGTACGAGGCATCAGGCCACCGGGCGGAGGGAGTTCGGATCGGCGGGGGTCGGCAGGCCGAAGTCCTGGAGCAGCGCGTGGGCGGCCCTGCGGCCCGAGTGCAGGGCACCCTGCAGCGTGCTGGAGTCCCGGTGGTCGCCGCAGACGTAGAGGCCCGCCAGCACCCGCACCGGCCGCTCCGGGTCGTGCGGCGCGGGCATCGCCGGGGCGGCCCACGGGTCGTGATGGACGGTCAGCAGCTGCCAGTCGTCGGTCATCGCCCCGTAGATCCGCTCCAGTTGGGGCCGCACGGTCTTGTCGAGGACGGAGGCCGGCAGCGCGGCAGCGGCACCCAGCACGGTCGTGGTGATCAACGTCCGGCCGGGGGGCGTGCGTGACGGGTCGATCGCGCCGGCGGCGTAGGTGTGCGCGACCGGTCCGGCCGTCGGGAGGATCAGCGCGGTGTCGCGGTACGGGCCGCCGCGCGCTCCCGCGGCCCCCGCCGTGTGGTGCAGGACCGTCGCCGGGTGGAAGGCGGGTACCCGCAGCCCCGGCAGCAGCTGCGCCGCGTCGTGTGCGGCGGTCGCCACCACCACCGCGCGGCAGGGGATCCGGCCGTGCTCGGCGGTGCTGACGCCGGTGGTGGAGACGGCGGTGGCCCGGACGGACGTCCGTATCGTGCCGGGCGGCAGTGCGGCGGCGAGGAGTTCGGGGACGGCCGATGCGCCGCCTGCCGGCAGGCTCAGCCGGCCCCCGGCGAAGGCCCGGAGCACCTGTGCGGCGCCCCGGCTGGAGTCGCGCAGCTGCGGATCGCACGTCAACGCGCCGAGCAGCGGCCGGAGGAAGGCGTCCTGTGGGCGCGGCGGGAAGGCCGGGCGGTGCGCCAGCACATCGCCCACCGGGCGGTCGGCTGGCGCCGGGGCGGTGCCGCGGTCCCCGTGCCGGTCGGTGTGCCGGTCCGGCCGCCGCTCCGCGCGGCGTTCGGCCCGGCGTTCGGCGCGCGAGAGGGCGCGCGCCGCGGAAAGTGCGCCCCTTGTGCTCCGGGTCGCGCTGATGCGCTGGGTGCGTTGGCCGTTGTGCACCGTCAGCCCCGCCGCGAACGGACGCAGCGAAAGATCGCCGAGTCCGGGCGTGCGGTGCAGTTCGTCGGCGCCGATGGCCAGCGGCCGCCCGCTGCGGTCCAGCCGGAAGCCGTCGAGCTCCTCGGTGGCGGACCTGCCGCCGATGTCTGGCGCGGCCTCCAGCACGGTGACGGAGACGCCCGCCCCGGTCAGATGGCGGGCGGCGGCAAGGCCGGCGGAACCGGCTCCCACGATGACGACGTCCACGGTCGAGGTGGTGCGCAGCACGTGGCCCTCCCCAGGTCGGTCCCAGCCTCGGCGGCAGGAGTCTCATGCCCGGTGCCGCCGGGCGGAATGCCGATATATGTGTGCGAGGACGGTAGGGAGGCGCGCGGGTCGGCCGACAGGTAGCGCGTGGGGCGCGTAGGGGGCAGGCACCGGTGCGGGCGGCCCGCCGTATGGCACCGGGTGCCAGGAGTTCGCCGCCGGCCGGTCCCGGAAACGACGTCGAACCCGTGGCCGGACCGGAGCGGGCGGCTCACGCGGCGCGCACGGCCTCCGTGATCCCCGGGTGCGCGAAGGAGAACCCGGACTCCAGCAGGCGCCGGGGGATGATTCGCTGGCTGCCGAGCACGTCCCCGGCGAACTCGCCCAGCGCGATGCGCAGCGCCGCGGCGGGCACCGGGAAGGGCGTCGGGCGGTGCAGCACGCGGCCCATGACCTCGGTGACCTCGCGGTTGGTGACCGGCTCCGGTGCGGTGAGGTTGACCGGACCGGCGAGGTCCTCGGTGTCGATCAGATGGCGCAGCGCCGCGATCTCGTCCTGGAGGGAGAGGAAGCTCCAGTACTGACGGCCGTCGCCCAGCCGCCCGCCGAGCCCGGCGCGGAAGAGGGGGAAGAGCCGGCCCCAGGCACCGCCCGAGCGCGCGACGACGAGACCGGTGCGGGCGAAGACGGTACGGATGCCCGCCTCCTGCGCCGGTGCGGCGGCGTTCTCCCAGTCGACGCAGAGCTCGGGCAGGAACCCCGTACCGGCCGGCGCGCTCTCGTCCGTACGCCGGTCGCCGGTGTCGCCGTAGTAGCCGATCGCGGTGCCGCAGACGAAGACCCGCGGCGGGTTGTCCATCGAGGCGAGCGCGGTGGCGAGGGTCCGGGTGCCCAGGATGCGGCTGTCGCGGAGTTCGCGCTTGTAGGCGGCGGTCCAGCGGCGGTCGCCGACCCCGGCCCCGGCGAGATGGACCACCGCGTCGCAGCCGGCCAGCCCGGTCGTGTCGATCTCCTCCCGCGCGGGATCCCAGCGCACCTCGTCCGCTGCCGCGGGCGCCCGCCGGACGAGGCGCACGACCTCGTGCCCGCCGGACCCCCCGTCCCCGGTGCCCCCCGCGCGCAGGGACTGTACGAGTGCTGTGCCGATGAGGCCGGCCGAGCCGGTGATCGCGATCCGCATGGGGCCATCCTGCCCGCACCCCCTCCCGGCCGGTGGCACCCGGGGTCAACCGGCCGCCGTGCGCGGATGACAGGGGCGGGCGCGCAGCCGGTCCGCCCTACCGCCGGAACCGCTCCCACAACCGGGGGAAGCGTTCGGCGAGAGCCTCGTCGTCGTCCAGGTCCAGGTAGCTGCCGAGCGGTTCGCGGGGCGGTGGCGCCAGGCCCAGGCCGGGCATCTCGGCGCCGGTCAGCTGCTCGTAGGCCTCATCGGCCGCATAGCCGAGCTCCTCGGCGTCGCCGTCCACCGCCTCGTCGAAGTCGTCCAGCAGCTCGGCGAGATGGTCGGGGTCGTGCAGCGCGCCCTCGAAGACTTCCCGGCCCTGCCCGATCAGCCAGCAGCGGAAGTAGTCGAAGGCGTCATCGCTCGCGCCGTCCAGGAGGACCGCAGCCGCGGCCCACAGCTCCCAGGCGTACGCCCGGTTGTAGCGCGACTCGAAGTGGCGGGCGAAGTCCACGACGGAGTCCGGGTCGCGCCCCGACAGCCGCTCGACCAAGGCGTCGGCCTGCTCCTCGGGGTCGCCGTCGGCTGCCCGGCGGGAGCCGTCGATCAGCTCCCAGAACTCCGTCTCGTCCATCACCGCTCCAGCATCGGTCCTGCCGTGGTGCCCCGCATGCCGAGTACCCCATCTGCGACACGGGTGTGACGCGGACCGGTGACGTGTCGTGTGACCGCCCTCGGATTCACTCGTTGGAAGGCGTGCAACGACGGCAGATCCCCACCTGGTGAAGGGCTGTTTCAGGCCATGCCCATGGACGAACGTACCCGGGCCGATGTCGAACGGGCCGAAGCGGCCATCGTCGAGCACTACCCACGGCTCGTCCGCCTCGCCTACCTCGTGCTTCCCCCGTCGATGGGTCGTCACCCCCGTGTCCTGACAGCCCATGGCCTGGTGCAGCGGGCACTGCCCCGGGCGCTGCCACGAGCACTGCCACGGACGCGGCTGCGCAGGCCCGTGAGCACCCTGCCCGCGCAACGCGGCCCGGCGCCCGGCACCGGATACACCGAGGTACGTCTGCGGACCCTGCGACTCGCCCTTGCGTACGAGCCTGGGACGGGCCGCGGGGCCGCCCGCCTGCTGCCCTCCGTACCGGTCGTCTGGGGACTGCGGCTGTTCCCTCAGGCCGGCGGTGCGGACGAACTCGCCCTGGACCAGGCGCTGTCCGGCGTATCGGCACCGGTGCGTGCCGCCCTCGGGCTGTGGCACCTGGAAGGGTTGGAGGAGGACGAGGCGCGCGCCGTGCTGGCGGATGCCGGGGTCGTCGACCCGGAGGCGGCGCAACGGGCCGCCTGGCAGCTCGACCAGGGCGCCGCGGCCGATGTCGCGGTTCTGCTGAACTCCGGGGAGTTCGACCCCTGCACGGTCCAGACCCGGCCGACGGACCTGCTGCGCCGCCGCCAGCGGGTACGCGCTTCGCTCGTAGCGGCGGCCGTCCTGGTGGTCGGTGCGGTGGTGGTGGGGGTGGTGGTGCCGGGCGCGGGCGCGAGCTCCTCGGACGCCGGCCGGCAGGCGAGCGCCGCGTCCTTCGCGCAGCAGGCGCTGGAGCCGGAGCGGCTGCTGCGCGCCCCCAACGACCAGTGGGCCGACACCTCGCGGCTCGACTTCACCACCTGGCCGGCCCGTGGCCGGCAGGCGGGCAACGGCAAGCTGCTGGCACGGGCGTTGCGGGTCTGGGCGGAGCCGCCCGCCGACGCCCGGATCACCGCCACCGCCGGTACGTCCACCCGGCCGCCGGCCCGGCCGCCACGGCTGCTGTTCGCGGGCCTCATCGACGGCGTGATGGTGGTGGTCCTCCACGACGGCGAGCGGCTGGTGCGCTACGCCGAGCCGGAGGCGGCCACCCCGACCCTGCATTTCGCCCGGGTCGACGACGCGGATGTGACCACCGGCGCCGCGCTGGTGATCGGGCGCGGCAACGGCTGGATGCGCTACCTCATCGCCCCCTGGGTCTCCGACGCCACGACCCGCGACCTGCTCGCGCCCGACGCCCCGGCCCGTCCGCTGCACCTCGCCCCCGACGGCGTCACCGACCGGGTGCCCACCCCGCCCGAGGCGGCCACCGCCTGCGGACGGTGGCCGGTGGTGCAGTTCCGCTCCTCGCAGCGCATCGCGGAGGACCACACCTTCCTGGTGACCGACCTGGGGGACCTCGCGCCGGCCCACCTGTCCTACCTGCCGGCCCCCGCCGACGGCGCGCCGCCGCAGCCGCCACGCGAGGCGACAGGGCCCGAGGGCCTGCGCAGCTGGGCTCGCACCGCCTGCTCGCTGCGCTCGCTGCGGGGCGAGGGGGTGCGGTCGGTGAACAACTGGGAGTTCGCCCGGCAGCGCCTCCCCGAGGGCGGCGGCGAGGCGACCTGGGTCTGCAGCCGCGCCGACACCTGGCGCGGTCCGGGCCTGGTCACGGTTCAGCTCCAGCCGCCCGCCGCGCGCCCGGCCGATCCCGGGCTGGTCGCCGGCCGGGCCAGGAACACCGCCGCGTGCAGCCGCTTCGGGCCGGATGTGGTCGGGGACATCCGCTGGCGGGCGAAGTCGGGGAAGTGGTACCTCCTCGCCGCCGGCAGCCGGACGGTCGGCGGCATCGACGTCGCGGGCAAGGTCAGGGCCGCCTCGGGCACCGGCACGCTCGCCGCACCTGTCGCACACGGCGCACCGGCCGGCGTCACGGGCCGGCTGCGCAACGGCCGCAGCCTGCGGGCGATCCCCTAGGCCGGGTCCGGACGGCCGGTACGGCACGCGGGCCCGGCCCGTCGGCAAGAGCCCGGAAAAGGCGACAGAAGGTGTCGGGATTGAGTGCCAGGGTCGGGACGTACGGATGCGGGTCAGCGGACAGCGAGGAGTGGCGGACGTGACGGGACACGGGGAAACGGGACGTGCGGACCGGCCTGTGGCGGCGGATCTGACGGGGCGGGTGGCGCTGGTCGCCGGCGCCACCCGGGGCGCGGGCCGGGCGATGGCCGTGGAGCTAGGCCGGGCCGGGGCGCTGGTGTATGTGACGGGTCGGACGACGCGGGAGCGGGTCAGTGAGGTCGGCCGAGCCTCGGAGACCATCGAGCAGACCGCGGAGCTGGTGACCGCGGCCGGGGGCACCGGGATCGCGGTGGCGGTGGACCACCTGGAGCCGGCCGCGGTGAAGGCGCTGACCGAGCGCATCGACCGGGAACAGGGGCACCTGGACGTGCTGGTCAACAGCCTCTGGGGCGGCGACCGGCTGATCGAGTTCGAGACCGAACTGTGGGACCTGAATCTGGACAACGGCCTGCGGATGTTCCGCCTCGGGGTCGACAGCCACGTCATCACCGGCCACTTCGCGCTGCCATTGCTGATCCGGCGGCCGGGCGGGCTGGTGGTCGAGGTCACGGACGGCACCGCCGCCTTCAACCGTGCCTACCGCGGCAACCTCTGCTTCGACCTCACCAAGAACGCCCCGCACCGCATCGCCTTCGGTCTCGCGGCCGAGCTGAAGCAGTACGGCGGCACGGCCGTCTCGCTCACCCCCGGCTTTCTGCGGTCCGAGGAGATGCTTGACCACTTCGGGGTGACGGAGGAGAACTGGCGCGACGCGGTGGCGCAGGAACCGCACTTCGCCATCGCCGAGTCCCCGGCCCTCATCGGCCGCGCGGTCGCGGCGCTGGCCGCCGACCCCGACAAGGAGCGCTTCAGCGGCCGGTCGCTCTCCAGCGGGCAGCTGGCGAAGGTCTACGACTTCACGGACACCGACGGCTCGCGGCCGGACGGCTTCGGGTACTTCGAAGAGGTGGTCGTCGGCGGGAAGGCCGCGGGCCCCGAGGACTACCGCTGACGGACACCGGACACCGCAACGGGCGTGCGCCGTCGCGCCGTTGAGGCCACGCGGCGCACTCCCGGGCCCGGGGGAGTCAGGAGTACAGCGCGGCGGACCGCCGGGCCGCCACCGCGAACCGCTCGCGCAGCCCGGCGGGCGCGAGCACCTCGCACTCCGGACCGAGTGCGAGCAACTGCGCGTACGCGACCTCCTCGGACTCCACGGCGAGCGAGACGGTCAGCCGGCCCTCCGCGTCGGGCGGACCTGCCCCGTCCACCGCTTCCCCGGCCGCCACCCGGTCGGTGACGTACGGCAGTTGCCGGACGCCCTCCTCCGAGAGCCGGACCACGACCTCCGCACGCAGGAGGGAACGGGTGAACTGCGCCGCCCGCTCCGCCCAGAACGCCGGCAGGTCGAAGGTCTCGTCGCGGGTGAAGCGCTCGCCGGTGGTGTCCACGGCGGCGAAGCGGTCGACCCGGTAGACGCGGAAGCCCGCTCCCTGCCCTGACGCCCTCTCCTCCGTCCCGGCCACACGCCCGGTGGGCGCGGCGTCCCGGGGGCGGGCCGCCAGGTACCAGACGCCCGCCTTGAGCACGAGGCCGTACGGCTCCAGCTCCCGCTGCACCGCGGTGTCCTTGCGGAGATAGCGGGCGGACAGCCGGCGGTCGTCCCACACCGCGTCGGCGACGGCCGGGAGCAACGGCGGCGTCTCCGGCTCCTGATACCAGCCGGGCGCGTCGAGATGGAAGCGCTGCGCGGCGCCCGACGCGGCATCGCGCAGCTCGGGCAGCAGGGCGGCGGAGACCTTGAGACGGGCGGCGGACGCGGCGTCCGCGAGGCCCATCTCCCGCAGCGCGGACGGCACTCCGGACAGGAAGAGCGCCTCCGCCTCACTGCGGCCCAGACCCGTCAGGCGGGTGCGGTAGCCGCCGACGAGACGGTAGCCGCCGGCCCGCCCGCGGTCCGCGTAGACGGGGACTCCGGCCTCGGAGAGGGACAGCACGTCCCGGGCGACCGTGCGCTCGGAGACCTCGAGCTCCCGCGCCAGTTCTGCGGCCGTCATCGACGGCCGGGACTGGAGCAGCAACACCATCTTGATCAGCCGGGCAGCACGCATGGCGTCATCATGCCGGGCCGCATCGGCCGGCGCGGGCCGATGGCGGGGGATCCGGTGGGGCTGGTGGACCCTGCCCGGTCACCGCCTCCAGGGCGTGACCGGGCAGGGCCGGTGGTTTCCCGTGCGAAGACCCCGGGCGCGGTGGGTGGTCTTCGCACGGGAGCAGGGGTGGGCGGCGCCCGGTGTCGGCCGGGGCCGCCCACAGCTCACAGGCCGTAGCGCTCCTTGGCCTCCTTGACGGTCTCCGGCTTGACCTCGCCGCGGCGGGAGAGCGCCGCAAGGGCCTGCACGACGACCGACTGCGGGTCCACACCGAAGTGCCGGCGGGCCGCGTCGCGGGTGTCGGAGAGGCCGAACCCGTCGGTGCCGATGGACACCCAGTCCTGCTCGACCCACGGGGCGATCTGGTCGGGGACCGCCCGCATCCAGTCGCTGACCGCGACGACCGGTCCGGGAGCACCGGCCAGGGCACGGGTGACGTACGGGATGCGGTCCTCACCGTCGAGCCGGGCGGCGTCACACTCCAGCGCGTCGCGGCGCAGCTCCGTCCAGGAGGGCGCGGACCAGACGTCCGCGGCCACGCCCCAGTCCTCGGCCAGAAGCTGCTGCGCCTCCAGGGCCCAGTGGATGGCGGTACCGGAGGCCAGCAGCTGGAGCTGCGGGCTGTCGGCGGCGGGCTTGGTGCCCTCCTGGTAGCGGTACAAGCCCTTGAGGATGCCCTCTTCGACGCCCTCCGGCATGGCCGGCTGGACCTTGGTCTCGTTGTAGACCGTCAGGTAGTAGAAGACGTCCGCGTCCTCCCCGTCGGCCCCGCCGTACATCCGGCGCAGACCCTCCTTGACGATCACCGAGACCTCGTAGGCGAAGGCCGGGTCGTAGGAGAGCGCCGCCGGGTTGGTGGACGCGATCAGGTGCGAGTGGCCGTCGGCGTGCTGGAGGCCCTCACCGGTCATCGTGGTCCGGCCGGCCGTCGCGCCGATGACGAACCCGCGGCCCAGCTGGTCGGCGAGCGCCCAGAACTGGTCGGCGGTGCGCTGCCAGCCGAACATCGAGTAGAAGATGTAGAAGGGGATCATCGGCTCGCCGTGCGTCGCGTACGACGTCGCCGCGGCGGTGAAGTCGGCCAGCGAGCCGGCCTCGGTGATGCCCTCGTTGAGGATCTGACCGTCCTTGGCTTCCTTGTACCAAAGGAGCTGGTCGCGGTCGACCGGGTCGTAGGTCGCGCCCTTGGGGGAGTAGAGCCCCGCCGTCGGGAAGAGCGACTCCATGCCGAAGGTGCGGGCCTCGTCGGGGACGATCGGAACCCAGCGCTTGCCGGTCTCCTTGTCCCGCATCAGGTCCTTGATCAGCCGGACGAACGCCATGGTGGTGGCGATCTCCTGGCTGCCGGAGCCCTTCTTCAGGGCGTCGAAGTTCTTGTCCGCCGGCATCGGCAGCGGCTTGGCGACGACCTTGCGGGCCGGGGCGGGGCCGCCGAGCGCGGCGCGCCGCTCGCGCAGGTAGACCATCTCGGGGGAGTCCTCGGCGGGGCGCCAGTACGGCGGCAGGTCGCCTTCCAGCGCGCTGTCCGGGATGGGCAGTTCGAGGAGGTCGCGCATCGCGCGGAACTCCTGCCCGGTCAGCTTCTTCATCTGGTGGTTGGCGTTGCGGGACTCGAAGCCCGCGCCGAGGGTGTAGCCCTTGACGGTCTGCGCCAGGATGACGGTCGGCCCGCCCTTGTGGTCGACGGCGGCCTTGTAGGCGGCGTACACCTTGCGCGGCTCGTGGCCGGCGCGGGAGGTCTGGAACAGCTCCAGCAGCTTGTCGTCGGACAGCGTGCGGCCGATGGCCTCCAGGGCCGGCTCGCTGCCGAAGAAGTGTTCGCGCAGGTAGGCGGCGTCGCGCGTGGCGTACGTCTGGAACTGCGCGTCGGGGGTCTCGGCGAGGCGCCGGACGAGCGCGCCGTCGGTGTCGAGCGCGAAGACCTCGTCCCAGGCCCGGCCCCACAGCGATTTGACGACGTTCCAGCCGGCCGCGCGGAACTGGGCCTCCAGCTCCTGCACGATCTTGAAGTTGGGGCGGACCGGGCCGTCCAGGCGCTGCAGGTTGCAGTTGATGACGAAGGTCAGGTTGTCCAGGCCCTCGCGGCCGGCCAGCGCCAGGGCGGCGGTCGACTCGGGCTCGTCCATCTCGCCGTCGCCCAGGAACGCCCATACGTGGGAGTTGGCGGTGTCCTTGATCCCGCGGTGCTCCAGGTAGCGGTTGAAGCGCGCCTGGTAGATCGCGGAGAGCGGGCCGAGGCCCATGGAGACGGTGGGGAACTCCCACATCCAGGGCAGCCGCCGCGGGTGCGGATAGGAGGGCAGGCCCTCGCCGCCCGCCTCCTGGCGGAAGTGGTCGAGCTGCTCCTCGGTGAGGCGGCCCTCGAGGAAGGCGCGGGCGTAGATGCCGGGGGAGGCGTGGCCCTGGATGTAGAGCTGGTCGCCGGAGTCACCGTCGCCGTCCAGGCCTTCCTTGCCACGGAAGAAGTGCTGGAAGCCGGTCTCGTAGAGCCAGGCGGCGGACGCGAAGGTGGCGATGTGGCCGCCGAGGCCGAGCTTGGAGCCACGGGTGACCATGGCGGCCGCGTTCCAGCGGTTCCAGGCGGTGATCCTGGCCTCCATCGCCTCGTCGCCCGGGAACTCGGGCTCGGCGGAGGTCGGGATGGTGTTGACGTAGTCCGTCTCCAGGAGGGACGGGAGGGCGGTGCCCTCGCTGCGCGCGGTGTGCTCCAGGGCACGGCGCATCAGGTACGCGGCACGCTGCGGGCCCGCTGCCTCGGTGACGGCGTCGAGCGACTCGCGCCATTCGGCCGTCTCCTCGGGATCGCGGTCCGGGAGCTGGTCGAGCTGGCTGTACGGCAGGCGCACGGGTTCGGGCATGGGTGGCCCCTTTCCGGACGGGAGGGATGCTCGGGGGAGTCGTCCCAGCGCCCGTCCGGCTCGCGGTACCCGGCACGGCACACCGCGGCGGTCCGGCCGTCCCGTACGCCTTGGTACGGCGAGGACCTTTCGCCTGTGCGATGCGCCGCGCCACATGTCGCGGGCCCCGCCCCGGGGGCGGATGACGGGGCTGCGACGACACCCCCTACGAGTTCTTCGGCAGGAATTCGGCAGGCAGGGTGTCGCGCCCCGCAAGCGACGATACGCCTCTGATCGATGATCGATCAACGGTCCGGGGACGAATAACCGCAGGTCGGCACGGCGTGCCGCATTTTCGGGCACGCGGTGCCACGGGAATTCGGGTCTCCGGGAGCGGCCCCGGAGACCTCGGCGAGCCCCCTGCCCGGCGCCCTCAGACCCTCGGTGCGCAGCTCAGGACATGTGTCTTGAGCAGGGTGCCGATCTTCGGGTCGCGCCGCCGGAACGCGTCGACGATCTCCTGGTGATCCTGGGCGTGCGAACGCGGCTCCGGGCTGAACCAGCGGATGGAGAGCGTCGTCCAGACCTCGATCCCCAGCGACTCCCAGGTGTGCAGCAGCACGGCGTTACCGGCCGCCCGCACGATCTCCCGGTGGAAGGCCACCGTGTGCCGCACCTGCGCCTCACCGTCGCCCGCCCGGTCCGCCTCCCGCAGCGCCGCCACCTCGGTGTCCAGCGCCGCGGTGTCCTGCGCCAGCCGTACGGCGGCCAGTTCCGCGGCCACCTGCTCCAGGCCGGCCCGTACCGGGTAACTCTCCTTGAGGTCGGCAGCGGTCAGATTGCGTACCCGTACGCCCTTGTTCGGCGCCGACTCGATCAGCTGCAGTGACTCCAGCTCGCGCAGCGCCTCACGGACGGGCGTCTGGCTGACCTCCAGCTCCACCGCGATCCGCCGCTCCACGATCCGCTCGCCCGGCTGCCAGCGGCCGCTGACGATCCCCTCGAGGATGTGCTCGCGGATCTGCTCGCGCAGCGAATGGATGACGGGCGGGGTCATGACGTGCTCCTTCAGAGCGTGGGGTGAGCAGGGGGCCATTATCCGGGAAACGCAAAGGGGTCGGCCCCGGCTCGAAAAGAACCGGGGCCGACCCTTGGCACACCTGGCGCGTGCCTGCCGGACTCAGAGACCGATCTCGGTCTCGAACTCGGCGGCCTCCAGGATCTGCTTGACCGTGGTCAGGTAGCGGGCGGCGTCGGCGCCGTCCACCAGACGGTGGTCGTAGGAGAGCGCGAGGTAGGTCATGTCGCGCACCGCGATGGTCTCGCCGAGGTCCGGGTGGTCGATGACCACCGGGCGCTTGACGGTCGCACCGATGCCCAGGATGCCGACCTGGTTCGGGGGCACGATGACGGTGTCGAACAGGGCGCCGCGCGAACCGGTGTTGCTGATGGTGAAGGTCGCACCGGACAGCTCGTCCGGCGTGATCTTGTTCGCGCGGACCTTGCCCGCCAGGTCCGCCGTCTTACGGGCGATACCGGCGATGTTGAGGTCACCGGCGTCCTTGATGACCGGGGTCATCAGGCCCTTCTCCGCGTCCACCGCGATACCGACGTTCTCGGTGTCGAAGTAGGTGATGGTGCCCTCGTCCTCGTTGATCCGGGCGTTGACGACCGGGTGGGCCTTCAGCGCCTGGACCGCGGCCTTGACGAAGAACGGCATCGGCGAGAGCTTGACGCCCTCACGCTGCGCGAACCCGTCCTTGGCCTTGTTGCGCATCCGCATGATCGCGGTGATGTCCACCTCGACCACGGACGTCAGCTGCGCCTGGCCGTGCAGGGCCTTCATCATGTTGTCGCCGATGACCTTGCGCATCCGCGGCATCTTGACGGTCTGACCGCGCAGCGGCGACGCCTCGATGGCCGGGGCGCCCGCCTTGGCGGCGGCCGGAGCGGCAGCGGCCGGGGCGGCGGCCTTGGCGGCCTCCGCGGCGGCGATGACGTCCTGCTTGCGGATGCGGCCACCGACACCGGTGCCCTTGACCGCGGCGAGGTCGACGCCGGTCTCCGCGGCGAGCTTGCGCACCAGCGGAGTGACGTACGCGCCTTCGGCCTCACCCACGGCTGGAGCCGGGGTGACCGGGGCCGGAGCGGCCGGGGCCGGAGCGGCCGGGGCGGGCGCGGGAGCCGGAGCCGGGGCGGGCGCCGGAGCGGCCTTGGCCTCGGGAGCCGGAGCGGGCGCCGGAGCCGGGGTGGGCTCGGGCTGCGCGGCCGGTGCCGGGGTGGGCTCCGGCTGGGCGGCCGGGGCGGCGGCCTGGTCGGCCGAACCGATGACGGCGAGCTTGGCGCCGACCTCGGCGGTCTCGTCCTCGCCGACCACGATCTCCAGCAGCGTGCCGGAGGCCGGCGCGGGGATCTCGGTGTCGACCTTGTCGGTGGAGACCTCAAGCAGCGGCTCGTCGGCCGAGACCTCCTCGCCGACCTCCTTCAGCCAGCGGGTGACGGTGCCCTCGGTGACGCTCTCGCCCAGTGCGGGGAGCACGACATCGGTGCCCTGGGCACCACCGGCGGGGGCGGAGGCCGGGGCCGGGGCCTCGGCGGCCGGAGCCGGGGTGGGCTCGGGCTGCGGCTGGGCGGCCGGTGCCTCGGCGGCGGCCGGAGCCGGCGCCTCGGCCGGCGCGCCGGTGCCGTCGTCGATGAGGGCCAGCTCGGCGCCGACCTCCACGGTCTCGTCCTCGGCCACCTTGATGGAGGAAAGGACGCCGGCGGCCGGGGCCGGGATCTCGGTGTCGACCTTGTCGGTCGACACCTCGAGCAGCGGCTCGTCGGCCTCTACGCGCTCACCCTCGGCCTTGAGCCAGCGGGTGACGGTGCCCTCGGTGACGCTCTCGCCGAGCGCCGGCAGGGTTACGGAAACCGCCATGGTTTCAGTTGCTCCTATCGAATGTGCGGATGTGGTCGCGCCCGGGACTGGGGTCAGTCGTGGGAGTGGAGAGGCTTGCCGGCCAGGGCCAGGTGGGCCTCACCGAGTGCCTCGTTCTGCGTGGGGTGCGCGTGAACGAGCTGCGCAACCTCGGCCGGCAGGGCCTCCCAGTTGTAGATCAGCTGGGCCTCACCGACCTGCTCGCCCATACGGTCACCGACCATGTGGACGCCGACCACGGCGCCATCCTTGACCTGGACGAGCTTGATCTCGCCCGAGGTCTTCAGGATCCGGCTCTTGCCGTTGCCTGCGAGGTTGTACTTGAGTGCGACGACCTTGTCGGCGCCGTACAGCTCCTTGGCCTTGGCCTCGGTGATACCCACCGAAGCGACCTCGGGGTGGCAGTACGTGACGCGCGGCACGCCGTCGTAGTCGATCGGCACGGTCTTGAGACCGGCCAGCCGCTCGGCCACCAGCATGCCCTCGGCGAAGCCGACGTGAGCGAGCTGGAGGGTGGGGACGAGGTCACCGACGGCCGAGATGGTCGGCACGTTGGTCTGCATGTACTCGTCGACCAGGACGTAGCCGCGGTCCATCGCGACGCCCTGCTCCTCGTAGCCCAGGCCCGCCGAGACCGGCCCGCGGCCGATCGCGACCAGCAGCACCTCGGCCTCGAAGGTCTTGCCGTCGGCGAGGGTCACCTTGACGCCGTCGGCGGTGTACTCGGCCTTCTCGAAGAAGGTGCCGAGGTTGAACTTGATGCCGCGCTTGCGGAACGCGCGCTCCAGCAGCTTGGAGCTGTTCTCGTCCTCGACCGGGACGAGGTGCTTGAGGCCCTCGACGACGGTGATGTCGGTGCCGAAGGACTTCCACGCGGAGGCGAACTCGACGCCGATGACGCCGCCGCCCAGCACGATCGCGGACTTCGGCACGCGGTTGAGCTTCAGCGCGTGGTCCGAGGAGATGATGCGGTCGCCGTCGATCTCCAGGCCCGGCAGCGACTTCGGCACGGAGCCGGTCGCCAGCAGGACGTGCCGGCCCTCGACGCGACGTCCGTCGACGTCGACGGAGGTCGGGGAGGAGAGACGTCCCTCACCCTCGATGTAGGTCACCTTGCGGGAGGCGATCAGACCCTGCAGGCCCTTGTACAGGCCCGAGATGACCTCGTCCTTGTACTTGTGGACCGCCTCGATGTCAACGCCCTCGAAGGTGGCCTTGATGCCGAACTGCTCACTCTCGCGAGCCTGGTCGGCGATCTCGCCGGCGTGCAGCAGAGCCTTGGTGGGGATGCATCCGTTGTGCAGGCAGGTACCGCCGACCTTGCCCTTCTCGATCAGGGCGACGTCCAGGCCCAGCTGCGCCCCGCGCAGGGCAGCGGCGTAACCACCGCTACCGCCTCCGAGGATCACTAGGTCGAAAACGGTGCTGGCGTCGTTCGCCACGTCACGTCCTCCATGCATGGGTACGCCGGAGCCGGTCTCCAATGACCGGACGGCGGCTGTTGTTCGGCCGCTTTAACTTCGGCCCTGGGTAAGGGGGGCCCTGTCCTGCCGAGAACCCATCTTCGCACTTGTTCCGCGAAGCCGGGACGGCGGGCCGGGCCCGGGGGCGGCGGAACAGCCGCCTCAGGGGGTTACTGGTGCGTACGGGCGTGCGTATTTCGTTGACAGCGAACGCACACCGACGGCCCCGGACGGTGAGTCCGGGGCCGTACGGACAAATCAGGCGAGAGGGGAACGACTCAGCCGAGGTCGCCCGCCGCGGTGCGCTCGGCCAGGCGCACCAGGGTGCGCACGGCGGAGCCGGTGCCGCCCTTGGGGGTGTAGCCCCAGGGCGCGCCCTCGTGGAAGGCCGGGCCGGCGATGTCGAGGTGCGCCCAGGTGATGCCCTCGCCGACGAACTCCTTCAGGAAGAGTCCGGCGACCAGGCCGCCACCCATCCGCTCACCCATGTTGGCGATGTCGGCAATCGGTGAGTCCATGCCCTTGCGCAGCTCCGACGGCATCGGCATGGGCCAGGACTGCTCGCCGACCTCCTCCGCGATCTCGTGGAGCGAGGTACGGAAAGCGTCGTCGTTGCCCATGATCCCGAAGGTGCGGTTGCCCAGGGCGAGCACCATCGCGCCGGTCAGCGTGGCGACGTCCACGATCGCGTCCGGCGACTCCTCCGAGGCGCGGGTCAGCGCGTCGGCCAGCACCAGCCGGCCCTCGGCGTCGGTGTTGAGCACCTCGACCGTCTTGCCGCTGTACATGGTGAGTACGTCGCCGGGGCGGGTGGCGGAACCGGAGGGCATGTTCTCGGCGAGCGCCAGCCAGCCGGTGACGTTCACCTCCAGGCCCAGCTTCGCGGCGGCGACGACGGCGGCGAACACCGCGGCCGCACCGCTCATGTCGCACTTCATCGTCTCGTTGTGGCCCGCGGGCTTGAGCGAGATGCCGCCCGAGTCGTAGGTGATGCCCTTGCCCACCAGCGCCAGGGTCTTCTTGGCCTTGGCGTGCGTGTGCGCGATCCGGACGAGGCGCGGCGGCGCCTGGGAGCCCTGGCCGACGCCCATCAGGCCGCCGTAGCCGCCCTTCTTGAGCGCCTTCTCGTCCAGCACCTCGACCTTGAGGCCGAACTCCTTGCCGGCGGCCTGCGCCTGCGCCGCGAACGCCTTGGGGTCGAGGTCGTTGGAGGGCATGTTGATCAGGTCACGGGCGCGGTTGATCTCCGCGGCCAGGGCCTGGGCACGCTCGACGGCGGCCTTGAACTCCTTGTCGCGCGGCTTGGCGCCGACGATCGCGGCCTCGGCGAGCGGCGCCGACCTGCCGTTGTCGGCACCCTTGCCGGCCTTGGAGCCCTGCGCGCCGCCGCTGCGGTACGCGGTGAAGGTGTACGCGCCCAGCAGCGCGCCCTCGCCGACCGCTGCGGCCGCCTCGGCGTCCTCCACCGGCAGGGCGAAGGCGGCCTTCTTGGTGCCGGCCAGCGCGCGGGCGGCGCTGCCTGCGGCGCGCCGCAGCGTCTCGTTGTCGTAACCGTCGCCCTTGGCCGGCGCCTCGCCGAGACCGACCGCCAGCACGACCGGAGCCTTGAGGCCGTCGGCGGCCGGCAGCTTGGTCACCTCGCCCTCGGCACCACTCGCGCCGAGGGTCTCCAGCACGGCGGCGAGCTTGCCGCCGAAGGCCTTGTCCACGGTCTCCGCACCGGGGGCCGCAACGACGCCCTTGGCGCCCTTGGCCACGCCGACGACGACGGCGTCCGCACGCAACGTTGCGGCGGAGGAAGTACTGAGGGTTAGTGCAGTCACGGTGATGAAGGTCCTGTTCCGTCCGGGAATCCGTTCGCGCCCAGGGCGCTGCTGCGGCCGAGCCTACGCTCGGAGGTGCCCCAAGGCCCCGCCCGATGCCGCGCCGGCCTGCCACGTGGCGTTGACGGCCCCCGCCCGCCCCCTGTCGAACCGGCTCCCGACAAAGGGGAGTTGAGTGCTTTGTGGTGGTTGGGAGGTATTGACCCGAAGGGTCGGGACGGTGGGCCGAGCGGACCGAATGAGAGGTGCGCCACACGGCGGTGACGTGACGTCAGCACGGGCCGGGCGTGTTCGCGGTGACTCGGCCGGCTCAGCCGAGCGAGAGCGCGATCAGGGCCGTCAGTCCCGCGCACTCCGCGAGCGCGCCGAACACATCGCCGGTCACCCCGCCGAACCGCCGTCGGCAATGCCGGAGCAGCAGTTCGGACAGTCCGAGGCCGAGCAGTACGGCAAGTCCTGCGTGCAGTGCGCCGTACGGGCCGAACGCGGCGCCGCCGGCGGCGCACAGGGCCGCGACCAGTGTGGCGCAGAGCAGCGCGGCGCCGGCCGGTACGGTGCCCGCGACCGCGGCGCCCAAGCCCTCGGGCCGGGCGGCCGGCACCCCTGTGCGGGAGGCGAGGGTCAGCGCGCAGCGCGCGGTCACCGCCGCGGTGACCGCCGCCAGCCCACCGTGTCCCCAGCTCTGCGCGTACAGCTCGCCCAGTGCGGCCACTTGGGCCAGCAGGGCGAACAGCAGGGTGATCACCCCGAAGGGGCCGATATCGGACTGCTTCATGATGCGCAGCGCGTCCTCGGCCGGTTTGCCGCTGCCCAGACCGTCGGCGGTGTCGGCGAGCCCGTCCAGGTGGAGGCCGCGGGTGAGGGCGGCGGGGACCGCGGCGGTTCCGACGGCGGCGAGCAGCGTGCTGCCGCCCAGCAGGAGCAGCGCACCGCCGAACGCGGCCGCGGCCACGCCGACGACCAGACCGGCCAGGGGGGCGCAGAGCATCCCGCCGCGGGCGGTCGGCCGGTCCCAGCGGGTGAGGTGTACCGGCAGCACGGTCAGCGTCCCGAAGGCGAACCGCAGGGCGTCGGAGGGGGCCGGGGGCTCGGGGGTGTCGCTCACCGGCGCAGGCTATCCCGGGCCCTGCGGCGCTAAATTGGCCCCTACGCGACAAATGGGGAGCATGTGGGATGGATCACTGGTGGTTCCGCAACATCGTCGAACCCGGGAAGCTGCCGCTCCTCCTCGCCCTCGGCTCCTTCGTGTTCACCTTCCTCGTCACCCGCGCCATCACCCGCCTCATCCGCGCGGGCAAGGGCCCCTTCCGCAACGTCACCCCCGGCGGGGTGCACATCCACCACGTCGTCCCCGGGGTGATCCTCATGGTCGTCGGTGGCTTCATCGCCCTCGCCGGGGGCAGGCGCGGTTTCGGTTCCGGTGTCGCGGCGGTGCTCTTCGGCATGGGGGTCGGCCTGGTCCTGGACGAGTTCGCGCTGATCCTGCACCTGGACGACGTGTACTGGACCGAGGCGGGCACCAAGAGTGTGGAGATCGTCATCCTCACCGCCGCCCTGGCCGGCCTGATCCTCTGCGGCTTCCTGCCGTTCGGCGTCAACGAGCTGAGCCCGGACGAGACCAGCGACCGCCTCCAGGTGGTGCGGACGGTGGGTGCCAACTTCCTCTTCGTGCTGATCGCGCTGGTCAAGGGCAAGGCCCGGATGGCCGTCGTCGGGACGTTCGTCCCGTTCGTGGCCCTCTTCGGGGCCGTCCGGCTGGCCCGGCCCAACTCGCCCTGGGCCAAACGCCTCTACCGCGACCGGCCCAGGGCGCGGGCGCGCGCGACGGTCCGCGCGTACCGCCACGACCTGCGCTGGAACACGGTCCGCCGCAAGATCGAGTACGTCATCGGGGGCGCCCCGAGCCGCTGACGCGCCGCGCGCCGTCCGGTCCGCGCCGGGCGAATCCCCCGAGTTCTCCCACGGCGCACACCACCAGCACCACCAGCACGGCCGCGACATGCTCCTTGCCGGCCAGGTTGTTCTTGATGAACACCACCTCGACGACCATCGCGGCCGACACCAGGGCGCAGGACAGCCAGGCGCGGTGGTGCCAGCACACGAAGACGGCCAGACCCACCACGGCCGCCGACGGACCGGTGTCGATGACGTAGGCGTCCGAGTCGGGCAGGCCGAAGGGGCTCTCCGCGCCGGCCCAGAGGCCGAGCCGGGCGTACATCGTCCCGGCGAGCGTCGCGGTGTAGGCGACCACCAGCGTCCGCCACCGGCCCAGACAGATCTCGGCGATCCCGAAGACCACCAGTATCTGCGCCAGCGCGCCCCAGACCGGCAGGTCGAGCGCGGGGACGAACAGCGACAAGGGGGTACGCAGCAGCGCCAGCCACAGGTGCTCGTCGGCCTGCACCGAACCGATGTTCTGGATCGGCCGGTAACCCCACGACTGGTTCTGCACGAACTGGAAGGTCAGGGTCAGGCACACCGCGGTGAGCGTCATCGCGATCGCGCGCAGCTTCCGCGCGGCCAGCGCGGACCGCACGGTTCGCAGGAGCGGTCCCCACTCCGCACGCGCCGCGCGGCGCAGGGCCGGCTCGCTCATCTCGCGTTCCCCCGGTGCTCGCGGAGCCGCCCCGTCGGCAGCCCCGGTGCGGCCGGGCGGACCTCCGCGCGGGCGGATACGGCCCCGGTACGCGGCGAAGCGGTGCGCATGGCGAAGAGCATGGCCCGCGGATTCCGCGGCGGGCGGTATTTCGCAGGGGTGCGAGAGAGCGATTCCATCTGCCACCGCCGGGAGGAGAGGCTGAGCGGCGCGCGCCACCGGCACCGCACCGGGCCCGCGTCGAATCGCGATCCGCGAGCGAAGACGGAAGGTGACATCGCGGAGTTCAGTGGGATCCGGGTGATCTGCGCCTCTTGCGCCCGCCCGCTCCGGCGCCGTACCGCGGTCGGCGTGCGTCGTGCCGCCTGATTCGCCGGCGCCCGTGACCGCCACCGGGGGAGCACTCCGTCGCACTGCCCGCGCCGCCGTGTGCGCGGCGCGGCGCCGCCACCAAGGAACCGCAGGGCGGTCATCATCCGGACTCAAGCGACATCTCCCATGAAGAGCGATCTTATGGGGATGCCACTGGCGGACCGGAGCGGTCCCGATGGGGTGACCGCTCCGATCCGTGGTGCCGGCCGGCCGCTACCGGCCGGTGATGCTCAGTCGCGTACGGGCAGTTCCGCCGCCAGAGCCGCCGCCGCCCGCACCAATGGCAGGGCCAGCAGCGCCCCCGTCCCCTCCCCGGCAGTGACGCCGTGGTCGAGCAGGGGGTTGAGCGCGATCCGGTCCAACGCCTTGCCCTGGGCGGGCTCGCCGCTCGTCTGCCCGGCCACCCACCAGTCCGGCGCGCGGAACGCCACGCGCTGCGCGACCAGCGCACAGGCCGCGCCGACCACGCCGTCCAGGATCACCGGCGTGTGGCGTACCGCGCTCTGCAGCAAGAAGCCCGTCATCGCCGTCAGGTCCGCGCCGCCGACCGTGGCCAGCAGCTCCAGCTGATCGCCGAGCACCGGCCGGGCCCGGCGCAGCGCGTCGCGGATCGCCGCGCACTTGCGCATCCAGGCCAGGTCGTCGATCGGTGCCCCGCCGCGCCCCGTGACGACCGAGGCGTCGGTCCCGCACAGGGCAGCGATCAGCGTGCTCGCGGCGGTCGTCCCGCCGACGCTGAGATCGCCGAGGACCACCACATCGGTGCCGGCGTCCGCCTCCTCGTCCGCGATGGCCATACCGGCCCGGAACGCCGCCTCGGCCTCCTCGGCGGTCAGCGCGTCCTCGATGTCGATCCGACCGGATCCGCGGCGCACCCGGTGGCGGGAGACCTCAGCGGGCAGCTCGTCGAGTTCGCAGTCCACCGCCATGTCCACCACGCGCACCGGCACCCCGGCGCCGCGCGCCAGCACGGCGGCCGGGCTCGCGCCGTCCAGCACAGCGCGCACCAGGTCCTTGGAGGTGCCGGCCGGACGGGCCGAGACGCCCAGCTTCGCGACCCCGTGGTCGCCGGCGAACAGCAGCACCCGCGGCTGCGCGACGGGGCGCACCGGCACCTGGTGCTGGGCGGCGGCCAGCCACTCGCCCAGCTCGTCGAGGCGGCCGAGCGCACCCGGCGGCACCGCCAGCCGGGCCCGGCGCTCCTCGGCGTCACGGCGCACGCCGCCGTCGGGGCGCTCGATCAATTGGGCGAAGTCATCGAGGTTCAGGGCGCTCATTGGGCGCAGATTACCGGCATCGTGCCGCAGGCGAAGCGGCCCGGTGCCGGTCGGCCCCACCCGCCGGCCTGCCTGTCCCACCTGCGCGGCCCGGTCGGCCGCGTCGGCGCGGCCCGTCGGCCTCGCGGCGATCCACCGGATATCCGCCCGCCCTCGGGTCGCACCCGCCGCTACCGTGCCGCGAACCGCACCTCGACCACCAGGGGCGCCACCGCGCGCACGCCCGGCAGCCGGGTCGGCCGCCGCCTCTCGGGCCCCGCCGACAATCCGCGGAAAAAGGGGAGTTCACGCACCGCGGCGATACCCGGATGGGCACTCGCCACCCGCGGCAGGTCGGCCCGGTCAAGGCCCCACCGCGACGCCGGCCACCGGCCGTCGGACAGCCCTGCGCACCACCGTGCCAGCGCGGTGACGCGCCGTGGCAGGGCGTCAAAGACCAGCGCACCGCCGGGAAACCGCTCCGCGCAGGCCGCGAACAACGCCCGCGCCGCGGGCGGCGGCATCCGCGTCAGCACCCCCGGCGCCACGACGACGACCCCGCGATCCGGCTGCGGCACCGCATCCAGCCACCGGTGATCGGTCACCGCGCACGGGACCGTACGCCGCCGGGGGCCGTCCGGCAGCAGCATCCGGCGCATCGCGGCGGTCGCCGGCGGCTGCACCGTCAGCCAGGTCAGCCGCCCGTTGTCCAGCCGCCAGAAGCCGGTGCCAAGACCCTCGCCGAGCGCGACCACCGTCGCCTGCGGAGAGCGCGCCACGTAGGCCAGGACCGCCGCATCGAAACACCGCTCCCGCGGCCCCGGGGCCCGCAAACCGCCGGCGTCCCCTTCGGTGTCGGCGGCGCACCGCGGCTCCCGCGCGCTGCGGACGGTGGATGCCGCGCGGCCCGTCGCAGCCGCCGATACGGTCGTGGTCGGTTCGGATTCGGTCACGGGTCAAGGGCACCCGTCCCGACGGCCCCGGGCAAGTGGACACGAGCGCTCCCGCGCCCTGTCATCCACGCAGCGCAATCGCCTGGCCCGCGACGACCAGCAGCAGTTGCTCGCACTCGGCGCCGAACGCGGCGTTCAGTCTTCCGAGTTCATCGCGGAAGCGGCGGCCCGCCGCGGTGGCCGGGACCACCCCGGACCCCACCTCGTTGCTCACCGCCACCACCGGGCGCCGGGTCGCCCGGAGAGCCGCGACCAAGGCGTCGGTCCGCTCCCGCAGCGCGCGCCGGCCACCGGCCTCCCACGTCTCGTCGTCCCACGCCCCGACCTCGTCCATGGCGTGCGTCAGCCACAGTGCGAGGCAGTCGATGAGCAGCGGCGAGGCGTCGGCAGGCCGCCCTGTGCCAGGGTCGGCGCCGGGGCCGGTGTCCGCGAGCAGCGGCACCAGATCGCAGGTCTCCTCGGTGCGCCAGCCGGCGGGGCGCCGCTCGCGGTGCAGCGACACCCGCTGCGCCCACTCCGTATCGCCCTCCCGGGTGCCACCGGTGGCCACGTACAGCACCTCGGGGAAGGTCGCCAGCCGCCGTTCCGCCTCCGCCGACTTGCCGCTGCGCGCACCGCCCAGCACCAGGGTGCGGCGCGGCAGATCGGGCACGGCGTGATATTCGCCGACCACCAGCGAGCTGCCGTCCGGCACGGCGCGGGCGCCCGCCGCAGCCAGCCTGCGGTGCAGCTCGGGGCCCGGCGGCACACCGTGGTCGATGTGCACCGCGACCACATCGGTCGCCGCGTCCACCGCCCCGCTCGCGCGCAGCCGGGCCAGGGCATCCGGCCGCTCCAGCACATCCAGCAGCACCAGGTCGTACGGGCCGCTGCCGCCCATGCCCTCGTAGCCGCCGCCCCGGTGCTCC
Organism: Streptomyces sp. NPDC048248; assembly: GCF_043201875.1. Lineage (NCBI taxonomy): Bacteria > Bacillati > Actinomycetota > Actinomycetes > Kitasatosporales > Streptomycetaceae > Streptomyces > Streptomyces sp. NPDC048248. The sequence goes on from NZ_JBICZL010000003.1 coordinate 470,079, forward strand.
CCGCCGAGCCCGGCCGGTGCGGCGCCCGGGGGCAGATACAGCAGCCGCTCCCCGCCGGAGCCGCCCACCTCGTAGCCGGTGCCGGGAATGTCCACGGCGATGGCCCGTACCCGGTGGCCGTCGAGCAGCGCCAGCTCCCGCCCGTCCGCGACCCGGCCCGGCTGCGGCAACCCGGCCGGCACCTCCAGCGCAGGACCGTCGTGCGGGTGCGAGAGCAGCACCTGCCGTACGCCGGCCAGCGACTGGCCGGCCCGGGCGGCCGCGAAGGCGGGGCCCGGCGTCAGGTCGATGAGCAGCGCGCCGTCGATGAGCAGCGCGGTCGCCGCCCGCGCCTCGCCGCCGACGGCGGTGGCACAGGCGGCGCACGGGCAGCCGGGGCGCGGCAGCCCCTGCGGGGCTCCGGTGCCAAGGAGAGTCAGTTCCACCTGCCGAGTTTCTCGCGTCCGTGCCGCGCGGGCGCGCGGGGGGACCTCTCGACACGGCCGTTAGGCTGCGGATCAGCACGAAAGCACGACACCACGGCTGCGGCAGGCCGCGGCCCGCGGTGGCACAGACACGTACTCGGTGGGATCCAGGAGGCGGACATGGCGTGGACGTGGCGGTTCGAGAAGGCGGACGGTTCGGAGACGGCGCCCGCGGTGGAGCCGGAGGAGTTCACCACGCAGGGGGACGCGGAGTCCTGGGTCGGTGAGGAGTGGAAAGCCCTGCTCGACGGCGGGGTGGACCAGGTCAGGCTCTTCGAGGACGGCACGGAGATCTACACGGCGCCGATGAGTCTGCACGCCGACGCGGACTGAGTCCGCGAGCCGATCGACCAAGGGGCGCCCGCAGGACTTCGGTCCTGCGGGCGCCCCTTGTCGTCGTCAGAACCGGTCGGCCGGGACCGTCAGCCGCGGACGCCGCACAGGTGCAGCAGCGCGGCGACCGCGCGGTAGGGGTCCGTGCGGCCCGCGCGGTCCTCCGCGGCCAGCAGCTGCTGCCGTTCGTCGGCGGACTCCGGGGCGGTGGCGTCCACCGCGAGATCGGTGAAGACCCGGACGCCGTACCAGGTGTGCAGCGGAGCGCCGATCCCGGCGAGGGTGGCCCGCAGCGCGTCCAGCCGGTCGGCGCGCACCGTCAGCCCGAGGCGGTTGGTGTAGGCGGGCGAGTCGAAGGCGGCCAGCGCCGTTGCCCAGTCGCCGGACAGCCCGGGCCGCATGGCCAGCGCGTCGGCGTTACGGACGACCAGGGACAGCAGGCCGCCGGGCGCCAGCACCCGGGCGAGGCCGGCCAGCATCGGGTCCGGGTCCGGTACGTACATCAGGACGCCGTGGCAGAGCACGACGTCGAAGGAGCCGGGCAGGAAGTGCACGCCGGTCTCCCGGCCGTCGCCCTCCATCAGCCGGACCCGGTCCTGGATTCCGGCCGGCTCCGTGGCCAGCGCTTCCTGCGCGGCCCGGAGCATCTTCGGGTCGGATTCCAGTCCGGTGACCTGATGGCCCGCCCGTGCCAGCCGCAGGGCCTGCGTGCCCTGCCCCGGGCCCACGTCGAGCACCCGCAGCCGCTGCCCCACCGGGAAGCGCGCGGTTATCTGCTCCTCCAGCTGGCGTGCCACCAGTTCCTGGCGGACGGTGTTGCGCAGTCCGCCCAGGCCACCGAGCCAGGCGTCGGCCCCGCCACGGAACCCGGACGGACTCCGGCTCAGGGCCGCTCTCCGCGCTTGACCTGCGGCTTCGGCAGCCGCAGTCGACGCATCTGGAGGGTGCGCATGACCGCGTAGGCCTTGACGCCCTTCTGGCTCTCGTTCGGGAAGCGCGCGGTGAGCTGCTTGCCGAGGCGGAACCAGATGCCGACCGAGTCGAGCACGATCAGGACGATGATCACGAGCCAGAGCAGCAGCGCGATGTTCTGGATCTGCGGGACGCGGACCATGGTGAGCACCAGGATCACCACGGCCATCGGCAGGAAGAACTCCGCGACGCACCAGCGCGAGTCGACGAAGTCGCGGGCGAACCGGCGCACCGGTCCCTTGTCGCGCACCGGCAGGTAGCGCTCATCACCGCTGGCCATGGCCTCGCGCTGCTTGGCCATGTCGACACGTCGGGCCTCGCGCTGGGCCTTGGACGCCTCCTTGCGGTTGGTCGGCGTATGCGCACGCGAGCGGCGCTGCGACTGGGCGTCGCTGCGCTTCGGCGTCGGCCGCCCCTTGGGGGCCTGCGGGTCGCGGGGCTGCTGGGGCTGGTCCGCGGTCACCTTGGCGGTCGCGGCCTGCTCATCCTTCGAACGGCTTCGGAACACAACACCCAAGGGTACGTGGTCGGCGGGTGTGGGCCATCGTCCGACGGGGAACGATCCGGCAACGGCGTGTCCCACGCTCGGTGGCGTACCAGGACAGAGCGGGCGCCACGGCGGTTCTCCGGCGCTTCCTACTCCCTGGGCGGGAGAACAGGTACTCCCTGATCGTCCTGGAGGAGGAGCGCATCCGGGTCCGAACAGTGCGGTAATGGAACCAAGGCCCGTACTGTGGGGTCTGTAGATGTGCTGGAGCCTAAGCCCGATGTAAAACTCGGTCAGAAGGGGGCGCGCGAGGCCCATGAGCGGTGTCATGAAGCGGATGGGGATGATCTTCCGCGCGAAGGCCAACAAGGCCCTGGACCGGGCCGAGGATCCGCGCGAGACCCTCGATTACTCGTACCAGAAGCAGCTGGAGCTGCTCCAGAAGGTGCGCCGCGGCGTCGCCGATGTGGCGACCTCCCGCAAGCGCCTGGAGCTGCAGCTCAACCAGCTCCAGGGCCAGTCCTCCAAGCTGGAGGACCAGGGCCGCAAGGCGCTCGCGCTCGGCCGGGAGGACCTCGCCCGCGAGGCGCTCTCCCGTCGCAGCGCGCTGCAGCAGCAGGTCACCGACCTGGAGACGCAGCACCAGACGCTGCAGGGTGAGGAGGAGAAGCTCACCCTCGCGGCGCAGCGGCTGCAGGCCAAGGTCGACGCCTTCCGTACGAAGAAGGAGACCATCAAGGCCACGTACACCGCGGCCCAGGCCCAGACCCGGATCGGCGAGGCCTTCTCCGGCATCTCCGAGGAGATGGGCGACGTCGGCATGGCCGTCGAGCGTGCCGAGGACAAGACCGCGCAGATGCAGGCGCGGGCCGGCGCGATCGACGAGCTGCTGGCCTCCGGTGCGCTGGACGACCCGACCGGTATGGCCAAGGACGACATCACGGCCGAGCTGGACCGGCTGTCCGGCGGCACCGATGTCGAGCTGGAACTGCAGCGGATGAAGGCCGAGCTCGCGGGCGGCCCGTCCGCCGGCAAGCAGGCCATCGAGCCGGGCCAGGGCGGCGAGGCCCAGCCGTCGCAGCAGCAGGACCAGCCGCGTTTCGACAAGCAGTGACGGTCGGCGGCGGATAGCCTCGCAGAGATCGTCGGACCGGACCAAGGGAGACCGTCGTGATCGTACGGATCATGGGGGAGGGCCAGGTGAAGCTGGACGATGCCCACTTCACCGAGCTGAACAAGCTGGACGATGAGCTGCTCGCCGAGATGGAGAGCGGCGACGACGACGGCTTCCGCCGGACGCTCGGCGCCCTGCTGGACGCGGTGCGCCGGATGGGCACCCCCCTGCCCGACGACGCACTGGAGCCGTCCGAACTCATCCTGCCGTCTCCGGACGCGACCCTCGAAGAAGTCCGGGAGATGCTCAGCGACGACGGTCTGATCCCGGGCTGAGCGCCCGGCCGGCGCGGACCCGCGGTCCGGTACCGGCCGTGTGCCACCTTCCATCCAGCGCACAACGACAGCGCCCCGGCCCTCTCGTGGGACCGGGGCGTTACCGTTTGCTCTTGTGACCTCACCCGAACCCGGCCAGGACGCGCCCCGCGTGGGCCGCTTCCCGTGGTACCGGACGCATCCGCTCGCGTTCGACGCCGTCCTGGCGGTGGGCGTCTTCGCGGCGATCCTGTGCGGCGCGGTCGCCGACCCGCACGGCCCGCACGGCCCGCGGTTCGGCGCCCGCGAGCTGTCGGCCACGACCGTGGTGCTGGCCGCCCTGGCCTGCTCCGCGCTGGTGCTGCGCCGCCGGCTGCCGCGATCGGTCCTGGCCGCCACCGGTTCGCTGACCATCGTCGAACTCGTCGTGCAGTCCAGCGATCCGCGGGCCCCCGTGGCGGCCTCCTCCGTGGTCGCCCTCTTCACCCTCGCCTCGCGCACCGACCGGCCCACCACCTGGCGGGTCGGCGCGCTGACCGTCGTCGTGCTGACCGCCGCCGCGATGCTCTACGGCGCGAGCTCCTGGTACGCGCAGGAGAACCTCGGGATCTTCGCCTGGACGGGCATGGCCGCGGCGGCGGGCGACGCGGTGCGCAGCCGCCGGGCCTACGTCAACGCCATCCGCGAGCGCGCCGAGCGGGCCGAGCGGACGCGGGAGGAGGAGGCCAGGCGCCGGGTCGCCGAGGAACGGATGCGCATCGCCCGCGAGCTGCACGACGTCGTCGCCCACCACATCGCGCTCGTCAATGTGCAGGCCGGTGTCGCCTCGCACGTCATGGACAACCGCCCCGACCAGGCCAAGCAGGCGCTGGCGCACGTACGCGAGGCGTCCCGCTCGGCGCTGGAGGAACTCCGCGCCACGGTCGGCCTGCTGCGCCAGTCCGACGACCCGAAGGCGCCGACCGAACCGGCGCCGGGGCTCGGCGTCCTGGACCAGCTCGTCGAGGGGTTCACCCGCGCCGGACTCCCCGTCGAACTGGAGATTCCCCGGCCGCCCGACGCCCTGCCCGCCTCCGTCGACCTCACCGCCTACCGGGTGGTCCAGGAGGCGCTGACCAACGTCCACAAGCACGCCGGCGAAGGCGCCCGCGCGACGGTGCGGATCGTCAGGTCCGACGCCGCGCTGTCGGTGACCGTCCTGGACGACGGCGCCGCGGCGGAGCCGGCCGGGCCGGAGGAGAACGGCGGCGGTCACGGACTGATCGGGATGCGCGAGCGGGTCTTCGCGCTCCGCGGCACGGTCGTGACCGGGCCGCGCGCCGACGGGGGATTCCAGGTGCGGGTCACCCTGCCGCTGCAAACCGTCCGTACGGGGGAGACCGCATGACGATCAAGGTACTGCTCGCCGACGACCAGACGCTGCTGCGCAGCGCGTTCCGCATACTCGTCGACTCCGAGCCCGACATGGAGGTGGTCGGGGAGGCGTCCGACGGCGCCCAGGCATACGAACTGGCCGCGTCGAGCGTCCCCGACGTGGTGCTGATGGACATCCGGATGCCAGGCGTGGACGGCCTCGCCGCCACCCGCATGATCAGCCAGGACCCGAAGCTGACCGGCGTGCGGGTGGTCATCCTGACCACCTTCGAGGTGGACGACTACGTGGTGCAGTCCCTGCGCGCCGGTGCGAGCGGCTTCCTGGGCAAGGGCGCCGAGCCCGACGAACTGCTGAGCGCCATCCGGATCGCGGCGGCCGGCGAGGCGCTGCTCTCCCCGGTCGCGACCAAGGGGCTGATCGCCAAGTTCCTCGCGCAGGGCGACAGTTCGGCCGACGGCGGTCCCGGTGGCCGCGGTGCCGAGCGGCTCTCGACGCTCACCGGCCGCGAGCGGGAGGTGCTGGTCCTGGTGGCCGGCGGGCTGTCCAACGACGAGATCGCCGAACAGCTGGCCGTCAGTCCGCTGACCGTCAAGACGCATGTGAACCGTGCGATGGCGAAACTCGGGGCCAGGGACCGGGCACAACTGGTGGTCATCGCGTACGAATCGGGACTCGTACGCCCACGGGTGCAGTGAGGGCGCGGGGCCCGTACTCCGAACGCTGTACGCCCCCGGCCCCGAAACCGACCTGCGAGCGAGGGAAAGCGGCCCTGCCAGGGGCGATGGTGTAGGTGGGCCGGTGCAGGCCCCCGGGGACGCGACCCGGACGGGGGCGGAGCAGGCCGCCGCGCCCCGGTCCTCCGGCGCGCCCCGGCCGACCCTTTCAGAACAGAAGAGAGACGTCACCCATGTCCTGGCTGTCCCGACTCAGCCTCGTACAACGGGGCCTGATAGCGCTGATGTCGATCGTGGCGATCGCCTTCGGCGCCATCGCGATACCCCAGCTCAAGCAGCAGCTCCTGCCCTCCATCGAACTCCCCATGGTGTCCGTGCTGGCGCCGTACCAGGGCGCGTCCCCCGACGTCGTCGAGAAGCAGGTGATCGAGCCGCTGGAGGACGGCATCCAGGCGGTCGACGGCATCAAGAGCGTCACCTCGACGTCGAGCGAGGGCTCCGGCGTCATCATGGCGCAGTTCGACTACGGCAACGACTCCAAGCGCCTGGTCGCCGATGTCCAGCAGGCTGTGAACCGGGCCCGTGCGCAGCTGCCGAAGGACGTCGACCCGCAGGTGGTGGCCGGCTCGACGGACGACATACCCACCGTCGTCCTCGCCCTCTCCTCCACCAGCAAGGACCAGCAGACCCTCGCCGACCAGCTGGACCGCAGCGTCGTCCCGGGTCTGAAGAACATCGACGGCGTCGGCCAGGTCACCGTGGACGGCGTGCAGGACCGGATCGTCGCGGTCACCCCCGACGACAAGAAGCTCGCCGCCTCCGGGCTGAGCGCCGCCGCCCTCGGCCAGGCGCTGGAGGCCGGTGGCACCTCGGTGCCGGCCGGCTCGTTCGCCGAGGACGGCCGGAGCAGGACCGTGCAGGTCGGCGCGGGATTCAGTTCGGTCCGTCAGATCCAGGATCTCATGATCGCCCCGAGCCCGGCGGCGGGCGCGTCCGCGGCCCCGGGCGGCGGCGCGGCCGAGCCGGTCCGGCTCGGTGACGTCGCGAACGTCAAGGAGAAGCCGGCGGCGCCGACCTCGCTGACCCGCACCGACGGCAAGCCCAGCCTCGCCGTCATGGTGACGATGGACCAGGACGGCAGCGCCGTCGCCATCTCCGACGCGGTCAAGGACAAGCTGCCCCAGATCCGTCAGGACCTCGGCAAGGGCACCGACGTCACGGTCGTCTCCGACCAGGGCCCGGCCGTCTCCAAGTCGATCGAGTCGCTGACCACCGAGGGCCTGCTCGGCCTGATCATGGCCGTGATCGTGATCCTGGTCTTCCTGCTGAGCCTGCGCTCCACGCTGGTGACGGCGGTCTCCATCCCGCTCTCCGTCGTCATCACCCTCATCGTCCTGTGGACCCAGGACCTTTCCCTGAACATGCTCACCCTCGGCGCGCTGACCATCGCCATCGGCCGCGTCGTCGACGACTCCATCGTCGTCCTGGAGAACATCAAGCGGCACCTGGGCTACGGCGAGGAGCGCCGCTCGGCCATCCTCACCGCCGTCCGTGAGGTCTCCGGAGCGATCACCTCCTCCACCCTCACCACCGTCGCCGTCTTCCTCCCCATCGGCGTGGTCGGCGGCATGGTCGGCGCCCTCTTCGGCTCCTTCTCGCTCACCGTCACCGTCGCCCTGCTCTCGTCCCTGATCGTGTCGCTGACGGTCGTGCCGGTGCTGTCGTACTGGTTCCTGCGCGCCCCGAAGATCCCCGAGGGCACCGACCCGGAGGAGCTGCGCCGCGCGGCGGAGGACAAGGAGACCCGCAGCCCCCTCCAGCGGATGTACGTCCCGGTGCTGCGCTTCGCCACCCGCCGCCGTGTCACCAGCCTGGTGATCGCGGCCGTCATCCTCATCGGCACCTTCGGCATGGGGCCGCTGCTGAAGACCAACTTCTTCGACCAGGGCGACCAGGACACCCTCACCGTCAAGCAGGAGCTGAAGCCCGGCACCAGCCTGGGCGCGGCCGACGCGCAGGCCAAGAAGGTCGAGAAGCTGCTGGCCGGCACCGACGGCGTCGAGGACTACCAGGTCACCGTCGGCTCCTCCGGCTTCATGGCGGCCTTCGGCGGCGGCACCGGCGCCAACCAGGCCTCCTACCAGCTCAAGCTCGCGTCCGACGCGGACTCCGGCAAGGTCTCCGACGACCTGCGGGCCGGGCTCGACAAGCTCGGCAAGGACATCGGCGAGACGACGGTCACCGCGGGCGGCGGCTTCGGCAGCCAGGACCTGAGCGTGGTGGTCAAGGCCGGTGACGCCGACGTCCTGCAGGCCGCCTCGGAGAAGGTGCGCAAGGCCGTCGCCGGTCTCGACGACGTCACCGATGTGCAGAGCGACCTGGCGCAGAGCGTGCCGCGGATCTCCGTCAAGGCCAACGCCAAGGCAGCGGCGGCCGGTTACAACCAGGCCACCCTCGGCGCGGCGGTCGCGCAGGCGGTCCGTGGTACCACCAGCGGCAAGGCGCTGCTGGACGACACCGAGCGCGACATCGTCATCATGGCGGCCCACCCGGCCACCACCGAGGCCGAGTTGCGCGACCTTGCCGTCCCGACGCCGGCAGGCCCGGTCGAACTCGGCGAGATCGCCACCGTGCGGACCGTCCCCGGCCCGGTCCAGAAGACCCGGATCGACGGCGCGCGCTCGGCGACGATCACCGCCAAGCCGACCGGTGACAACACCGGCGCGGTCAGCACCGCGCTGCAGAGCGAGATCAAGGCGCTCGACCTGCCGGACGGCGCGACCGCGGAGGTCGGCGGCGTCTCGCAGGACCAGACCGAAGCGTTCACCTCGCTCGGACTGGCCATGCTCGCGGCCATCGCGATCGTCTTCATGCTGCTGGTCGCGACCTTCAAGTCGCTGGTGCAGCCGCTGATCCTGCTGGTCTCGATTCCCTTCGCGGCGACCGGCGCGATCGGCCTGCTGGTCGCCACCGGCACCCCGCTGGGCGTGCCGGCGATGATCGGCATGCTGATGCTGATCGGCATCGTGGTCACCAACGCCATCGTGCTGATCGACCTGATCAACCAGTACCGGGCGCAGGGCCACGGCGTGGTGGAGGCGGTCATCGAGGGCGGCCGGCACCGGCTCCGCCCGATCCTGATGACGGCGCTCGCGACCATCTGCGCCCTGTTGCCGATGGCGCTGTCCATCACCGGGGACGGCGGTTTCATCTCGCAGCCCCTCGCGGTGGTGGTGATCGGCGGTCTGATCACCTCGACGCTGCTGACGCTGCTCCTCGTCCCGACGCTCTACGCCATGATCGAGCTGCGCAAGGAGCGCCGCGCGAAGAAGAAGGCGGCCGGGAAGGCGGACGAGACCCCGGCCGGGAAGGACGACCGCACACCGGAGCCGGCGGGCGTCTGACCGCCCCTCGGGCCACGTGGACGACACGAAGGGCCGGGCACGCACCTCAACGGTGCGGGCCCGGCCCTTCGGCTTCCGGCGCGCCTACGGCAGCGCCAGCATCCGCTCCAGCGCCAGCTTGGCGAAGCTCTCGGTCTCCTTGTCGACCTCGATGCGGTTGACGACCTTGCCGGCCGCCAGCGACTCCAGCGTCCAGACCAGGTGCGGCAGGTCGATGCGGTTCATGGTCGAGCAGAAGCAGACCGTCTTGTCGAGGAAGACGATCTCCTTGTCCTCCGCGGCGAACCGGTTCGCCAGCCGCCGGACGAGGTTCAGCTCGGTGCCGATCGCCCACTTCGAACCGGCGGGCGCGGCCTCCAGGGCCTTGATGATGTACTCCGTCGACCCGACGTGGTCTGCGGCCGCCACGACCTCGTTCTTGCACTCGGGGTGCACCAGGACGTTCACGCCGGGGATCCGTGCCCGCACGTCCTCGACCGACTCCAGCGAGAAGCGGCCGTGCACCGAGCAGTGCCCGCGCCACAGGATCATCTTGGCGTTCCGCAGCTGCTCGACGGTCAGCCCGCCGCCCGGCTTGTGCGGGTTGTAGACGACGCAGTCCTCCAGCGACATGCCCAGGTCGCGGACGGCGGTGTTGCGGCCCAGGTGCTGGTCGGGCAGGAAGAGCACCTTGCTCGTCGAGGGGTCTCCCTGCTCGAACGCCCACTCCAGCGCCCGCTTGGCGTTGGAGGAGGTGCAGATCGTGCCGCCGTGCTTGCCGGTGAACGCCTTGATGTCGGCCGAGGAGTTCATGTACGACACGGGCACGACCTGCTCGGCTATGCCGGCCTCGGTCAGCACGTCCCAGCACTCGGCGACCTGCTCGGCGCTGGCCATGTCGGCCATGGAGCAGCCCGCGGCCAGGTCGGGGAGGACGACCTGCTGGTCGTCGGTGGTGAGGATGTCCGCGGACTCCGCCATGAAGTGCACACCGCAGAAGACGATGTATTCGGCGTCCGGCCGTGCGGCGGCGTCCCGCGCCAGCTTGAAGGAGTCACCGGTCACATCGGCGAACTCGATGACCTCGTCCCGCTGGTAGTGGTGCCCGAGGATGAAGACCTTGTCCCCGAGCTTCGCCTTGGCCGCGCGGGCGCGCTCGACGAGGTCGGGGTCGGACGGAGCCGGCAGGTCGCCGGGGCAGTCCACGCCGCGCTCGCTCTTCGGATCGGCCTCGCGGCCGAGAAGGAGCAGCGCGAGCGGGCTCGGCTGGACGTCCAGGGGCTGGGCGGTGGTCACGACACGCACCCTCTCTTTTCTTCGATGAGCGCGGCGCAGCCGCACACCAGTGGAGCCGGTGCGTGCACACCGGGAGCCTTTTCGTCTATTTGACGCTATCTATCATAGCTCCTTCACGTCACTTTGACGATGGCCATTGTGTCGATGTGACGCATCCGCCCCGCCGCTCGTGCGGGCGGCCACAGTCAACCGCGCGCCGGTGTGCGAGCATGAAGAGAGAACCCTTGCGGGCAGTGTCCGGAAGGCTTCTCGACAAGTTGAGCCCAGCCGGAATTTATCCGGGAAGTCTTTGGTTGCAGAGTTCTGCATCCGATGACAAGCGGTCCGTACAACCCGGGAGAGATGTAGATGAGCGTTCAGGACGAGACCACCGTCAGCGACGGCATCATCCTGTCCGACGCGGCCGCGTCGAAGGTGAAGGGCCTGCTGGAGCAGGAAGGCCGGGACGACCTCGCGCTGCGGGTGGCCGTTCAGCCCGGTGGCTGCTCCGGACTGCGCTACCAGCTCTTCTTCGACGAGCGCTCGCTCGACGGTGACGTCGTGAAGGACTTCGACGGCGTCAAGGTCGTCACCGACCGGATGAGCGCCCCCTACCTGGGTGGTGCCTCGATCGACTTCGTGGACACCATCGAGAAGCAGGGCTTCACGATCGACAACCCGAACGCCACCGGCTCCTGCGCCTGCGGCGACTCCTTCAGTTAAGAGTCAGCGGGAAGAAAGGCGGCGCCCCGAGGGGCGCCGCCTTTCGCCGTTCCCGGCCCTCGTCACTGCTTCGGCACGGACTCACCGGTCGACACATCGACGACCTTCCGGCCGTCCAGTGGCTTGTCCAGCGTCACCGTCTTGGTGAACTCCTTGGCGATCTTGACGCAGACCTGGCCCGGCTTCTTGTCCTTGCCGGTCACCTTGGTCTTCACCGTCTTGCCCGACTCCTTGGCGCTGACCGAGTACGTGCTGCACACGCCGCCCCAGAAGTGCAGCGTGAGCGTCTTGCCGCCATCGGAGACGGCGTAGGACTCCAGCGCCATCGCCCCGGGCTTGCCGGAGGGCTTCTGCGGCGACTGCCCCGGGCTCTGCGACGCGCCGTAGTCGTCCCGGTGCGCCAGATACGCCGGGTCCACCGCCGGGTGCGCGACCGTCGACACCGCGTCCGGGCCGCCGTTGCTCGCGCCCGGCTGACGCACCTTGTACAGCCACGACGGCACCAGCGCCTGCCGGCCGTCCACGTACTGCACCGAGAGCCCGAAGGCCGCGCCGGTCACCTCGGCCGGCTTCTGTGCCCGCGTCGGCGCCGGCTCGCAGGGCGCGACACCGCCACCGCTGCGGCCCTTCTCGGTCTGCGGAGATGCGCAGTCACCGGGCTTGTTGCGGCCGTCCCGCGAGTTCAGCCGGTCCAGCGTTTTGTCCGCGTTCAGCACCGGATAGTCCGCGCCCTTGACCGGATTCGCCAACTGGCCGCTGCCGCCCACCACTTGGCCGTCCGAGCCGACCTGCAGATCGCTCTGCCAGCCGTACGTCGGCAGCCCGCCGAGCACCGGGTTCGCGGTCACGATCCGCACCGCGCCGGACAGTCCGCTCGCGTCCAACTTCGCGTCCTGTCGGCCGAGCGCCTTCAGCGCGGGCTGCACCGCCTGCTTCGCCTTCTCCTGCGACACCGCGCCCTTGCCGCTGCCGTCGTCCTCCGTCGAGGCGTCCCCGCCGCCGCGGTAGGACGGGCAGCCGGGCCGACTCGACGGGTCCGAGCCCTCCTCGGCATCGCCCTTGGGGTTCGCGGGCAGCGCGCAGTTCGTCCCGCCCGGGGTGCCGTACTGCGTGTACGTCCACGAGCCCGAGCCGGTCTTGTTCACCTGGAGGACGGGGCTGCGGGCATCCCGCGTCAGCCCTCCGACCTTCCAGGTGTTGCCCTCCGACCGGACCTTTCCGGCCACATCCAGAGCCTTGGCCAGCCGTTCCACGGCCGCCTTGCCGATCTGCCCCTGGGGGCGGTACACCGGCGCGGAGTCGGGCCCGTCCGGCAGCTTCTCCACCGCCCGGTAGTTCGCACCCTGCGGGTTGGGCTCCCCGGCGGCGATCCCGCCGCCGCCGTAGCCGTCGAGCGCCAGTGGCGGCGGGTCCTTCTTCGCCCCGGCGCCCGCGGCGGAGTCCCCGCCACTGGACGCGGACGACGCCCAGTACGCCGCGCCGCCCCCGGCGAGCAGCACCGCAGCGGCCATCGAGGCGACCACCAGGGGGGTGCGCCGCCTGCGCTCCGTGGACGTCGGGGTCTCGGTGGTGTCCTCGGTGTTCACCGCATCGCTCCTTCGGCTCCGCTGGACATCTGACGTGCCATCCTCCGTGAGGGGGACGCCGATGGGACGGGCCGGGGGTGCGTGCGGTTCCCTTCAGATGCCTGTTCAGTCGCCGTATTCGGACATACCGTCGACCAGTGCAGCGGAAGCCGCGGAGACCTTGATACCGCGCAGATCGGACGCGCTGCCCGGGGCCGGCGCGGACCGCTCACCGGCCTTCCAGTGCGGTGCCATCCGCGCGCAGTCCCCGCGCAGCTGGTCGAGCGACTCCGGGTCCCCGGTGGAAACCGCGGCGGAACGAGGGGTGACGGCTTTCACATTGTTGGCCATAGCGGAACGGTACGCACCCCTCGGCCTGCGGAGAAAGCCCTACTATTGGGTAGTTTTGTCAGGTAGGAGGGCCTCGTGCCACCGGGTAGCGTTGCTCTCCGTCCGCCCGCCCTCACGCCTTCCGCAGGAGCAGACCCGTCGTGCGTATCGCAGTCACCGGCTCCATCGCCACCGACCATCTGATGACCTTCCCCGGCCGCTTCGCCGACCAATTGGTCGCCGATCAGCTGCACACGGTCTCCCTCTCCTTCCTGGTCGACCAGCTCGACGTCCGCCGCGGCGGCGTCGCCGCCAACATCTGCTTCGGCATGGGCCAGCTCGGCACCGCGCCGATCCTGGTCGGTGCCGCGGGCAACGACTTCGAGGAGTACCGCGCCTGGCTGGACCGGCACGGCGTGGACACCCGCTCGGTGCGCATCTCCGAGGTCCTGCACACCGCGCGCTTCGTGTGCACCACCGACGCCGACCACAACCAGATCGGCTCCTTCTACACCGGCGCCATGAGCGAGGCCCGGCTGATCGAGCTGCACACCGTGGCCGAGCGGGTCGGCGGCCTCGACCTCGCACTGATCGGCGCGGACGACCCCGAGGCGATGATCCGGCACACCGAGGAGTGCCGCAGCCGCGCGATCCCCTTCGCTGCCGACTTCTCGCAGCAGATCGCCCGCATGGACGGCGAGGCCATCCGCACGCTCATGGAGGGCGCGGCCTACCTCTTCTCCAACGAGTACGAAAAGGGCCTGATCGAGTCCAAGACCGGCTGGACCTCCGACGAGATCCTCGCCAAGGTCGGCACCCGGGTGACGACCCTGGGCGCCAACGGCGTCCGCATCGAGCGGGTCGGCGAGCCCGCCATCGAGGTCGGCGTCCCGGAGGAGACCACCAAGGCCGACCCGACCGGCGTGGGCGACGCCTTCCGCGCCGGCTTCCTGTCCGGCCTGGCCTGGGGCGTCGGCCTGGAGCGCGCCGCGCAGGTCGGCTGCATGCTGGCGACGCTGGTCATCGAGACCGTCGGCACCCAGGAGTACGAGCTGCGCCGCAGCCACTTCCTCGACCGCTTCACCAAGGCATACGGCCACGAGGCCGCGGGCGAGATCCAGGCCCACCTGGGCTGAGCCGCCCGCACCGGTCAGACGCGGCGCCGCACGACGTACGCGGCGCCGCGTTCCGCTGCCCGTTCGCCGACGTACTCCTGCTCGCGCATCGCGCACCAGGCGGGAATGTCCAGCCGCGCCGCCTCGTCGTCGGACAGCACCGTCACGGTGTCACCGACCGCCACCAGGCCGATCACCTTCGCCAGCTCGATGACCGGGATCGGACAGCGCCTGCCGAGTGCGTCGACCACCATCCCGGTGGGGGAGTCGGAGCCGGCCGCCGGAGCCGTCGCGACCGCCGCCTCCGGCGTGCTTCCCGCTCCCGCCCCGTCCTCAGCGGCCGTGGCCGTCGCCGCGGACTCCCCGGCGGGCACACCCAGCCGCTCCCGCACCGAGCGCACCGTCTCCGGCAGCACCTCCAGGAACCGGTCCACCTCCGCCTCGGGCGTGCCGTACGGCAGCGAGACCCGCACATTGCCCTCGGACAGCACCCCCATCGCGCGCAGCACATGGCTCGGGATCAGCGTGCTGGAGGTGCACGAGGAACCCGACGAAACCGAGAAGCCCGCACGATCCAGCTCGTGCAGCAGCGTCTCCCCGTCCACATAGAGACACGAGAAGGTCACCATGTGCGGCAGCCGGTGAACCGGGTCGCCGACGACCTCCACATCCGGTACCAGCTCCGGCACCCGGGCCCGGATCGTCTCCACCAGCCCCCGCAGCCGCGCCCCTTCGTCCGGTCCGGACTCCGCGGCGGCGCGCACCGCCCGCAGGGACGCCGCCGCGGCCACGATCGCCGGGAGGTTCTCGAATCCGGGTGCGCGCCCCGACTCCCGCTCGTCCAGGGGCCCCTGGGGCGAGAACCGGGTGCCCTTACGGACCACGAGTAGTCCGACGCCGGGCGGTCCGCCCCACTTGTGCGCGCTCCCCGCCAGCAGCGACCAGGGGCCGGGGACCTTTCCCCACAACAGGGACTGTGCGGCGTCCACCAGGAGGGGCACGCCCGCCTCCCGGCAGAGCGCAGCTACCTCCTCGACCGGCTGTTCGGTTCCCACCTCGTGATTGGCGGACTGCAGGCAGGCGAGCGCGGTGTCCGCTTGCAGCGCGGCGGCGACCTCCTCGGCCGCCACCCGGCCGGCACGGTCCACGGCCACCTCCGACACCGTGCCGCCCGCGGCCGCGTGCACCGCCGCGGCGTGCAGCACCGCGGAGTGCTCGACCGCGGAGTGCAGCAACCGGCGCCCGACACGCCGACGGGCCGCGAGCGCGCCGAAAATTCCGGAATGTACGGCCTGCGTCCCCGAAGGGGTGAAAACCAGCTCGTCGGGGCGGCACCCCACGGCCTCCGCCGCCGCCTCCCGCGCGGCATCCAGCAGCAGCCGGGCCCGCCGTCCCTCGCGATAGAGGCGGGCCGGGTCGGCCCAGCCCTCGTCCAGGGAGGCGAGCAACGCGTCCCGGGCGACGGGATGCAGGGGAGCGGCGGATGCGGCGTCGAAGTAGGGCACGTACGAGACGTTAGATGACCGCCCGGGCCACCGCTCCAGGCGCAGGGCGCGGAGGCGGGCGGGCGGGCGAGAGGGCAGGGGGGCGCCGCCGGGCCGAGTGTCGGGCGCGTCGTCAGATGCCTGGTGGAAGCGGCGATTCGGGAGTTCTGAGGGCCGCGCGGGAAGGGCCCGGCCACCCCTTCGGGGTGCCGTGCGGCGCGTTGGGCACCCTCCCCGCGCGGCCCCAAATAGCGTCCAGTAGGGTTTGGTCCGCATAAACATCCAAACCCCTGCCCGTGCCAGGGCCGGCGACCGACCAGCGAGACGGCCGCAGCCGGTCTCGCGGGCGAGACTCTCGGGAAGGCGCTACGTGAGTCCCAACGGCTCCGACCGCTCGTCGCGGCGCCCGATGCGGCGGAAGCTGCCGCAGGTGCTTGCTGCGGGCCTGGTCCTGGCGACCGCGACTGGTTGCACATATAAGGACTTCCCCCGCCTCGGCATGCCAACGCCCGTCACCGACGAGGCGCCGCGGATCCTCTCTCTTTGGCAGGGCTCCTGGGCCGCCGCCCTCGCAACGGGCGTGCTGGTCTGGGGCCTGATCATCTGGAGCGTGATCTTCCACCGTCGCAGCAGGACCAAGGTGGAGGTCCCCGCGCAGACGCGGTACAACATGCCGATCGAGGCGTTGTACACGATCGTCCCGTTCATCATCATCGCGGTGCTTTTCTACTTCACCGCGCGTGATGAGAGCGAACTCCTCAAGACTTCCAAGAAGCCGGACCACGTCGTGAACGTGGTGGGCTTCCAGTGGAGCTGGGCGTTCAACTATCTGGAGGACGTGGACGGCAACAAGTCGACCTCGGCGATCGACTCCAAGGAACTCTCCGCCATCCCCGACAAGTGGAAGAAGAGTGCTCCCGCCGGCGCCGACGGCGTCTACGACGAGGGCACTCCGGGCGAGCGGAATCCGCAGACGGGCAACCCGGGGCCGACCCTGTGGCTGCCCAAGGGCGAGACCGTCCAGTTCGTCCTGACGTCGCGTGACGTCATCCACTCCTTCTGGGTGGTGCCCTTCCTGATGAAGCAGGACGTCATCCCGGGCCACACCAACGTCTTCGAGGTGACCCCGAACCACGAGGGCACCTTCATGGGCAAGTGCGCCGAGCTCTGCGGCGTCGACCACTCCCGGATGCTCTTCAACGTCAAGGTCGTCTCCCCCGAGCGGTACCGGGAGCACCTGAAGGACCTGGCGAAGAAGGGCCAGACCGGTTACCTGCCGTCGGGCATCGAGCAGACGGATCACGCCAGGAACGCGGAGACCAAAAACCAGTGAGCATCCTCAACGAACCTCAGGGTGCCGCCGCCGATTCGGCTCCGGCAGCACCGCCCGTACGCAAGAAGCAACCGGGTATCGCCGTGGTGAAGTGGCTCACGACCACTGACCACAAGACCATCGGCACGATGTACCTGGTCACGTCGTTCGCGTTTTTCTGCGTCGGCGGCCTGATGGCGCTCCTCATGCGCGCCGAGCTGGCCCGTCCCGGCACGCAGATCATGTCGAACGAGCAGTTCAACCAGGCGTTCACGATGCACGGCACGATCATGCTGCTGATGTTCGCGACGCCGCTGTTCGCCGGTTTCGCGAACTGGATCATGCCGCTGCAGATCGGCGCGCCCGACGTGGCGTTCCCGCGGCTGAACATGTTCGCCTACTGGCTCTATCTCTTCGGCTCGCTGATCGCTGTGGCCGGCTTCCTCACCCCGCAGGGTGCGGCGGACTTCGGCTGGTTCGCGTACTCGCCGCTCTCGGACGCGGTGCGTTCGCCGGGTGTCGGTGCGGACATGTGGATCATGGGTCTGGCCTTCTCGGGCTTCGGCACGATCCTCGGTTCGGTCAACTTCATCACGACGATCATCTGCATGCGTGCGCCTGGCATGACGATGTTCCGGATGCCGATCTTCACGTGGAACGTGCTGCTGACCGGTGTGCTGGTTCTGCTGGCGTTCCCGGTGCTGGCGGCGGCGCTGTTCGCGCTGGAGGCGGACCGTAAATTCGGTGCGCATGTCTTCGACGCGGCCAATGGTGGCGCTCTGTTGTGGCAGCACCTGTTCTGGTTCTTCGGGCATCCGGAGGTGTACATCATCGCGTTGCCGTTCTTCGGCATCGTTTCCGAGGTCATTCCGGTGTTCTCGCGGAAGCCGATGTTCGGTTACATCGGTCTGATCGCGGCGACGATTTCGATTGCCGGTCTTTCGGTGACGGTCTGGGCGCACCACATGTATGTGACGGGCGGCGTGTTGTTGCCGTTCTTCTCCTTCATGACGTTCCTGATCGCGGTGCCGACGGGTGTGAAGTTCTTCAACTGGATCGGCACGATGTGGAAGGGCTCGTTGTCCTTCGAGACGCCGATGCTGTGGGTGATCGGGTTCCTGATCACGTTCACCTTCGGTGGTCTGACGGGCGTCATCCTCGCGTCGCCCCCGATGGACTTCCACGTCTCCGACTCGTACTTCGTGGTGGCGCACTTCCACTACGTCGTCTTCGGCACGGTCGTCTTCGCGATGTTCGCCGGCTTCCACTTCTGGTGGCCGAAGTTCACCGGCAAGATGCTGGATGAGCGGCTGGGCAAGATCACGTTCTGGACGCTGTTCATCGGCTTCCACGGCACGTTCCTCGTCCAGCACTGGCTCGGCGCGGAAGGCATGCCGCGGCGTTACGCGGACTACCTCGCCGCTGACGGCTTCACGGCGCTGAACACCATCTCGACGATCAGCTCGTTCCTGCTGGGCCTGTCGATCCTGCCCTTCATGTACAACGTCTGGAAGACGGCGAAGTACGGCGAGAAGATCGAGGTCGACGACCCCTGGGGCTACGGCCGTTCGCTGGAATGGGCTACGTCCTGCCCGCCGCCGCGGCACAACTTCCTCACGCTGCCGCGCATCCGCTCCGAATCCCCGGCGTTCGACCTCCACCACCCGGAGATCGCCGCTCTGGAGGAGCTGGAGAAGCCCCACGGCTCCGAGGTCGCCAAGGCCGTCATCGGCGGTAAGGAGGAGGGCAAGTGAAGATCCAGGGCAAGATGTTCATCTGGCTCGCTGTCTTCGTCCTCGCCATGGCGGTCGTCTATGGCGTCTGGTCGAAGGAGCCCGCGGGTACCACCGCACTGTTCCTCGCCTTCGGTCTGTGCATCATGATCGGCTACTACCTGGCCTTCACGGCCCGGCGGGTGGACGCGGGTGCGCAGGACAACGAGAACGCCGAGGTCTCGGACGACGCGGGCGAGCTGGGCTTCTTCAGCCCGCACAGCTGGCAGCCGCTGTCCCTGGCCATCGGTGGCGCGCTCGCCTTCATGGGCGTCGTCTTCGGCTGGTGGCTGCTGTACTTCTCCATGCCGGTGATCCTCGTCGGTCTGTTCGGATGGGTTTTCGAGTACTACCGCGGTGAGAACCGCACGCAGTAAACGCGGCCCACAGGCCGTACGGGCGGGCCCGGACACCCCAACAGGTGTCCGGGCCCGCCCCTTTTGCGCCTTGAGGTCGACCCCATTTGCAGTCCTCCAACGGGCTGAATCAGGTGATTCTTCATATTTTTGGGTCATGAGTAACAGACCTCGAACCCGGACGGTGCTGAGCTGCGGACTCCTGCTCGTGCCCCTTGCGGTGAGTGCCACCGCTTGCGGGGGCTCGTCGTCGGAACCGCTCTCCGCCAAGCCCTACGACGCGGCCGACCAGATCTCGGCCAACACCCCGGACGGCAAGCAGAAAGCGGATCCGGACAAGCCTCTTGAGGTCACCGTCAAGGGTGACGAGGCGCGGATCACGGACGTGACCGCCACCGACGCCTCCGGCCGCTACATCAGCGGCGAACTGAGCGCGGACGGCAGGCGCTGGCGCACCACCGTGCCGCTGGCCGCCGGAACCCGCTACACGGTGCGGGTGAGCACCGAGGACGAGGACGGCGCGCCCGGCCGCAAGACCCTCGTCGTGGAGACCACCGACGCCGACGACCGGCTGAGCGTCAAGTTTGGCCCGGACAGCGGCGAGTACGGCGTGGGCCAGCCGGTCACCGCTGAGCTGAGCAAGCCGATCAACGACCCGAAGGCGCGGGCCGTCGTCGAGAGCGCCCTGAAGGTGGACTCCGCGCCGCGCGTCGAGGGCTCCTGGCACTGGGTGGACGGCAAGTCACTGCACTTCCGGCCGAAGGATTACTGGCCGGCCCACGCCACCATCGCGGTGCACAGCAACCTGGACGGGCTGAAGATCACCAAGAAGCTCTACGGTGGCCCGGCCAAGCCCGTTCGGCTCAGCACCGGCGACCGGATCGAAGCCATCACCGACGCCGGATCGCATCAGATGACGGTGCTGCGCAACGGGGAAGAGGTCAACACCATCCCCGTCACCACCGGCAAGCCCGGCTACGACACCCGCAACGGCGTCAAGGTGATCCTGGGCAAGGAGAGCTTCGTCCGGATGACGAGCGCCAGCATCGGCGCCTCCGACTTCTACGACCTGCCCGTCTACTGGGCCACCCGGGTCACCTGGAGCGGCGAGTACGTGCACGCCGCTCCCTGGTCGGTGGGCTCCCAGGGAGCCGCCAACGTCAGCCACGGCTGCACGGGCATGTCCACCGGAAACGCCGAGTGGTTCTTCAACATGGTGCGCGTCGGTGACATCGTCAAGGTCGTCAACAGCGACGGCGAGAACATGACCGCCTTCGACAACGGCTTCGGCGACTGGAACATGCCCTGGAAGGAATGGCGGGACGGCAGCGCGCTGAAGAACAAGGCGTCCACCACCACAGGAGCGGCCGAGCAGCAGCGGGGGCCCGCAGATGCCGCCCGACTGCGCCCGCAGTTCTGAGGACCCCTCAGCGGGCGGCTCAGGCCTCCGTGAGGAGCTTGCGGCGCAGCAGGGAAGCCAGGGAGTCCGCGAACGCCACCGGGTCCACAGGGTGCGTCACAGCGGCGTCCGCGCGGCTCCAGGTGGCAAGCCAGGCGTCCTGGGGGCGGCCGATGAGCAGCAGCACCGGCGGGCAGCGGAAGATCTCGTCCTTGATCTGCCGGCAGACGCCCATCCCGCCCACGGGCGCGGTCTCGCCGTCCAGCACGCAGACGTCGATGCCGCCCTGTTCCAGGGCCTCCAGGACGGCGGGCTGGGTGGCGCACTCCAGGATCTCGATCTGCGGGGCGTCGGCGGCGGGGCGCCGGCCGGCCGCCAGCCGGACCTGCTCCCGGGTGTGGGCGTTGTCGCTGTAGACCAGCACCGTGGCAGTCGGCTGCATCGTTCCTCCACGCTTCGTCGCGGCACAGGATGGGAGAGGCCCACCGTAGGTAGCCACGGATGCTACTCCCGCACCGGGCACTCGCAGGAGGGTTCGGACGGATCCAAGATCTGCCCGACGGCCCGTCAGGACTGGTCGCGAGGCGGCCGGGGGGCCGCCGCGGAGGCGTTGCTTCCCTCCTTCGAGCGACTCGCGGAATGGGCCGTACGAGCAGGGCATACGTCCTTGACACACCGAACGGCACCCCCCGGAGTGAGGGCGGGATAAGCGACCGACATAATGTCGGTCGTGGCGACAGCAACGACAGTAGAAACCGGGCACGCGCACCCGTCGGTCAATCGGCCGAACCTCACCAGCGTCGGAACCATCATCTGGCTGAGTTCCGAGCTGATGTTCTTCGCGGCCCTCTTCGCGATGTACTTCACCCTCCGATCGGTGACCGGGGCCGAGTATTGGAAGGAATCCGCCGATGCGCTGAATCTTCCGTTCTCCGCGACGAACACCACCATCCTGGTGCTCAGCTCGCTGACGTGCCAGCTCGGTGTTTTCGCGGCCGAGCGCGGCGATGTCAAGAAGCTGCGAACGTGGTTCGTGATCACCTTCATCATGGGTGCGATCTTCATCGGCGGTCAGGTCTTCGAGTACACGGAGCTGGTCAAGCACGAGGGCCTCTCGCTCTCGTCCGGCCCGTACGGCTCGGTGTTCTACCTGACCACCGGCTTCCACGGACTGCACGTGACGGGCGGTCTGATCGCCTTCCTGCTGGTCCTGGGCAGGACGTACGCGGCCAAGAGGTTCACCCACGAACAGGCCACCGCGGCCATCGTCGTGTCCTACTACTGGCACTTCGTCGATGTCGTCTGGATCGGCCTCTTCGCCACGATCTACCTGATCAAGTAACCGGTCCAGGCCGGACTCGCATTTCAGACATAGCCAAAGCATCGACGCAGAAGATCCTGACACCGGGGTAATCCGTGAAAAAGCTCTCCGCACGACGGCGCCATCCGCTGGCGGCGCTCGTCGTCCTACTCTTCGCGCTGGCGGTCACTGGGGGGCTGTACGCCGCGTTCGCGCCGGCGGACAGGGCTCAGGCCGATGACGCCGCCCAGTCTCTTGCCATCAAGGAGGGCAAGAAGCTCTTCGCCGTGGGCTGCGCCAGCTGCCACGGCACCGGCGGTCAGGGCACCTCCGACGGCCCGAGCCTGGTCGGCGTGGGCGCTGCCGCCGTCGACTTCCAGGTCGGCACCGGCCGCATGCCGGCTCAGCAGCCGGGCGCCCAGGTTCCGCGGAAGAAGAACATCTACAACCAGGCCGAGATCGACCAGCTCGCGGCGTACGTCGCGTCGCTGGGCGCCGGCCCCACCGTGCCGGACAAGGAGCAGTACAGCCCCGACGGTGCCGACATCGGCAAGGGCGGCGAACTGTTCCGCACGAACTGCGCGCAGTGCCACAACTTCACCGGTAAGGGCGGCGCCCTCACCAACGGCAAGTACGCACCGACGCTCGAGGGCGTGGACCCGAAGCACATCTACGAGGCCATGGAAACCGGCCCGCAGAACATGCCTTCGTTCGGTGACGGCTCGCTGACGAAGGAAAACAAGAAGGACATCATCGCGTACCTCGACGCCGTCAACGGCGACGAATCCGAGAGCCCCGGCGGTCTGGACCTCGGCGGTCTCGGGCCGGTCAGTGAGGGTCTCTTCGGTTACGTCTTCGGCCTTGGTGCGTTGATCGCGGTCGCCATCTGGGTCGCTGCCCGGACTACGAAGGCCAAGAAGTCATGAGTGAGACTGGACGACACCAAGACGTGCCGGAAGAAACCCTTCCCAGTGAGCGGGAGACGGCTCACGACACCGCGGTGGAGACGGCGGGCAACCCGTTCGCGGACCCGGGCCTGCCGCCGCACGAGCACCGCATCCAGGACATCGACGACAAGGCCGCGCGGCGCTCCGAGCGTGCCGTCGCCTTCCTGTTCCTGGTGTCCATGCTCGCCACGGTCGGCTTCATCGCCTCGTACGTGATCTTCCCGATCGAGAAGATCGTCTACATCTGGCCGATCGGTCACATCAGCGCGCTGAACTTCGCGCTCGGGATGACCCTCGGTGTGGCGCTCTTCTGCATCGGCGCCGGCGCCGTCCACTGGGCCCGCACGCTGATGTCGGACGAGGAGGTCGCCGACGAGCGGCATCCCATCGAGGCCGCGCCCGAGGTCAAGGCCAAGGTGCTCGCGGACTTCGCGCAGGGTGCCAAGGAGTCGCAGTTCGGCCGGCGCAAGCTGATCCGCAACACGATGTTCGGCGCGCTGGCCCTGGTGCCGCTCTCCGGCGTCGTCCTGCTGCGCGACCTCGGCCCGCTGCCCGGGACGAAGCTGCGCACCACCGGCTGGAAGAAGGGCGTACGCCTGGTCAACCAGTCGACGAACCTCCCGCTGCGTCCCGAGGACATCGCGGTCGGCTCGCTCACCTTCGCCAAGCCCGAGGGCCTGGAGGAGCACGACGAGGACTTCAACCAGCAGATCGCCAAGGACGCCCTGATGCTCGTGCGGATTCAGCCGCAGAACATCAAGGACAAGCGAGAGTTGTCCTGGTCGCACGAGGGCATCGTGGCGTACTCGAAGATCTGCACCCACGTGGGTTGCCCGATCAGCCTGTACGAGCAGCAGACGCACCACGTGCTCTGCCCGTGCCACCAGTCGACGTTCGACCTCTCCGACGGCGGCCGGGTGATCTTCGGTCCGGCGGGTCACGCCCTGCCGCAGCTGCACATCACGGAGAAGGACGGCTTCCTGGAGGCCGCAAGCGGCTTCGGTGAGCCCGTCGGCCCGAGCTTCTGGGAGCGCGGATGAGTAACGAGACGAGCGCGACCACCACGCGCCGCGGCAAAGCGCCCGCGGGCGAGCGGGTCGCCGACTGGGCGGACGGCCGGCTGGGCATCTACAGCCTCGCCAAGTCCAACATGCGCAAGATCTTCCCGGACCACTGGTCCTTCATGCTGGGTGAGGTCGCGCTTTACAGCTTCATCATCATCATCCTGACCGGCGTCTACCTGACGCTGTTCTTCCACCCGAGCATGGCCGAGGTCGTCTACCACGGCTCCTACGTGCCCATGCACGGGGTCCGGATGACGCAGGCCTTCGAGTCGACGCTGGAGATCAGCTTCGACGTCCGGGGCGGACTCCTCATCCGGCAGATCCACCACTGGGCGGCCCTGGTCTTCCTGGCCGCGATGATGGTCCACATGATGCGGGTGTTCTTCACCGGCGCCTTCCGCAAGCCGCGTGAGGTCAACTGGCTCTTCGGCTTCCTGCTGCTGGTGCTGGGCATGTTCACCGGCTTCACCGGCTACTCGCTCCCCGACGACCTGCTCTCCGGCACCGGCGTGCGGTTCATCGAGGGCGTCATCCTGGCGATGCCGCTGGTCGGTTCGTACCTGCAGTTCTTCATCTTCGGCGGGGAGTTCCCGGGGCACGACATCATCCCGAGGTTCTTCACGGTGCACGTCCTGCTGCTACCGGGCATCATGCTCGGCCTGCTGGTGGCGCACCTGATCCTGGTCTTCTACCACAAGCACACGCAGTTCCCGGGTGCCGGCAAGACCAACAACAACGTCGTCGGTATGCCGCTGCTGCCGGTCTACATGGCCAAGGCCGGAGGCTTCTTCTTCCTGGTCTTCGGCGTGATCTCGGTGATCTCCGCGATCGCCAGCATCAACCCGGTGTGGGCGATCGGCCCCTACCGGCCGGACCAGGTGTCCACCGGCGCCCAGCCCGACTGGTACATGGGCTTCGCCGAGGGTCTGGTGCGTGTGATGCCGGGCTGGGAGTGGAACTTCTGGGGCCACACCGTGAACTTCGGTGTGCTCATCCCGATCGTGGTCTTCCCGCTGGTCCTGGTCGCCATCGCGGTCTACCCGTTCGTGGAGTCCTGGGTCTCGGGCGACAAGCGCGAGCACCACATCCTGGACCGTCCGCGCAACGTCCCGACCCGTACCGGCTTCGGCGTCGCCTGGCTGGTCGCGTACTTCGTGATGCTGATCGGTGGTGGCAACGACCTCTGGGCCACGCACTTCCACCTGTCGCTCAACTCCCTCACCTGGTTCGTCCGGATCGGCTTCTTCGTCCTTCCGGTGCTGGCCTTCATCGCCACCAAGCGGATCTGCCTGGGTCTGCAGCGTCGCGACAAGGACAAGGTGCTGCACGGACGCGAGTCCGGCATCATCAAGCGCCTGCCGCACGGTGAGTTCATCGAGGTGCACGAGCCGCTCGACCAGGAGCAGCTGCACACGCTCACGCAGCACGAGCAGCCCAAGCCCGTGGAGCTCGGTCCGGAGGTCGACGAGAACGGCGTCGCCCGCAAGGTGTCGCGGGGGCAGAAGCTGCGCGCCAAGCTGTCGAAGTCGTACTACGGCGAGGACAGCGTCATTCCGAAGCCCACGGCCGAGGAGTACAAGGAGATCACCAGTGGCCACGGCCACCACTGATCCCCACAGCGCCGTGTAGCCACGGCAGGTAGTACGCCACCCAGAGGGCCCCGTCCGGCGAATGGACGGGGCCCTCCGGCCTGCCGGGGCCTCGGTAGGCTGACGGCATTAGCAGGAGACGATCCAGGAGTGTGGACCATGAACGTTGTGACCCCGGTCGGCGGCGACAGCGTGGCGGCCCACACCTGGCCGGACGTGCTGAATGCCCTGCTCGACGGCCGTGACCTCGCCGCGGACGACACCGCGTGGGCGATGGACCGGATCATGCGGGGCGAGGCCAGCGACGCGCAGATCGCCGGTTTCGCGGTGGCGCTGCGGGCCAAGGGCGAGACCGTCGCGGAGATCTCCGGGCTGGTACGGACGATGTACCGGCACGCCCGGCTGATCGAGGTACCGGGGCCGAGCGTCGACATCGTCGGCACCGGCGGCGACGGCGCCAAGACCGTCAACATCTCCACGATGTCCGCGATCGTGGTGGCCGGCACCGGCGCGAAGGTCGTCAAGCACGGCAACCGCGCGGCCTCGTCCGCCAGCGGCGCGTCCGATGTGCTGGAGAAGCTCGGGGTCAACCTCGATCTCACCCCGCAGCGGGTCACCGAGGTCGCCCAGGAGGCGGGCATCACCTTCTGCTTCGCGGTGAAGTTCCACCCGTCGCTGCGGCATGTCGCGCCCGCGCGGCGCGAGCTGGGCATCCGTACCACTTTCAACGTGCTCGGCCCGCTGACCAACCCGGCGAAGGTGCGCGCGCAGGCGACCGGTGTGGCGGACGCCCGGATGGCTCCCATCCTCGCCGGGGTGCTCGCCGAGCGTGGTTCCTCGGCGCTGGTCTTCCGCGGTGACGACGGGCTGGACGAGCTGACGACGACGGCGACCTCCCGGGTGTGGATCGTGCGGGACGGCGCGGTGCGCGAGGAGTCCTTCGACCCCAGGGACGTCGGGATCCCCCTGGTGCCGGTGGAGGCGCTGCGCGGCGCGGACGCGTCGTACAACGCCGATGTGGCCCGCCGGCTGCTGGAGGGCGAGGGCGGGCCGGTGCGCGACGCGGTGCTGCTGAACTCCGCGGCCGCCCTGGTGGCCCTGGAGCCTTCCGACGCGCCCTTGGCGGAGCAGATCCGGGCCGGCATCGAGAAGGCGGCCCGGTCGATCGACTCCGGGGCGGCCAAGCGGGCCCTGGAGCGCTGGGTGGCCGCAAGCAACGCCTGACCGGCCACGGTGTGACGCAGGCCTCGGTCCGTCCTTCGGACCGGGGCTTGCGCCCGTTCGCCGGTGTGGCATGATTCTGCGCAGGTCACGAGTGACAGCGATGCAGGCCCCGGCCCGCTGTCCGGCAACCCTCCTTCCGTGGCGGGGTGCCCCGGGTGATGACCAGGCCGCAGGCAGCGAGGTCTGTGGCAAGCGCGGATCCCTCGCCAGGGATCCTGGTTGTCGAGGGAGATCTCTCCGTGATTCAGCGAATGCGATAGGGCCCGACGGCCCCTTTTCCGCACCCTTTTCTCTTTGCGCTGCGCCGCCGCGGCTTTCTGTGCCCGTGGCCTTTTCGCAGCGAATTCGCTTATCTCCCAGGGGAGTTCGCCATGTCTGTTTCCGCCGTCGCCGCCGACCGTTCGCTCTGTGCCCCGCTGCCGGTTCTGGGCCGGGACGTCCTCGTCCCGCTCGTGACCGGCGGCGAGGTCGACTACGCCGCGCTCGACTACGCCGCCAGCGCGCCGACCCTGCAGCGGGTCTGGGACGACGTGGCCGGCTACGCGCCGTACTACGGCAGCGTGCACCGCGGTGCCGGGTACCTCTCGCAGCTGTCCACCGACCTGTTCGAGAACAGCCGCGCCACCATCGCCGGCTTCCTCGGCTGCCGCGCCGACGACCAGGTGGTCTTCACCCGTTCGACGACCGACTCGCTGAACCTGCTGGCTGCCGCCCTGCCGCGGGACACCGAGGTCTTCGTCTTCGAGACCGAGCACCACGCCTCGCTGCTGCCGTGGGAGCAGCGTGCGGACACCGTCGTGACGTACCTGAACGCGCCGCGCACCCCGCAGCAGGCGGTGGAGACCCTGGAGAAGGCCCTGGCCGGCCGGGCGGCAGCAGGGCGCGGCCCGGCGCTGGTGTGCGTGACAGGTGCCTCGAACGTGACCGGTGAGCTGTGGCCGGTGCGGGAGCTGGCCGCCGCGGCGCATGCGCACGGCGCCCGCATCGTGCTGGACGCGGCCCAGCTCGCGCCGCACCACCCGGTCGACATCGCCACCCTGGACGTGGACTGGGTCGCCTTCTCCGGACACAAGCTGTACGCCCCGTTCGGTGCCGGAGTGCTGGCCGGCCGCGCGGACTGGCTGCAGGCCGCGGAACCCTACCTCGCGGGCGGCGGCGCGAGCCGCAAGGTCTCGCGGCGTGCGGACGGCGGCGTGGACGTCGAGTGGCACACCACCGCGGCCCGGCACGAGGCGGGCTCGCCCAATGTCATCGGCGCCTACTCCATCGCCTCCGCCTGCCAGGCGCTGACCGAGGCCGGCTTCGAGACCCTGGTCGCCCGCGAGCAGGCGCTGATCGCCCGCCTCCGGGAGGGTCTGGCCGAGGTGCCCGAGGTGAAGGTGCTCTCGCTCTTCGGAGACGACGCCCCGCGGGTGGGCGTCCTGTCGTTCGTCATCGAGGGCTGGAACAGCTCGCACTTCGCGGCGGCGCTGTCGGCCGAGTACGGCATCGGCGTCCGCGACGGCCTGTTCTGCGCCCACCCGCTCGTGCGGACCCTGCTGGGCAGCGAGCCGCAGGAGCCGGGCGAGTGCGGCGCACCGGAGGCGGCGCCGGGGGAGCGGTCGCTGAACGCCATCCGGGTCAGCTTCGGCGCGGGAACGCCCGAGGAGCATGTCGAGCGGTTCGTGCGGGCCGTCAAGGAACTGGTGGCGGACGGTGCGCGCTGGAACTACCGGACCGAGGACGGGCGTTGCGTGCCCGACACCTCGGCCTGACCGGCGCGACACCCCGCCCGACAGCGGGACCCGGCGGTCTTCGCCGCCGGCCTTCGGACGCGCCTGCTACGCGTCCAGGCCGATGGCGAAGGCCGCTTCGAGGTCGTGCTGGGAGTAGGTGCGGAAGGCGATGTGCGTCTCGGTGGAGGCGACGCCGGGCACCTTGCTGATCCGGCCGGGGATGACATCGGCGAGGTCGTCGTGGGCGGCCACCCGCACCATCGCGATCAGGTCGTGCGCACCGGTGACGGAGTAGACCTCGCTGACACCTTCCAGCGCGGCGATCTTCTCGGCGATCTCCGGGATCTGGTCCACGCTGGTCTTGATGAGCACGATCGACGTGATCACGGCTGGCTCTCTCCCTCGGTCGCCGGTTCGTTCCCCCGGGTGGCCTCCACACTATCCCTCCCGTAGCGCACCCATGCGTACAGGAACCCGAGCGCGAACCCCACCACATGGGCGAGGTAGGCGACCCCGGGGCCGCCGGGATCGTGGCGCGCGGCCTGCCACTGCAGGCCGAACCAGAAGAGCAGCACGATCCAGGCGGGGAAGCGCAGCGGCAGGAAGAACAGGAACGGGAAGAGGCTGGTCACCCGGGCCTTGGGGAAGAGGTACAGAAAGGCGCCGAGGACCCCGGAGATCGAGCCGGACGCGCCCACCAGGGTCTGGGCGGACGTCGCGTGCGCGGCCGCGTAGCCGAGAAGTGCCAGATAGCCGGTGGCGATGTAGAAGACGGCGAACGGCAGTCGGCCCATCCGCGCCTCGGTCATCCCGCCGAAGACGTACAGGAACAGCATGTTGCCCAGCAGGTGCAGCCAGCTGCCGTGGACGAACAGCGCGCTGAGCGGGGTGGCGAGCACGGCGACCGAGCCGCTCCACAGGTCGACGGGGATCACGCCCCAGCGCTCGAAGTAGGCGGTCTGGGCCTGCAGCAGGGCGTCGCCCGTGCCGTACATCCGATTGAGGCCGGAGACCGGGCCGATCACGAAGACCGTGCAGCACAGGCCGATCAGCACGTTCGTCACCCGCGAGAACACCACGGCGAGGGACCTGGCCGGGTGCGGGGGCCGGGGGACACCGGGGAACAGAGACGGGGCCGTCATGAAGTGATCATGGCGCAATGCGGGCAATCGGGACAGAGTGCCTCGCCGCGTCCCGGCTCCTGGGCGGACCCGCACCGGCCCCCCGTCAGGCCGTAGGGTTACAGGCAGTACTTTGCGTACTTCCGCAGTCCGACGGCGCACCGCGTGAAACCGCACAACTGCACGAGCACGACGAGCACGAAAGAGGACGACACGATGGCTGTTCCCCTGCCGACGGCCGAGACCCGGTGGCGCTGCACGCTGTGCGGCAACCTCACGCGTTTCGATGTGACCCGCCAGTCCAAGGTGGTGGAGTACCTCCACCTCGACCTGGCCGGGGAGCCGAAGGTGGAGGAGCGCGAGGTCCTGAGTGAGAACATCGAGTCCGTGCGCTGCCGCTGGTGCAACGCGGTCGACCAGATCGAGCTGGTGGACCGGCCGGGCGCGAGCGCCTGAGATCGGAGCGATGCAGCCGTGGTGGAGCGTCCAGAAGGGGAGCCGGGGGCGGAGCGTGCCGCCGCATCCGAGGGTGCGGCCGACGACGTGCTGGACCGCCCGCTGCCCGAGGGCGTCCGGCGCCGTGTGGTGGCGCTCACCGCGGACTCGTTCGGCGGCCTGACCGTCTCCGAACTCCCGCCGCCGCTGCGGCAGTACGCCCGCTTCACGCCCTCCCGCCGCGCCAAGTTCGCCGGTAACGCGATGGCCGCTGCGCTGGAGAGCGACGCGGTCTTCCGGCAACGCATCGCCGGCAAGCTCCGCGAGGCCCAGCCGGAGCTGGCCGCGGCCCTCGACCACGGCACCCCGCCCGCCGCCGCCGACCCGCTGGATGTCGCGGCGGCGGCCTACGTCCTGCGCCCCGACGGCTGGGTCAAGCTCGTCGCGGCGGCCGGCGAGGAGGCCCAGCGGGCCAGTGCCGAGCGGGCCGGCGAGGAGGCCGAGCGGGAGCTGGCCAGGCTCCGCGAGGAGCTGTCGCAGGCCCGTACCGAAGCCCGTGCGGAAGCCGACCGGATCCGGGTGGACCTCGACACCGCCCGCAAGGAGAACGAGTCCCTCCAGCGCAAGCTGCGCAGCGCGCTGAGCGACGTCAAGCGCGGCGAGGCGGCGGTACGCAAGGCCGAGGCCGCGCTGGAGGCCGGGCGGTCCCAGGCGGCCACCGAGAAGACCGCTGCGGACAGCGAGCTGCGCCGGCTCAAGGCCCGGATCGCCGAGACCGAGGCGTCCTTGGAGACCAGCAGGCGGGCCGCCCGAGAGGGGCGCAGCGTCGAGGACATGCGGCTGCGGCTGCTGCTCGACACGGTGCTGGACGCGGCTCAGGGACTGCGCCGCGAGCTTGCGCTGCCACCCGCCAGCGTTCACCCTGCCGACACCGTCGAGGCGGTGGCGCCGGGCCAGATGACACCGAAGGACGTCGCAACCCGGGCGCTTTCGGACATGGACCCGGCGCTGCTCGACCAGCTTCTGGCCCTGCCGCAGGCGCACTTGGTGGTCGACGGCTACAACGTCACCAAGACCGGCTATCCGACGATGCCGTTGGACAAGCAGCGGCTGCGGCTGCTGGGCGGGCTCGCCGTGCTCGCGGCGCAGACCGGCGCGGAGATGACCTGCGTCTTCGACGGTGCGGAACTGGCGGCGCCGGTGCTGCTCGCGCCGCCGCGCGGGGTGCGGGTGCTGTTCAGCAAACCGGGCGTAACGGCCGATGAGTTGATTCGTCAGCTCGTAAGGGCCGAACCGCCCGGCCGCCCGGTCGTCGTGGTCTCCACCGACCGGGAAGTGGCCGACGGCGTGGCGAAGGCCGGCGCCCGGCCGGTCGCATCGGCCTTGCTTCTCAAGCGACTTGCGCGGACCTGAGCCGGGCGGAATCCGGCGGGAAACCGGCGGGAGAATCGCCGCGGACGGTATCTGAGCGTCAAATGCCCATTACTGCCCGTGTGATGTTGGTAAAGCTTGGGCGTGTGACGCAGTTTTTTCCCGTGAGGATTTGAAGCGATCACAACTCGGTTACTAAGGTCAGGCCTCGAACCTTCATGCAGGTGATCATCCAACCGGGATGAACAGTGAAGGAACCGCCGAGTCCGCAGCGTTCACGCGGAGCCGGGGTCTCACCCCCCCCACTTCCCGGTAGGCGGCTGGAGGAAGAAGGAGCTCGCCTTCGTGGCGTCCCACCGTCGACCCAAGCAGCCGAGCCGTACTCGTGTGACCGTGCTGACCGCGACCGCGGCCGCGGCCGTCGCCCTCTCGTCGCAGGCCGCCCAGGCCGATCCGCAGCAGACGAAGAAGGACGTCAAGGCCGAGGTCGACAAGCTCTACGAGCAGGCGGAGCAGGCCACCGAGAAGTACAACGGCGTCAAGGAAGACCAGGAGAAGCTCCAGAAGGAGGTCGAGAGCCTCCAGGACAAGGTCGCCCGCGGCCAGGGCGAGCTGAACCAGATGCGCAAGGGCCTGGGCGCCGTCGCCTCCGGCCAGTACCGCAGCGGCAGCATCGACCCCTCCGTCCAGCTCTTCCTCTCCGGCGACCCGGACTCCTACCTCGAGAAGGCCGCCACCCTCGACCAGTTGAGCGGCAAGCAGGCCGACCAGCTGAAGACCATCGCGGACAAGCAGCGCCGGCTCGCCCAGGCGCGCGCCGAGGCCGCGAGCAAGATCGAGGACCTCACCGAGACCCGCAAGGCGCTCGGTGACAAGAAGGACGAGATCAAGGGCAAGCTCGGCAAGGCGCAGGAGCTGCTCAACACCCTCACGGCCAAGGAGCGCGCCGCGCTGCAGGCCAAGGAGGACCGCGCCAACCGCAGCAACTCCCGGATCGACCTCGGCAGCGACGTACCCGCCTCGCAGCGGGGTGCGGCCGCCCTGTCCGCCGCCCAGGCGAAGATAGGCTCGCCCTACGTCTGGGGCGCCACCGGCCCGTCCTCGTTCGACTGCTCGGGCCTGACCTCCTGGGCCTACCAGCAGGCCGGCCAGTCCCTGCCGCGTACCTCCCAGGAGCAGGCCAACGCCGGCACCCGGATCCAGGGGCAGGACGCACTCAAGCCGGGCGACCTGGTGCTGTTCTACGGCGACCTGCACCACATCGGCCTGTACGCCGGCAACGGCCAGGTCCTGCACGCCCCCAAGCCGGGCGCGGCCGTGCGCTACGAGTCGATCAACAACATGCCGTTCATGTTCGGGGTCCGCGTTTGAACCGCCCCGTTCTGCCGCCCGAACGGGCGAATTGCGGCCTGCGCCGCTGACTTGCCGCCCCGCCGGTGACCTGCACAGTCACCGGCGGGGCGGCGTTTTGCGTACGGGCGGAGTTCTTTGGCCGGTGTGGACCGGCGCGGTTACTGTCTGCCCTCGCAGCTGCCGGTCACCGACCGCCCTCCGGGCGGCAGGGGCTGCACACGGAAGGAGTGCGGCCCTCGTGGTGTCCCATCGCCGTACCTCGCAGCCCGGCCCCGTCACCCTCACCGGTGTCACCGTCCTGTCGGCCGCCCTGGCGACCGCCGCCGCGGCGCTCACCTCGACACCGGCCGTCGCCGACCCCGCTGACAACCCCGCCGGGCGCGACTCGGCGGCCTCGGCCTCGCGGCTCACCGAGCTCTACGAGCAGGCGGAGCGCGCCACCGAGAAGTACAACGGCGCCCACGAGCGGGCCCGCAGCCTCCGCGTCCAGGTGACGAACCTGCAGGACCGCACCGCCCGTGCCCAGGAGCGGGTCAACCGGATGCGCGGCCGGCTCGGCGTGCTGGCCGCCGCTCAGTACCGGGCCGGCGGCATCGACCCCACCCTGCAGCTGCTGCTCTCCGAAGGGCCGGACCGGTATCTGGAGAAGGCCTCCGCGCTCGACCGGCTGCACCGCACCCAGGCCGGGGAGCTGCACGAACTCCAGGTGGCCCAGCGGGCCCTGGAACAGCAGCGCCGGGAGACCGTCGCCCGGCTGGCCGATCTGGAGGCCGGCCGCAAGGCGGTCGCGCGTCACAAGAAGGCCGTGCAGGGCAAGCTCGCCGCCGCGCGGCGGATGCTGAACGGGCTTCCCGCGGACGTGCGCGCGGCCTACGACCGGGCTTCCAGGGCCCTCGGGCGGGACGGGACCCTCCCGGATCTCTCGGAGGCCCTGCCGTCCTCGGGGCGCGCCGCAGCGGCGGTCGCCGCGGCGCGGGCCGCGGTGGGCTCCCCGTACTCCTGGGGAGGCTCGGGTCCCTCGGCCTTCGACTGCTCCGGACTCACCCAATGGGCCTACGGCCGGGCCGGCGTCTCCATTCCGCGGACGTCGCAGGGGCAGCGGGGCGCCGGGCGGCAGGTGTCGCTGGGCGAGGCACAGCCGGGAGACCTGGTCGTCTACCGCTCGGACGCCAGCCACGTCGGGATGTATGTCGGCAACGGCCAGGTCGTGCACGCGCCCTACCCCGGCGCGCGGGTGCGCTACGACCCGGTCGGAATGATGCCGATCTCCTCCATCACCCGGCCCTGAGGCGGATCCCCCGCGGTGTTGCCCCGGCCCGGCCGCACATACGATCGGCCGCATGTCAGGTCAGCGGGCGATACGGACGCGGCCGCGAGCGGTGGCGGCGGGCTGCGCCGCGGTGCTGCTCGCGGTCCTCGCCCAGCTCCTCGGCTGCGCGCCGGCGCCGGCCTCGCGTGACCGCTTCCCGGACGTCCAGCGGATGCTCGACGCCCGGGCGCGGGCCGTCGAGGGCCGGGACGCCGACGCGTTCCTGGAGTCCGTCGACCCGCAGGCCACCACCTACCGCTCACGGCAGCGACAGTTGTTCGGCAACCTCGGCTCGGTACCGCTCGCCGACTGGCACTACGAGCTCGTCTCGACCGGCGACTTCCCGCTCCCGGCGGGCGGCACCGGCGAGCGGCTGGCCGCGAAGGTGCGGCTGAGCTACCGCCTGAAGGGCTACGACACCGTGCCGGTCGCCTCCTTCCAGTACCTCACGCTGAGCGAGCGTGAGGGCCGCTGGCGGATCTCGTCGGACACCGACGGCGCGGCGGCCGGGCGGACCGGCCCCCGTCAGCTGTGGGACCAGGGACCGGTACGCATCGTCCACGGCCGGCACAGCCTGGTCCTCGGCGGCGCCGCCGAGCCGCGGCGGCTGCGCGAGCTGGCGGACCGGGTCGACGCGGCGGTGCCCGCGGTCTCCGCCGCCTGGCGGGGGAAGTGGTCGCGCAAGGTGGTGGTGGAGGCCCCGGACTCGGTCGTGGGGATGGCGCAGCTGCTGGGCAGCGACGATCCGTCCGGATACGAGGAGATCGCGGCCGTCACGACCGGGGAGGCGAGCGCCTCCACCAGCGCCCCCGCGGACCGGGTGATCGTCAACCCGGAGGCCTACGAGGAACTCAACGACCTCGGCCGTGCGGTCGTCCTCACCCACGAGACCACCCATGTCGCCACCCGCACGGTCACCACGCAGACCACCCCGCTGTGGCTCTCCGAGGGCCTCGCCGACTGGGTCGCCTACCGCGGCACGCGCCGCAAGGCCGCCACCGCCGCACCCGAGCTCTCCCGTGCCGTCGCGACCGGCAAGATCCCCGCCCGGCTGCCCACCGATGACGACTTCGGCTTCGAAGCCGGCGCTGACCGGCTGGCGAAGGCCTACGAGGGCGGCTGGCTGGCCTGCCGGATGATCGCCGACAAATGGGGAGAGAAGAAGCTCATCGGCTTCTACCGGGAGGTGGGCCGGAGCCGGAGTGCCGTCGCCGGGGGCGCGGCCGCCCCGATCGAGGCGACCCAGGCGCCGGCGACGGAAGGGCCCGCCGCCGGCGCGTCCCCCGAGACCGGTGACGGCAAGCGGCAGCCGGCTCGTGCCGACCGTCTCGACCGCGCCATGCGCTCCCAACTGGGCGTCGGGCTGGCGGAGTTCACGGTGCGGTGGCGGGCGTACGTGAAGGGGCAGCTGCGCTGAGCCGCCCGCAGCCGCCGCGCTTCTCAGCTCGTCCGGGCGGTCCGGGGCGGGTCGGCGCCGCCCGCGGCGGGCGACGGTCGACAGGCACCTGACGCACAGCTGTCCGCGTCCGCCCGGCCGCCGGACGCGGTCGCTTCCTCGGCCGGCGGGGTGTCCTTCGCGGGCGCGGCCCGCCCACCGGCGCGCGTCGACACCCACAGCCGACGGCAGGCGATCAGCGAGGCGGCGACCAGCAGGGCGTTGCGGAGCAGGAGCACACCGACGCCCTGCCAGTCGCTCGCCACGACATGGCCGAACCAGACGGGGAACTCCAGCAGCGTGACACCGGTGGCCAGGAGCACCAGACCGGCGGGCAGCGCCTGTCGGCTCGCCCGCGCGGTCATGCACACCGCCGCGAGGCCCACCAGCCAGAGCAGGTACTGCGGGCTGATCACCCGGCTGGTGGTCGTGAACAGCAGCGTGGCGGTGAAGGCGGCGTCGGCGAGCGTCGCGGCGGTGAACTCCCGGGCACGCAGCCGCCACAGCAGCAGCCAGCCCAGGGCCGCCGCGGTCAGCAGCTGGGCGAGGGTGCTGACGAACGCGACCCCCGGTCCGAGGAACTCCACCGAGCCGTAGTTCAGCAGCACCTCGCCGCTCCACCCGAAGTGCCGGGCCACATGGAAGACCAGCGCACCGAGCGACTCGATCTCCGTACCGCGGTCCCGCTGGAAGGTCAGGAAGGCGAGCGCGCCGGGAGCGGCGCTGACGAACGCGAGGGTCACCGCTGCCGCGGTGCCGGCCGCGGCCACCCACAGGGACCGCGCCCGCCGGCCGCGCACCGCCGCGCCGGTCAGGAGCAGCACCGGCCACGCCTTCAGCAGGGCGCCGAACGCGATGAGCGCTCCCGCCACCCGGGGCCGCCGGGCCGCCGCGAAGAGGCCCGCGACGGCGACGGCCGTGACCATCAGGTCGTAGCGCGCATAGGCGGTCGGCCCGAGCAGCGCGACCCCTGCGATCCAGACCCAGGCGCCGAGCTGCCGGTTGCCGGGGCGCCGGCCCGCGCGCAGGAAGAGCGCGAGGGCCGCGGCGTCGGCGAGGAGGACCAGGACGAAGAAGGCGGAGGTGTAGTCGAGGAAGGGCAGCAGTCCGGGGCCCAGCACCGCCAGGGCGGCGGCCGGCGGGTACTGCCAGGTGACGTCGTCCAGCGGGAAGGTGCCGGTCTTGAGGACCTCGAACCAGCCCCGGTAGATCACGCTGATATCGCTGGTGACATCCGGGCCCGGCAGCACCAGCACCTTCTCGGCGCACAGCAGGAGCACGGCGCGGGTCACGGCCCAGGCCAGGATCGGGAGCCACCGCCGTCGCGGCCCGGTGCTGGTGCTGGTGCTGGTCATCGTCACCTCGCCGGTCGTCCGCCGGTGGCCGCCGGCGCCGCCGACTGCATGATGGATCACTGGTCCCGCCTGACTGCATGATGCCGGTAGTGGCCGGTCACGACCGTAGAACAGATGCCCGGCGTGGCGGGGACGCCCCTCCCGCAGCGGGCAGGCGGCCCGCCGTCGTCCGTGGGCCAAGCGGTACTGTCGGCCCCGACCCGCCGGGCCCGCCTGCGCGGACCGCCCGCCGCCCCGACCGCCGAGAGACCATCGTGCACAAGACCTTGATCGTCACGAACGACTTCCCGCCCCGTCCCGGCGGCATCCAGGCCTTCCTGCACAGCATGGCGCTGCGCCTCGACCCCACCCAGGTCGTCGTGTACGCCTCGACCTGGAAGCGCGGCAGGGAAGGCACCGAGGCCACCGCCGCCTTCGACGCGGAGCAGCCGTTCCCGGTGATCCGCGACCGTACGACGATGCTGCTGCCCACCCCGCGGGTGACCCGGCGGGCCACCGCGCTGCTGCGCGAGCACGGCTGCTCCTCGGTGTGGTTCGGTGCGGCGGCGCCCCTGGGGCTGATGGCGCCCGCGCTCCGCTCGGCCGGCGCCCGGCGCATCGTGGCGACCACCCACGGCCATGAGGCGGGCTGGGCGCAGCTGCCGGCCGCCCGGCAGCTGCTGCGCCGGATCGGCGAGGGCACCGACACCCTCACCTACCTCGGTGAGTACACCCGCTCGCGGATCGCCGGCGCGCTCTCCGACGAGGCCGCCGCGCGGATGGTGCAGCTCCCGCCGGGCGTGGACGAGAAGACCTTCCACCCCGGCTCGGGCGGCGAGGCGGTCCGCGCCCGCCTCGGGCTCGCCGGCCGGCCGGTCGTGGTGTGCGTCTCCCGCCTGGTGCCCCGCAAGGGACAGGACACGCTCATCGAGGCGATGCCCGCGATCCTGGCCGAGGTGCCCGACGCGGTGCTGCTGATCGTCGGCGGCGGCCCGTACGACAAGGAACTGCGGGCGCTGGCCCGCGAGAAGTGCGTGGGCGACGCGGTGCGCTTCACGGGCGCCGTGCCCTGGGAGGAGCTGCCGGCGCACTACGGCGCGGGCGATGTCTTCGCGATGCCGTGCCGCACCCGACGCGGCGGGCTCGACGTCGAGGGGCTGGGCATCGTCTACCTGGAGGCGTCCGCCACCGGGCTGCCCGTGGTGGCGGGCGACTCGGGCGGCGCACCGGACGCGGTGCTGGACGGCGAGACCGGCTGGGTGGTGCCCGGCGGCTCGCCGGCCGCCGCGGCCGAACGGCTCGTCGCCCTGCTCCGCGACCCGGAGCTGCGGCACAGGATGGGCGAGCGCGGCCGCGCGTGGGTGGAGGAGAAATGGCGCTGGGACCTGCTCGCGGAGCGCCTCAAGGAGCTGCTGTAGCGAGCCCCGACCGGTGCGGCCCCTGCGGCCGTACCGGTCCACCCGGTCCCACCGGTCCGGTGGGCCGTACGCAACGACCGCTTCAGCCGCGGTAGAGCGCCTCGATGTCCTCGGAGAAGTCCTTCGCCACGACGTTCCGCTTGAGCTTCAGCGACGGCGTGACATGGCCGGACTCCTCGGTGAACTGGGTCGGCAGCACGCTGAACTTGCGCACCGACTCGGCCTTGGAGACCGCGGAGTTGCCGTCGTCGATCGCGCGCTGCACCGCGGCCAACAGCTCCGGGTCCGAGGCGACCTGGGCCGGCGTCACATCGGCCGGGTGGCCGTGCTCCTCGGCCCAGTGGGGCAGGAACTCCTCGTCGAGGGTGACCAACGCGCCGATGAACGGCCGGCCGTCGCCGACGACCATGCACTCGGCGATCAGGGCGTGCGCCCGGATACGGTCCTCGATCACGGCCGGTGCGACGTTCTTGCCGCCCGCGGTGACCAGGATCTCCTTCTTGCGGCCGGTGATGGCGAGGTAGCCGTCCTCGTCGAGGGTGCCGATGTCGCCGGTGTGGAACCAGCCGTCGGACAGGGCCTCCTGGGTCGCCGTCTCGTTGTTCCAGTACCCCGAGAACAGGTGCTCGCCGTGCAGCAGCACCTCGCCGTCGTCGGCGATCCGCACCACGGAGCCGGGCAGCGGCTGGCCGACGGTGCCGATCTTCTGCCGGTCCCACGGGTTGAAGGCGGTGGCCGCACAGGACTCCGTCAGGCCGTAGCCCTCCAGCGCCGTGAAGCCGATGCCGCGGAAGAAGTGGCCCAGGCGCTCACCGAGCGGGGCACCGCCGGAGATGGCGTGCGTGGCGCGGCCGCCGAGGACGGCGCGCAGCCTGCCGTAGACCAGCCGGTCGAAGACCTTGTACTTGACCTTCAGGCCGAACGCCGGGCCCTCGGGGGTCTCCAGCGCACGGCTGTAGGCGATCGCGGTGTCCGCCGCCTTGTCGAAGATCTTGCCCTTGCCGTCGGCCTGGGCCTTGGCGCGCGCCGAGTTGTAGACCTTCTCGAAGACCCGCGGAACGCCCAGCACCATCGTCGGCCGGAAGGAGGCGAGATCGTCGGTGAGGTGCTTGATGTCCGGTGCGTGCCCCAGCTTGATGGGGGCCATCACCGAGGCGACCTGCACCAGGCGGCCGAAGACGTGCGCGATGGGGAGGAAGAGGAGCACCGAGGAATCGCCGGTGCGGAACAGCGGGCGCAGCCGCTCGACGATGTTGCCGCACTCGGCGAAGAAGCTGCGGTGGGAGAGCACACAGCCCTTGGGGCGGCCGGTGGTGCCGGAGGTGTAGACGATGGTGGCGGGGGAGTCGGCGTCGGCGAGGGCGCTGCGCGCGTCCACCTCCTCGTCGGCGATGCCGTCACCCGCGGCCCGCAGCCGTGCGATGGCGTCCCGCTCGATCTGCCAGATGTTCTCCAGGCCGGGCAGCCGGTCGCGGACCGACTCGACCGCGGCCTCGTGCGCGGGGGACTCCACCAGGCAGGCCACCGCGCCCGAGTCGCCGAGTATCCACTGGATCTGCTCGGCGGAGCTGGTCTCGTAGACCGGGACGGTGATCGCGCCCGCGCTCCAGATGGCGAAGTCCAGCAGTGTCCACTCGTAGCGGGTGCGGGACATCAGGCCCACCCGGTCACCGGGCTGGACGCCGGAGGCCATCAGGCCCTTGGCCGCGGCACGGACCTCGGCGAGGAAGGTGGTGGCGGTGACGTCCTGCCACACACCGTTCACCTTGCGTGCCATGACCGCAACATCCGGGTGCTGCGCGGCATTTCGGCGGATGAGATCCGTCAGATTGCCGTCCGCGGGGACCTCGTACAGGGCCGGAAGGCTGAACTCGCGCAAGACTGCTGCTCCTCATTGGCGCCGGCGCCACGACGCTGTGTGTACACCGGCTGCGGTCCATGATCATGCAAGGGGGATCGGACTGCCCGGACGTTACCCACCGGTATTGCTCCAGGGATAGGGGGTCACGCCCAGATGTTTTATGCGTCACACGCTTGGGGACACGCCTTCGGACTGCACCGCGAAGACTAGACCAGGCCCTTGGTGACCCGAAAGTAACCGCAGGTCCAGGACCTCTCCCGGCAGCGGCCGGGGCCCTCTAGGGTGGCGCCATGCGCGTGCATGTGGTCAGTGACGTACACGGGAACAGCCGGGACCTCGCCGAGGCCGGCACCGGAGCCGACGCGGTGGTCTGCCTCGGTGACCTCGTTCTCTTCCTCGATTACGCCGACCACTCGCGCGGCATCTTCCCCGACCTCTTCGGTGTGGACAACGCCCACGCCCTGGTCCAACTGCGCACCGCCCGCCGCTTCGAGGAGGCCCGCGAGCTGGGCCGCCGGCTCTGGGGCGAGCTGGACCGCGACGGCGCGAGCCGGGAGTCGGTTATCGAGGAGGCGGTCCGCAAGCAGTACGCCGACCTCTTCGCCGCGCTGCCCACCCCCACCTACGCCACCTACGGCAACGTCGACATCCCGCGCCTGTGGCCCGAGTACGCCCGGCCCGGCACCACGGTCCTCGACGGCGAGCGGGTGGAGATCGGCGGCCGGGTCTTCGGCTTCGTCGGCGGCGGTCTGACCACGCCGATGCGCACCCCCTACGAGATCAGCGACGAGGAGTACGCCGCCAAGATCGAGGCGGTCGGCGAGGTGGACGTGCTGTGCACCCACATCCCGCCGGACGTCCCGGAGCTCTGCTACGACACCGTCGCCCGCCGCTTCGAGCGCGGCAGTGCCGCGCTCCTGCACGCCATCCGCACCACCCGCCCCCGCTACTCCCTCTTCGGTCACGTCCATCAGCCGCTGGCCCGCCGGGTCCGCATCGGGGGGACGGAATGCGTCAACGTCGGGCACTTCAACGCGACCGGGACGCCGTACGTCCTGGAGTGGTGAACCGGGCGGCGCGAGCGGGGGGCGGTCCGCCCCGGGCACCGCGAGGGGTGGCCGGTAGTCGACGGCCCGGTCGCGCGGGGCCTGCTGGTGTCCGCCGCCCTTTCCCCGCGCGGTAGCCTTCAGCAGCAGAGACACCGAGTTTGACGCGTGTCGGCGGACCGGCATGAATCGGCATGGAGGAGTCACGGCGATGGCCGAACACACCAGCTCTAGCATCACGATCGCGGCGGCACCCGCCGAGGTGATGGGAGTGATCGCCGACTTCGACCGCTATCCGGAGTGGACCGGAGAGGTCAAAGAGGCAGAGGTGCTGGCCAAGGACGCCCAGGGCCGCGCCGAGCAGGTGCGCCTGCTGCTCGACGCCGGCGCGATCAAGGACGACCACACCCTCGCCTACACCTGGACCGGCGAGAACGAGGTCAGCTGGTCACTGGTCAAGTCGCAGATGCTGCGCGCCCTCGACGGCTCCTACCGCCTCGCCCCGCGCGACGGCGGCGCCGGCACCGAGGTGACGTACCAGCTCACCGTCGACGTCAAGATCCCGATGCTCGGCATGATCAAGCGCAAGGCCGAGAAGGTCATCATCGACCGCGCCCTGGCCGGACTGAAGAAGCGCGTCGAGAGCGGCCCCGAGGCGCCCGCCGACGAGGCCAAGAAGCTCTGAACGTGCGCACCGTCCTCGTCACAGGCCCCGGCGGCGCGGGCCGCACCACGCTCGCCGCCGCCACCGCCCTGGCAGGTGCCCGGCGGGGAGTGCGCGTCCTGCTGCTCGCGACCGGGAGTGCCGCGCCGGAGGCGGTGCTCGGCTGCCGCCTCGCCGCCGACAGGGCCACCGAGATCGCCCACGGTCTGCACGCCCGCCGGATCGACCCCGCCGACCGCTTCCGCCAGGAGTTCCTGGCCTTCCAGGACCGCGCCGGAGCCGCCCTGGACCTGCTCGGCGCGGCCCCCCTCGAAGAGGACGAACTCACCGAACTCCCCGGCTCCGAGGCGTTCGCGCTGCTGCACGCCCTGCGCGTGGAGCACGAATCGGACGACTGGGACACCGTCGTCGTCGACATGCCCCCGGCCGCCGAGACGATCCAGCTGCTCGCGCTGCCCGCGCAGGTACGCCGCTACCTCCGCCGCCTGCTGCCGCCCGAGCGCCAGGCCGCCCGCGCGCTGCGCCCGGTGCTCGCCCAGCTCGCCGGCGTGCCGATGCCGGCCCAGAAGCTGTACGAGGCCGCCGAGCGCTGGGAGGGCGAACTCGCCGCCGTCCAGCGGGTGATCGACGACCCCGGCACGTCCGTACGCCTGGTCACCGAGGCCGGCCCGGTCGCCGCCGCGAACCTGCGCCCGCTGCGCGCCGGGCTCGCGCTGCACGGCCGCCGCACCGACGGCATTCTCGTCAACCGGCTGCTGCCCACCGGCTCCGCCGACCCCTTCCTCGCCGGGCTCTCCGGCAGCCAGCAGAGCGCCCTCAAGGCGCTGCGCGAGGAGTTCCCCGACCTG
The DNA here is from genome assembly GCF_043201875.1 of Streptomyces sp. NPDC048248. Classification (NCBI taxonomy): domain Bacteria; kingdom Bacillati; phylum Actinomycetota; class Actinomycetes; order Kitasatosporales; family Streptomycetaceae; genus Streptomyces; species Streptomyces sp. NPDC048248. The sequence continues at coordinate 512,560 of NZ_JBICZL010000003.1, forward strand.
CCGCTGCACGAAGTGCCGCACCTGGGCCGCGACCCGCAGGGCACCGAGGAACTCGACGAGCTGATCGACGGCCCTGCCGGCGAGATCGGCGAGGTCCGACCGGCCGCCGGGAACCTCGACCCCTGGACCGTCGAGGACCGCCTGGCGGACGACGGCATCCTGGTCTGGCGCGTGCCGCTGCCCGGCGCCGAGCGGGACAGCCTCGGCCTGGTGCGGCGCGGCGACGAGATCGTCGTCAGCGCCGGGCGCTTCCGCCGCATCCGGACGCTCCCCTCCGCACTGCGCCGCTGCACCGTCTCCGGCGCCGGACTCCGGGACGGCGTGCTGGAGATCCGCTTCACCCCCGACCCCGGTCTGTGGCCGCAGAGCCACTGAACGTCCTCCCGCCGTTCGGGTACCGTCGAGGGTGAGTCCCGCTCCGCAGTCCGCCCCAACCGTCGCCGCACCCGCCGCGCCGCAGGAGTCCACGGAGATCGTCATGAGTGATGCCACCGAGCGCCCCGCCGACCACACGGCCGCCGAGCCCGACGCCGACGCCTGGGAGAGGGCGTGCGCCGAGGACCTCGCGGCCGAGAAGGCGCGACGCCGTACCGAATTCGGGTCGCAGCCCGGCAGCGCGGCGGAGGAGCTGCGCAAGCTCGCCGACGCCGTGACCGACAAGCTCGCCGGCATCCAGCTGCCCGGCGCTCTCGGCGGGATCGCCGCGCAGGGCGCGGTCAACCAGCTGCTGAAGCAGGCCAAGGCCGCGGTCGAGCCGGTCGTCGAGCGCAACCCGGAGATCTTCGACCACCTCGCGGCGGCCGGCTCCGAGCTGCTCGCCGCCTACCGCTCGGCCGTCGAGGGCAGCGAGCGCCGCTGGACCCGCGACGACCTCGACGACCGGCCCGGCACCCCCGGCAAGGCCACCCGCGGCGACGACCCGCGCGACGACGACGGCCCCACCGGCACCGAGCGGATCGATCTCGACTGACCTGCTCCTGAAGGCTCATGGGCCGGGACGCCGGCGTGACCTCCGGTACGGTGGTTCCCGGCGGGGTTCGAGCGAATAACTGAGGGACACATGGGACTCACCATCGGCGTTGACATCGGCGGCACGAAGATCGCGGCCGGCGTGGTCGACGAAGAGGGCTCGATCCTGGAGACGTGCAAGGTGCCGACTCCGCAGGCCACCGACGAGCTGACGGAAGCCATCGCGGACGCCGTCCGCCGGGTCGGCTCCGGCCACCAGATCGAGGCGGTCGGTATCGGTGCCGCCGGCTACGTCGACGAGAAGCGGGCCACGGTCCTCTTCGCCCCGAACATCGACTGGCGCCACGAGCCGCTCAAGGACAGGGTCGAACAGCGCGTCGGCCTCCCCGTCGTCGTCGAGAACGACGCCAACGCCGCGGCTTGGGGCGAGTACAAGTTCGGCGCGGGCCAGGGCCACAGCGACGTCATCTGCATCACCCTCGGCACGGGCCTGGGCGGCGGCATCATCATCGGCAACAAGCTGCGCCGCGGCCGCTTCGGCGTCGCCGCGGAGTTCGGCCACATCCGGGTCGTCCCCGACGGACTGCTCTGCGGCTGCGGCAGTCAGGGCTGCTGGGAGCAGTACGCCTCCGGCCGCGCCCTGCTGCGCTACGCCCGCCAGCGTGCCTTCGCCACCCCCGAGAACGCCGCTGTGCTCCTCTCGCTCGGCGACGGCACGTCCGAGGGCATCGAGGGCCGGCACATCAGCGAGGCGGCCCGGCAGGGCGACCCGGTCGCCATCGACTCGTTCCGCGAACTGGCCCGTTGGGCCGGCGCGGGCCTGGCCGACCTCGCCTCGCTCTTCGACCCGTCCGCCTTCATCGTCGGCGGCGGCGTCTCGGACGAGGGCGAGCTGGTCCTCGGCCCGATCCGCAAGTCCTTCCGCCGCTGGCTGGTCGGCAATCAGTGGCGGCCGCACGCCCAGGTGCTCGCCGCCCAGCTCGGCGGCAAGGCCGGTCTGGTCGGTGCCGCCGATCTGGCACGGCAGGGCTGACCGCGATGGTGGCTGAGCGGCCCGGACTCCCCGCGTCCGGCACGGAGGAGAACTCCGCGATCGTCCGTGTGCTCAGCTACAACATCCGCTCGTTGCGCGACGATCGGGCGGCGCTGACCCGGGTCATCCGGGCCTGCGCCCCCGATCTCGTGCTCATCCAGGAGGCGCCGCGGTTCTTCCGCTGGCGCAAGGCCGCGGAGCGGCTGGCCCGCTCCTGCGGCCTGGTCTACGTCACCGGCGGTGGCACCACCGCGGGCCCGATGATCCTGTCCTCGCTGCGCGCCCATGTGGAGCGCACCGAGGACATCCTGCTGCCCCGCACGCCCGGCCTGCACCAGCGCGGTTTCGCCACCGCCGTGGTCCGCATCGGCGGCGCCCGGCTCGGGGTGCTCAGCTGTCACCTCAGCCTCGCCGCGGCGGAGCGCTACGCGCAGGCCGGACTGCTGCTGGATCGGCTGGCGGGCTGGGACGTGCCGTACGCCGTCGCCGCCGGGGACCTCAACGACCGGCCCCGTGGCCGCAGCTTCCAGCGGCTGGCGGGGGCGCTGACCGACGCCTGGGCGGCGAAGCCGTGGGGCGGGGAATACACCTCGACGCCGGGCGATCCGCACCAGCGCATCGACGCGGTGTTCACCACCGACGGCATCGAGGTCCTGGGCTGCGGGGTGCCGCACGGCCTGCCGGGCGTGCGAGAGGCGGACCTCCGCGCGGCCACCGACCACCTGCCGGTGCTGGCGGCCCTGCGGGTGCCCACCGGCGCCTGAGCGCCGCGGGCCGGCCCGCTCACACCACCGCGCCGCCGCCCGTCATCCCGTCGTCGTCCTCGTCGTCGTGCTTCATACGGGCCACCAGGGTGGCGAAACCGCCGAGGAAGCCGCCGATGCCGAGGACCGAGATCCACCACGTCACCGGCTGCTGGAACAGCACCATCAGCACCAGCAGCAGCGGCCCGCCGAGCACCGCGATCCAGGCGAACTTGGTGGTCACGTCGGCCTCGGGCAGCGGAGGCGGCTCGGGCGGGGTGAAGTGCCCCTCGTCCGACTCGTCGAAGTCGTCCTCGGACGACTGCGCGGCGTCCCAGTCGCGGGGCCCGACGCCCGGCGCGTAAACGACGAAGCTGCCCACGGCGTCACCGGCCGGGCCGCCGGGGGTGCCGCGCTCCGGGCGTTTCCCGTCCGTGCCGCTGCTGCCCTCCGCGGCATCACCGGATCCTGCGCCCTCGGTCGCCGGAGCGTCCGTGCCCGTGGTGCTCGTGTCCGGCTTCGTCAGATCCAGGGCTCCCGGGACAGCCGGGATGCCGGCCGGGCCCGCGGAGCCCGCGGGCCGGGCCGTGGCGCCGTCGTCGGGCGATCCGGCCGCGTCGGAGCCGTCGGCCCGGTCGTCAGGACGGTCCTGGTCGTCCCGGCCGTCGTCCGCCGCCGGGAACTGCGGCTCCTCGCCGTAGCCCGCGACGATCTCCGCCCACGCGGCCTCTTCGTCCAGCGGGTCCCGGGGGTCGCGGGGGCTACGCTCCACCACTGGCCGCCGTCCCCTCCTCGATCGCGCCCGCCCGCACCTCCGGCGCGAGCCGGGCGAGGAAGGCGAAGGTGTCCTCGAAGATCTGCTCCGCGTCGTGGTCCAGCGTCGCGACGTGGTAGCTGCGCTCCAGAAGCTTCTGCCGGACGTCCTGCGAGGAGACCCGGCTCAGGATGCGCTCGGAGTCCACCGGCGGCACGACGTGGTCCTGCGGGCTGGTCATCACCAGCAACGGCTGGGTGACCTGCGGGAGTTCGGAGTCGACCTGGAGGAAGAACTTGCGCACGGAGTGCGCGGCGTGCAGCGGCGTGCGGTCGTAACCGACCTCCGCGGCGCCCGGCTTGGCGATGTCGCTGGCCAACCCCTTGGTGGTCCGCACCACATAGCGCAGCACCGGCAGCAGGGCGCCGGCCTTGTCGTGCACCCGGTTGGCCGGGTTGACCAGGGCCAGCCCGCTGATCGCGTCGCCGTGCTTGGCCGCCAGCCGCAGCGCCAGCGCGCCACCCATCGACAGTCCGCAGACGAACACCTTCGTGCAGCGCTCGGACAGCGCGCGCAGCTCGCGGTCGACCTCGGCGTACCAGTCCTGCCAGGTCGTGACCTGCATGTCCTGCCAGCGGGTGCCGTGGCCGGGAAGCAGCGGCAGGGAGACGGTCAGCCCGCGATCGGCCAGATATTCGGCCCAGGGTCGTACGGACTGAGGGGAGCCGGTGAAGCCGTGGCACACAAGGACGCCGACCTCTCCGCCGTCACGGCGGAACGGTTCGGCTCCGGGAAGGAGCGGCACCGGGGAACTCCGATCGATGAGGGGGCCTGGCGAGTTACCTCAGGGTACGCGGAGTGACGGCGGGCGGATAGGTCCGGCGGAGCCGGCTCGCGGCCCCCGGGTGACCGGCGACCCGTGACCGTCACGCAGCCCGTCGCAGCCCCGTCGCGACGAGGGCGGCACCGGGGCAGGTTAAGGTCTTTGCGTCACACACAGGAGGCAGTCGGTTGATCTACGGCGCAATGAAGTTTTCCATCGGCGGGTCGCTGAAGCTTGCCTTCCGCCCCTGGGTGGAAGGCATCGAGAACATCCCCGCCGAGGGTCCGGCGATCCTCGCGAGCAACCATCTGTCCTTCTCGGACTCCTTCTTCCTGCCCGCGGTGCTCGACCGCAAGGTGACCTTCATCGCGAAGGCCGAGTACTTCACCTCCCCGGGGGTCAAGGGCAAGCTGACGGCGGCCTTCTTCAAGGGCGTGGGCCAGCTGCCGGTCGACCGCTCGGGCGCCCGTGGCGCGGGCGAGGCGGCGATCAAGAGCGGCATAGAGGTGCTGGAGCGCGGTGAGCTGTTCGGCATCTACCCGGAGGGCACCCGCTCCCCGGACGGCAGGCTCTACCGCGGCAAGCCGGGCGGCCTGGCGCGGGTCGCGCTGGCCACCGGCGCCCCGGTCATCCCCGTCGCGATGATCGACACCGAGAAGGTGCAGCCTCCGGGCAAGGTCGTGCCGAAGATGATCAGGCCGGGCATCCGTATCGGCAAGCCGCTGGACTTCACCCGCTATCAGGGCATGGAGGGCGACCGCTTCATCCTGCGGTCGGTCACCGACGAGGTCATGTACGAGATCATGAAGCTCTCGGGCCAGGAGTACGTCGACGTCTACGCGACGGCCGCCAAGCGGCAGATCGCCGACCGGGCGAAGGCGGAGCAGGCCCGCAAGAAGGCCGAGGCGGAGCAGGCCGCGAAGGACGACGGCGCGGCCGGCAAGGGCAGCAGGGGCAAGGCCGAGGCCGGGGCGTAACGCGAGCCCGGCGAGGGGTGGGGGGCCGGCATGACGGATACGGACATACGGACGGTGGGCGGCGACGCGGCCCGGGGAGCGGGCAAGCGCCCGGCGGCGCTGCGGATGTCCGTCGAGCTCCCGCTGTGGCGCGCGCTCACCGGTTACCGGATCCTCACCCTCGTCTACACCCTGGGCCTGGTCGGCCTCTCCTACCGGAAGTACGAGCACCCGCTGGGCGCCGCCGCCTACATGGGCGCGCTCACGGTCTGGATGCTGCTGACCTGGCGCCGTACGACCTCGGCCGAGCGCTGCACCCGCAGGTTCCTGGTCGCCGACCTCGGCTTCGCGGTCGGCGGCATTCTCCTCACGCCGCTGGTCGACACGCACGCCCGCATCATGGACGGCGCCCCCACGCTGCCCTCCATCTGGACGGCGGGCGCCGTCCTGGGCTTCGCGATCAAGGGCGGCTGGCGGTGGGCCGCTGTGGCCTCCAGCGCGGTCGCCGTCGCCAACCTTCTCGAGCGCCAGGAGCTGGCCCGCGACACCGTCCACAACGTCGTCCTGGTGTGGGTGGCCAGTGTCGCGATCGGTTACGTCGTCGAGGTGGCACGCGCCAGTGAGCGCACCCTCGCCCGTGCCCTGCAGATCGAGGCCGCCACCCGGGAACGGGAGCGGCTTGCCCGCGACATCCACGACAGCGTGCTGCAGGTCCTGGCGATGGTGCAGCGACGGGGCGCCGAGATCGGCGGCGAGGCGGGCGAGCTGGGCCGGATGGCGGGCGAGCAGGAGGTGGCACTGCGCACCCTGGTCTCCAGCGGCCTGGTGCCACCGCAGCGCGAGCCCGTGCCGGCCGGGACGGCGGAGGCCGCGCAGGCGGCCGGAGCGGTGCCCCCGGCCCCCTGCGCGGTGTCACCGGAGACGCCCGGCGAGCCCTGTGACGTCCGGGCGCTGCTCGCGCCGTACGCGAACGCCGGTGTCACCTTCTCCGAGCCGGGCGCCCCGGTCGTGCTGCCGGCGGCCGCGGCGGCGGAGCTGACGGCCGCTGTCGGTGCCGCGTTGGACAATGTGCGGGTGCACGTGGGGGCCGGCGCCCGCGCGTGGATCCTGGTGGAGGACGAACCGGACGCGGTGATCGTGACGGTGCGCGACGACGGCCCCGGCATCCCCGAGGGCCGGCTCGCGGATGCGGAGCGCGAGGGCCGGCTGGGGGTTGCCCTGTCGATCCGCGGGCGGCTGCGGGAGCTGGGCGGCAGCGCCGACTGGATCTCGGTCCCCGGTCAGGGCACGGAAGTGGAGTTGAAGGTCCCCAAGGGCGTGGCGCCCGGGGACGGCGGACGGGGGAAGGTGAACGCGTGAGTGAGCAGGCGGCCCTGAAGGTGATGGTGGTCGACGACCACCCGATGTGGCGCGACGCGGTCGCGCGGGACCTGGCGGAGGCCGGGTTCGATGTGGTGGCGACGGCGGGTGACGGCCTCCAGGCCGTACGCAGGGCGCAGGCCGTGGCGCCCGATGTGCTGGTCCTCGACCTCAATCTGCCGGGCCTGCCCGGCGCCCAGGTGTGCAAGGAACTCGTCGGCGCCGATCCGACGCTGCGGGTGCTGGTGCTCTCCGCGAGCGGCGAGCACGCCGATGTCCTGGAGGCGGTCAAGTCGGGTGCGACCGGCTATCTGCTGAAGTCGGCCAGTACGCAGGAGCTGTTGGACGCGGTGCGCCGTACCGCCGTGGGCGACCCGGTGTTCACCCCTGGTCTGGCAGGGCTGGTGCTCGGTGAGTACCGCAGGCTGGCGACGGAGCCCGAGCCGGCGACGGCGGACGAGCCGGGCGCGCCGCAGCTGACGGAGCGGGAGACCGAGGTGCTGCGGCTGGTGGCCAAGGGCCTTTCGTACAAGCAGATCGCCGAGCGGCTGGTCATCTCGCACCGCACGGTCCAGAACCATGTCCAGAACACGCTCGGCAAGCTGCAGTTGCACAATCGCGTGGAGCTGGTGCGCTACGCCATCGAGCGCGGCCTCGACGACGCGTAGCCGGCCGCCGCCGGCAGCGCCGGGCGCCGTGCGCGCCGGGTGATCCGCTCGTACGGGTGAACGCCTTGCCTCAACTCCCCGGTGAATCAACGAAATCGGCGTGCGCCTTGTCCCGGAGTGCCCCAAATCACCATTAACGTGACGGGGTCGGCTTATGCATGGCCGTACGCGGCCACTGACGGGATGTAGGTGAAGCAGCGATGCGGGTCGGAGTGCTGACCGGCGGTGGCGACTGCCCCGGTCTGAACGCGGTGATCAGGGGCGTCGTCCGCAAGGGCACCCAGGAGTACGGATATGATTTCGTCGGCTTCCGGGACGGCTGGCGCGGCCCGCTGGAGGGCGACACGGTGCCGCTGGACATCCCGGCGGTGCGCGGCATCCTGCCTCGCGGGGGCACGATCCTCGGCTCGTCGCGCACCAACCCCTTCAAGGAGCGGGACGGCGTCCAGCGGATCAAGGAGACGCTGGCCAAGCAGGAGGTCGACGCGCTGATCACCATCGGCGGCGAGGACACCCTGGGCGTCGCCACCCGGCTCTCCGGCGAATACGGCGTGCCCTGCGTCGGCGTCCCCAAGACCATCGACAACGACCTCTCGGCCACCGACTACACCTTCGGCTTCGACACCGCCGTCGGCGTCGCCACCGAGGCCATCGACCGGCTGCACACCACCGCCGAATCGCATATGCGGGTGCTGGTCGTCGAGGTGATGGGCCGGCACGCCGGCTGGATCGCCCTGCACTCCGGCCTGGCGGGCGGCGCGAACGCCATCCTCATCCCCGAGCAGCGCTTCGACATCGACCAGGTCTGCGCATGGATCGAGTCCCGCTTCAAGGTCCGCTACGCCCCGATCGTGGTGGTCGCCGAGGGCGCGATGCCCAAGGACGGGCAGATGGTGCTGAAGGACGGGAGCACCGACTCCTTCGGCCATGTCCGGCTGTCGGGTGTGGGGGAGTGGCTGGCCAAGGAGATCGAGTCGCGCACCGGCAAGGAGGCCCGTACGACCGTCCTCGGGCACACCCAGCGGGGCGGCACCCCCAGCGCCTTCGACCGCTGGCTGGCCACCCGCTTCGGGCTGCACGCCATCGAGGCGGTGCACGACGGCGACTTCGGCACGATGGTCGCGCTGCGCGGCACGGACATCGTGCGGGTGCCGATCGCGGAGGCGACGGCGAAGCTGAAGACCGTCGATCCCGCGCTCTACTCCGAGGCCGGGGTCTTCTTCGGCTGAGCGGCGAAAGCCTCACGCAGCTCCCGCTGCTCCGGCGCCGCGAGAGGGCACCGTCGGGCGAGCGGCCTTGTATGCGCAGTGAACGGACCGGCGGGAGCAGTCGTGGAGATCTTGGCATTCGGCGTGCAGGCGGACGAGCGGCCCCTGTTGGATGCGGCCTTCGCCGGCCGTCACCAGGTGCGCAGCCTGGACGTCTTCCTCAACCGCGACACGGCCCCCATCGCGCAGCACTACGAGGTCGTCAGCACCAGCGTGAACGCCGATCTGAGCGCGGAGGTGCTGCAGTCCCTCGCGGCCGGCGGCACGAAGATGATCGCCCAGCGCGCCACCGGCTTCAACAACATCGATCTCCAGGCGGCGGCCGACCTCGGTTTGAGTGTCGGCCGGGTCGCCTCCTACTCGCCGTTCGCGGTGGCCGAGTTCGCCTGGGCCCTCGCTCTGGCCGTGAACCGGCACCTCGTACGGGCCGCCCACCGCACCCGCAATTTCGACTTCCGGCTGGACGGCCTGATGGGCCGCGACCTGCGCGGCCGTACGGCGGGCGTGCTCGGCACCGGCAGGATCGGCGAGGCGTTCACCCGGATCGCCCATGGCTTCGGCATGCGCCTGCTGGGCTGGGACGCCAGCGAGAACCCGCGTTGTGTGGAGCTCGGCATGCAGTACGTCGGCCTGGAGCGGCTGTTCGCCGAGGCCGACCTGGTCACCCTGCACGTCCCGCTGGTGGCGGCCACCCGCCACCTGGTCGACGCCGCCGCGCTGGCCGCGATGAAGGACGACGCGATCCTCATCAACTCCAGCCGCGGCGGACTGGTCGACGCCGCCGCGCTCGTCGAGACGCTCAAGGCCGGCCGGCTGACCGGAGTCGGCCTGGACGTCTACGAGGAGGAGGCCGGGCTCTTCTTCTTCGACAAGTCCCTGGAAGTCGTCAGCGACGACACCCTCGCCCGCCTGATGACCTTCTCGAATGTGCTGATCACCTCCCACCAGGCGTACTTCACCGAAGAGGCGGTCGGCCGGATCATCGACACCACCGTGCGCAATGTCGAGGATCACCTGGCCGGCCGCACCAACGACAACATGCTGGTCACACGAGGACAGCTGCCAGCAGCTGCGCGGTGACCGAGGCGCCGTCCAGCGTCAGCACCGACTCCGGGTGGAACTGCACGCCCGCGAAGCCGGGGCCGCGCAGCGCGTGCACCTCTCCGGTCTCCGCGTCCCGGCTCAACTCCACGCGGTGCATTGCCAGTTCGGCCGCCGTGGTGTCGTCGCACCGGGCCGTGAAGGTGTTGTAGAAGCCGACGGTCTCCGGGCGTCCGAAGAAGTCGATGCGCTCCTGCGCACCCTGGAACGGCACCTCCTTGCGGACGATCTCCAGCCCCAGCTCGGCGGCGAGCAGTTCGTGCCCGAGGCAGACACCGAGCAGCCCGTGCCGGTGTCCCGCGACCAGCTCCGCGGTCAGCGACCGCAGAAAGCGCATCTTGGGGTCGGCGGCGTCGGACGGGTTGCCGGGGCCGGGGCCGAGGACGACCGGTCCCTGGTGCGCACGGACGGCCTCGCGCAGTCCCGGCTCGTCGTAGCGGCGGACGGTGACGGTCAGGCCGGAGGTGCGCAGCAGGTGCGCCAGCATCGCGGTGAAGGTGTCCTCGGCGTCGATGACCAGGGCGTGGCCGTGCAGCGCGGCGATCGGCGCGGTGGTCTGCATCCGCAGCCAGAACGGGGCCAGATCCGCGCGGCGAGAGTCCAGCGCTGCCCGTACCCGCGGGTCGTCCGCCAGCCGCGCGGGCCGCTCCGCGGAGCCGGCCCGCTCCGGAGCCTGCCGCGCCCCGAGGGCGGTGAGCACGCCCGCCGCCTTGGCGTGCGTCTCGGCGACCTCGCTGTGCGGGTCGGACGCCCTGACCAGGGTGGAGCCGACGGGGACGCGCAGCCGCCCGTCCGCCGCGATGTCGGCGGTACGGATCAGGATCGGCGAGTCCAGGGTCTGCGCGCCGCCCGCGTCGCGGCCGATCAGGGCCAGCGCGCCGGCGTAGTAGCCGCGGCCCCGCCCGTCGGTGCCCGCCGGCTCGTGCCGCTCGATGACCCGGCAGGCGTTCTGCACCGGCGAACCGGTGACCGTCGCCGCGAACATCGTCTCCTTGAGGACCTCGCGGACGTCGAGGGTGGACCGGCCGCGCAGCTCGTACTCGGTGTGCGCGAGGTGCGCCATCTCCTTGAGCCGGGGCCCGATCACCACACCGCCCTTGTCGCCTACGGTGCACATCATCTTCAGCTCTTCGTCCACCACCATGGACAGTTCCTCGACTTCCTTGCGGTCGCCGAGGAAGGCCAGCAGGCTCTCGGGGGTGGGGCCCCCGGCCGGGTAGCGGTAGGTCCCGCTGATGGGGTTCATCACGACCGTGCCGCCCGTCATCCGCACATGCACCTCGGGGCTGGCCCCGACCAGGGTGCGCAGGCCGGGGCGGTGCACCACATAGGTCCAGTACGCGCCGCGCTCACCGGCCAGCAGCCGGCGGAACAGCGCCAGCGCGTCGGCCGCGGAGAAGTCCGCGATCTCGCCCTCGAACGTCCTGCGGATGACGAAGTTGGCGCCTTCGCCGCTGCCGATCTCGTCCCGGACCACCCGCTCGACGATCTGCGCGTACGCCGCGTCGTCCACGTCGAAGGCCCCGTCCGTCACCTGCACCTCGTGTGCGGGGAGTGCCGCCAGCACGTCGTCCAGGGGAAGTTCGCAGGATTCGCGGGGGCGCAGCACGGCGAGCGGGGTGCCGTCGTCGTGGGCGTGGAAGCCGCGCTCGCGGATCTGCCGGAAGGGGATCAGCGCGAGCGCGTCGGTGACCGGTGCCTGCGGAGTCCCGTCGACCAGGGGGATGTCGGCCAGCCGCTCGACCTCCTCGACCTCACCGATCAGCACCTCGACGCGGTCGGCCGCCTCCCGGCCGGGGGAGCGGCGGCGCAACAGGGCGAACGGCGGGCAGGCGGGGTCGAGCAGCCGCTGGACGAGCGCGGCGGCATCGGGGGCAAGGGGCTCGCGGTGCATGGCGGGGTGGTTCCTTCCGGGAGGAGGACCGGCCCGTCATACGACGAAAGGCCGCCCCTCGGGCGGCCTTTCGCGGAGTCTGTGGTGTGCGCGCGAATCAGTGGGCCGCCGGATGAGCGGTCCACCACCAGTTCATGGTCGTCGTCGATTGCGCGTGCATGGACGGCACCCTACCGGATGGCGCGACGGGCCGCGGGCGGCGTCCGTGGCGGGGCCCGCTGCCCGGCGAGCGGCGGGTCACGGCCGTGGCAGGAGGCGCGCCAGGAAGGTGCGCAGCGCTTCGTCGAAGCGGGCGCTCTGCTCCAGGTTCGGCAGGTGCGCGGCGCCCTCGATGACGGTGAGCGTCGCGTCGGGGAGCGTACGGTGCAAGAACTCCGCGTCCGCGACCGGCGTGTAGGTGTCGTCCCGCCCGACGACCACCAGCGCCGGGACCGCGAGGCGGCTCAGCGTCGCGGTGTAGTCGGGGCGTTCGGCCCGCCCGCGGAGGGCCGCCGCGGCGCCCTCGGGCGGTGCGCCGAGCATCATGCGGCGGACGTGCGCGGCGACCTCGGGCCGGCCGGTGACGGTGTACGGCGCGATCATCCTGTCCAGGGCCTCGGCCGTGTAGCCCGCCATGCCCTCGCGCAGCAGCCGGTCGGCGGCGGCGTTGCGCGCAGTCCTGCCGGCGGAGGTCTCCGCCTGCGCGAAGGTGTCGGCGAGCACCAGCCCGCGCAGCCGGCCGGGGAAGAGCCGGGCGAACTCCATGGCGATCTGGCCGCCCATCGACAGTCCGCCGAGCACGATGCGCTCGTCCGCGAGCCCCAGGCCGTCCAGCAGCGCGGCGGTGTCGCGGGCGAAGGTCTCCAGGGGGGTGAGGCCGGGGACGACCGTCGAGGCGCCGTAGCCCCGCAGATCCGGTGCGATCACGCGTACCCCGGAGGGCGCGCCCGGGTCCCCGAAGGCGGCGAGCTGCGGCGTCCACATCGTCCGGTCGAAGGGGTGCCCGTGGAGGAGGACGAGGGGGACGCCGCTGCCCCGGTCGTCGTAGCCGATGCTGATCCCGTTGACGTCCGCCGCGTCGGGCGCTCCCGGCTTGCTCGATGACACGCTTCGCACAACTCGCCCCTCACCCTTGCCCGTTGGGGCTCGACCCTTGACGGCTCGATGTTATGAGGTGCACACTCTCGGTGCAATAGAAGCATTGCACTCGGTGCAATGACGTGGACTTCGGCGGCTACGGGGACGCATCCGGAACCGGAGCATGAGGGAAGGGGCAGGCATGGCCGCGGAGGAATACCAGCGCATCGCCGACGCCGTCGCCGCGGAGATCGCCGACGGGCGGCTGCGCCCCGGTGACCGCCTCCCCACCCAGCGGGCCTTCGCCCGCAGCCGCCGGATCGCGGACTCCACCGCCACCCGTGTCTACCGTGAGCTGGCCCGCCGCGGCCTGACCGTGGGCGAGGTCGGCCGCGGCACCTACGTCCGCGCGGCCCAGCACGCACCGGGCCCCGCGCTGGCCGAACCACCCGCCCCGGGCGCCCTGCACGTCAACCTCGAACTCAACTACCCCGTCGTCCCCGAACAGGCCGCCCTGCTCGCGACCGGACTCACGCCCCTGCTGCGCCCGGACACCCTCGAAGCCGCCCTGCGCCCGACGGGCCCGGCGGGCACCGACGCCGCCCGCGACGCCGCGGCCGTGCTGCTCGCCGGGACGGGCCTGCGGACCGAACCGGACCTCGTCCGCTTCGCCGGCAACGGCCGCCAGGCGATGGCCGGAGCGCTCGCCTGCCTGGTGCCGCCCGGTGAGCGCCTCGGCGTCGAGTCCCTGACCTACCCGATGGTCAAGGGGATCGCCGCCCGGCTCGGCATCACCCTCGTCCCGCTCGCCACCGACGAACAGGGGCTGCGCCCGGACGCCGTACGCGCCGCCCACCGCGCGGCCCCGCTGCGTGCGCTCTACCTCCAGCCCACCCTCCACAACCCGTTGGGCGTGACGATGCCCGCCGAGCGCCGCGGGGAACTCGCCGCGCTCCTCGAAGAGCTGGATTTGTGGGCGGTGGAGGATGCCATCTGGGGCTTCCTGAAGCAGGAGGACGGGCCCGGGGCGGGCCCCGAGGGCAGCCCCGGAGCCCGCCCCGGCGCCGCCGGTCCGCCGCTCGCCACCCTCGCACCCGACCGCACCTTCCTCGTCGACAGCCTGTCCAAGCGGCTGGCCCCCGGCCTGACCATCGGTCTGGCCGTCGCGCCGCCCGCGTACACCGACCGTCTCGCCGCCGCCCTGCGCTCCGGCGGCTGGACCGCCACCGGCTTCGCGCTGGAGGCGAGCACCCGCTGGATGACCGACGGCAGCCTGGAGCGGATCGTCGCCGCCAAACGCCGTGACGCCGCAGCCCGCCAGGCCCTGGTCCGGGAGCAGCTGGCGGGCTTCTCCGTCCACGCCGACCCGGGCTCGTACTTCGCCTGGTGGGAGCTGCCCGCACCGTGGCGCGCCGAGATGTTCCTGGCGGCCGCCGCCCGCCGGGGGATCGCCGTCACCCCGGCCGCCGCGTTCGCCGTCGCCGCGGAGGGCGCCCAGGGGACAGGCCCCGCCCCGAACGCCGTGCGGCTCGCGCTGGCGAGCCCACCGCCCGCCCTGCTCTCCCAGGCCCTGGCCACGCTCGCCGCCCTCGCCCACGGCTCCCCGGACGACTCCCTGCCGGAGTGACGGGCGCCCCCTCCGCGGCGGCCCGGAACAGCCGGGACCCACGCGACGGGCCGGCCGGGACGGCGGCCGGCGTGACGGAAGCAAACGGTGCGGCCGGAGGGCCGGGCGGCCCCGGCGCCTCGTCCCGGCCGTGCCGATCACCGCTGGTCGGAGCGGAGTGGAGTGGAGTCCGTCTCAAACTCCGGGCGACTGGCGGACGCCCCCCTGCGACCCCGTAATGTGGGGAACGTGACCGTGAACGCTGAAACCCACGCCGGTGGCAACACCTGGCAAGACCTGCCCGCGGCGCAGCAGCCTGACTGGCCGGACCAAGAGGCTCTGCGCGATGTGATCGCGGAGCTCGAGTCCTATCCGCCGCTCGTCTTCGCGGGCGAGTGCGACCAGCTGCGCGAGCGCCTGGGAGCGGTCGCCCGTGGTGAGGCGTTCCTGCTTCAGGGCGGCGACTGCGCGGAGGCCTTCGACGCCGTATCCGCCGAGCACATCCGAAACAAGCTCAAGACGCTGCTGCAGATGGGCGCCGTGCTGACCTACGCCGGGTCCGTCCCGGTGGTCAAGGTCGGCCGGATCGCCGGTCAGTACAGCAAGCCGCGCTCCAAGCCGACCGAGACCCGCGACGGCGTGACCCTGCCGACCTACCGCGGCGACTCCGTCAACGGCTTCGAATTCACCGAGGCGGCCCGGATCCCGGACCCGCAGCGGCTGAAGCGGATGTACCACGCCTCCGCGGCGACGCTGAACCTGGTGCGTGCCTTCACCACCGGTGGCTACGCCGACCTGCGCCAGGTGCACGCCTGGAACCAGGACTTCGTGAAGTCCTCGCCCTCCGGACAGCGCTACGAGGCGCTCGCCCGCGAGATCGACCGCGCGATGAACTTCATGAACGCCTGCGGGGTGGACCCCGAGGAGTTCCGTACCGTCGAGTTCTACGCCTCCCACGAGGCGCTGATCCTGGACTACGAGTCGGCGCTGACCCGCACCGACTCGCGCACCGGCGACCTCTACGACGTCTCCGGTCACATGGTCTGGATCGGTGAGCGCACCCGTCAGCTGGACGGCGCGCACCTCGAATTCGCCTCGCGCATCCGCAACCCCATCGGCGTGAAGCTGGGCCCGACCACCACGCCCGAGGACGCCCTCACGCTCATCGAGCGCGTCGACCGCGACCGTGAGCCGGGTCGGCTGACCTTCATCACCCGCATGGGTGCGGACAAGGTCCGCGACAAGCTCCCCGAGCTGGTCGAGAAGGTCACCGCCTCCGGTGCCCAGGTGGCCTGGATCTGCGACCCGATGCACGGCAACACCTTCGAGGCGGCCTCGGGTCACAAGACCCGTCGCTTCGACGACGTGCTGGACGAGGTCAAGGGCTTCTTCGAGGTCCACAAGAGCCTCGGCACGCACCCGGGCGGCATCCATGTCGAGCTCACCGGCGACGACGTCACGGAGTGCGTGGGCGGCGGCGACGAGATCTTCGTCGACGATCTGCACCAGCGCTACGAGACGGCCTGCGACCCGCGGCTCAACCGCAGCCAGTCGCTGGACCTTGCGTTCCTGGTGGCGGAGATGTACCGCGATCAGTGAGGCCATCCGTCGCTGACCTGCGGCGACGGCGACCGACAGCACATCGATGGGGCGCGGATCCTGTGATCCGCGCCCCATCGCGTTGTGCAGATACGCTGCTATGGGTAAGGTAAGGGTAACCTCACTCAAGATCAGCCAGATCGACGAGCCGTCCTCCCAGGAGGTGACCCGCGTGTACGTCTGCTCCTGCTTCGGCATCACCGAGCAGCAGGTCCGTGATCACGCGGGCACGGGCGCCTGTACGCCCCGCCAGATAGCGTCCGCCTGCAAGGCCGGCACCGACTGCGGCGGCTGTGTGCGCCGTATCCAGGCTCTGCTCGGCCGGGGCGCCTGCCCCCGGCGCGAACTCATCGACAACGGCGCGCCCGAGCCGCTGGTCGCGGAGGTGGCCGAAGCGGAGCCCGCGGCGCTCCCGGAGGCCGCCTAGCACCTGCCGGGCACGCGATGACCGGCCGCCGGGTGCGCATGGCCCGGTCTCAGCTCGGCTGCTCGATCAGCTGGGCGATGTAGAGCGCCTCCCCGAGCTTCTCGACCAGCTCCAGCTGGGTGTCGAGATAGTCGATGTGGTGCTCCTCGTCCGCGAGGATGTCCTCGAAAATGTTCGCCGAGGTGATGTCGCCCTTGGCGCGCATGAGCTCGATACCGCGCCGGAGCCGGTCGATCGCCTCCACCTCGACCTGCCGGTCGGCCTGGAACATCTCGGTGACCGTCTGGCCGATCCGCACATGGAACAGCCGCTGGTAGTTCGGCAGGCCGTCGAGGAAGAGAATGCGGTCGGTGAGAAGTTCCGCGTGCTTCATCTCGTCGAACGATTCGCTGCGCGTGTACTTCGCGAGCTTCGTCCAGCCGAAATTCTCCTGCATCTTCGCGTGCAGGAAGTACTGGTTGATCGCGGTCAGCTCGGCGGTCAGCTGCTCGTTGAGAAATTCGAGGACCTCGGGGTCGCCCTGCATGGCAGCGGGCTCCTTCCGCACGGGAATCTGGGCAGGTGCCGCGCATCCTTGCACCGCGTGAAGCGGCCCGTCCAGTAAGTGCACGCTTAGTATGAGTTGCCCGAATCCCCGCCGCCCTGGTCATCGGCACCCCGTCCGGTCTGACAACATGGAGGGCATGGGTCAGCCGGAACGCCGCGAAGAGGAGCATTCTCAGCTGCCTCCGGGGCAGCGACTGCAGCGGGGCTGGCCGGTGACGCATTACGGGCCGGTCCCCAAGTTCCGCCCCGAGCGCTGGGAGTTCCGTGCGTTCGGCGCCACCGCGGACGGCGGTAAGCACTGCTGGTCGCACGAGGAATTCGCCGCGCTGCCGTACGCAACCGTCGTCTCGGATATGCACTGCGTGACCAAATTCAGCATGCTGGGTGCCGAATGGGGCGGGGTGCGGACGCAGACCATCCTGGAACTCGCGCCACCGGCGCCCGATGTCACGCATGTGATGGTCTGGGCGGAGTACGGCTTCAGTTCGAATGTGCGGCTGGAGGATTTCGCCGCGGAGAACTGCATCTTCGCCACCCACCGATCCGGTGAACTCCTCACCGCCGAGCACGGTTTCCCGGTGCGGCTGATCATTCCCCACCTGTACGCCTGGAAGGGCCCCAAGTGGGTCCGCGGCATCGAGTACATGACGGCGGACCGCCGTGGCTTCTGGGAGGAGCGCGGCTACCACAACCTCGGCGACCCTTGGCAGGAACAGCGGTACTCCTACCAGGAGGAGCCGGGCGACGGCCCCGAGCTGTGAGTGCGGCCGGTCCGGTGTGCGGGACGGCCCGGACCGTGTCAGCCGTGCCGGCTGTGCACCACCGCGTGCCCCTTGCCGCGGCTGATCATCCAGCGGTTGACGGGCGTGGTCACGACGAACGCCACCATGAGTGAGAGCGCCAGCGCCCCCCAGAACAGCCAGCGCGACAGACCGGCGTCCATCGCGCCCGGAATCAGGGCGATCACGCTGTTGTCGACGAGTTCCATCACCGCGATCGACAGGGTGTCCGCGGCCAGCGCGATCTTGACGGCGGCCTTGAGGTTCAGGCCGGTCCGCAGCACGCCGCGCAGGGTGAGCGCGTAGCCGAAGAAGAAGGCCAGCACGATCGCGAGGATCAGCGTCGGGATGTTGTGCCAGCCCAGGGCGGTGCCGATCACCATGCCGAGTACCTCGCCGATGGCGCAGCCGGTGAGGCAGTGCAGGGTGGCCCGGGCGGCCATGCCCCAGCCGGCCGGTGCGTGAGCGTCCGGTCCGGCGGGGGCATGGGCCGCGTGCTGTTGGTGTCCGGTGGGATCCGCGTGTTCGCGGTGTGCCTCGTGCCCGTGCAGCTTCATCGAAACCCCCAGGGGGAGGGTGCGGCTACTTCCCGACCATCACCAATCTATACCCCCCTAGGGTATGTATCAAGAAGCCGGGGACCAGCCCTCGCGCAGCTCCTTGAGGCGGGAGACGTCCGCCGCGTGCCCTTCCTTGCCGCCCGGAGTCTCGATCACCAGCGGAACGCCGGCGGTCGCGGGATGGGCGAACAGCTCGCCGAACGGCTCGGCGCCGATATGGCCCGCGCCGATGTTCGCGTGGCGGTCCTTGTGGGCACCCACCACGTCCTTGGAGTCGTTGGCGTGGATCAGCCGCAGCCGGCCCTCGCCGGCCACCTCGACCAGCTCGTCCAGAAGCAGCTTCGTGCCGCCCGGCGCCGCCAGGTCGTGGCCCGCCGCGAAGGCGTGGCAGGTGTCCAGGCAGATCCCGAGCTTGGGGTGCCGGTCCAGCGCGTCGAAGTACGGGCCGAGATCCTCGGCGAGCGCGCACAGCGACGCCCCCTGGCCGGCCGTCGACTCCAGCAGCAGCCACGGGTCGTCGTCGTGCGTCAGCTCGTCGAGCAGCGGCCGCATCCGCTCCCTGACCTGCGCCAGCGCCACGGCCCGCGCCCGTCCTCCGGTCGCCGAGCCGGTGTGCACGACCACGCCCAGCGCGCCGATCTCCCGTCCGCGCCGCAGGGAGTGGCGCAGCGACTCCACGGATTTGTCGACCGTCGCCTCGGTGTGCGAGCCGAAGTTGATCAGATACGGGGCGTGGACGTAGGCCGGGACGCCGTCCCGTGCGCAGGCCGCCCGGAACGCCTCGTCCTGCTCGGGGTTGCCGGGCGGGGTCGCCCAGCCGCGCGGGTTGGCCACGAAGACCTGCACGGTCTCGCCGCCGATCTCGCGGGCGTAGGGGAGACCGACCTTGGCCAGGCCGCCGGCCACCGGGACATGGCCCCCGACCGGGTTACGTCGACGGGAGTGCTGCGGGGAAGGGGAAGTGGTCACCTTCCCAGGGTGCCAGGTCGGCCGCGGGCGCCCGCCGTCGGTCCGGGCCCCGGACCGACGGCGGGCGCGCGGAGATCGCCGCTACAGCGCTCCCTTGAGCTTGATGGTGATCGTGTCGCCCTTGGGCGCCTGCTCCCCGCCCTCGACCGACTGGGAGTCGACCGTGTCCTGCGGGAAGAGGAACGGCTTCTTCACCTCGACCTGGAACCCGAGGGCCGCGAGCTCCCGCCTGGCGTCCTCGACGTCCTTGCCGGTGACATCCGGCACGGTGACCATCTCGGGCCCCTTGGAGACCGTGAGGGTGACCGTCTCGCCCTCGCCCAGGCTTTCGCCCTCGGCCGTCGACTGCCGGGCGATGGTGCCCTTGTCCTCCTCGGAGTTGACCGGCGCCGCGAACTTCACCCGGAGCCCGGCCTCGCGCAGCGTCTCCTGCGCGTCGGCCCGGTCGTCGCCGACCACATCGGGCATTTCCACCTCGGCGCCCCGGCTGATCGTGAGTGCCACGGCCGTATCGGGCCGACGCTTGCTGTCCGCGGCCGGGTCCGTACGGATCACCGAGCCCCTGGCGACCTCTTCGTCGAACGCCCGCCTCTCGGTGCCCGGTGTCAGACCGAGGTCGCGCAGCCGGCGCTTGGCGTCGGCGGCCGGTGTGCCCGACAGGTCCGGGATCGAGACGATCTCGGGGCCGCGGGAGATCGTGAGGGTGACCGTGCCGTTGCCCCGGATCCGCTTGCCGTTGGCCGGGTCCGTCGCCATGACATGGCCGCGCTGGACGTTCGAGCTGTAACCGCGCGCCACCTTCACGCCGAGCCCCTCGCCGCGCAGCGTCTTCTCGGCCTTGGCCTGCGTCATGTCCAGCACCGCGGGGACGGTCGTGAACTGGCCGGAATTGATGTACCAGACGCCGGTGCCCACCCCGAGGAGCAGCAGTACGGCCGCGAGGACGGTGGCGAGCTTGCGCCGCTGCAGCAGACCTGCGCGCGGCGCGGGCGCTGACGCCCGGCGCAGCCGTGTGGTGCGGTCCGTGGGCGGCGCGGTGTCCGCAGGCATCTCCAGCCGGCTGGTGCGGTTAAGCTCCGCCTCCCCGGCGGCGCCGGGCAGCGGCAGCTGCACGCCGCCGGGCCGCGGCAGGACGTCCGTACGCTCGGCGCCCGCGCCGTCCGCGGCCTGCGCCGTCGCCTGCGGCGGCACCGCGTCCAGCTGCTCGTCGGTCAGCTCGGCACGGGCCGCGCGCGTGCGGGACAGCATCGCCACCGCGTCCTGCGGGCGCTGCTGCGGATCGCGGGCGGTGGCCAGCGCGACCAGCTCGTCGAGCTGTCCGGCCAGGCCGGGGACGGACTGCGACGGCGGCTGTACGTCCTCGTGCAGGTGCTGGTAGAGGACCTGCGCCGCGGAACCGCCCGTATGCGGCTTGGCGCCGGTCAGCATCTCGTAGAGCACCACGCCGCAGGCATAGACGTCGACCCGGGCATCGGCCGTGCCGCTGTCGATCTGCTCGGGGGCGAGGTAGGAGACGGTTCCCAGGATCGCGCCGGTGGAGGTGGTGTGGGTGTCGACGGTGCGGACCAGGCCGAAGTCGGCGACCTTGACCCGGCCGTCGTCGCCGATGAGGACGTTCTCCGGTTTCATGTCGCGGTGCACCAGGCCGGCGCGGTGCGCGGCGCCCAGGGCCGCGAGGATCGGCTCCAGGATGTCCAGCGCGGCCCGCGGCTGCAGGGCGCCCCGCTCGCGCAGGACGTCGCGCAGGGTGCAGCCGGCGACGTACTCCATCGCCAGATAGACGTAGGTGCCGTCCGCGCCCTGGTCGAAGACGCCCACCACGTTGGGGTGGGACAGGCGCGCGACCGACTTGGCCTCGCGGATGAAGCGCTCGACGAACGCCTGGTCCGTCGCGAGGGTCGGGTGCATGACCTTCAGCGCCAGCACGCGGTCGAGCCGGGTGTCCACGGCCCGGTAGACGGTGGCCATACCGCCGGCGGCGATGCGCGCCTGGACGCGGTAGCGGCCGTCGAGCAGCTGGCCCACGAGCGGGTCCTGAAGGGTGGTATCCACGGCAGACGAGTCTACGAGGAAGCACCGACACGTCGACCGCCGCGGCGGTCACCCGGGGCGTACTGCAGCCGAACGGTGACAGGGCCGCTGTTGCCGGACGGCCTCGCCCGCCGCTCCCGGGCCGGGACCGGCGGGCGGTCCGCCCGTCAGAACGCCGGCCGCTCCGGGTCGAGCTCCGCCACGCCATCGACGGGCGAGGACGCCTGCGCGAAGTGCCGGCGCGGGATCCGGCCCGCGCGGTGCGCCAGACGGCCGGCCTCGACCGCGTGCCGCATGGCGTCCGCCATCAGCTCGGGCTCCTGGGCCCGGGTCACCGCGGACGCCAGCATCACCGCCGCGCAGCCCAGCTCCATGGCGAGCGCGGCGTCGGAGGCGGTGCCGGCGCCGGCGTCCAGCACGACGGGGACGCCGGCCCGCTCGGTGATCAGCTGGAAGTTGTGCGGATTGCGGATGCCCAGGCCGGAGCCGATGGGGGAGCCGAGCGGCATGATCGCGGCGCAGCCCACCTCCTCCAGCTTGCGGGCCAGCACGGGGTCGTCGTTGGTGTACGGCAGCACCGTGAACCCGTCGTCCACCAGCGTCTCCGCGGCGTCCAGCAGCTCGATCGGGTCGGGCAGCAGGGTGCGCTCGTCGGCGACGACCTCCAGCTTGACCCAGTCCGTGCCGAGCGCCTCCCGGGCGAGCCGGGCGGTGAGGACCGCCTCGCCGGCGGTGAAGCAGCCGGCGGTGTTCGGCAGCACCTGGATGCCGTGCCGTTCCAGCACCGACAGCACCGAGCCCTGCACGGTCGGGTCCAGGCGCCGCATGGCGACCGTCGTCAGCTCCGTACCGGAGGCGAGCAGTGCGCGCTCCAGGACATCGAGGCTGGGCGCGCCACCGGTCCCCATGATCAGACGGGACCGGAAGGTGGTCCCGGCGATGGTGAGAAGATCATCGGCCATCGGTGCGGATCAGCCTCCCTGGACCGCGGTGAGCACCTCGACGCGGTCGCCGTCGCCGAGGGGGGTGAGGGGCCAGCGGGTGCGCGGCACCACGGTCTCGTTGACCGCGGCGGCGACTCCCGTGGGCGCCTTGGACAGGGTCGCGACGAGCCGGTCCAGGGTGAGGCCGGCGGGCACGTCGCGGGACTCGCCGTTGACGGACAGGGTTACGGTCGGGGCGCTCATACGGGCTGCTCCTGTGGGGCGCGGGCGCTTTCCGGCCGCGAGGCGGCGGTGGCGGAAAAGCGCGCGGGGGAGAAGGGGCGGGCCTCTTCCGGGAGGCTCCCGGTGGCCAGCACCTCGGCCATCGCGTCGCCGGTGACTGGGGTCAGCAGCACCCCGTTGCGGAAGTGGCCGGTGGCCAGGTGGAGGCCGGGCAGCGCGGTCGGGCCCAGCATCGGCGCGTTGTCCGGCGAGGTGGGACGCAGTCCCGCGCAGGTCTCGACGAGCGGCAGTTCGGTGATGCCGGGGACCAGCTCGTGCGCGTCCCGCAGCAGCTCGTAGACCCCGCCGGCGGTGACGGTGGTGTCCCAGCCCAGCTCCTCGCTGGTGGCGCCGACGACCAGCTCCCCGTCCTCCCGGGGCACCAGATAGAGGGGGCCGCCGCGGACGACCGCCCGTACGGTGCGCGACAGCAGGGGCGAGCCCCCGCGCGGCGGCTCCGGCATGCGCAGCCGCAGCACCTGCCCCTTGACCGGGCGCACCGGCGGCAGCACCTCCGCGGGGACACCGTCCAGCCGCCCGCTGTGGCTGCCCCCGGCCAGCACGACCTGGCCGGCCGACAGCCGGGTGCCGTCGGCGAGCTCGGCGCCGGTCGCCCGGTCGCCCTGGACCGTCAGGCGCTCCGCCCAGCTGCGGTGGAAGATCACCCCGGCGCGTTCGCAGGCGATCAGCAGGGCGCTCGCCAGCCGGCGCGGATCCACCTGGTGGTCGCCGTCCACCCGCAGCCCGCCGCGTACGCCGGGCGCGAGCATCGGCTCCAGACGGCGGCACTCGCGCCCCGTCAGCCACTGCGAATCCAGCCCCGACCGGGTCTGCAGGGCGTGCAGCTCGCGGAGGTGGGCGCGGTCGTCGGCGTCCAGCGCGACGGCGAGGGTGCCGCACCTGCGGTAGCCGATCCGCTGTCCGCTGAACTCCTCCAGCTCGGCCGCGAAGCGCGGATAGCGCTCCGCGGAGGCGACGTTGAGCCCGAGCAGGGTCTGCTCGCCGTAATGCAGCTCGGTGACGGCGGCGAGCATGCCCGCGGCGACGCGGGCGGCCCCGCCGCCGGGCGCGGGATCGGCCACGGCGGCGCGCAGCCCGCGGCCGGCCGCCCGCCAGGCGGTGACCAGCCCGATGATGCCGCCCCCGATGACGAGGACATCGGGGTGCGTGGCCGCAGGATCCGATGGTGTGGCAGGTGGATGCATGGGCGTCCAGCCCCTCCCTTCGCCGGCATGACCCGGATCAGGTTCGTACGGTCGGAGGCCGGCCAGCCTCCCTCTCAGCCCGGTGCGTCCGGGCTCCCGCGAGTGCGTGTACCCGTCACCCTAATACGCGGCCGCGACACGTCGTAAGGGAGAGCCTCCGGGCCTTCGGCGGGCCGGCCTTCCGGCGTGCGCACCGGTGACGCTGTGTCAGAGATCTCCTTGCGCGCTGCTGCGAACGGCGCGACCCGCCGTCCTAGAGTGATCGGGTGAGCGAGCAGAGCAAGTCCTCCCAGGCCCCTGACCGCACGCCGCGCGTGGTGATCGTCGGCGCGGGAATCGCGGGTGTGCAGACCGCGGTCGCGCTGCGCGAACAGGGCTGGCGCGGCGCGATCACGCTGCTCGGCGACGAGCCCCACCAGCCCTACGACCGGCCCCCGCTGTCCAAGGCGGTGCTGCTCGGCAAGGCCGACGGCTCCACCTTCGACGTCGACTTCCCCGCGCTCGGCATCGATCTGCAGCTCAGCCGGCCGGTCACCGGCCTGGCGCCGGACGCCCATGTCGTCGAGACGGCCGACGGGCCCGTCCCGTACGACTACGCCGTGATCGCCACCGGCGCCGATCCGATCCACCTGCCGGGCGGTGAGTCGCAGCCGGGCGTCCATCTGCTGCGCACCCTCGACGACGCGGAGCGGCTGCGGCCGGTGCTGGCCGCCAGGAAGCGCATCGTCGTCGTCGGGGCCGGCTGGATCGGCGCCGAGTTCGCCACCGCCGCTCGCGAGTCCGGCTGCCCGGTCACCGTCGTCGAGGCATCCGACCGCCCGCTGGCCGGTGCGCTGCCCGCCGAGGTCGCCGGCCACATGACCAGCTGGTACACCGAGGCGGGGGCAGAGCTGCGCACCGGCGTACCGGTCGATTCCGTGCGGCCGGGCGCGGTCGAGCTGGCGGACGGCACGACGCTGCCCGCCGACGCGGTGGTGGTCGGCATCGGCGCGCGGCCGGCGACCGGCTGGCTGGGCGGTTCGGGCATCGAGCTGGCCCCGCAGGACGGATCGGTGGTGGCCGACAAGTGGCTGCACACCTCCGCCCCCGACGTGTTCGCGGTCGGCGACTGCGCCTCCTTCCCGTCCGCCCGCTACGGCCGCCGGCTGCTGATCCACCACTGGGACAACGCCCTCCAGGGGCCGCGGACGGTCGCCGAGAACATCGCCCGCGGTGACGCGCCCGGCCTCGTCTACGACCCGGTCCCGTACTTCTGGTCCGAGCAGTTCGGCCGGTTCGTGCAGTACGCGGGCCACCACCCGGCGGCCGACACGCTGATCTGGCGCGGCGATCCGGCGGGCGCCGCCTGGACGGTGCTGTGGCTGCGCGAGGGCGCCCTGGTGGCGCTGCTGGCCGTGGGGCGCCCCCGGGACCTCGCCCAGGGGCGCAAGCTCATCGAGCGCGGCACGAGGCTGGACCCCGACCGGGCGGCCCTCGCGTCCGTACCGCTGAAATCGGCTGCCCGGTAGCGGGCGGGCCGCAGCGCTCGCCGGGCGCCGCGCCGCCGGACGACGGGCCGAGACGGCCTGCGCGGCTCACCCACCGGTGTGCCCCCGGGTCCCTTACGGCGATGCCCGGCTACCGGCTGTCAGTGCGAGGTGGCACGCTTGTCCTGTGACCGAGATTGACGCAAACATCGATGGACTCGTCCCCGCCTGGCTCACCCTCCCCGACATCGCCGAAGAGTTCGGCGTCGAGGTGACGCGCGTCCGGCAGCTGGTCAAGGAGGGCCAGCTGATCGCGGTGCGCCGCGGCGAGAACAGGGCACTGCACGTGCCGGCCGATTTCATCAAGGACGGCAAGATCGTCAAGGGCCTGGTCGGGACCCTGACCCTCCTGCGCGACGACGGCTTCGCCGACGAGGAGATGCTCGAGTGGCTCTTCACGCCCGACGAGAGCCTGCCCGGCACCCCCGCGCAGGCGCTGCGCGAGAATCGCGGCACGGAGGTGAAGCGCCGCGCTCAGGCGCTCGCCGTCTGACGCACCCGCGCGAGGACGCGCACATCAGCACACACCAGCATCCGTAACCGCATCTGAGGGGCGTACGGGCCGGACCGTCCGGC
Source organism: Streptomyces sp. NPDC048248 (assembly GCF_043201875.1). NCBI lineage: Bacteria > Bacillati > Actinomycetota > Actinomycetes > Kitasatosporales > Streptomycetaceae > Streptomyces > Streptomyces sp. NPDC048248. The sequence continues at coordinate 538,213 of NZ_JBICZL010000003.1, forward strand.
CCGTACGCCACCGACCTGGGGGGACACCGCCCGATGGACACCGCACGACAGGCCCTGGCCGACGCCCGGCTGTATCTGTGCACGGACGCCCGCAAGCGGCAGGGCGACCTCCCGCAGTTCCTGGACGCGGTGCTCTCCTCCGGCGTGGACATCGTCCAGCTGCGCGACAAGGGCATGGAGGCGGCCGAGGAGCTCGACCACCTCGAAGTCCTCGCGGACGCCTGCCGGCGGCACGGCAAGCTGCTGGCGGTCAACGACCGCGCGGACGTCGCGCACGCCGCCGGCGCCGAGGTGCTGCATCTGGGACAGGGCGACCTCCCGGTGCCCGCGGCCCGCGCCATCCTCGGCACGGGCGTGCTCATCGGCCGCTCCACCCACGCCGAGGCCGAGGTGGACGCCGCGATCGCCGAGCCGGGCGTGGACTACTTCTGCACGGGGCCGTGCTGGCCGACGCCCACCAAGCCCGGCCGCCACGCCCCCGGCCTCGACCTGGTCCGCCACACCGCCTCCCGCGCCCCCGAGCGCCCCTGGTTCGCGATCGGCGGGATCGACGCCGACAACCTGGACGAGGTCCTGGAGGCCGGCGCGCGGCGGATCGTGGTGGTCCGCGCGCTCACCGAGGCGGACGACCCCGCCGCGGCGGCCGCGGCGCTGGCGAAGCGGGTACGCGCCCTGGACGTCTGACCCGCGGGCACACCGGAGCGCGGCCCCCTCGCCTGCCCTGCTCCCGGTTGCGCGGCTTTTTTCGGACGCCCGCATGGCCGGGAGATGTCCAACCAGTGGACATGAAACCGGCTTACCAGGCATAACGCCGGTGCCGGTTGGAGTGTGACCGGCCGGTGGTTAACCTGCCCGTATGGCCCTAGGTACAGCTTCCACCAGGACTGATCGCGCACGGACGGTGCGCGAGCTGCTGGCTTCAGGCAAGCAGTCGTATTCGTTCGAGTTCGCCGCCCCGAAGACCGAGAAGGGCGAGCGGACCCTGTGGAACGCCATTCGCCGGATCGAGGCCGTCTCCCCGACCTTCGTCTCCGTGACGTACGGCGCCGGTGGCACCTCCCGTGACGGCACGGTGCGCGCCACCGAGCGCATCGCCACGGACACCACCCTCACCCCGGTCGCCCACCTGACCGCGGTCAACCACTCCACGGCCGATCTGCGCAACATCATCGGGCAGTACGCCGACGCGGGCATCCGCAACATGCTCGCGCTGCGCGGGGACCCGCCGGGCGACCCGATGGGCGAGTGGGTTCGGCACCCCGACGGTATCGGCTACGCCGCCGACCTCGTCCAGCTGATCAAGGAGTCCGGCGACTTCTGCGTCGGCGTGGCCGCCTTCCCCGAGATGCACCCGCGCTCGACGGACTGGGATTCGGACGTCGCCCACTTCGTCGACAAGTGCCGGGCCGGGGCGGACTTCGCCATCACGCAGATGTTCTTCTACCCGGAGGACTACTTCCGGCTACGGGACCGCGTCACGGCGGCCGGTTGCTCGACGCCGATCATTCCCGAGATCATGCCGGTCACGAACGTGCGCCAGATCGAGCGTTTCGCGCAGCTCAGCAACGCGGCCTTCCCGCCGGAGCTGGCCGAACGCATCCTTGCCGTCAAGGATGACCCGGCCGCTGTACGCTCCATTGGCATCGAGTACGCAACGGAGTTGTGTGCGCGCTTGATGGCCGAGGACGTTCCCGGGTTGCACTTCATTACCCTGAACCACTCCACGGCGACCCTGGAAATCTACGAGAATCTGGGGCTGCACCAGCAGTCCTGATGACGGTGGCCGGAAAGCGGCGGAAGAGGGGCGTATATGGGCTGGACGGTCCTCTACATCGCATTCGGCCTCGTCGCCCTCTGGCTGCTGGGTGAGGTCCTGCTCCAGTACAAGGCCCGGCTGCGCTGGCGGCTGCTGGCCTTCGCGGGCTTCCTCGGCGTGGTTCTCGGGGTCGTCATCCCCTCGGTGATCGTGATCGGGTTGGGTGCCATCGCCTTCGCGGTCGGGCAGACGAACGTCACGCTCTCCTTCCGGCGGGGCTTCTCGACCGGCTGGGCGCTGGGCGGCAAACCGGGCGAGAGCCGGCGGCGCAGGGCCCGCTCCTCGGCGGCGCCCGCCGCCGAGCCGACCTTGCAGGTGTCCGACCTGGAAGCGGTGCCGGTCGGTGACGGCGCGGGTGGCGGCGACGCGGGCGGCTACGCGCCGCAGAACGGCGCCTACGCGAGCCCGAACGGCCAGGACGCCTACCAGGACCAGAACGTCTTCACGGGCTCGTACGGCGACGACACCCTGAACGGCCCCTTGGTCCAGGACACTTACGCCGGCGACGGGTCCTACGGCGCGGGTGACGGCTACCGCGCGCAGGACCCTTACCAGGACCAGCAACAGACCTACGCCGGCCAGGACGCCTACGCGCGTCACGACACCGCCGTCTACGCCCCGCAGCCGCTGCCCGACGAGACCGGTCAGTACGGCATCTACAGCCCCGACGCCCGCACCCCACAGGCCGATTACCCCGACCAGTCCGGCTACGACGCCTACGGGAACCCCCTCGGCAACGGCAACAGCGACGGCAACGGCTATGGATACGGCGGCAGTTACGGTCAGCCCGCAGCGAGCCAGGACGCCTACGCCGATCCGTATGGCGGGTACGGAGGGTACGGCGACGGCCAGGGCCAGCAGACGCCCTACTCCGACCCGTACATCGGCGGCCAGCAGTACTCCGCGCCGTACGACCCCTACGCGCAGCCGGACCCGTATGGCGGGTCTCCCTACGGTCAGCCGTACGACGGCCTGCCGTCCGACGGGCAGGGGCAGCCGCTGGGCCAGGACTTCGGGCAGGACTACCGCGAGACGCCGCCCGGTAGCGTCTGGGTGCCGCAGCAGCGCGACGGGGAACTCCCGCCCGAGCAGCCGCCCTACCCGTCGAACTCGCCGCAGGGGTACGACGAACAGCACTACCGCTACTGAGCCACTGCCGCCGAGGCTGTGTGCCGACGCTCGCGTTTCGACGGCGGCGTCCCGAAGGCCGAATTCCTGAGGCTGCGTTCCTGGGGCTGCGTTTCTAAGGCAGTGTCCGAAGGCGCTCCGCCGGGCCTGTGACCGGCCGGCGCGAGTGCGCCTCCTTCACGGTCAGGTCGAGCCGCTCCAGTCGTCGCCGTTCACGATCAGGCCCGCGACGATCGCGCCGGACATGCCGGCATGCGCAAGGCCGCCGCCCGGGTGCGACCAGCCACCGACCGCGTAGAGCCCGGGGACACGGGTGCGGTTGGCGGGCCGCAGGAAGCGGCCTTCCGCGCCGGCCAGCGCCGGTCCGGGCACCCGCGCCTCCGCGTCGGCCGGCTGGACCTCCCGCCACAGCAGCCGCTCCCGCAGCCCGGGGACCGCGGCCTCGGCGATCTCCGTCATCCGTTCGGCGAAGGACTCCGCCCACCCCGGCCCTTCGGCAGCTGTCTCCGCCCGGAGGGGAGCGGCGACGGTCGCGGTGAGCGTCACGGCCTCGTGGTCGTCATCCGGCCGGCAGCCGGGATCGTCCGGCCGCAGGACCGTCACCGTCGGATCGGTGCACGGGACGCCCCGGGACACGTCCTCACCGAACACCGCGGCCAGTTCGGCCCCGCGGTCCGCGGTGTGCACGACCGTGCGGTGCACGGCGCCCTGCGGGCGGCGGCCGCTCAGCGCGAGCGCGAGGGTGAACCGACCCGGCGCGCGCACCTCCGCGGTGGCGTCGGGACGGACATCGTCGTCGCCCCAGGGCAGTCCGCCCCGCAGCATCGGCTCCAGGAGGGACGGGGCGACACCGGCCACGACGATGTCCGCCTCCTCCACCCGGCCGTCGGCGAGTTCGACGCCCGCCGCCCGGCCGTCCTTCTCCACGATGCGGGTCACCTCGGCGCCGAAGGCGAACTCCACCTTGCGGGCCGTGCAGCGCGCGAAGAGGGCGTCGGCCAACACGCGCATGCCGCCGCGGACGTACCAACTCCCGAACGTCTCCTCCATGTAGGGCAACACGGCCGCGCTCGCCGGAGCGCTGCGCGGATCGAAGCCGTACGCCGACGCATGGTTCTCCAGCAGTGCGACGAGCCGGGGGTCGGCCAACTCGCGGCGGGCGACCTCGGCGAGCGTCGCCGTCGTCGGGCCCTTGCCCCGCCCGAACAGGCCGCGTCTGCGCACCGCCGGATACGGGTCACGCCCGAGCACCTGCCAGTCCGGTCGCAGCGGCTCCTCCAGCAGCGGCCGCCGGGTGGCGTCCCAGCTCTCGCGGGCGCGGTTGATGTACGCACTCCAGCGCTCGCCCGCCCCGGCGCCCAGCGCGGTGTCCAGCGCCTCGACCACGCCGGCGCGTGAGGCGTTCGGCAGCGATACGGCGGTGCCGTCCGCGAAGACATGGCGGACCGCGGGGTCGACCTGCGTCAGCTCGACGCAGCGCTCCAACGGCTCACGGCCGGTCTTGACGAACAGGTCGCGGTAGACGGCCGGCAGATGCAGCAGGCCTGGGCCCGTATCGAAGGCGAAGCCGTCCCTCTCGAACCGCTGCAGCGCGCCGCCGTGCGTCGCGCCGCGCTCGAACACCGCCACCCGGTGGCCCGCGACGGCCAGCCGCGCAGCGGCCGCCATCGCGCCCATCCCGGCGCCGATCACCGCAATACGTGCCATGCCTGCGACTTTATCCGGCCCCTCCGACAACGCCCGCACGGCCGGTGGTTCAGGTGCTTCAGCCCGGTGGCGCCGCGCCGGGCACCACCGCCGGCTGCCGCTTCGCCGCGCGCCGCTGCCGCCGGCCCCGCAGGTACCGGCGGATCCGCGACCACAGGAAGATCACCACGGTGACGCCCGCGACCAGCAGCGCGGCGGCGATGAGCGCGGCGGCCAGCGGATGGAACACCGCGAAGACGATGATCCCGGCGACGCCCAGGTCCTCGACCACGCTCAGCACGATGTTGCTCGCGGGCTCCGGCGAGGTGTTCACCGCGATCCGGGTGCCCGCCTTGACGAGATGGCTCAGCAGGGCCGTGGATCCGCCCACCGCGCCGGCCGCCAGCTGCGGAAGCGATCCGTCGTGCCCGGCCAGCAGCGCCGCCACCACAGCCCCCGAGACCGGCCGGATCACCGTGTGCACGGCGTCCCACACCGAGTCCACGTACGGGACCTTGTCGGCGACCGCCTCGCAGAGGAACAGCAGCCCCGCCACGATCAGGACATCGGGCCTTTGGAGCGCCGCGGGGACGTCGTCGCCGACCCCGGTCGCGCCGAGCAGGCCGAGGAGCAGGACGACGGCATAGGCGTTGATCCCGCTCGCCCAGCCACTGGTGAACACCAACGGGAGTACGGACACACGGGCGATCGTAGGGCAGCCCTGGTGCGCGGTGCTCAGCTTTGAGTATCCGTACTCAGGCTCCGAGATGAGTAGGTACGCGGATGGGCCGGCGGCCCCCCGGAAGGAAGAGTGGGGACCACGGAAGGGACGCGGCGCCGCACCGCCGACACGGGGCGGCGGAACGGCGCGGCTCCCGGACGTGACGGGGGAAGTACGGGGGCTCCACGGGGGAGCACGGGGGAGCACGGGGGAATCGCTGTCCTGGTCGGATCGGTGGGGGAACGATCCGCGCCAGGGCAGCGCTCTCTTTTGTGCCGGGCACCCGTACGGTGCGCGCCGTACCTGGCCGTACGGCGCGCACTGACGTCACCCGTCCTCAGGCGGGGCGGCCGCTGACCCGCCCCTGGAGCAGTCGCGAGAGCGACGCGTGGACATCGTCGATCGACCGGTCCGGCTGGTAGGACTGCCAGTCCAGAGCCGCCACCAGCACCATGCCGAACAGCGCGGACGCGGTGAGCGGGATGTCGATGTCCTCGCTCAGCTCCCCTCCGGCGACGGCCTCCCGCAGGACGCCCTCCACCACCGTGATGGCCCGCTCGCGCACCACCATCAGGGTCGACTGCCAGGCGCGGTTGGTGCGCCACAGCTCCGCGACGTAGAGCTGGGTGAGCGCCGGATAGCGGGAGATGAAGTCCAGGCCGGCCCGGATCATCGCGTCCAGCGCGTCGATCCGGGTGCCGCCCCGGTCGGCGACCTCATCGGAGGCCGCCTGCAAGGAGGACGCCAGCAGTTCGATGCCGTGCCGGAGCAACTCCTCGAAGAGCACGTTCTTACTGGCGAAGTTGTAGTAAACGGTGCCCTTCGCAACGCCCGCCCGCTCGGCGATCTCGTCCACCGTGGTGGACGAGAAGCCCTGTTCCGCGATGAGGGTGACCGCGGCGTCGAAGAGTTTGCGCCGGGTGGCATCGCGGCGTGTAGTGGAGCTGTCCATGGGGGCGATTGTGCCGGTCCCCGCGGTGTGATGCGCGCCGCGCGGCTGCTCCGGCAGGGCGGTGGCGGGCGAGGGGCGGGAATTCACAGGCTCAACTCCGGGTGCAGATCCTTCATTCGCACGACCTGCCGGCCGCGGGCCGACAGGGACGTCAGCGCGAGCGCCCCGGCGGTGAACGCCAGCAGCACCAGGCTGCCCTGCCACACCGGTTCCAGGCCACCGCCCGTGATGAGCCGGCGCAACCCCTCCACGACGTAACTCATCGGCAGATAGGGATGGATGGCGCCGAAGAAGCCGGGACTGGTCTGCACCGGGTACGTGCCGCCGGCCGACGTCAGCTGGAGCATCAGCAAGGCCAGCACCAGGATCCGCCCCGCGGGCCCGAACTGGGCGTTCAGCCACTGCACGATCGCCGAGAAGCAGGCCGTCACCAGGACGAGGAAGCCGACCGTGCCGGCCGCCCGCACCATCTGCAGACCGAGCGCGAAGTGCAGGACGGACATCAGGGCCGCGGTCTGCAGCACCCCGAGGGCGAACACCGGCAGCCAGCCGGAGACCGCCACCCTCCAGGAGGACGCACCCATCGCCAGGGCCCTGCGGTTGAGCGGCTGGATCAGCATGTATGCCACCATCGCGCCCACCCACAGCGACAGCGGGATGAAGTACGGGGCGAAGCCGGTGCCGTAGTTCGGCGCTCGGTGGGCGGAGTCGGACGCCAGCTGCACCGGGTCGGCCATCACGCGGGTGCGTGCGTCGCGTTCCTTCTTGTCGTAGTCGGGAATCTGCGCCGCCCCGTCGTGCAGCCCGCCGGCCAGCTTCGAGGAGCCGTCGGACAGTTTGAACATGCCGCCGTCCAGCGTCTGCGCGCCGTCCTTGAGCCGGCCCACACCGGAGTCGAGATCGCCCGCACCGGTGGCCGCCCGGCCGGTGCCGTCGTGCAGGTCGCGGGCGCCGTCGGCCACCTTGTCCGCGCCGTCGGCGAGTTTGTCCGTGCCGGCCGCCAGCTTCCGCGCGCCCGCGGAGACCTTGTGCGCACCGTCGTTGAGGTCGTTGATCTTCTTGACCGCGGCATCCATGTCCGCGCCGAGGGTCGGGCCGTGCGCGGCCAGCTCGGCGGCCAGGGAGTGCAGGGTGTCCAGGTCCTTGCCGAGCCGGTCCAGATTCTTCTGGTCATGGACGTACCCGCTGACCTCCTCGGCCTTGTCCGCCGCGGTCGCCGCCTGCTCCTTGATCTGCTTCAGCTCGGCGCACGAGACGTCGAGGTTCACCCCGCCCTCGCCGCAGCGCAGCCGGTAGAAGGTGGCCAGGTGGTCGGAGATCCCCCGGGAGAGCCTGGCCCCGGAGTCGGCCGCCGCGGGCAGCTTGTCCAGGTGGTCGTTGACCGCCTGCGAGCCGTCGGCGACGAGCTGCGCCGCCTCACCGATCTCCTTGCCGTGGGCCCGGATGAAGGGGCCCACCTTGCCGTCGATCCTGTTGACCGTGTCGGCGAGCTGCTGGGTGCCATCGGCGACCTGACCGGATCCGTCGGCGACCTTGTGCGAGCCGTCGGCCGCCGTGCCGGCGCCGCGGGCGAGATCGGAGCTGCCCCGGGTGAGCCGCCCGGCGCCCGCGTCGAGGTCGCCCAGGCCCTTGACCAGCTCGCCACTGCCGTTCTTGGCGGTGCCCAGTCCGTCGGACAGCTTGCCGGTGCCGTCCTTGGCCCGGCCGATGCCGTCCTCCAGCTTGTCGGCGCCGTTCGCGGCCTCCTCGGTCTTGCCGTGCAGCGTGGAGAACGAGACGAAGATCTTGTCGAGGAAGGTGCGGGAGGACTTCGTGGACGCCGCCGAGCGCACCTCGGAGAAGACCGTCCGGGAGATCTGCCCGACGATGTAGTTGTTGGCGTCGTTCGTCCGCACCTTGAGGGCGCCGGTCTCCGGGTGGTCCCCGGAGCTGGAGGCGATCCGCCGGCTGAAGTCCTTCGGGATCGACAGCGAGAGGTAGTACGAACCGTCCTCGACGCCCTGGTCGGCGTCGTCCGCGTCCGCCGTGCGCCAGTCGAAGGTGTCGCTGTCGCGCAGCCCGTCGACGATGCTGTCGCCCGCCGAGATCCGCTTCCCGTCGACTTCGGCGCCCTTGTCCTCGTTGACCAGCGCCACCGGTATCCGGTCCAGCCGGCCGTACGGGTCCCAGAAGGACCACAGGTACAGGGCGCCGTACAGCAGCGGCAGCAGCAGAAGGGCGGCCAGCGCGGCGCGCGGCAGCTTCCCCCGGCCGAACCGCTTCAGCTCAAGAGCGGCGAGCTTGGGCGAGCGCATCGGCGGTGGTCCCCTCGGTGTCGTCGTGCGTGTGGTCCGCGGTGGCTTCGGGGCCCTCGGTCTCCGGGGCGGGGGCGGCGTCCGCGGCCGCGTCGGTGTCGGTGTCGGCGGTGGTGCCGGTGTTGGCGGCGATGCTGGTGTCGGAGGTACCCGGGCAGTGGCCCGCCGTGGCTTTCGGCTCCTGTCGGCCGGTGCGCACCAGCACCAGGCCGGCGGCGTCCTCCGGCGGCTCGCTGCACACCGCGACGACGGTCGTGCCGGCCGCCGCAAGGCTGCGCAACAGCGCCCAGGCCGCCGCCCGGTCGCCGTCGGAAAGCTTCAGGTCGGTGTCGTCCACGGCGAGCAGCCGGGGTCCACCGATCAGCGCGAGCGCGAGGGACAGCCGCAGTGCCTCCAGCCGCTCCAGATCACGCACGGACGTGCGGATCCCCTTGGGCAGCGAGTCCAGGTCCAGGCCCGCCGCTTCGAGCGCGGCGTCCACCAGGGCACGTGCCTGCGCCCTTCGCTCCTTGCGCGGCCGCAGCAGCCCGCGCAGCGCGCCGCCGAACCGGCCCTGGAGCAGGGCGCGTTCGCGAAGATGCTCGCCCACCGTCAGCACCGGATCGAGTTCGGCGACCCCGGGTACATGGGCGAGCGCGGTGACGGACCGGACGGCGGCCATCTTCTTGGGCAGCGGCAGGCCGCCGATGTCCGCGGTGCCGGCGGCGGACTTCATCCGGCCGGTGAGTGCGAGCAGCAGGCACGTACGGCCCGAGCCCGAAGGTCCCTGCACCGCGATCAGCGAACCGGGTTCCGCCGCGATGTCGATGCCCTGGAACGCCCATCCGCGGGGGCCCTTTACCCCGAATCCCGCGGTCGTGACCGACGCCCCGTGCGGGGTGCTGTCCACGATCCCCTCCTTGAACTGACTGGTCAGTTCAAAAATAGGCACCCCGGCCCTGCTTCCGCAAGGGGGTGGGGGGAACCTGGCGGGATTCCGTCCCCTTTCCGAAGAACGAGCAGGTCAGCGCCAATTGTCAGTGCCATACCCCACGATGGGGTCATACGGTCCCGAACCGGCATGCGACGACAGGAGGTTCGTCATGGCAGCTCGTCCCACAGCGGGCAGCTCCGCTGCGTACGGTCCCCCGAGTGATGTCCACCCCGTCCTGAGGCGGACAACAGCGCCACCCGCCGCTCTCGACCTGCTCACGCAGGCCCAGCACGGTCTCGACGAAGCGCATACCCTCGAATCCGCCAACGAACGGTTCGCCACGGCCCATCTGGCCGCGCTGCGTACCGCGGCCGCCGTTCTCGCCGTGCGCGGAAGGCCCGAGAGCACCGTGCGCCGCAGGCAGCGTATCCGCAGCGCCTGGGAGGTCCTCCCCGAGGTCGCTCCCGAACTCTCCGAATGGAGCGCCCTGTTCGCCGCCGGCGCCGCCCGCCGGGCCAAGGCCGAGGCGGGCATAGCCGGCGCGGCGACCAGCCGCGACGCGGACGACCTGCTGAGGGACGTCGCCATGTTCCTCCGCCTCGTGGAGCGGATGCTCCTCCTCCAGCCCTCCCTGCCACCCCAGCGAGCCGGCTGAGGGGGCCGGAGGGGGAATCGGCCGAAGTGGCAGCAGTGACCGGAGCGGGGTCGATGGGGCCCGGTGGCCGGGGGTGGCTGCCCGGGGGGAGGCGTGACGTGCGGGCCATGCAGGGGGAGGCCCGGCGGGGTGCGGGTCACGGATGGGGGTGATGGGCGGGCGACGTGTCGGGCGCGACGTCCGGCGGCTGGGCAACCGCGGGTACGTCGGGGGCGGCGCGGGTCCGGGGGTGCGTCGTCCGAGGGCTGGCCGGCCTTGGCTCACCGGGCTCGGGGTGAGTCGTGCGGGGGCTGGCCGACCTTCGCTCACCGGGCTCGGGTGCGTCGCGCGAGGGCGGCGGCGTGGGACCTGAGGGCGCGGGGAGCTGAGGCGCGCGCCCGAGGCGTGGGCCGTGCAGTGGGGGCGTCATGCGGGGCATGGCATGGCGCCTGACGTGGGCTGACGTGGGATTGGACGCCTTTGCGCGGGCCTGATGTGTGGGGCGCGCTCAGAGCGGTGGTGGGGCGGGGTGGGGGTGGGCTCGGGGAGGGGAGGGGAGGGGGAAAGAGCTGGGGGAGGCGGTGTGGCGGGAGCGTCGCGCGGGGTTTCGGGGGTGCCTTGACACAACGGTCGGCTCGCCACTTCCTGTCCCGCCCTCGTTAGCCCTGCCG